>JAAEMK010001416.1 GCA_024225635.1 Desulfobacteraceae bacterium | reverse complement strand
TGCACAGCAGAGTCCACTTGTACACCCCTCCCGCCCGCAGAGGGTACCTCGAGGTGACGAGGCACACGGCGTTGCAAGTCTCGTGTCTCTTGGTGCCCTTGATGCGCGTGCCGCCCTCCGAGATGGCCAGCGTGTCCTTGATCTGGCTCTCGAAGATCTGAAGCGTTAGTGCGTTTACGCCCGCTGGCAGCGCTGCAGCGCTCCCATATCCGTTTGTCTCCCACATCTTCTTTCGCCCATTCCTCCTACATGAAGCGCGTACCGCTCCTCCTTCTGCTCTCTCCTTGTCCAGCCAGGGCCAAACTTCGCGGCAAGAGGCCCTGCTCGCCCCAGTCGGCCCCACAGAGTGCCAGAGGGCTCCCTGCCAATGCCGCCGCCTGCCATCACCGCTCCTCCAACGCCCAAACCGCCATCACCTCCCGCTCCCATTTGATCCTTCCCTGCCCTCCAGCGGCCACAGGTGACCCTATTGTCCTTGTTTGGTGTTCGGCTGCGCGGCCGGCCGCCGGCCGCCGCGCAGTAAATGCACTTACGCTTGATGAATACTTCCATATCTCCCTCCGAGCCGACAAACCCTTCACGCACAGCCTGTGGTCCCACATGGACACAGGAAAGCGGGCCTAAAAGGTGACCT
>JAAEMK010001415.1 GCA_024225635.1 Desulfobacteraceae bacterium | reverse complement strand
GTACACATGCGTACACAGCACACAGATACAGTGACCGAGTATCTGTACACAAAAACCCGTACACAAAACAGTAGGCCGTGTATCGTACACAGTATCGTACACAAGGTCAAAATATCTGGAACAGACCAACACTAATTCCAACCCAACCAACACATCACGCCAGCAGGACTGTTCAGGCATAGCGCACTCTATTAGGAGGCGTTGCAGCTCCGAGTATGCCATATACCATACAGGAATCACTTACTATTAACCGAAACGAACTATGAATGAAATTTTCGACTTAGATAGAGGAACACAAGTGCACAGCAAGGTGAAACATGCAGTCTCGCACTTTTGTGGTGCCACGCAAGCACGCAGAATGATGAAAACTCATAAAACCGCACAGTAACAGTACGAACAGCAACAGGTTCGAAAAAATTTTCGCCGGAACAAATCGTAATTTCATTATCATAGCAGTCTGAACCTTCTCGTGCAGTTTCCTGCAAAGAGCCATCGATTTCCTATCGAATGAGATCCACTACGTCAAAATCGGTTGGGTCTAGCGACCTGTAGCTCTTGACAAAGGCCGCC
>JAAEMK010001414.1 GCA_024225635.1 Desulfobacteraceae bacterium | reverse complement strand
TGACCTCCTTAACTTTTTAGGAGTGCCTGCGATTGTATATCAAGATGTCAAAGATCAATGGTGGCTATTTTAGCCAACAGAATAAAAAATGTAGCAAACTAAATTAGCAAAAACACAATTTGAGCCTGCGGAATGTCAGATAAACAACTATAAATATAAAAATTACCCAAGCAAGGTGCGGCTCATGATCTTTTTGGAGAAGTGATTGCTGATATCCGGCTTTTAGCCGGTTCCGCAGACAATAGTATGCGAGGGTAGCATCCATCAGTAAATGTTACCCCCGCATCTTCGGTTTAAATGAATTGTTTACACAACAATGTGGGCGTCAGCACTAAGTGGGGAGATCCCTACAAGCTCAACGTCCATTGATTGTACTGCGGAAAAATCCACTTGCGTTAAAGACTCTGCAAAAGCTGCCTCATATTGTGACGCTATGGCCATGGCGGGTTGCGGAGTTGTTGAAGCCGAGGGAACATTTGCATTAACAAGGTCAATAAGATTATACAAATTTCCGTTAGACTGAAGGCCCAGAAATTCTACGGAATGGTTTGAGAACCAATCTTCTATAATAACGCCGTCGACTTTATTTGAACCGACCAATACCAGGTTTGTTCCTGCTTTACTAATATTCAGCCCAGAAACATCACTTGTCAAGAAAACCATATCGTTTCCGTCATCCGCTTGGCCAACAACCCGGGTAACCTCAGATCCTGCAGAAAGTACAAAAATATCGTTTCCTGCTCCACCCTGGACGATATCGGTCCCGGCTCCGCCATGAATCTGGTCATTTCCGGCACCGCCCTGGATTATGTCGTCACCGGCGTCACCCTGAATTATGTCGTCACCGGCATTCCCGTTAAACGTATCGTTGCCGTCACCACCATTGAGCCTGTCATTGCCGTCACCACCACTGATCTTGTCATTTCCGGCATCACCGTTCAGGGTATCCATGCCAGCGTCACCAAGGATTGTATCATCACCGTCGCCACCATGGAGCGTATCATTCCCGACACCACCAAACAACTGGTCGATTCCTGCGTCTCCGTTTAACGTGTCGTTTCCGTCTTCACCGAGGATCACATCATTTCCAGAGCCAGCAGACACTGAATCATTGCCAAACCCGGCGTAAATAGTATCATTGCCGGTCTGATTGGCAGTCCATCCAAAAGCACCATCCCCGGTTTCTCCATAAATGGTGTCATCGCCGGAACCTCCGAAAATGGTATCATTACCAACGCCACCGTGCAGTTCATCATCACCAACGCTGCTTACAAGCAAATCGTTGCCGTCTCCACCATAAAGTTTTGCATCCCCCTCTTTGAGAATGAATTGTGATGCCACCTCCGCCTCAGTCATATTTGGATCGGAAAACAGGCCTCTCCAGGCAGTCAGGAAATCCTGACCGTCCGCTGCCATTTTATAACCTGCCACGATGGTATCATCTCCGGTTAGCCCCGTAAGAGAATCATCTCCTCCTGCCCCCATGATCAGATCGCTTCCTTCTCCGCCAACGATCCCGTCAAACCCGGCGTTTCCCAGGATAGCGTCATTGCCGCTTCCCCCATTGATGCTGTTCTGATACTGTCCGTCATTGCTGCGCATCATGATACCTACATTTTCATAACCAGGATTGCTTGACCACTCCTGATGATATAAGTACTCACCAGGGGCATTCGAGGGTGCGAGGCTACTGTAATAGACCCCAGCCTTGTACTGAACGGAATTCCCCCCCTGATTGGCCGGAGTAGCTACGTATTCAGGTAAAAACGAATGAGTATTTGCGGTAATAATTGCGTTTGCCAATGTAATAAATGGTGAAACAGCCATGATGAACTCCTTTTCTACTTGAACATAAAAGATAGTTATCCTAAGACAACTAAAAACAGCAATTAAAAAAACATAAAAACTGAGCGATCTATATCATAAAATTAGTCATCCTTGTCAAACACTTTTTTAAATATAAGGGGCTTGATCATAAAATCGGCCATTATTACTAAACAGCTAATTATCTTTTACCTCTTGGCCTGGGAGGCGAATCCATCTCATTCAGGAGCCAATCAAACATGTTGCTTGGCTTGCTTTTGAAGAATCGTTCTGCCGCTGTTGTTTCATCCGACCTTTTTATAGATAAACGCACATGGATTGATGCTCATCTCATCATTATTAATAAGCGGAAGGTGTCAATTCATGCGTCCTGAACTATAGATAAAAGTTATGAATCACCGTCAGACACTTCAGTTTTCGGTCACTCAGACGGTGCATCCCATGATGGCGTAAAAATAGCTGGGCATTGCGCCCTTCTACACAGAAACTGGACCTTTGGAAAATTCCGGCGCAATTTTTGGCCTTTCTCACCATGCGGTTAGTTTCCATTTCATCATACCGGGAAAGAGGTCTGCTTCTGTCCGTCAACACCGAAAGCAACTCCAGAGACTTTTGCCGGATCCTCTCTTTTCGTTCAGGGTCCGCCTCCTTCTGAGAAACCTTTTCAAGATAGAATCCGGGAATCAACCGGTTATACATCAACTCTTGCTTATCATGGGATACGTTCATATCGCTTGACCAGTGATGCGATCATACAGAAGAAAAATGCTATATGCTGCCCCTGCCCGGTTTCGAGCTGATCGGGGACCTTTCCGTGAACACGGGCAAATTCATGCGCCAGATGAGCGAGCGGGTGGAGAGCTGGATACATGACAAATACGCGGAAAACGTGGACCTGTGCAAGCTGGAGGAGCGCATGGACCCGGACACCGCCGACGAGATCTACGAGCTCGAGCGCTGCGTTGAGTGCGGCTGCTGCGTATCCGCCTGCGCCACCAAGCGCATGCGGGAGGGATTCTTAAGCGCCGTGGGCTTCATGCGCCTTGCCCGGTACGCCCTGGACCCCAGGGACAAGCGTTCC
>JAAEMK010001413.1 GCA_024225635.1 Desulfobacteraceae bacterium | reverse complement strand
TGGAGCTAAAACTCATGTTGTCTTCGCGTCAACAACACCTACTTTTGCTTCAAGTCCTGGTTGGTGCCGCCGCAGCAACGTGAACTTTTGCCTCGAGTCCGGGTTGTTGCCGTCGTGCAAAGCACACTTTTGGCTAAAACTCGGGTTGGTGCCGCGGCACAGGCACGAGCTTTCGCTTCAACCTCACGTTGGTGCAGCTCCTACAAGGTGAACTTTTAACTCAAACTCACTTTGGTGCCGCCGTGCGATGACCAGGTTTAGCCAGAATTCCTCTTGTCTGCGGCCTGATAACGCGAACTTTTACCAAAGGACCCCGTGGTTTCCGCCGCGCAGGGGCGAAGTTTTGCCAAAAGTACCCGCTGTTGCCGGCCGCAGATGCGAGCTTTTGCCAAAAGTACGCGTGGTTTGCCGGTCGCAGGCACGAACTATTGCCAAAATTACGCGTGGTCTGCCGGCCGCAGGCACGAACTTTTGCCAAAAGTACGCGTGGTTTGCCGGCCGCAGGCACGAAGTTTTGCCAAAAGTGCCGATGGTTCCGGCGGGCAAGGGCGGAGTCTTTCCAAAAGTCCCCCTGGGTGCAGGCCGGAAGGCCGGCGCTTTTGCCAAGAGTCCCCATGGCGACGGGCGCCG
>JAAEMK010001412.1 GCA_024225635.1 Desulfobacteraceae bacterium | reverse complement strand
TATTTGTAGTGCTATAGTGGCAAGTTTAGTACCGTAGTATGGTGAGTCGTACTGTCGTAGTATGATACTAGTGTTTCGTTTGTGCGTCCTGCTATTATAGATTCGGCTGTATTCGTATTGTTTTGTGATTACTTTTATTATTACCAGTCTCCTTCACCATTTTCCAATGTTCTCCTGTTTTTGTGCGGATTTCTTTTCAGTAGATTAGCCTGTTGTTTTCGTTACTCTGCCTGTTTTGCACTTTTGTAGAATACTGCAGTTGGTTTTAACTTTTGAGCATAATTACGCACATAAAATTTCGCGCAAATTCACTTTTCATAACTTCAAATATGCTCTCGAGTCTCAAGTACCCATTTTATGCCAAATTTGTAACGAAATTCAATAATGTACGACGTTTTGAAGCAAATTTCTGATACAAATCCAGAAGGCGATTTACACTCCAGATTGAAAAATTTTCTCAACATCGGGGGTGACTATCGTCCCCCCCGAACCCCCCCTGTTTGGGGTTGTAAGTTTGCTTGGGCCCCCCCTAGAAAAAAATCCTAGATCCGCCCCTGATGGTTTTGGTCTGCAAACAACGAAATACACCAAAATTTTCGCCTGCGGCGCAATTTTATTGACATTTTGCGACAGAATTTGCTCAAAACGTCGGCGTGCAGCACAACTTTCATTTC
>JAAEMK010001411.1 GCA_024225635.1 Desulfobacteraceae bacterium | reverse complement strand
CTGCCGTCATCATCCTCTGCTGACATCATCCTCTGTCATCGTCATCCTCTTTTGTCATCGTCCTCTGTTGTCATCATCATCCTCTGTCATCGTCATCATCCTCTGCCATCATCGTCATCCTATGTCATCGTCGTCCTATGTCATCGATATGCACTACACAAAACATCAGGGTTGGGTTGACTCGCCATGCCGCTGCAGAGATGTTGAACACGCTTTCAATTCAAAGACTCATTTTGTTGCCTTCTTTGATTAAGATGTTTACCAAAACACTTACCTATTCAAGAGACCAAGGTCCACGATTAGTCAACCAAACTACATATTTGTTGATTAACGCAGATATTTGTTGACCATAAGACATAGTTGTCAACCGAAGGTCATATTTGCAGCCCACAATACAAGGTTTGTTGACAAAGCACATGATTGGTCGACCAAAGCATATAATAGTCTACCGGAGACCATATTAGTCGACCAAAGTACATTTTCCGCTGACCAATTACAATTATTAGCAGCCACATTACGTTTCTCGCTGCCCATGTACATTTCACGCTGCACACAGTGAATATTTTGTCGCCACTGTACATTTACCGCTGCCCATATGAATAATTAGT
>JAAEMK010001410.1 GCA_024225635.1 Desulfobacteraceae bacterium | reverse complement strand
GGGCGCCGCCTTCGGGTATGTAGCGCAGAGGCCAGCTCATTATGGCCTCCTGTCGTCCCAGAGGGGCGCCCGGGAATATTCGCTTGGGCGATCCGTGTCGCCTGGTTGGCTGCGTCTCATCTCATAAGAGATAAGACGTGGAACGGGCTCTGATTCTGCCGCTGGCGGAGAGATTGGCCACGAATCGGTTGTCTTTTTGCCGAAGTGACCGGGTCGGCCTCGCGACGACTCCTTTGGCCGGCTGCGGCGGAACGTGGCGAAACGAGTGTCTCCTCCTTTGGCTCGAGCACCACCTGCTCTTCGGTGGCGTACTGGTAGCGGCCGTAATGCTCGCCCCGGGCGGCGAACTCTTGGTCCGATCAAACGTCATCCGGCCCCCGCGAAACGACAAAGCGATCCATGACCTCACGAGGCTCTTGCCGCCGTCTTCCAGCCGATCATGACGTCATTCGACCCTTGCCGCGAAGCTTCGAGCGATCCCCGGAACCATCCAGGCTTCGTCGCCCGGGCACAGGGCGACCACGACGTCATCCAGCTCTCTTCGGCGGTCATGAAGCCGTCCAAGATCTCATCCAGCCCTTCTCGCAAAGCCACGAAGCCATCCAAGACCTCATCCAGCCCTTCCCGCAAGCCACGAAGCCATCCAAGATCTCATCAGCTCTTCCCACAAAGCTACGAGACGATCCAAGATCTCATCCACTCCTTCTCACGCGAGCATAAGCCGTTGATGAGGCTCATCAAGCCCTCCTCACAATACAGGAAGCGTTAATTGGACCATGGAAGCCTTCCCGGCGTCGTCACGGGGCCTGGATGAGATCTCATAAGCCCTCCCCGCATCGCCACGGGGCCTGGATGAGACCTCGGAAGCCTTCCGGCGACGACGGGAATCTTTCCACGGACCGCGGAAGCTCTCCCCGTGTCGCCACGAGGCCTGGATGAGACCGCCGATCCCTTCCGCCGGCCGCGGGAAGGCTTCCGAGGACCGCGGAAGCCTTCCCCGCGCGGCCACCAAACCTGGATGAGACCATCGGTCCGGCTCGCCGCGCCGTCTTGCTCGCCGCGGCATCCATGGGGATCTCTCAGATGCGAATCCTCGGCCTCGCCGACGCTTCGCTTCGCGAGACCCGATATCGAGTCCAATCCGCCATCAAAGCCGCCGGCTTCGACCTGCCGCCTCGCGTCGTCACCGTCCGCCTCGATCCACCCGATTTTTGCGCCTCCGCCGGCCTCTTCGACCTGCCCATCGCCCTCGCGCTCCTCGCTGCCCTCGGTGAGGTGCCAGACGACGCCCTGGAGGGTCGCCTCCTCATCGGAGAGCTCGGCCTGGACGGGCACGTCCGGCCGGTGCGTGGCGCTCTCATCATTGCCGAGCTTGCGGCTCAGGAAGGGGTCCGCGAGGTCATCGTGCCCGCCGCCAACGCCGGCGAGGCTGCTCTGGCCGACGTACCGGCGCTCGGCGTCCGTACTCTCGAGGATGCGGTCGGTCACCTGTGCGCC
>JAAEMK010001409.1 GCA_024225635.1 Desulfobacteraceae bacterium | reverse complement strand
TGCCAGGACGGCCTGGACGTGAAAAAGCTTGTCAAGACCCGCCTTCCCAAGGGCGAGATGGATCCTTCCGCCTTTGAGGACAACTACATTGCACGGCCCAACACCGAATGGCTGGACGTCGAGTGCGACATCCTCGTTCCCGCCGCCCTCGAGGACGTGATCAACAAGGACAACGCCCACAAGGTCAAGGCTTCCCTCATCTGTGAGGCGGCAAACATCCCCGTCACCCCCGAGGCGGACGAGATCCTTGCCGGGAAGGGCGTGGACATCGCCGTTGACTTCATCGACAACATGGGCGGCATCCGCATCTATGAGGCTCTGGTCTTCGGCATCATCGAGCCCGTACCCGAAGACATTGTCAACGACACCACCTCCATCATCAGAAAACAGATGAAGCGGGTGTTTGAAAAGGCAAAAGCGGAGGGCAAGACCCAGCGCCAGGCCGCACGGGAACTCTTTGCTCCCGATGTCTTTGATACACCGGACAACTAGACTGATACGCATCGGACCCGATAACATGATCGCCGGCCGGAAGCCAATGAAGCCTTTCGGCCGGCGATCCCCGGCCGGGTCCGACCACGACAACACCATTGAGATGTGACGCATTATTAACCAATAATAACATTGAGAAGGGTATTATGGACAATAAACTACGGAAATATCTAACGGTATTGGCATTATCAATTAGTGGCGGTTCAATCTATTTGATACCTTATATAAAGTATGTGTTCTACGATTACCAGATAGAGGCAATGGGGATCACCAACCAACAGTCCGGATTGCTTCTCTCGGTTTTCGCCGCCGGCACCATGTTACTCTACATACCCGGCGGCATGATGGCCGACCGGTTATCGGCCAAAAAGTGTATCCTCTTCTCCCTCATATCCACCACCGTCCTCACCTTTGTCTACGCCTTCACCTTTACAATGAGTTTCAATATCTCGCTCCTGATCTGGTTGTTATTTGCCGTAACAACCACTTTTGTTTTCTGGAGTTCCCTCATGAAGACCATCCGCATGACGGCGGACGACGATGAACAGGGGGTTATCTTCGGCCTGTACTATGCGGGTAACGGCATTGCCGGCGCAGTTGGCAACTCGGTGGCCCTGTGGGCCTCGGGCCTTGCCACCACGGCAAAGGGAAGCCTTTTCAACGCCGTTACCGTGATCGGCCTGTCAACGGCCGTGGCGGCGGTGATGGTGATGTTCATCCTGAAAAACGACAAGGCCGAAGACGGCGTGTCAGACGATGAGAAGATCAAGTTCGAGGATGTGAAGGTCCTTATCAAGAACCCGGTGGTATGGCTCTTCTCCCTGGTGATCTTCTGCGGCTACACCATGTACTCCTCCACCACCTACTTCACCCCCTATCTCACCAACGTCATCGGTGTCTCCCCCGAGGACTCAGGGATATTCTCCATCATCCGGACCTATCTGTTCATGCTGCTGGCTCCGGTTGGCGGATATCTGGCCGACAAGGTGTTCAAATCCACCAGCAAGTGGTTCATGACCGCCTTCACCATCCTGGGACTCATGTTCATCGGCGTCATGAACATTCCCTCAACCGCGTCCCCCTTCTTTATCAGCGTGTTTACCCTGCTTCCGGGCGCCGTGGGCCTTGCCCTCTACGGTGTGCTCTTCTCCATCATTGACGAAGCAAAGATCCCCCTGGCCGTGACAGGCACCGCCGTTGGTATCGCGTCCATCACCGGCTACACCCCGGACCTGTTCATGTCCGCCATGTTCGGCACGTGGCTCGACAACTACGGCAACACCGGTTACACCTACATCTTCATCTATCTCGCCGTGGTGGCCTTTGTGGGCACCTGCGCCGCCTATGCCATCCTGCGCCACTGCAGAAAAGTAGAAGGAATGGAATCAGGTAAAACCGTACTTAAGACGGCTTAAGATCACCCATGTTATCCGCAGGGAAACAGGCGCCCTCCTGCCTGTTCCCCTGCGGATAATGCATACATCCCCGGCCAGGGGACGGTTCCATCCCCCTGGCCGGGTCCCGATTTTCGCCAATTAACGGTATGGCCCGGCGCGTCATTTTTATGCAGAATCGAGTCTTTCAAGGCCCCCTTCCCCGGTTCCATGCCTGGACAAAGGAATAGTTCCATGAAAAATTCGAAAATTGACCCGCACATCTTCTGGCCCTCCCTTGTGATCATCCTATCCATGTGCACGGCCTCGATCATCTGGCCCGACGCAACCGGCAGGACCGTCAACGGGGTTATGTCCTGGATCGTGGACAACTTTGGATGGGCCTACCTGGTGGTGGGCCTTGCCATGGCCACCCTGCTGCTGTGGCTCGCCATGGGCAGATACGGCAATGTCAAGTTCGGCGACCCCACCGAAAAACCCGAATTCTCCACCTTCACCTGGATCTCCATGCTCTTCTGCGCCGGTATCGGATCGAGCCTTGTCTACTGGTCCATCATCGAACCCATATACTACATGCAGAACCCGCCCTTCGGCCTTGCCCAGGGGTCCCATGAAGCGGCGGAATGGGCCGCCACCTACGGCGCGTTCCACTGGGGCATCACCTGCTGGTCCTGGTACACCATCGCCACCATCCCCATTGCCTACTCCTATTATGTGAGAAAGGAGACCCGGCTCACCCTGAGCATCGCCTCCAAAAGCGTATTGGGCAACCGTGTGAACGGTCCCATCGGCAAGGCCATGGACGTGGCCGTGATGTTCGGGATCATCGGCGGGGTGGGCACCTCCCTGGGCCTTGGCACCCCCATGATCTCCGCCTGCATCGGCAGGATATTCCACATTCCCCAGAGCTTCTGGCTCAACATCGCCATCCTGGTGATCTGGTCGGTGATCTTCGGCACCAGCGTGTGCCTTGGTCTCAAAAAAGGAATCGCTCGCCTGAGCGACCTGAACATCGGGCTTGCCCTTGCCCTTGCCCTCTTCGTCCTGGTGGCCGGTCCCACGGCCTTTATCCTCAACACCTTTACCAACAGCCTGAGCCTCATGTTCGACAACTATTTCCGCATGAGCCTCTGGACCGACCCCGTTGCCAAGAGCGGATTTCCCCAGTCCTGGACCATCTTCTACTGGGCCTGGGCCGTTGGCTACTCCCCCATGATGGGCCTTTTTGTGGCGCGCATCTCCAGGGGCAGGACCATCCGGGAGCTGATCACGGGCATGTGCATCTGGGGCCCCCTTGGCTGCTGGATCTACTTTGCCGTGTTCGGGTGTTACTCCCTCAACATCGAGCTCTACGGGGCCCAGTCCATGACCGCACTGATGGCGGAACAGGGAGCGGCCCAGGCGATCACGACCATACTCGAGTCCCTGCCATTCGGCACATATCTGCTGCCGCTTTTCGTGGTTCTGATGTTTGTCTTCCTGGCCACCACCCTGGACTCATCGGCCTATATCCTGGCGTCTGTCTCCACAAAAGAACTCCCCAGCGAAGAGGAACCCGCCCGCTGGAATCGCCTGCTTTGGGCCGTGATCCTGGCATTGATGGCCGTGATGATGTTCTCCATCGGCGGATTGAAGGTGATCCAGGCATCCTCCATCGTTCTGGCCTTTCCCCTGATGTTCGCCCTGCTGGTGATGGTATGGTCCTTCATGAAAAGCATCAAGGAGGACTTTGGGGAAATAGTTTCCCCCCCGGTTCTCCAGAAGGTGGAATATGAGAACGGAGAGAGAAAAGAGCGGCCCGTGGCAATTGAAAAGATGGCTGCCTGAGACAATGGTTCACCCATAAAAATGAGAGGGGCAAAAAGGAATAATCCCCCCTTCCGCCCCTCTCATTTTTTCATTAAATCCGTCGTTTACAAGAACAAAAAGCAATAAATTCCTACTTTTGTCCTTGCATTCGAATATCCGAACTGCTAAAAAACAGAAACCATAATCAATGCCTATTTCATTGGAAGATCGGGCATTTACCATCAACGTTAACCAAAAAACAGCCGGCAGAGATCCAGCAACCACCCTGGACCGCCTTTACTGCCCAGGCACTAGGAAACATTCATGAAACAGAACAGAACGGCTCTCCGGGTGGTTCAAATCATGGACCTGCTCACGGAACATGAAGACGGGCTGACCCTTTCAGAAATCGTAAAACACCTGGAACTGCCCAAGACCAGCGTATTTGACATCGTTCACACCCTCAAAAACATCCACATGCTCCGCCAGGACAATAAGCGCTTTACCATCGGTTTCCACGCCTACAAGATCGGATGCGCCTATATCCGCACCAAGGATCTCTACAGTGTCGCCAAGGAAAGCCTGACCCAGCTGGCGGAAGAGGTCCAGCTGTCGGTTTCCCTGATCCTCTACGAAGACGGGGTGCTCAACTACGTGTTCCAGTACGACCCCCTCAAATCCTATGTCCAGTCCCGGCCAGTGGACCTGAACGGCGCCATGCACGCCTCCGCCTCGGGCAAGGTGATCCTTGCCAACCTCGATCAGCAAGAGCGGGAGGGGCTCATCGAAAACATGGAACTTACGAAATTCACGGAAACAACCATCACGGAAAAGGCAGGGCTCCAGGAGGAGCTGAAACTGACAAAGGCGCGGGGGTACGGCATTGACAACGAAGAGTACACCGATCACTTCTTCTGCATCAGCGTACCTATCTTCGACCATGAACGGGTGCTTGCGGCGGTGAGCTTCTCCGGGCTCAAGGTATTCAACAACAACCGGCCCCAGGTGATCAAAAAGATCATGGCCCTGGGCCATAAAATCTCCGCAAAGATCTCCGCCACCACCTCGGCATAATCCCCCGTGGCCAAGCCCCGCAACTATCAGATCCCGGCGTTGCCTATTGTAATAAGAAATGGGCTCTATTCGTGTGCGATAAGCTAAAAAGCGGTCAGTGGCCGGCCGTCTTTGAGAAGAGGTTGACCACAACCACCCCGGCGATGATCAGGCCCATGCCCGCCATGGCCGGCAGATCCAGGCTCTCATTGAAAAAAACCACGCCGATGACGCCTATGAACACAATGCCCAGCCCCGACCAGATGGCATAGGTGACGCCAAGGGGAATGGTTCTCAGCACCAGGGCCATGAAATAGAACGATAAGCCGTATCCGACAAGAACGATCACCGAGGGAACGAGTTTTGTGAACTCCGCCGACGCTTTCAGGGCCGATGTGGCAATGACTTCGGAAATGATCGCCAGCATGAGATAGAGGTATGCCATGTTACTCCTTGTACAGGCTTAAATCAGGGATTTAAACTTGTCGGGAACGGGAAATATCCGGGGAACATTTCCCAGGGGATTGTTATCGATGAGAAACGGGCAGCCAAAGATATCCTCAAGCACCGGGGCGTCCAGGACCTGGTCGGCCGGGCCCTTTTTAACGACGCCGCCCCCTGCGATGAGCACCATCTCATCCGAGTACATGGCAGCCAGATTGATATCGTGGGACACCATGACAATGGTGATGCCGGTCTCCTCTTTGAGACGGTCCATGAGATCCATGAGCATCACCTGGTGGGCAAGATCCAGGGCCGAGGCCGGTTCGTCCAGGAGCATGATCTCAGGCCCCTGGCAGATGGCCCGGGCGATGAACACCCGCTGGCGCTCCCCCCCGCTGATCTGGTCAAGGGTTCTCTCCTTCAGGTGATCCACGTTGGTAAAGGCCATGGCCTGCCTTGCGATCTCGTAATCCTTGCGGCAGTTCACCCCAAGCACACCCTGGTGGGGCGACCGGCCAAGGAGCACCAGCTCCTGCACGGTAAAGGGAAACTGGTCCGACACGGTCTGGGGCACATAGGCGACCTTCCTGGCAAGCTCGCGGCCTCCGTAGGATTTCAATGGCCGGCCAAGGAGCTGCACCTCGCCCGCGCCATACCGCAGCACCCCGGATATCAGGCGCATGAGGGTGGATTTGCCCGACCCGTTGGGGCCGATGATGGTAAAAAAAGCGCCCTTGGGCACATCAAACCAGAGATCGTCCAGGACCCGGTTCTTTCCATAGGCATGGGACAGCCCCTTGACAGATACGGCAACCTCCATGGTTAGTTCCTCCCCCGTTTCAACAGCATGATAAATAACGGCGCCCCGATCATGGCGGTGATCACGCCCACGGGCATCTCCCCCTGACGGGGAATCCACCGGGCAAGAAGATCGCACACCACCATGTAGGCCCCCCCGCCCAGGATGCATGCGGGCACAAGCACCCTATGGTCCGGGCCCAGGGCAAGGCGAAAGATGTGGGGCACCACAAGGCCGACAAACCCCATGAGGCCGCAATGGCAAACGGTTGCGCTCACCATGAAGGACGATGTAATCAGCAGCACGGTTGTGACAACCCGGATGTTGATTCCCATGGAATGGGCCATCTCACTTCCCATGAGCAGAATGTTCATGGAATGGGAGAAGACGAAGATGATGAGGAAACAGGGAATGATGCTGGCGGCAAGGATGCCGGCCTGGTTCAAGTCCGCTGAGGACAGATCCCCCATGAGCCAGAACATGATGTTATGGATCTTGTCATTCTGGGTAAGCGAGATGAGAAACATGATCACGGCCGAGCAGAAGGCATTGACAACCACCCCGGACAAAAGCATGGAATCTTTTTTCAGGGAGGACCGTCCCGAGGACATGATCACCACCAGGAGCAGGGTGGCCATGGAGCCCGCAAACGCGGTGATCCCAACCCCGGGAAACCGGGAAAGGCCCAGGATAATGCCGATGATCGCGCCGATGGCCGATCCGCCGGATACGCCCAGGATATAGGGCTCGGCCAGGGGATTTCTCAGGAGCGCCTGGAACACAAGCCCCCCCGTGGAAAGCACGGCCCCGGCCATCATGGCCATGAGAACCCTGGGAAAGCGTATCCGCCAGATGATGGCGCCCAGGGTGGAGTCGGAGGTTTCCGGGGAAACCAGGGTCTGCCATACGATGGACAATCCCTGGGAGGTGGACCCGATGCCAAGGCCAAGGAACATGGCAAGGCCTAGGAAAATAACCAGGACACCCGAAACCAGGGTGATACGAAAAGCAATGGAACGATTTATCATAATTAGAAAAGCTCCGGATGAATCAGGCGCACCAGCATTTCAAGGCCTTCAACCATCCTGGGGGTGGGTCTGTCAAGAATATTTGAATCAACGATATGAATCTGGTTGTTCTTTACCGCCGGCACCTGGGGCCAGGTCTGCCACTCCTCCTTGACCCGTTCAAACACTTCGGCCCGGGCCATGGAGGTGATGATAATGATATCCGGGTTGAGCCCAAGGACCTGCTCCTTGGTGAACCGGGGATAGGAGATCAGCTGTCCGGCAAGGTTCTCTCCGCCGGCCCGCTGGATCAGCCCGTGGAGAAAGGTGTCACCCCCGGCGGAAACAATGGGGGAAATCCCGAT
Organism: Desulfobacteraceae bacterium; assembly: GCA_024225635.1. Lineage (GTDB taxonomy): Bacteria > Desulfobacterota > Desulfobacteria > Desulfobacterales > Desulfobacteraceae > Desulforapulum. Next base: position 24,574 of record JAAEMK010001409.1, on the reverse strand, counting down.
CTGAAAGAAAACCCTTGGCGTCCGGGAAGTTGTGGTCACCAGGTCTTCCACCCGCCGGATTCTTGTCTCCATGTCCTTGATCACCTCGGCGGCCCGGTCTTCGGCGTTCAACAGCGAACCGATCAGGCCCACGGTCCGGATCACCGAATCAAGGTCCACGGGATTCACGGCATAGACCGGAACACCGAGGTCGGAAAGGCGGTCCGCAGTCTCCTTGGGGTTTCCGTCCTTCACGGCAATACACAGGTCGGGCTTGAGGGCCACGATCTTTTCAATATCCAGGTGGACATAGGAACCAACCCGGGGAAGCGCCCGGGCCGACCTTGGATAATCGCTGTAGATGGTTGCGCCCTTGAGGCGCTCACCACGGTCCACGGCAAAGACGATCTCCGTTATGCTTGGGGCAAGGGAGATGACCCGCTGGGGGCGTTCGGGAAAAATTACGGTCCGTCCCACCTGGTCCACCGCCGTCCGGGTATTGGCAGCCGGGGATGAGGTAACAGGACAAAGGGAAATTGCGGCCATCACAGCCACCCCCACACACCATCCACGGACAGATCTGCTGATTTTCAACAACGGCCACTCCTTTAAAGATCTTAGAAAAGGGTAAAACTACCAAACCGATTATTAAAACGCAATAAAAATCAGAGGGCAGGAATTGAGGATACAGGATCTAAAAAAACAATCACTCAAGAATTTCAAGGACCACTCTTATTTTTTCTTTCGCGGATGCACAGGATAAAATAGTTCGCATGGCCAGGGCGGTTCTGCCCTTTTTTCCAATCACTTTTCCAAGGTCTTCCTTGGCAACCTTTAATTCCAAAACAAGGGTTTGTTGGGCTTTTATCTCTATGACCTCCACTTGTTCCGGATGATCAACCAGCGCTTGAGCAATGTACTTAATCAACTCTTTCATAATTCACTCTCCTTTTTAGTTGTCGATGGACACTCATAGACCTCCCCTTTAATTTTATTTTTTCACCTGTTGTGATATCGCGAATTTAACAAAGATTATGGCAAAGGATGCATGACGTACCGAGAAGTAAAGAAGTGGACTCATGGGAAATATGCACGGCCCAAAGGACCTGAACCCGCGCAAAGGAGAGCCGGGAAAGATCACGGTCACATCTGCTTGAACATACCTTAGTAACGCAGTATGTCAAATACAGCCGGATTTATCAAGGGCTGATCAGTAGAGGAGCGCCCCGGCCCTGGCAACAAGGTTTTGGGAAAACGCCCCGATGAACCGGGACTTGAGGTTCCAGCAGTGCCAGAAGAGGTCGACCGCCATGTGCCCGTGGGGAATCAGGTCCACCAGAACGCCTTTTTTGATCAGATCCAGGCTCTGGAGATCCGGCACCACCCCGTAGGCAAGACCGGCCGCGATGAACTCCAGGAACTTCTCCGTGGAGGGAAGATAATGGATGGGCATCCCCTGGGGCATCGGCCCGAACTCCCGGGTCAGGATGGTGGACTGGAGTTCATCCTTTTTATTGAACACCAGGAGGGGGGCATGGGCGATCCCTTTCCCTGAAATGCCCTGGCTGAACCAGCGTTCCATGAACCCAGGGGTCGCCACCAGGCGGTAGTTCATGGTGCCGAGGAACGATACCGAACACCCCTGGACCGGCGCCTTTTGGGAACTGATGCAGCCCAGCACCTCCCCTTTTCTCAGCATCTTGTGGGTCTGGTCCTGGTCATCCACCCTCAGGTCCAGGGTGATGGGCTCTGTTGCCAGATAGGAATTCATGGCGGGAAAAAACCAGGTGGCGATACTGTCCGCATTGATCCCCAAAGCAAGGGTCCGGAACCGTTTTTCCGAAAACGGGTTGAGCCCGGCCAGGAGATCCGCTTCCAGGTGCCGGACCTGGTTGCAATGTTTCAGCACCTTGATGCCCGCCGCAGTGGGCCTTGGCGGAGAGCTTCGGATCAGCAGCACCTGTCCCGCCGCCTCCTCCAGCTGCTTCACCCGCTGGGAAACGGCGGACTGGGTAATGTGGAGCTTTTGGGCCGCCCGTTCAAACCCGCCCTCATCTATCACCGCGGCCAGGGCCTCCATGGATCGTCGTTCAAGCATGGGAAGACATTAGCAAAATTAATCTTCTATTAAAACTATTAATTTTACTTCATGACAGGGGCGGGGTATAAGCGTGGCCATTGATAAAAATTTCAACTACCCCAAGAAAAAGGAGTTTCCCCATGGACATGGCATTTGTAAAGGGATTTGGTGTGGGAGCAGGACTCATCGTCGCCATCGGCGCCCAGAACGCCTTTGTGCTGAGCCAGGGAATCCGGCGAAACCATGTGATCGTCATTCCCCTGATCTGCAGCGTCTGCGACGCGATCCTGATCACCTGCGGCATCTGCGGAGTGGGCTCCCTGGTGGCCTCCACCCCCGGCCTTGCAAAGATCACCGCCTGGGGAGGGGCCCTGTTCCTCTTCTGGTACGGCCTCAACGCCCTTCGGTCGGCCATGAAACCCGGCTCCCTTCAGGCAAGCGACCCGGTCTCGGGCACGCTTACGGCAACCGTCACCGCAACCCTGGGTCTGACCCTGCTCAATCCCCATGTTTATCTCGACACCATGGTTCTCATCGGCACCATCGGCAGCCAGTTCGCCGGGGAAGAACGGCGCCTGTTCGCCATGGGAGCGATCCTGGCCTCCTTTGTCTGGTTCTTCGGCCTTAGCATGGGCGGCAGGGTTCTTGCTCCTCTGTTCCAGCGCCCCGTGTCCTGGCGAATCCTCGATTCCCTGGTCGGCATCACCATGTGGACCATCGCCACCTCCCTGGTCGCCCAAACCCTGTCCTGAAATGCCTGGGACACCCGGGCCGCTCTTCTGCCTCTGCCCTCTGCCGCGCTTTCTTTTGACACCCCCCTGCTTTTATAATATAAGAATATACTTTTAATCTAATTTGGGAGGGACGATGAAAGAAGGAAAAGTAAGCCAGCGGATACGCTATTTCATGGAGAAACGTGACATTGATCTTACAGCCCTTGCAGAGCTCACAGGGCTTGACAAGGGTTTCCTCGATACAATGCTAACAGAAAACATCTACCCCCCCCTGGGGCCGCTGATGAAGATCGCAAGGGCCCTTGGTGTCAGACTCGGCACCTTCCTGGACGACCAGGAGAGCGACGACCCCTTTATTGTCCGACGAACTGAGCGGGAGTCTGAATTCAGTGTTCTCGCGGGCAAGGGCAAGCCTGCGGCCCTCAACTTCTACTCCCTGGGCAAGGGCAAGACCGACCGCCACATGGAGCCCTTTTTCGTGGAGCTTACCCCGGAATCGGCCAAGACAAAGAAACTCTCCTCCCACGAGGGCGAGGAATTCATCGCCGTCATCAAGGGAAGCATCGAGGTGATCTACGGCAAGGAGACCCACATCCTGAACGAGGGAGACAGCGTCTACTACAACTCCGTGGTTCCCCACTATGTGAGCTGCGCCGGCAGTGAAAAGGCCGAGATCCATGCGGTCATCTACATACCCGAGTAGGAGGAGGAAACCATGACAAAAGACGATGGTCTCAAAGAACTCACCCTTGGCCAGATCCTTGACCAGACCGTGGCCCGCTATCCCGACAACGAGGTTCTGGTCTATGTGGACAGGGATTTCAGGCTCACCTACCGGCAGTTCTCCGATCTGGTGGACGAGGTGGCAAAGGGATTGATGGCCCAGGGGATCAAACGGGGTGAAAAGGTCGCTGTATGGGCGACCAACATCCCCTTCTGGGTGACCCTGCAGTTTGCTACGGCCAAGATCGGGGCCGTGCTCCTGACGGTCAACACCAACTACAAGCAGGCGGAACTCGACTACCTTCTCAAGCAGTCAGAGACGGAAAACCTCTTTATCATCGACGGGTTCCAGGACACCGATTACGTCAACACCCTCTATGAACTGATTCCCGAGCTCAAGACCCAGCAGCGGGGGCATCTTTCCTCCCCTGAATACCCGAACCTCAAGCGGGTCTGCTTCCTGGGCCAGGAGAAGCACCGGGGCATGTACTCCATCCCCGAGATCCGGGCCCTTGCCGCCATGGTATCCGACGAGGAGTACCAGGCGCGCCAGGACGCCCTGGATTGCCACGATGTGGTGAACATGCAGTACACCTCGGGCACCACGGGATTTCCCAAGGGGGTGATGCTCACCCACTACAACATCGGCAACAACGGGTTCTGGATCGGAGAAAACCAGCGCTTTTCAGCAACCGACAGGCTCTGCCTGCCGGTCCCCCTGTTCCACTGCTTCGGCTGTGTGCTGGGCGTGCTTGCGGCCGTGACCCACGGCACCTCCATGGTGATCCTGGAAGGGTTTGACCCGCTGCTCATCATGGCCTCGGTGGAGCAGGAACGGTGCACGGCCCTGTACGGGGTTCCCACCATGTTCATTGCCGTGCTGGAACACCCCATGTTCAACAAGTTCGATTTTTCCACCCTCAGGACCGGCATCATGGCCGGGTCCAACTGTCCCATCCATGTGATGGAAAAGGTGATCGAGGTGATGAACATGAAGGATATCACCATCTGCTACGGTCTCACCGAAGCAAGTCCGGTCATGACCTTCACCCGGATCGACGACGACCTGAGGAAACGGGTGGAGACCGTGGGCCAGGCCCTTCCCCACATCGAGGTCAAGGTGATCGATACCGAGACCGGAGAAACCGTTGCCCCGGGAGTCCAGGGGGAGGTGTGCTGCAGGGGCTACAACGTGATGAAGGGATATTACAACAATCCCCAGGCCACCGAGGACGCCATTGACAAGGACGGATGGCTCCACTCAGGGGACCTGGGCATCCTGGATGAGGAGGGATACCTCTCCATCACAGGCCGCCACAAGGACATGATCATCCGGGGCGGAGAGAACATCTATCCAAGGGAGATCGAAGAGTTCCTCTATAAAATGGAGGAGATCAAGGATGTCCAGGTGGCTGCCGTGCCCAGCGAGAAATACGGGGAAGAGGTAGGCGCCTTTGTGGTTCTCAAGGAGGACGCAACCCTTGAAGAAAGCGATGTCAGGGATTTCTGCCGGGGCAAGATCAGCCGGTACAAGATTCCCCGCTACGTCACATTCGTGGAAGACTATCCCATGACGGCCAGCGGAAAAATCCAGAAGTTCAAGCTCACCGAACTTTCCACCGAAATATGGCCGGAGAGAAGATAATCCCAAAGGGCCTTGCCACAACAGGGGCAAGGCCCAGGCCCATCCGGCGCAGCATTGATTTACCACTTTTGAAAGCAATATAAAGATGTTGAATTTGCCCAACCCACGATCCAACGGCCCAACGCTGTTTCTGTTTGAACGATCCGCCACAGACCTTTTCACGGTTATTGCCGCAACCCTTATCGCCGCATACCTGAGCGTCAGGTTCGACCTTTTTGAGCAGACCATGCACCTGACAAGAAGATTCGAATCCATGGAGCTTGATGAGTTCTTCCCGGTGCTCTTTGTTCTTTCCCTCTCCCTTGCCTGGTACTCCTTCCGCAGGACACGGGAGCTGACCGCAAAAAACAGGGAACTCAAGAAAGCCAATCAGATCCTTCAGGCGAAAAGCAAAACCGCCCTTCATATCAACAACGAGCTCTCCTTTGCCAAGCATGTCATTGACAGGGCGTCCGATCAAATCGTTTTTACCGACCGTGACACCAGGATCCTCTTTGCCAACGATTCCGCCGTCAAAGCCTCGGGCTACACAAAGGAGGAACTATTGGGGAGAGTCATAGGCAGGAACAATCCCACATTGGCCCGGCTCATCGAGCAAGCCCCCCATTGGCCCGACCTGGGATATGACAAAGGGCCATGCCCGTTTGAGACGACCCTTACGACCAAGCAGGGCGCCAAGGTTCCGGTGGAAATTCTGCTGACCCTGCTTGATGGGGATGACCAAAAGATCTGTGTACTCTTTATCCGGGACATCACCCAAAGGAAACAGGCCAGCCAGATGCAGCAGCATCTTGAGACCCAGCTTCGCCAGGCCCATAAGCTGGAGGCCATCGGCATCCTTGCCGGCGGCATCGCCCATGATTTCAACAACATCCTCAGTTCCATCATCGGGTTTACCCAGCTCATACAGATGGATACCCCCATTGAAAATGAAAAAGGCCGGAAATTCACCCGCCGCATCATGGAGGCAAGTGAAAGGGCAAGGGACCTGATCCAGCAGATCCTCACCTGCGGCCGCCACAGCCCCACCCATAAAAGCCCCTGCACCATCGGCCCCATCATCAGGGAGACTTTGAAACTGGTGAGGCCCTCCACACCGTCAACCATTGAAATCCGCCAGAACCTGGCATCGAAACCGGGCAAAATCATGGCCGATCCCACACAAATTCACCAGATACTGATGAACCTTTGCACCAACGGCATCCAGGCCATGGAGGGAGAACAGGGGATGCTTTCCATCCTGCTGGACAAAATCGACATCCCCGGGAATGCCCCCCACCCGCAATGCGACCTTGACCCCGGCCCCCATCTCAGGCTGACGGTAAAAGACACGGGATGCGGCATGGATGAAACGATCATCGGATCTATCTTCGACCCCTACTTTACCACCAGGCAGCTCGGCCAGGGAACAGGCCTGGGCCTTGCAACGGTTCAGGGCATTGTCAAGGACCATGGCGGCTCGATCCGGGTGGAAAGTACACCCGGCCAGGGCAGCTGTTTTCAACTTTTCTTTCCCGTCTGCAAAGGGGATGAACCGGTAAAATCCGTGCCACACACGCCATCTCCCGGGGGAGATGAAACCATCCTGGTGGTGGATGACGAACCGGAGATCGTGGAGGTCCTTAGCCACATGCTCGAGGAGCTTGGTTATGATGTCCTGTCGGCCCCGGACTCCAAAGAGGCCCTGGAGCTTTTCAAACGGAATCCCGGCAGCTTTGATCTCATCCTCACGGACATGACCATGCCGGGACTGACCGGAGAGGAGCTTGCCATCCGGGCCATGGAGATCCGGCCCGGCATGCCCGTGATCCTGTGCACCGGGTTCAGCAAAACGATGACCCCTGACAAAGCGGAAGCCCTGGGCATCCGGGAATTTTTAAAGAAACCCGTCACCCAGGCGGAACTTACCGCTACAATCCGCCGGGTACTGGATCAGGAGGAGGCGGATTCAACCTCACGCCTCGCCGTAGAGCCTCAGCTTCTTTAGCAGGGTTTTCCGGGTGATGCCAAGACGCCTTGCCGCCTCGCTCCGGTTGTTCTTTGCCGCGGCAAGGGTCTTGAGTACGGCCTCTTTCTCGATCTCGGCCAGGGGACGGTCCATGGCGAGGGAATGACCGGAAACCGTCTCTTCCGTCGTTGAAATGAACGGCAGGTCGGTCATGGTAAGATAATCCGACCTGGCCAGCACCACACCCCGCTCCACGGAATTCATGAGTTCCCGGACATTGCCCGGCCAAGTGTGGCGGATCATGGCGTCCATGGTCTCCGGGGTAAACCCCTTGATATCCCGACCGTTCTTCTCGGCAAACAGCTTCAGGAAATAAAGGGCCAGCTCGGGCACATCCTCTTTCCGCTCCCGCAAGGGCGGGATCTCAAGATTCACCACGTTGAGGCGAAAAAAAAGATCCTCCCTGAATTTCCCCTGATCCACCAGGTCTCTCAGTTTTTTATTGGTGGATGCGATCACCCGCACATCCACGGACACGCTGGTTTCGCTGCCCACGGGGGTCACCTCCCGCTCCTGGATCACCCGCAAAAGCTTGGCCTGCATGGCAAGGTTCATCTCTCCGATCTCATCCAGCAGGATGCTTCCCTTGTGGGCCGCAAGGAACCGTCCCTTGCGCCGCTTGTCCGCCCCGGTGAAGGCCCCCCGCTCATGGCCGAACAGCTCGGATTCAAGCAAAGTCTCGGTGATGGCCGCGCAGTTGATCCGCACAAAGGGATGATCCTTCCGGCCGGAGTTGTGATGAATAGCGCCGGCGATCACCTCCTTGCCGGTGCCGGATTCACCGATGATGAGAATGTTGGCATCCGATGGTGCCACCATCTCCACGGTTTCCAGCAACGCCACCATGGCGGAACTGTTCCCGATGATGTTGTCCCGGTTAAACCGCTTGCCCAGGCTCTGTTTCAGGGTCTTGTTCTCCCGCTTCAGGCAGAGGGTCTCCACGATCCGCTCCAGGGTCAATTTCAGCTTCTCAAAATCCAGGGGCTTGGTCAGATAGTCAAAGGCCCCTTTTTTCAATGCCTCCACCGCCGTATCCACGGAGGAGTAGGCCGTCATGATGATCACGGGAAGTGACGGGTTGTAGGCGTTTATCTCCTCCAGGGCCTCCATGCCGGACATGGTGATCATCTTCATGTCCATGAGCACCATATCAAAGCTCTCGGCCTTCACGGCGTCCACACCGGTGTTGCCGTCATCGGCCACCTTGACCTCATACCCCCACCCGGTCACCAGGGTCTTGAGCATGGTCCGGTGGCCGGGATCATCATCCACGACCAGTATCCTGTTCTTTGGTTCCATCAATATCGTCTCCTAATCGTCCTTCAAGGGCAGCTTCAGGAAAAAGACCGTTCCCTTGCCTTCCCGGCTCTCCACCCGTATCTCTCCGTCCAGTGCCTCCACGGCCCGGTGCACCATTGCAAGCCCGAGCCCGGTGCCTTCCGCCCGGGTCGTATAATAGGGATCAAAAATATGGTCCATGGCCGACGGCGCAATGCCCTTTCCCGTGTCCCTCACCTCCATCAGCAGATGCCGGTCCGAGGTGGCCGCCACCACCGAAAGCTTCCCGCCCGTGTCCATGGCCTGGACCGCGTTGAGATAGAGGTTCAGCAGGATCTGGTTCAGCCGGTCCGGGTCGGTGGTCACATGTTCCCGGTCCGTATCAACGGCTTGTTCCGCCGTGATGCCCTTGTTTTTAAGGTCGCTCTCCACCAGTTTGAGGGAATGGGCGACAAGTTCCGACAAGTTCACCGCCTTTGCCACCACGGGCACGGGCTTTGCGAACTCCAAAAGCTGGGTGATGGACCGGTTGAGCCGCTCCACCTCATGGACCATGATGTCGGCGATCTCCCGGTCCTCAGCAACATCCTTGTACCGCTCCCTGAAATAGGTGGCAAAGCCCTTGATGGAACTCAAGGGGTTCCGTATCTCATGGGCAACCCCTGCGGCCAGCTTTCCCACGGCGGCCAGCCGCCGGCTCCGCTCGATCTCCGTCTTAAGGGTTCTCAGTTCAGTCAAATCCCTGAAAAGCAGGAGCACCCCGGAAACCTTACCCTGGTCGTCCGGGATGGGTGAAGCCGTCACATCCAGAAGAAGGGGATGGTTGGACGGGGAGGTCAGCGCCACCTCCCTTTCCACGGTTTCCCCCCCCTGTTTTACCGTTTCCGCCACCGCCAGAAGCAACCCGGGCACCACCGGCGCAACCGCCGGCCCTTCCGCCCCATAAAGGATGGAAAGGGCCCCGCTGTTGCAGGAGGTCACCTCAAGGTCCAGGTTGACGGAAATAAGGCCCGCCGGCATGGTTTCCACCACCTTGTTGGAAAACGCCCGGACCCTGGTGAGGGAGGAGCGGGTGGACCGGTATCCCTGGAGGACAAACAGGCCCACAATGCCGAAACAGCCGATCAGGAACAGCCCGGCCCCGGTCAGCACCACATGGTTGAGGTATTGCTGTTTGCCAAACTCGGCACTCTCCATATCAAGGCCGGCAAAGATGAACTGCCTGCCCCGGGCCGGGCACTCCCCGGCCGAGTGATCGGAGAAATGGGCGCTGAACCAGTCCCCGCCCCCCCCGTGGTGCCGCCTTGGACGCTCCTCCATCATCCTGCACATTTTTCTCCCGGGCCCGGGGCCAGGCATGCGCCGGGCCGGGGTGAACACCTTGAACACCTCAAACACCTTGGTGCCGCCCTCTTTCACAAGCTCCCTGTGGCGGATGCCCGATGTTTCATCCATGGCGGAGATCTCCGGCATGGCAGTGCAGCGGGCGCCCTGCTGTTCAGGATCGCTGTGGGCCAGGATGGTTCCCTTGTCATCGGTGATCATCATATAGCGCACCCCGGGCTGATGGGCGGTTTCCACCAAAAGGCTCTGCACCCTGGCAACGCCCCAGCTCATGGTCATCATTCCGGTCCTGGAGCCCGCTTCAAAAGCCCTCATGAGAAAGGTGCCCTTTCCAATCAGCTTTTCAACGATCCTGGAGTTCTGCTCCCGAATGCTGTCCATGGTCATGATCCCAAATATGGGGACAAGCACCAGAAGCACCCCTGCCACGATAAAAGGGGAAAGGCCGGGCACGCTCTTTTTTTTATTCGTCATTCAATCATCTCTTGTTTCATGGTTGTTGGCGACACCTGTTGTCATCCCCTGGCAGCCAAGCAATTATAATGCCGGAACAGAAACACCCTGTTTCCGGTCCCCCCTGCTTTACAGACCGGGTAGTTTGTATCCATGTGGATACCCCGCCTGGATACAAACTACCCAGTTCCGGTTTTACCACAAAACAAGCCCTCCGGACAGAAAAAGTAACATTCCCCTTAACAATTCAGAAGGTTAGACAGTTCCATTCCAGATTGGCACGCCATTTGCTGTATGAAAGAGACAGAAACGAAAAAACGGCATCAGCCGAAATACAGATAAAAAAACAGAACAGCGGCAAAAACGCCGCAAAGGAGACAGTCATGAAAAAACAGATCATCATCGTTGCAGCACTCATTTTTGCCATCGTTGGAATGTCGGGAACAGCCTTTTCCTGGAACCACGGACAGGGCCACGGCAAGGGCCACGGTCAAAGCTACGGCAAGGGGATGTGCCAGGGGGGCAACAGCGCCCAGAGCCCTTGGGCAGACCTGACAGACGAACAGAAAACCCAGCTCCAGGAGCTGCACCAGAAATTCATTGATGACACGGCGGAAACCCGGACAACCTTGGGGGCAAAACAGGCGGAGATGGGAATCCTCATGCAGACCTCATCCCCTGACAGGGAAAAGCTTTCCCAGCTCATCACCGAAATCGGGGACCTGAAGAAGATCATGATGGAAAAACGCCTCGACTTTGCCCTTGAGGCAAAAGAGATCGCCCCGGACGTCAACTTTCCCGCAGGCTGCAAAGGCTTCGGGAAACGTGGAGGCATGGGATGCTTCGGCCAGGGCTCCAATCAAAACCCCGACTGCATCAATCAATAACACACCATAACCAAGGCGGGCTCCTGCTCCCCTGGAGCAAGAACCCACCTTGGTCAACAAAACAGACCTTCCCGGAATTTAGTTCATGTATTTCCCGAGGATGGCATCATAGGTGCCGTCCGACTTCATTTTTTCCATGGCCCGCTGCAATTTATCCCGCATTTTTTTGGAAACAGCCCCCTTTGGAGCGGCAAGATAGAGCGCCCGCCCTGGATAGGCAATTCCCCTGATCAACTCTTTGGGATCACCGTCAAACGCCTTATAGTTGTGAATTCCCATCACTATGCCATGGACAAGGACCGCCTTTGTCCGCTCATGCTTTAAGAGTTGAAGGCATTTGAGTTCAGTTGTCGCGGCATACACCTTTTTAAACCCCTTTTCCTCAAGCTTGTACTGGGCAGGCGACTCCCTTAAAACGCAGATTTCAAACGCCTTCATGGCCGCCTCATCATGGACAGGGACGGACCCGTCATTGGTGATAAGTTGCAATTTGTATTCATACAGGGGAAGAATCCAGTCGTAAAACGCCTCCCGTTTGGGAACCCTTGTAAGGGGGGTAATGAGCAGTGCTTTTCCTTCCGGAGCTGTCCGGACCTTGTACTGCGCCCTGGCCCATGGAAGGAATTGGATCTCGAGCCCCATGCCGGAACGCTTAAACAGTTCCCTGACAAGATCGATACAGAAGCCTTCAGCCTCCCTGGTTTCGCTTGTAAAGGGCGGGATCTCGGCACTAAGCAGTTTAAACGACTCTCCATGGGCCTGGGAACAAAACAGCATAAATGTCATCACGATAAGGAACAGTGTCTTCATGGCACACTCCTTTTTTGCGGGAGGTTGGTCTTCCTTCATCCCTAACATAACCATGCCCTTGAATCAACAATCGCCCTTCCCGGAAAAGCTGCTGACAGCCGATTGAAAGTATGTTATCCCTTCAGAACAGATGTCTTGCACAGGAACAGCTCATAGCGAAAAGAACAGAGACCGCAAAGGGAGGTGTCATGGAAGCATGGAGGAATCTCAGGATCGGCCAGAAACTACTCATGGGATATCTTACCCTCTTTATCGTCTCCACCACGGCCGGCAATTTCTTCATCTATCTCTCCGTGGGCAACACCATTGAAAAAAACATCGAGAGCGAACTCAAGAACTCCACCACCACCCTGTTCAACATGGTCAGCACCTCGGTGTCGGTATCCATCAAGAACCATTTGCGGGCTGTTGCCGAAAAAAACCGGGAGATCCTGAGCCACTTTTACGACGCCTGCACCCGGGGAGAACTCACCGAGAAAGAGGCTAAAGAGCGGGCAAGGGCTGTTTTGCAAAGCCAGACCATCGGGACCTCCGGCTACCTCTACTGCCTGAACTCAAAGGGCGTGGTAACGGTTCACCCAAAAAAAGGGATGCTTGGGACCGATGTCTCGGGGTTTGAATTTGTCCGGGACCAGATCCGGGGCAAGGAGGGATATATCGAGTACAACTGGAAGAACCCCACCGAAACCGACTCCCGGCCCAAGGCCCTGTACATGTCCTATTTCAAGCCCTGGGACTGGATCATCTCGGTCTCCTCCTACCGCAACGAGTTCAGGGATCTTATCAAGATCGACGACTTCCGCCAGGGAGTCCTCTCCCTTAAATTCGGCAAGAGCGGGTACTCCTATGTGACGGACGGCAGTGGCAACACGGTGCTCCACCCGAAAATGGAGGGCATCAACATCTTTAAACGGGATGAGACCCCCTCGGAGTTCTTCAAGACCATGCTTGAAAAAAAAGAGGGCAAGCTCATCTATTCCTGGAAAAACCCGGGGGAGCCCGATTTCAGGAAAAAGATGGTGATCTACTCCTACATGCCGGGATTTGACTGGATCGTGGCCTCCTCAAGCTACATGGACGAATTCTACGCCCCCCTGAAGACCATCCGCATGATCTTCATCATCACCACGGCCATTGTCATCGTTCTTGCCATTCCCGTCACCCTCAAGATCAGCGCCTCCATCACCACCCGGCTGAGGGAACTCATGGCCCACCTGGAATCCTCGGGCGCATCCCGGGACTTCACCCCCAGGATCATCTCCTCGGCCCGGGATGAGATCGGCAAGCTGTTCTTTTACTTCAACGTGTTCATGGAGCGGCTGGAACGGTACAGCGCAAGCCTCAACCAGGAGATTGCGGAACGCAGGGAGATGGAAAAGGCCCTCAGGGGAAGCGAAGATAGATACAGGGAGGCCCAGGAGATGGGGGACAGCATCCGGAAAAAAATCGGCCAGGACCTCCACGACGATCTCTGCCCTCACCTCATCGGCATCCAGGGGTTCTGCACGGTGCTGAGAAACAACATCGAAAAATCATCCCCGGGAGACGCGGCCCTGGCCGAGCGGATCAGGGCCCTGATCCATGAGGCGACAGACAAGGCACGGGCGCTTTCCAAGGGCCTTTGCCCCACCCACCTTGTGGCCCACGGCCTTGAATCGGCCCTGGGGGAGCTGTGCCGCACCGTGGAGGCGTTCTCCGGCAAAGACTGCCTACTTAGGCAAAACACCTCCCTTGATCTTGACGAAAACCGGGAGACCCACATCTACTACATGATCCAGGAGGCGGTCTACAATGCCGTCAAACACGGGGAGGCCGACACCATCATCATCACCCTGGACAGGGAAGGGGACACCCCGGTCATCTTTGTGGACGACGATGGATCGGGCATGCCCGATGCCCCGGACGGCCATGGGGTGGGGCGCAAGATCATGGTCCACAGGATGGCCCGGGCCAACTGCTCGGTCTCCTGGGAGAAGAACGATCCCAGGGGCACCCGGGTCAGAATCGAGATTCTGTAAGGAGGGGAAAATGGCGAGATCGACAAGCAGGACGTTTAGATAAGGAGGGAAAATGGCGAGATTGACAAGCAGAATACTGATTGTGGAGGATCATCCCGTGTTTCGCCTGGGCATGAGCGAAATGATCAACCAGGAGGGGGATCTCGATGTGTGCGGATGGGCGGAGAGCGCTGCCGAGGCGTGGAACGAAATCTCCCGCCTGGACCCGGATCTTGTGATCGCGGACATCACCCTGAAAGACAGCGACGGCCTGGAACTGGTCAAGGAACTGACCCGGCACAGGAAGAAAATCCCGGCCCTGGTCCTGTCCATGCACCCGGAATCCCTCTATGCGGAGCGGGCCGTGATGGCCGGCGCCAGGGGATATATCATGAAGCAGGAGGCGCCTGTTTCCGTGGTCACGGCCATTCGGACCGTGCTGTCGGGCAGGATCTATCTGAGTGACGAGATCAAGGAGAAGCTGTTGCTTGGCATCTCCTCCTCTTCAAACCACCATCTCTCCCCGGTGGAGCGGCTGGCCCCCCGGGAACTTGAGGTGTTCACCCTGCTGGGCCGGGGAATGAGCACACGGGAGATAGCAACGACCTTGCACCTGAGCATGAAAACCATCGGCACCTACCGGGAGCGGATCAAGGAGAAACTCAACCTGCGCCACAACAATGAGCTGCTCAAGCACGCCATGAGCCTCAACGACGCGTGATGTAGGTTCCCGCCCTACAGAAATATCGGTTATCCACCTATTGAACAAAGGCCACCGCCATGGGTAAGAATAATCATGCCGTAACCACAACCGCAATCCGTAAAAGAAAGGAGCCCCAATGGAGCTGTCCAACGTAAACAAGAGTGTTCTCACCCCCATGGACTTTCTGAACAGAAGCGTGCTTGTCTACCCGGACAAAACCGCTGTGGTAAACAAGGATAACAGGTACACCTACAGGGAGTTATCCCAACGGGTAAACCGGCTCGCCTCGGCCCTCAAGGAACTGGGGGTGAAAAAAGGAGACAAGGTCGCCTTTATCTGCCCCAACATTCCCGCCATGCTCGAGGCCCACTATGCCGTGCCCATGATCGGGGCGGCCCTTGTGAGCGTCAACATCCGGCTCTCCGCCGGGGAGGTCTCCTACATCCTTGACCACTCAGACGCGTCGGTGGTGGTGGTGGACAGCGAATTTTCATCCCTTGTGGAGCCGGAAAACCTGCCCAAGGTCAAGGCGTTTGTCACGGTATGCGACACCGACGCCCCCCAGACCATCGAAGGAATGGAGTATGAAGCCTTCCTCATGACAGGATCGGACCAGCCGATTGAAACTGAGATCGACACCGAGGAGCAGACCATCACCATCAATTACACCAGCGGCACCACGGGCAAGCCCAAGGGGGTGATGTACCACCACCGGGGGGCCTACCTCAACGCCCTGGGCGAGATCATCGAGGCCAAGCTGGACGTCTCCTCCGTCTACCTCTGGACCCTGCCCATGTTCCACTGCAACGGCTGGTGCTTTACCTGGGCCGTCACCGCAGTTGGCGGCACCCATGTCTGCCTCAGGAACGTGGTGGCCGACGAGATCTACCGGCTGATCGAACGGGAGAACGTCTCCCACCTCTGCGCCGCCCCCACGGTGCTGATCACCATGAGCACCCACCCGGACGCCGCCGCCCTGGAACTCAAACGGCCCCTCAACATCATGACGGCGGGCGCACCGCCCGCCCCCACCGTGATCCAGGAGATGGAGGCCATCGGCGCCACCATCACCCACACCTACGGCCTCACCGAGGTGTTCGGCCCCCACAGCATCTGCGCCTGGCAGCCGGCCTGGGAGGGACTGCCCATGGATGAGCAGGCAACCATGAAATCCCGCCAGGGCGTGCCCTATATCGCGACCCACTTCATGGACGTCAAGGATCCCTTCACCATGGAATCCGTGCCCTGGGACGGACAGACCATCGGCGAGATCGTCATGAAAGGCAACAACGTGATGAAGGGCTATTACAAAGACCCGGATGCCACAAAGGATGCCTTTGAGGGCGGATGGTTCCACAGCGGGGATCTTGCCGTCACCCATCCGGACGGCTATGTCCAGATCATGGACAGGAAAAAGGATATCATCATCAGCGGCGGCGAGAACATCTCCACCGTGGAGGTGGAAAGCGTCATCTACCGGCACCCGGACGTGCTGGAGGTGGCCGTCATCCCCGTGCCGGACGACAAGTGGGGAGAAGCGCCCAAGGCCTTTGTGGTGCCACGGCCCGGCGCAAATCCCACGGCGGAGGAGATCATAGCCTTCACCAAGGAGCACCTGGCCCGGTTCAAGGCCCCCAGGTATGTGGAGTTCGGGGAGCTTCCCAAGACCGCCACGGGTAAGATTCAGAAATTCAAGCTCCGTGACCGGGAATGGGAGGGCAAGGAGCGCATCCGATAGCCTCCGAGACCCGCTCCCGCTGCCCCAAGCGTGGTCCCTCCCCGGAGGGACCACCGGCATATGGGGATATATTTGAATTATCCCCTTAAAACTTAAAGGTCAATGCCGCTCCAAAAGTCCGGTCTGTCATGGGATAGCCCCTGCTGTTGGAATATTCCTCATCCAACAGGTTGTTGACATATAGTTTCAATGTTCCTTTTTTAATGTTATTCCAATTTTCAAACAATTGCTGCTCCACGGCGAAATCAAAGAGATGATAGCTGTCCAGTACGGCTTCCCGCACATATAAGTCACTTGGGTCGTCATCAACTATTTCTATGATCTGCTGGACCTGGTCATCCTGAAATTTATAATCCAACAGCAAAAGCGTTTTTTCAAAAAGCTGATACCTAAGTCCCGCATTCAAACGATGCTTTGCCCTGTCGCTTAAATCCAGATCCGCCCACTCTTCCGGCCCGCCGTTATGGGGGCCCTTGTACTTCCATTCATTAAAAGAATAGCTGAGGTAAAATTTAAGCGTATCCATGAGACTGCCGTTCAACTCCACATCAACGCCGTCCTTATGAACTTTTTCCAGTCCCAGCATCCGCCTTCCCCATATGGAATTCTTAAAATAGTCGGTAGCGGCATTGGCCCAGATGGGATACTCTTTAAATTCATAATGGGAAAAGTCGATGCTCAAGCCGATATTTTTAAACAATCTTCGTGTCAGCACCAGATCATATCCAATGCCGCGGGTGGGTTCGAGCTCAATTCCCGAACCTGCGCTGCAGACTTCGCAATACCCCCTTGGCGTCCAGATTTTACTGACCCCGAGGGATACGGAGGTATCCCGCAGCCAGGGAGCGATTTTATCCATCTGCCAGGTCAAAAAGGACTTGGGAACCAACTGGTTATAATTTCGCTTCACACTCTTTTCAGGATGGGAAGGGTCTTTGAACCCACCGTCAGGATGGCTCTTGGACGGTTCCCACCAGTTGTCCCACCAAATGCTTGTATCTTCATACCTGAGCCCCAGGGTCAGGGAGAGTTCAGGTATGATGGCCCATCTGTCCTGAATGAATCCGGCGGATGTGTTTACAATTTTCTCACTAAATTTCTGGTAAAGCCGGACAGTGTCAAGGCCGGTGGTCAGCGTATGATTATCAAACAGATCAATTTCATGTTTAAATACGCCGCCATAGGACACATAATTGGTGGTAAACCGGCTATAATCAAAATCATTGCGATGGTAATGCTGCCCTTCATCGGTATAATAAACGCCTAAAGAGAATTCTCCGAAATCGGAAGGAAGATTCATGTCAAAACGGGTGGTATCCCCCCAATAATCTCTCCGGCTGTCGTCACTGGGGTTCCGCCATCTTACCGGCACATCCCCCTCTTTAACCTTGGGATAACCTCCGTCATAGTCCTGTCTTGCCGGATCATTGGCGCAGGGGATCTCTCTTTCAAGATAACTGTATGACCCTGTCAAACGGACATAACCGCCGGTTGGCAGTTTATACGCCATGCGGCCCACCACGGTTTCCATATCAGCTTCATTATTTCTCAAATATCCATCTGTATGGCTGCGTTCGTAGGAGACTCCCAGGCTGAAATTCTTCATGCCGCCTTCACCCTGAACGTTCTGGGATTGGGTGTTATAGGAGCGCAGGTTAGCTGTCACCTCTCCGCTGAAAGCGGGGGCGTCATATGCCTTGGGAGCCTTTGTTTTAAAATTAATGATACCGCCAAAACTTTTTCCGTCATAAAGTGCCGAATGGGGGCCGGATATGATCTCGATGCTGTCAATAATGGAAAATGGGATCGTACCATAGTCAATATAGTGGCTTCCCCACCATCCCCCTGTTTTTTGAATGACAAGACCATCCACGGAAACTGCAAACTGGCGGGAATCAAATCCTCTCATCTGAATGGTGTCGCTTTCCGGCACCAAATCACTTTGACCCCTGAAATCAATGGATGCACGATCCTTTAAGATATCAAGGACATTGGCGGGCTGTCCTGCGATATTGTAATTTTCCATGAATATTTCTGTTTTTAAGGGGCTGACCTCAATCTGTTTTTCTGTAAACAGTATTTCATCAAGGACAAAAGGCAGATCCGACTCATCTTTTTCATCAGCCGAAACCGGACAGACGGATAATACAATTAGAAATAGAGCTAATAAATACTTTTTTTTCATCAAGACTCTCCTCTCATTATTCAGCTAGTTGTTTGACCATGACCAGTTACCGATTTTCCAAGGAACAAAAAAAGGCCACAAAGGATCAACCCCTGTTTCCAGGAAACGAACCTTCGTGGCCTTTTTATTTATGTTTTTCCGCCAACACATGGCGAATTATTGGTTCAGCAAAGTTTCCCTGCCTGTTCAGAACAAAGAAACCATATTCAATCAAAACAGAACGGCTTCTGCCGAAACTTTACCTCGGGGATACTTAAAAAAGTCAGTAAAGTCAATATTTTTATTCTGCGGCCCACGGCATATCAAGTTTGACATAAAATCCATATTTAATATAATTCTTCTTCTTGAAAGAAAAAAAGGGTTCTATCCGCTTTCGCATTGACGGGCAACCGGGTGGAGTCATGATCGACCTGTTCAAATCATTTTTCTCAAAGACCTTCCTTCTGCTCACAGTGGTGTCTTTCACGGTATTGACGGCACATCCGCCACGGGCCGGGAGATCGCTATCCTGGGGAACGATTATAAAATTCCCAAGATATATAATGACAACGGCAAGCCCAAAGGCATCCTGGTCGATATCATGAAATATGCCGAAAAAAAGCTGGACTGCCGGTTCACCATCAAGCTCTACCCCTGGGCACGGGCCTATCTCCTTGCTACACAAGGAAAAGGCGGCCTCATTGGATTATCCAAAACAAGCGAACGGCTGAAGATATTTGACTATTCCGATGTGGTCTACTATGACGAGGTGATCCTGGTGGTCGTAAAAGGAAAGGAATTCCCCTTCGAGACCATGGAAGACCTGAAAGGGAAAAGGCTGGGCATCGGCCTGGGCGGCAGCTTTGGGGAGGAGTTTGAAAAAGCGAAAAAAGCTGGCCTCTTTTACGCAATCAAAGACGATGGCCCTGTCGAGCGCCTGCATAAGCTGTTGAT
Source organism: Desulfobacteraceae bacterium (assembly GCA_024225635.1). Classification (GTDB taxonomy): domain Bacteria; phylum Desulfobacterota; class Desulfobacteria; order Desulfobacterales; family Desulfobacteraceae; genus Desulforapulum. The sequence goes on along the minus strand of JAAEMK010001409.1, from coordinate 5,077 downwards.
GGGCGGTATTGACGCAGCATTCATCAGCCCCGGCAGGATCGCGTTTTATCAAACCCTGAAGAAAGATAAAAAACTGCTTAAAGCCAGGGATATATTTGCCATCCTTCCCAAACCCTTTAACCGGGATCAAAAGTTCCTAGGCTTTTCCAAAGATATGAAGATGCAACCCTTTCTCAAAGCCTTTAACCAGGTATTGAAGGAAGGCCATGAAAGCGGTGAAATAGACAAAATCATCGACCAATACGCCAAACTTGACTAATCGCCTTTATCCTCAAATGAGAAATAGTTTGCCGGAAGGTTCCCGTCCAGGAGATCGCATCTTTGTTTCTCCAGCTCCCAGGCCCCTTTAAACTGCCCGGGTGCCATCCTGGATTTAAGCCCTGCAACCAGGGTCCCGGGAAGCTCCCAGACCTCGAAAAGCCCCGTGGGACAGCTTGGATGATGAAACACAAGGCCCAGAAGCCTGCAAGCCGCCCTGTCCTCTCCGGCCTGGACCGCCACTGCGGCAGCAGCCAACATCAACAACACCTTCAACTGGGGCTTGTGCACGGAGGAAGCGCTTGCGGCGGCTGATTCCAGGTGACGTTCGGCAGCAAACCGGTCCCCCTTCAAACAGGCGGAAAAAGTCATGCCCAGATGGGCCGTAAAACAAGACAACCCGGTTTTCAGCACCTTTTCAAGGCTGATCTCCCCCCGGCCCGTATCTCCGGCCACAACAAGGGCAATCCCCTTCAGGGCCCGGGCCCTCTGATACCGCGGCAGGGCAAGCCCAAGAGCCGTTGCGATCTCCAGGGCCTGATCCGCCAGGGAAACGGCCAGGGTAAGGTCGCCTTTCAGAAGAGCAATCAATCCCAGCTCCTCCCGGGAGTGCACCATTCCCATGGGTGCATTGATTCGTTCAAAAGACTCCCCAGCCGACCGGAGGCAGGATTCAGCCGTTGCCAGACTGCCCATGCACAACTCGGCTGATCCGATGTTGCCAAGGGACCATGCCCGCTTGATGGCATCCCCCAGCCTGCGCCCGATCCCATGGCTTTGCCTGAAGCGCTTGATCGCCCGGTCCATCTCTCCCAGGGCCCGCCAGCACAATCCAATACGAATGGTGACCCAGAAGGAATGCTCTATCCCGGGATACAGCTCGAGGCTCAGGCGAAAAAACCGGATGGCCCGCAGGTACTGCCCTTGTCCATGGGCAATGGCGCCCATGAGCAAAAGGGCAAAAGCCCTGGCCCGGCCGTCCCTGCGCTTCACGGCCTTTCTCAGCAAGTCACGGGCATCCTCCGTTATCTCCCGGAACGCCGCTGCGGAAGAATAGGATTCATCTTGGGAAGGAAGGCCCTGGGCCTGCATGTCAAACCAGCACAAAAGAATCACCCCCGCCCCCGGGTCCAGGCTTGTTCCCCAGGCCCCCATGAACAACTCTTTGGCCGGACGAAACAGGGCTTCTCCCTCATGATAGCGGGTATGCATATCAAAATAGACATACAGGCCCGTGGCGGCACGGGCAAGGGCGGCAAGATCCCCCTGTTCCACGGCCCGGAACCACGCCTTACGGATATTGGCGAAATCAGCATCCATCCGCCTCCGGCAGGCGAGCATCCCTTCACCTATCAGCCGGTTTCCATTTTCACGTACCCGGTTCAGGTAGTAATTCCCATGGGCATCCATCATTTCTTCCACCAGTCCCGAATCGGCAAGCTTTTCCCGGACATACCGGCGCAGGAGGGGATGAATTTCGAAACGCCCGGTTTCAGGATCGGCCTTAAGCATGGATTTTCTTACAAGTCTCGTCCCCATCGAAGCGGCTAAATCGCTTCCGATGACGGTCACTGCCGCCACGGCATCCATGGTAAAACCGTCCCTGAAAACCGAAAGCTTCATAAAAATCTCTTTCTCGTTTTCCGGCAACCGGTTCCAGGAGGAGTCAAACACGGCCCGCATGCTTTGGTGATGGGGGGGAAGGTCTTGAATTTCGGCCTTGAGAAAGTCCAGGCTTTTGCGGATCTGATCCGCGATTTTTCCGGGCGGAAAGATCTCCACCCATCCGGCGGCCAGTATCAACGCCAGGGGCATCCCCTGGGTCAGCTCACAGATACGTGCGACCCCATGGAGATTTGCGGCATTCAATTCCATATCCGGCCGGACCATCCGGGCGGTGGCGAGGAAAAGCGCCACGGCATCGTATTTCTCTTCCCCCTTTAAGATACAGCCAGTGTCCGTCTCCGCCAATGGGAAGGGGGGGTATAAAAGACCGGAAAGGGGGAAGAGATGCTCTCCCTTGAGCATCAGCCGGGTTCTTGAGGTGGCAAGGATCTTCAGGCCGGGCGCCCGGTCCAGCATTTTCGCCACCAGCATCCCCGCTTCCGGCAGGTGCTCAAGGTTGTCCAGCACAAGCAGGGATTTCCTGGGGCCTAGGAATTCGAGCAGCTGACTCAAGGGATCGCTCATTTCATCAAGGCTGAATCCCAAAATCCTTACCAGGGCCGCAACCACGGCTTCCACGGTGGAAAGCTCCCCAAGGGAAAGAAAAAAAACACCCTGGGGAAACAAATTCCCAAGGGCAGGTGCTGCCTCCATGGCAGATGCGGCCTCCAGGGCAGATGCTGCCTCCAGGGCCAGCCGGGTCTTCCCGATTCCCCCCGGCCCGGTCAGGGTCAGAAGCCTCACCCCGGGATTGCCCATCCGGTCCACCAGGGTCTTGATTTCCTGTTTTCGCCCCACAAAACGGGTGGATTGGGCCGGCAAATTGGTCAAAGGCAGGGAAAACGGTTGTTCAGAAACAACCCGCTTGGTTCGAATATTTGCGGCAAGCGCCAAGGTTGCCTCATCAGGCGAAACACCCAGCTCTTTTTGAAGCAGGTCCTTGCATTTTTCATACTGGCGATGGGCAAATCCCTGCTGACCGGTCAGGCAGTAAAGCCGGATGAGCTGCCTGTGGGCCCCTTCGTTCAAGGGGTCCAGCTCAACCCGTCCCCGGGCATGGACAATGGCTCTGGGATACTCCCCCCGATCCATGTACCGCCCAGCCAGGCGCTCCATGACCAAAGCAGCCTCCCGGCTAAGCCCCTCGGCCTGCTCAAATTGCCAATCGTCAAAATCAGGGGCGTCCCCAAGGGTGAACCCCGCCAGAAAAGAATTGTCATATATCCCGGCCGACTCTTCCAGGGCCGACATGAATTCAGTGCCGGAAGGAGACCGGGCAGTCAGTTCCCGGAACCGTATCACATCCACCCAAAGATCTTCATGGGGCAGAAATCCAATGGAATTCCTGTCAATGGCAAGCCAGAATTTCCCCAACGCCTTTGTCATCACCGAAAGGGTGCGCCGCAGGGAAGACCGCGCCCGTTCCCGGTCATACTCCGGCCAGAACAGGTCGGCCAGCCGCTCCCGGGAATGGCTTTTCCCCGTGACCGCAAGGTATGCGGCCAGGGCAACGGCCTTACGCCGCCCAACCCGGATGGATTCCCCATTCAACTTAAAACAGGGGGGACCGAAAAATTGAAACCTCAACTCCGCCATGGTATTTTCTCCCAGGCATCATAGGTATAATAAAGCCGGAATTTTTACAATTTTTTATTGGTCACGCCCTTGGGGACGTTTTGGGAACGGTGCCATGCTATAGCCTGTTTTAAATGGTTCAACCCGTTTCAACCCAAACAAGGAGGAGGATCAATTATGACCACCTGGATATTGCCTGCATCCGTGACACTTGTCTGCTGGGGGATATGGAGTTTTATCCCCAAGATCACCACCCGGTACATAAGCCCCATGAGCGCCATGATCTATGAAACCATCGGAGCCGCCATCATGGGGTTTATCGTCCTCACCCTTGTTGATTTCCGGCCGGACGTCCACATTAAGGGGATCTGCCTTGGCATCGCAACAGGAATCATCGGATTGACCGGCTGCCTTGGTTTCCTGTTTGCTGTCAAATCAGGAAAGGTGTCGGTGGTGGCCATGTTCACCGCCATGTCCCCTGTGATCACCATCGCCCTGGGATACCTTGTATTAAAAGAGCCCCTGACCCTGAAGGAGGGCCTGGGCATCCTGAGCGCCTTTACAGCCATCTTTTTTTTCACCATCTAACCGTGCATTCAATGCCTTGAATCGCTGCCACCTGGAGGAGAAACAATGGACTTCACAACAAAGCTTGAACCGTTCATGGAAGCACTGGGACTTACCGAAGAACCCATGGGAATCTTTTACACAGATAAAACGCCCGCCACGGGTTTCACCCCCAAACCACAAATTTGCTTAAGCAGGCTGCCCGAAGAATCCGATGGTGAGATCAACTGGATATCCTGCGTCCTTGGGAAAGTAAGACGGGCACGCCGGGAAAAGACCGCCGCCTATTTTGACCAGGAACATTACGGCTGCCTGGGTGGCGCTTTCTTCATGGGATTCAAACCCTATTATGAGGAATTTGAACCCGCCCTCATCTCAACGGGCATCCCGGGCAAATTTGAGGGAGAACAATTTGTGGATTCCCCGGAAACAGGCAAGGCGTTCTACGATGGGTTTGAACCGCCCGAAGCCACGGGCCAGGTTCTAGTCATCCAGCCCCTGAGCCTGTTTAAAGAAAATGAACAACCGGAACTCGTGGTGTTCTTTCCCGACCGTACAACCATGATCGGCCTGAACGCATTGACCGTTTTCCTCACCAGCGACCCTGAAGCGGTTCAGATCCCCTTTGGTGTGGGCTGCTGCGGACTGATCTCCTGGCCGAGAAAATTCCTCCAACAGGGAAAAACCAAAGCCGTGATCGGCGGCTTCGACATAAACTGCCTGAAATACTTAAAAGAGAATGAGCTGACCTATACCATCCCCTTTCACCTGTTTCTAAATATGCTGGAAAAGTGGCCCAAAAGCATGCTGGGCACCAAAGCCTGGAAGCGACTAAAAAAATAACCGCAAAAAGAACAAAGGGAACCACTTCTATCTGACATTCCGCAGGTTGATTTTAATGTTTTTATATTTTAACAGGCCAATAAAGTTTGGCTAGACAAACCCATGTTTTTGTTTTATACTGCTCCTACATAAAATTGAAAGGGAGCACAAATGTATAAAGATATTTCTT
>JAAEMK010001408.1 GCA_024225635.1 Desulfobacteraceae bacterium | reverse complement strand
TTGTCGAGATAATCACAAATTAAATTTTGGTATAGCTACACGGGAGACACAGGAGTCTGCCGTTATGCAATAGTTGCGAGCAAAATCCTGATTAAAAACACTGTAAGGCACTTCTGGGGTCATATGAAGGATGCCGAAATTCCCAATGAAAAAATTCATCATTTTGATGAAAAATTGACCTCTGATCAGAGGGTTCATATTTTCAACAGCCCGGACGAAATAATTCGAATAATCAGGGGAGGAGAGGACTCCCCGCCCGGGATCGCCCATATGCTCATGCCCATGAGAATTGAAGGGGAACGGATCGGCAGCGTATTTCTATCCGCGCCTTCCGGCTGTACGTATTCACAGGCGGATGCTTTGCTTCTCGATCTCCTCCATGATCCGCTTGCCATTGCAATGTCCAATGTTCTCAGGCATCAGGAAGTTCTCCGCTATAAAGAGAAGATCGAGGAGGAGAACAGCTACCTGAACCGGGAGGTGCGGCGTCTTTCCAGCGAGGGGAATATCATAGGCCTTGATTCGGGAATGAAGGAGGTCAAGAAGATAATCCAACAGGTAGCTCCCATGAACACGTCGGTTCTTCTTACCGGGGAAACCGGGACGGGCAAGGAGGTGGTTGCCGGGGCCATCCAGAGACTTTCCAACAGGAGTGACGGCCCTTTTATCAAGGTTAACTGCGGGGCAATCCCTGAAAATCTTGTGGACAGTGAATTGTTCGGCCATGAAAAAGGAGCGTTCACCGGGGCCGCCGCCCGGAAAATCGGAAGATTTGAGCGGGCCCATGGGGGGACCATATTTCTGGATGAAGTGGGGGAGCTGCCCCTGGATATTCAGGTGAAACTGCTGCGGTGCATCCAGCAAAAGGAGATCGAAAGGGTCGGCAGTATGGAAACGATCGCCCTTGATATCCGTATCATAGCCGCCACCCACAGGGATCTTGAAACCATGGTGGCGGGGGGCCGCTACCGGGAAGACCTTTACTATCGCCTCAATGTCTTTCCCGTAAAGATTCCCCACTTGCGTGAACGAAAGGAAGATATCCCGGCCCTGGATGAGCTGACCTTTCAGCATATACAACGGGTCCTTAACCTGACCAAGGGTAAGATCAAAGGCCCGGGAGGGGCGGCTGAACTTCTGGACGTCAATCCCTACACCCTTAGGAGCCGGATGGATAAACTGGGAATCCCATACGGACGTTCGGCACAAAAAAGCTAAAAAGGGGTGTGGATCTTTGGCCGGTTTTGCTGTCCAAAGATCCACATCCATCCCGGGTGGGCGAAGTTAGGACCTGTTCTTGTCCTCTTCACGTTCCAGGTTCGCAAAGGGCCGCAGTCAAGGTAAATGCTATGGAGGCTGTCAGTTTGTTGAGGTCTGTTTTTTTTAACTTCTGGCAATCCTTATAGCCAGAATCGTGCCAATAATAACAATGTGTGGAATTTCAATGTGTTAGCTGTTTGTTGTTTTCGGCGGGTGCCTGAAGGTGTATATTTCAACCTTTGGGCGCAATGGAAGTGTGATATCTCATTCTTTGTGAGGAAAGTGTTATATTTACACCTTTGGCCCTGGGGCCGTTTCGATATTTTTTGATGCTTTTTCAAAATTGAAAGGGGCGGCCGGCAAATATTTTTGCCTGCCGCCCCTTTTTTTTAATGTCCGGCCTGCCAGGGGCGGGGCCCCTGAACCGGTCAGGCAAACGCCTCCACGGGCGTGGCCATGATTGAACCGGTGGTCTTCTTAACCGCCTCCATCTTGCCCAGGGCGACGGGAAGATGGGAATCCACAAAGTATTCCGCGGTTGAGATCTGGCCCTGGTAAAACGCGCGGTCCTTTTCCTTCACGCCGTTGGCAAGAACCTTTGATGCGGCATCGGCCCGCATGAGGTGGAGCCATGCCATCACCACATCACCGGTGACCTCGAGAAAAGGCGTTGCAGAGCCGAACGCGTCCAGGATTTTGTCCGACATGGCCACCCCGCCCAGATGAAGGGCCGTCTCTCCCAGCTTGTCCTTGGCTGCATCCACGGCATCGGCCATGGCTTCGAGTTCCTTGACAGACCGGGCGGCGGTGGCGGTTTTGCCCATCTCCACCAGAAGATCCATGAAGGGCTTACCCTTTTTCATGCCAAGTTTTCTCCCCAGAAGATCCATGGCCTGGATGCCGTTGGTGCCCTCGTAGATGCTTGTCACCTTGCAGTCCCTTAACAGCTGCTCCTGGGGATATTCGCTGATGAATCCGTAGCCGCCGAATACCTGGACGCCCTGGGTGCAGATCTCAAAGGCCTTGTCCGAGGTGTAGGATTTGACAATGGGGATGAGAAACTCCAGAAGGCCCTTGCAGGTCTCCTTTTCTTCGGCGGATGCCGTATTGAGGTCGGCCTTCTGAAAACAACCCGCAACATAGTATATCAGGGTTCGCAATCCCTCCACATGGGATTTCATGAACAGGAGCTGGCGCCGGACATCGGGGTGGTTGATGATTTTCTGGCTTGGGGCGTCGCTCTGGCCAAAGGCCAGCAGGTCCGGGGACTGGATGCGCTCGTTGGCGTAGGCCACGGCATTGGCATAGGAGGTGGCCGCCTGGCCGAATGCCTGGACTCCGCAGCCGAACCGGGCTTCGTTCATCATCAGGAACATGCCCTTGAGTCCCTTGTTCTCCTCCCCAAGCAGGGTGCCGATGCTGTTGTCAAGGCTCAGGGAACAGGTGCTGTTGCCGTGGAGGCCCATCTTCTCCTCGATGCCGGTGCAGGCAACGTTGTTGCTTTCTCCAAGGCTGTCGTCCGGGTTGATTTTTATCTTGGGCACGATGAATAGGGAGATGCCGGGGGTTCCGGCCGGGGCGCCCTCTATCCGCGCCAGCACCGTGTGGATGATGTTTTCGGAAAGGTCGTGCTCTCCGCCGGAGATGAAGATCTTGTTGCCTGTGATGGAATAGGTGCCGTCGGGGTTTTTCACCGCCGTGGTGGTAAGGGCTCCCACATCGGTTCCCGCATCCGGTTCGGTGAGAAGCATGGTGCCGCTCCAGAGGCCCGCGAACATTTTTTTCACGTAGGTTTCTTTTTCCTCTTCGGTTCCAAGTTCAAGGATCATTTTGGCGGCCCCGTGGGTGAGCCCCGGGTACATGAGAAAGGCCATGTTCGCGCCGGTGAAAAGTTCCTGGGTGGCGGCGGTGAGCATCAGGGGCATCTCCTGGCCGCCGTATTCCACGGGATCGGCCGTGGCAAGCCAATCGCCCTCACAATAGAGCTGATAGGCCCGTTTGAAGGATTCCGGGGTGATGACCTTGCCCTTTTCAAAGGTGCATCCCTTGTCCCCGTCCATGTTGGTGGGCAGAATCTCCTTCACGGCCAGGTTCCTTGCCTCGGCCACGATCATGTCAACGGTCTTTTTATTGAATTCCGCGTATTTTTCGGTCTTTGAAAGATCTGAGATGTGGAAAACGTCGTGGAGCAGAAATTCGATATCCTTGGTACTTGTGATTGTCTGGGCCATGGTTACCTCGCTGTTAAGGGTTGTCTGATTCAAATTCCGGCACCAGGATAGAAAACCCCGGTGCCGGGAACAACACTTAAGCGATGAACCGACTTATAGCCCGACAGGCCGCCAATTATGAATGATGAACGGCAGGGGCAGGGAGGGCAGGTGGCAGAAAATCAATTGCCCAGCATTTTTTCTTTGAGGTCTGCGTCGGCCGGGCGGTCGCAGAGCCAGATGCCGAACAATGCCTTTTTGAATTCAACCCCGGAAAACGTTTCCTTGAGAATGCCGTTCTTGGATGCCGTCATCCCCGTGTCAGGCGCATAGACGAGGTCATACACGTCCCCCACCTTTATGTCCTCCTTAAAGACTTCCACCATCCGGTCGATCCGGTCCCGGATGGATGCCGTATTTCCCTTTGTTGAATTCTCAAACCCTTCGGTTACCGCGTCCACCATTTTCTGGCTGGTGATCAGGCTTGAAACAATGTGCAGGCGAATGGCCATTGGGTCGTTTGACTGGATGACCGCAGCCTGATCGTGGGGTTTCTTTTCCATCAGGTAAAGCCCGCCGACATAGGCCTTGATGAAAAACTTGGTTCGATAGCCCGCACCGTTCAGGACAAGGGACTTTTCTCCGGCGGCAATGGTGTCCGGAAGGGAAACATCACCCAGCTCAAATCCAATGGCCGGGGATGAAGAGAACAGCAGGCACAATGCAATGACGATGACTCGTTTCATGGGGAGACCTCCTTTTCATTTCCAAGTTGTTATATTTTTTGAAGGAACACCGAAACTTCTCCTTCTTACTTGAATGGTAATATTCCTTGTGGCATACTGAGCTTAACCTTCGTGATGATAATTTCCTGGTCGCACTAAGATACTGTCTGTTTGATTTCTAACCAGAGGATGTATACGAAAAAATTATCATCATTATCTATATTTGTATGGCCCTATCAATAATATAAACATCTTGATGTTTACCAACTGCGTAATCCTAATGCAAGCGCATATTACAAATGTGTTGAAAATTTCTTTGAAGAACTGAAACGTGTGTAGGATGCAGATACAATCTGTATCCGGATATAGCTATTGATGAATTTATATCATGACCGTGATTTCTAAATACATGTATGAAGGAGATAACTATGTTAAATGTGGATAAAGAAGGATGGGTTAATAATGTAAAGATTGTCAAAGAACATCGAAGTTCTATAGAACACTTACCCCTTTCTATTATTAACGCCGTAGTAGTGCACAGAACAGCCTCTGTGAGCGCATCTTCGGTTCTAAATGCGTATAAAAAACAAAAAGAAGGCACCCATTTGTTAATAGATGAAAATGGCAAGGTTATACAAACGGCAAGCCTGAAAAAACAATGTTGGCATGTAGGTAAACTTTATTCCAGATGTAAGGCTTTATCCTCTTGTAGTGAAGAAGATGCTGAAGCAATAGAAGCTATTCTTCATAAAAAGAATACTGGTTGGGGGCAAAAGTATAGATTGGTGACAAGACATGAATTAAAAAAGGTCTATCCAGATCGGTTTCCCCATAACCACGACTCCATTGGGATTGAAATCGTTGGAATGATTTCAAAAAGTGAAATTTATGAAATTCCTAATAAATTGCAACTTAAATCCTTTTTCTGGTTACTTGATGAACTGATATCAACCTTCAGCTTTTCATTGAACGATATTTATGCTCATGGAAAAATCGCACACAAGGATAAAAAACAATCCGAAGGTGCAGCCGCACTTAAGGCTTATTTAATATCGAAAAAGGGTAAATAGGATGAAGATTTATTGGTTTTTGATTATTCTGCTAATTTTTAATGTGTCATGTGCGGTTCATACTATTAAAAATAAAAACCATAACAATTTAGAGTTTTCTAATATTGTATCAAATTTCCAACTTACTGATTTGCATGGTTATAATTGCGATATGATAAACGTTGATGTGTTAAAACACATTCTAAAAACAGGCGAAATAGTTGATCTCAGAGAACTGCATGACCACTATTCCACGACAGGATGCAGTGTCAAAGGTTCTATAGTTGTAAATGGCAGCAAGGAGGGTTTTACCTTTGATTATGGTGGTATTATTTATTTTTCAAGCGGGATGATACTGGGTTGCGGTGAAGAATGCTGCACAGGGGATTTTTATAATTGCTCATGGGATAAAGATGATTTAAAAGGAATCTGATGTAACTATTCAGCAAAAGATGTATCCGATTGTATTTTATGCTTGGCAATATTTTTGGTGAAATTTCCCTTTCATAGAGGAGGCCACCCGAGATCTGATCCAGGAAGGGGTGAAGCAGGCGTGGGGTGAATGGCGTTAAAGGGGCCGGCAGGTGCCAGGTGACAGGTTGCAGTGGCATGGCAAAATGCCGGCCCATTCGATTTCTTGCAATACGGCTTTTCAAAAATCCCTATTGGGGAAGTCCATAGGTGCCGGGAGCGATTTTCCAGTCCCCGTTTTCATTGATCACGGTGACGACCCGGTCCAGTTTATGCGCGTCCTGGATGGAGTACAGGTTCCCCACTATCTTGTAAAGGGGGTTGATGCTGCGTTTTTTGATAGCGGTTATCCGGACTTTTGCAGTCTCTTCATCCGAGCTGAGGACTTCGGTGTCGATATCGCTCAGGCTCATCTTGAAGTAGCTGGGCTTATATCCCTGGTTGTGGGCCTTCTTTTCAATCTGCTCACAATAGAGCGTGAAAATCTCAACGCCATCTTCATTCACTTTGGCCTCTTCGGGCAGATAGGTTGCCATTTCCGGATCAAGCATGAAATAGGCTTTGCTGAAATCAACAACTGTGTCTTCCGGTGAACTTGCAAAGGCCGTTGATATCTGGATACAGATTCCGGCGATCAGGGCACCGATGAACAAAACATGTTTGGGGCGGACATTCATTTCGTATTTCTCCTCTATTTATCTACGTGTCTTTGTAAAGAGAACCCGGAACTTTGAAAAAAAACAGGATTCCCGTAAATTTGCAGAGGATCATAGCAAAAACAACGGTCATGCGCAATCAGGAATGAACAGAACGTTTTTCAGGGCGGCAGCGCCCGCTGAATGGTGTCGAATGGACCGGCAGGTGGTAAATTGCCGGCCCATTCTATTTTTTACAACGCATTTTGCGTTTAATACATCTCGTACTTGACAAGGCGGCCGTCAAGCCCGCCCGCCTTGAGGGGCTTTTTCCAGGTCGCTTTCAGTCCCATGTGGGCAACGTACTGGGGATCGCCAAAATAGATGTAGGCGGTCGATCCCTTGCATTTCTGTTTGAGGAAGTCACCCAGGTCCCGGTGAAAGGCCTTGAGGTCGCTCTCCTTGCCCATACGGATGCCGTAGGGCGGGTTGGCGACGATGGTGGCGTTTTCAATGTCGGGCAGGTCCCTGAAATCCCGGTGGCCGATGGAGACCTGGCCGCCGTTGTGGAGCCCCATGAGGTTTGTCCTTGCAGCTTCCACGGATTCTTCGGCAATGTCGCTGCCGGAGATGAGACCGCTTTCAATGGTGCCGATCTTTGCGTCCGCTTTTTCTTTGACCTGGGCCCACAGGTCCGGGTTGAAATCGGGCAGGATCTCAAATCCGAATTTTTTCCTGAAGATGCCGGCCGGGATGTTGCAATGGTGCATCAGGGCTTCGCAAAGGAGGGTGCCTGAACCGCACATGGGATCGTAGAGGGGAACCGATCCGTCCCATTGGGAAAAGCGGATAACGGCTGCGGCCACGGTCTCCTGCATGGGGGCGGACACCGATTCCTCCCGGTATCCCCGTTTGTGAAGGGCGCCGCCGGAGGCGTCGATGCTGATGGCCACCTTCTCTTTTCTGATGTGCAGGTTGATCCTGATATCCGGGTTGAGGGTGTCCACGTCCGGCCGTTTTCCGGTTCGCTCCCTGAAATAGTCGGCAATGGCGTCCTTGAGCCTTAGGGCCGCATACTGGGAGTGGGTGATTTCGCTGTCCGAGACATTGGCCGTGATGGCAAAGGTGCTCTTCTTCTTGAACAGGTTCTCCCATTTGATCCGTTTTGACAGCTTGTAGAGGGTGTCGGTATCGGTGCAGTCGAACGACGCCAGGGGGGCTAGGATCCTGGAACAGAGCCTGGACTGGTAGTTGATATTGTAGAAAACGGCTTTTTGGGCCTTGAAGTAGATGCCTCGAAACGATGGCGTCACTTCGGTTGCCCCGAGTTGTTTCAGCTCCTCTTCACCCTCCTTGATCAGATCTTCGGCGATCTGGGCAAAAAAGATGGAGTCCTGCTGGTATTGAAAGCCTGTGGCATAGCGCTTGTGCTGGCCTGCCCTTTTTCGAATAACGTTGGGTTTTACGGTCTTGATGTGTTCCATGGTTCCATTATATTTTTTCTAAGGATCTGGTTATTTGGTTTACGGCAAGCTCGGTCCCGCCCTGTTGTTTTCGGATGAAGCATTGCCCCTGTTCCATCAATATTGTTCTGTCCGGAACATGATTAAGGTTCTTTATCATAAAATCTGCAACCTTCTGCCAGTTTTCGGCCTTATGCACAACCCCTTTTTTAAAAAAAGTATCTCCCACCCATAAAAAATCGCTGAAATGGGGACCTATAACCGTGGCTGCCCCCGCAATGGCGGGCTCCATGAAATTCTGGCCCCCCAGGGGGAGAAGGCTGCCGCCCACAAAGGCGGTGACGGCAAGTGCATAGGCCTGCTTGAGTTCCCCGAACACGTCCCACAAAACGATCGAACCGGGCCTGGGCGGGGCGGTTGTCTCGCTTCTGAGCTGCCAGGAATATCCCTTTGAGGCCAGGCTCTGTTTCCAGAAGTCGAGCCTGTGCATATGCCGGGGAAACAGAGCCACCACCTGGTTGGGAAACCTGTCAAGCAGGCGTTCCAGTATCTGTTCAACCTGTTGCTCCTCCTCCATGCGCACCGAGGCGAGGATGGAGAGGGGGGTGTCGGGGTCGAACATTTTTTCCAGGGAGGGTGGGTTGGCCGGGGATGCATCAAGGCAGTCAATGGCGTCGAACTTGATGTTGGGCATGACGCCGATGGCTGCCCCGGGGAACAGGGCCCTGAACCTTGAGGCGTCCTGCCCGGATATGGCAAGGATGCTGTCCGGGGCAAGGTGTTTCCAGATAAAGGAGGTTCGCCGGTATCCTTTGAAGCTCTTTTCCGAAAGCCTTGCATTGACGATCAGTATTTTTGTGTCCCGTTTTTTCAGTGCGGACAGGAGGCCGGGCCAGAGTTCAGTCTCAAGGAGCACCATGGTGGAGGGGTTGAGCCGCTCCAGCACTTCCTGCATTAAATCCGGCATGTCAAAGGGGAACCAGGTAAATCGGCACCGGACGGTTGGATGAAGCTTTTGGGGGTCGATCTCCTGCTGCAAAATCTCCATACCCTGGGCCGTTGTGGTGGAAACCTGAATGGTGGTCCCAGTGTTGAATCTAAGCCGTTTCACCAGCTCCGAGGCCAGGTAGGCCTCTCCCGCCGATGCCGCCTGAATCCAGATATCGCATTTGGAAAGGTGGGTGGCCGAACATCTCTGGTCAAAACCCTGTTTGAGCCGTTTGTTTCTTTTGAGAAGCGGCATCGCTGCTTGCCATGCGAAATTATAAAGTCCGAGCAAGCTCACGGGTACTGTCTCTGTCTGCATTTGGATAGGGGTCCTGTACTCTTTTAAGATTGACAATGGACGGCATTATATCACATAATAGGAAGCTTATGGAAAATTTATCTGAAAAAAAAATTAGAAACAGGGGACGGGTCGTTTTAGGGCTTGTCCTCTCCCGATGGAGAAGGCTCGTTCTTGCCATGGGCTGTATGGTGGTGGTGGCCGCGGCAACCTCGGCTTCCGCCTATCTGGTCAAGCCCATGCTGGACGATATCTTCATAAACAAGGACCAATCCAAGCTTCTGCTTCTTCCCGGGGTCGCCATCCTGGTTTTTTTCCTGAAAGGCATGGGCGCTTACGGCCAGGGTTATTTCATGAACCATGTGGGGCAGGAGATCATCAAGCATTTCAGGGTCGCCCTGTATGCCAGGATCATCGATCTGCCCCTGGCATTTTATCATACCGAAAAAACCGGGGTGCTCATGTCCCGGATCACCAATGACGTGAACATCGTCAAGGGCATGGTCTCCACCGCCGTGACAAGCGTTCTCAAGGATGCGTTTACCGTGATCGGGCTGATCGGGGTTGTCCTCTACATGGACTGGAAACTTGCCATTGGCGCTTTTGTGGTCCTGCCCGTCGCTTTTTATCCCATCGTGGTGTTCGGGCGAAGGGTGCGGCGGTTCAGCACCGGCTGCCAGGAGGCCATGGCCGATCTCAACGTCTTTCTCCACGAGACCTTTTCCGGTACCAAGGTGGTCAAGATCTTCACCATGGAGGACTTTGAGAAAGAGCGGTTCAATAAAAAGGCCCATACGCTTTTCAGGCTTGAGATGAAGTCCGTCATCGCCAAGTCCCTGTCCTCCCCGGTGATGGAGTTTGTCGGCGGCATCGGCATCGCCTTTATCATCTGGTTCGGCGGTTCCAGGGTGATCAGCGGCGCTTCCACGCCGGGCACCTTTTTTTCCTTTCTGACCGCAGTGATGATGCTCTACGATCCGGTCAAAAAACTCAGCAAACTCAACAACACCGTGCAGGAGGGCAGCGCCGCCCTTACCCGGATATTTGATATCATCGAGCGGGAGTCGGAAATCACCGAGCCCGAAGAGTCCGTTGAACTCAACAGCTCCTCGGTGGGGGTCGGGTTCGAGAACCTCACCTTTGCCTATGATCCGGCCGAAAAACCGGTGCTGCGGGATATCTGTCTCAATGTCGAGCCCGGCGAGGTGATGGCCCTGGTGGGCATGAGCGGCGGTGGAAAAACTTCCCTTGTCAACCTGGTGCCCCGGTTTTACGATGCAACCGAGGGAAGGGTGCTGGTCAACGGCCATGATGTGAAGAATTTCTCCCTCAACTCCCTGAGGCGGAACATATCCATTGTGACCCAGGAGCCCATCCTCTTTAACGAGACCGTCCGGGATAATATCCGGTACGGCCGCATGGACGCCACCGACGAAGAGGTGGAGAACGCTGCAAGGTCCGCCTATGCCCACGATTTCATCATGGGCTTCCCCAAGGGGTACGACACCAGGATCGGCGAGCTTGGAAACCGTCTTTCCGGGGGTGAGAAGCAGCGGATCTGCATTGCAAGGGCATTGATCAAGGACGCCCCTGTCCTCATCCTGGACGAGGCTACCTCGGCCCTGGATGCCGAGGCGGAAAGGGTGGTCCAGAAAGCGCTTTCCAACCTGATGCAGGGCCGTACCACCCTGGTCATAGCCCACAGGCTTTCCACCATTGACCATGCCCACAGGATCGTTCTGTTGAAAAAGGGCGCAGTTGTGGAACAGGGCACCCATGAGCAGCTCATGGCGGAACATGGAGAGTATTACAAGCTTCAGACCATGCAGAACTCACGGGGTGTCATCGACCGGGCCGGGGAAGGGCAGACCAAGGAGGAAGTCCCCGCGGCTTAAGAGAAGTTATCTTTGCACCTGTTTGTATGGCTGACTGATATATTGATGAAAAAGGAGATTTGATAATGGCTGTTTCCAAGGAATTGTTAGAGATACTGGCCTGCCCCAAATGCAAGGGCGAGGTGACCATGAACGAGAGCAACGACGGACTTGTGTGTGAGGCTTGCAAGCTTGTCTATGAAATCCGGGACGACATTCCCATCATGCTGGTGGAAGAGGCGAAGCCGCTGGCCTGATGAGTACACCAAAGATACCGGATCCGGCAAAGCTCATAGTGAGCCTGTTCATGAACGATCAAACCATCCTGGAGGCGGTGCTGCCCATGCTTGAAGAGCGGTTCGGCAGCATCGACATGATCAGTCCATGGTTTGATTTTGATTATACCGACTATTATTATAAGGAAATGGGAACTCCCCTGTTCCGGCGGGTGGTGGTGTTCAAGGACTTGATCGGGCAGGAGTCCCTGGCCGCGATCAAGGAGGCGACCAACCAGCTGGAAACATTGTGGACAACCGACGGTAAAAGGAGCCTCAATATTGATCCGGGCTACCTTCTTCCGTCCAGGTTTATCCTTGCCACCGGCAAGGATTATTCCCATCGGGTGTATATTGGGAAGGGGATCTACGCGGATCTCACCCTGATCTATAAAAAAGGGGGGTTCCAAAAGTTAGAGTGGACCTATCCCGATTATGCCGGAGAGGCGATCAAGGGATTCCTTGAAACTGTCAGGGCAAAGTATTGCCTTGAACTTAAAAGAAAGAGAGAAGAGTTTAAATGATTAAGAGCATGACCGCCTTTTCAGAGGCGTCATATACGGAGAACGATGTCAGGGCCGAGGTTGAGATTCGTTCCTACAATAGCAAGAATTTTGATGTGGCACTATATCTTCCCGGTTTTTGCCGCAGGTTTGAAGATGGAATCAAGAAGATCGTTGCCGCTAACCTTGCCAGGGGACGGGTGGAGATCCGCATTGCCATCAGGGATGAATCCGAGGACGCGGCAAGCTTTGCCGTGGATGAAAAAAGGGCTGACGCTTATTACAAGGCCCTGGCCACCCTCAGGCAGAACCTTGCCATCGAGTCCCCCATCACCCTTGACCATGTGCTGGCCGGACGGGATATGATCCTGGACGAGGAGAAGGAGACCGATTTCGACCTGTTATGGCAGGTTGTGTCGACTGCCGTGACCCAGTCCCTTGCCGCCCTGACCACCATGCGGGCAAACGAGGGCGAGAACCTTGCCGGGGATCTTGAAGAGCGCATGACCCTCATCGAGGGCGAGCTCAAGACCATTGAAGACCGGGCCGCGGAGATTCCGAAGATCTACCGGGAACGCCTCATGGAGCGAATTTCCCGCCTCACGGACGGGGTGGAAGCCCTGGATCCGGTGCGGCTCTCCCAGGAGGCCGCCATCCTTGCCGACAAGAGCGACATTTCCGAAGAGATCGTCCGGGTTCACAGCCACATCAAGCAGTTCCGGGAGATCCTTTCGTCAAGCAAGCCCGCCGGACGGAAGCTCAACTTTTTGATCCAGGAGTTCAACCGGGAGTTCAACACCATGGGATCCAAGTCCGGCCAGGCCGAGCTGTCCCATACCATTGTCAACCTGAAGTCTGAGCTTGAGAAGATCAGGGAGCAGGTTCAGAACATTGAATAACCGTTGGTCAAACCAGGAGATATAATGGAACAGGTCCTACTGAACATAGGGTTTGGTAACACGGTGGTGGCTGAAAAGGTGGTGACCATCCTTTCCCCCAACTCCTCCCCCATGAAGCGGCTGAAGGATGAGGCAAAGGATGAAAAACGCCTGGTGGACGCCACCCACGGCAGAAAAACCCGGGCCATCATCGTGACAGAGAGCAACCATGTGATACTTTCGGCCATACAGGCGGAAACCATTTCACAGCGTTTTTCGGCATTGAAACAGCAGGAAGAACAGGAAAATTAAGAAAATTAGATCTTCTGACAAGGATGGAGCAAGGTTTGGAAAACAGCACAAAACCAGGAAAATTATTTGTGGTCTCCGCCCCCTCGGGTGCCGGCAAGTCAACCCTTTGCAAGCTGATGCTGGAGGAATTTCCCGAGATCTCTTTTTCGGTCTCCCACACCACCCGGTCTCCCCGGGAAGGGGAGATCCATGGGCGGGACTACTATTTCATCGGCAAAGAGGCGTTCGAGGAGAGGATCGAGAACAACCAGTGGGCGGAATGGGCCCGGGTTCACGACAACTATTACGGCACGTCCCTCACCCTTATCCGGGAGACCCTGGAAAAGGGCGGGAGCCTGCTGCTTGACATCGATGTCCAGGGAGCCGAGCAGATCACCAGGGCGTTTCCGTCGGCCGTGACCATTTTTATCATGGCCCCTGACCTCGAGATCCTTGAACAGCGGCTCCGGAGCCGGGGGACCGATTCCGAGGAGGCCATACAAAAACGTATGAAAAACGCGCTCAAAGAGATTGCTCTGAAAGATCGCTACAATCATGTGATCGAGAACGACGATCTTGAGACAAGCAAAAATGAGATGGCATCGATTTTTAAAAGGGAGCTCAGGTGAAGGAAAAAAACGGACAGGTCGAGATCCTTTGCGGTATCCATCCGGTGAGGGAGGCCCTGCGGGCAGGTAAGAGAAAGGTTTACACCATCTTTGTGGCAAAGGAGCGCTCAAAGGCGCGGATCGACGAGATCCTCAAGTTTGCGGACGCCCATGCCATCCCTGTGGAGACAACCGATCTTGCGAGCCTGGACACCATGACCCGGGACGCAAGGCACCAGGGCGTTGTGGCGCGGGTTTCCCCGTTGCCCCATGTCCGGGCCGAATCCATCGTCAAGCAGATGGGCAAAAATCCGGCCCAGAAGTTCATCCTGGTGGTGGAGAACCTGGAAGACCCCCACAACCTGGGGGCATTGATCCGCACCGCCCTGTGCGCGGGCGTGGATCATATCATGGTGCCCAAGGAGAGATCCGTCTCTCCCACCCCGTCGGTCTCCCGGGCCTCGGCAGGGGCCATGGAGTATGCCGACATTTCGTTCATCACCAACACGGCCTCGCTCCTGCGCAAGCTGAAGGCGTTGGGGTTCTGGGTGGCGGGCCTGGATGCCGAGGGAGAGACCTCGCTGTTCAAGGCGGACCTCACCGGCAACCTGGTGCTTGTGGTGGGCGGTGAGCACAAGGGCATCAGGCCGTTGGTGCAAAAGGAGTGCGATTTTCTCGTCTCCCT
This sequence comes from Desulfobacteraceae bacterium, assembly GCA_024225635.1. Lineage (GTDB taxonomy): Bacteria > Desulfobacterota > Desulfobacteria > Desulfobacterales > Desulfobacteraceae > Desulforapulum. The sequence continues at coordinate 619 of JAAEMK010001408.1, read as the reverse complement.
GCCCCAGAAGGCGGGGGTGACCTCGTTGAACGCATCGGTTGCGGGCGGCATCGCCATGTACGAGGCCCTGCGCCAGAGATCCCAATAACACAGCATAGAATGAGGAGAGCGTTGCATGACTAAGATCATTTCCATAGACAAGGATACGGGACTCAAGGTGCCCGATTGCGTTGAGATCCCCTTTATCGAGGGGGACGGCATCGGGCCCGATATCTGGAAGGCTGCACAGCCCGTGTTTGACACGGCCGTTGAAAAGGCGTTCAACGGCAAAAAACAGATCGAGTGGCTCGAGATTCCCGCGGGAGAGAAGGGGTTCAACCAGACCGGCGAGTTTCTGTCGGACGCTTCCCTCAAGACCATCGAGGAGCACAGGGTCGCCATCAAGGGCCCCCTTGCCACCCCGGTTGGCCGGGGCATGAGAAGCCTCAACGTGAGAATCCGCCAGGAGCTGGATCTTTATGCCTGCATCCGGCCCGTTCGTTATTTCTCCCCGGTCCAGAGCCCGGTAAAGCATCCTGAAAAGGTCGACATCACCGTGTTCCGTGAGAATACCGAGGATCTCTATGCCGGTATCGAGTGGTCCTCCGAGTCGGAAGAGGTGGAAAAACTCACCGCTTTC
>JAAEMK010001407.1 GCA_024225635.1 Desulfobacteraceae bacterium | reverse complement strand
TGCGGACCAAGAGGGCTGGACTTCCCCATTCAGAGATAGTACGAGAGATGACGCCGTACTTGAGGTACTTCTCAATTTCCTTCTTCGCTTCCTGTTCCATGGCTTGCGGAAAAGTGCGCATCGTTTGCTTGATTGGTCGACTACCTGGTAGCAATTGGATAGAGTGTTCGATCATGTCTGTGCAACCAAAGTCGATATCTGAATGTGAGAAGATGCGCGACTTGTACTCCGCAAGCAAAGCCTCCATTTTGTTCTGGTTCGCCGATTTGAGGGAAGAAGAGTCATACTTCAAGTGCAGATCGTCGACCAAATCTAAATCAGCTTTGTTCACGCCGTCCGGAGTGGTTTCCTTGTTGTAGTTGGCACGTCTTTCTGCGTAAGAAATAGTTGGTTTGTTGAGCGGGATGACGCCATTCTCGCACTCTGGATACGTAAGGTTGGCAATGACGAGCAGTGAGTGCGGGTCGGCGGCCGCAATCTCTTCCTTGTACGTATCCAACACTGCCTGAATGTAGTCACCACGAATGAACTGTTTGACGTCCTGATGGTCAAGGCGCACTACTTGATCTTGCTCTGGCACCAGGAACATATTGGCCGTGAGTTGCGTGGCGTCATTTGGATAATAGAACGAAGCAAATTTCTGCAGCTCCGTTCCATTTTGATCGACGAGCCGAATTTTGTGCATGGTCAGAAGGTCCATTCCCAACAAACAGTCGACAGGCAGACCTGGACAAATC
>JAAEMK010001406.1 GCA_024225635.1 Desulfobacteraceae bacterium | reverse complement strand
GTTGCTCACCGACATCAACTACACACTTTGACATCAAATCCCATGTCGATAGCAATAGTTTGTAATTTCGAGGATTTATTTAAAAATATTAAAAATTAAATCTCAAAATTTCAAAAATCCGACTTCGTCACTTTTACCTACGTGCCCGACTCTATACGTCTACAAATTTTCAGCTCTCTACGTAACCCCTAGATACGATATTTTTGTGTGACATACGTACATACGTACGTACATACGTGCGTACATACGTACGTACGTACCGTTACGAATTTTAGCATCCGTATAGTACTCGCGGCCGCTGAGGCGGCCGCGAAAAAAAGGAAAAAATGCCCCCCGCGTAGCCTCTTGTCACGCAAACTACCGTACATACGCACGTAGCACCAAGTAGCACATACTGTAGTTAGTTACCACAACCTGTACAGAGGCGACGCCAATCAGCACAGCCACCAGACAGACCAGCTTCATGACTTTGATTGATGGCGACGAAATATTGTTGTAATTCTATTCGTCAATGAAACAGAGGGAATTCTAAAATCTCCTGGCG
>JAAEMK010001405.1 GCA_024225635.1 Desulfobacteraceae bacterium | reverse complement strand
GTGGTGTGGTTTTTTCGCCGCCGCCTCAGTGGCGGCGAGTTAATATAATGATTGGTTTTCTGCCCATGAGCCATTCGTTCGTTTGTTCGTTAGTGTGTCCCAACTTGTTAAGGTATCTAGACATTTACCAGAGAGCCGAAAATTTGTAGACGTATACAGTCGGACATGTAGGTATAAGTGACAGAGTCGGATTTTGAAAATTAATTTTAATATTTTTAATTAAATCCTCGAAATTTCAAACTATTGATATCGACATGGGATTTGATGCGAAAGTGTGTAGTCTATGTCGGGGAGTATCATTATTATTTTTAAAATTATTATAAAAGCCAAAAATACCATAATAATTTCGATTAAAATCCAAAATTGACCAAAAACGACATTTTCAGTTTAGTAGAAAAGGTTTCTTTTAAAACTTTAATTCATCAATCATTCACATATCATTCAGGGCATTCTACAAACTGCTTTCCGGTGGAGAAATGAAGACGTCTGTTATGAATCCGCATACCTCAGAGCCCCTCTTCCTCATCATCGACCCAGTCCACAACTTGAAGAACATCTACAACAACTTCGAACGGAAGAAATCTTTCAAAATTCCTGCTCTGAACTCCCCCCTCTTTCCTTCTGAATCGCAGGTGCGATTTCAGGACTTGCTCGACCTCTACTCAGTGGAGTCAGCGAAGCCAGTGAGGATGGCTCACAAGCTGTCTCTCCGCAGCCTGAACCCCAAGCCGGTTGAGAAAACGTCAGTGAAATTAGCGGCCGCCATTTTTCACGAGTCCACTGTCAATGCCCTCATGCACTACTCAGAGGAGGAGGGCAAGGACTGGCAGGGCACCGCTCGTTACCTGGGGCTGATCAAGAAGCTATGGGCCGTTCTCAACGTCAATTCCTCCTGTGTCGGAAAGAGGAAACGAGACATTGAGCGAGATCCTGTTCGGTCTTCTGAGGACTGGAAGCTCCAGTTCCTGCTGGAATTCGTCCAGTTCCTGGATGAATGGGAGTCTTCAGGGGACGTTGGGCTCAGCAAGGAAACCCTCTTTGCTGTCCGGCATACTCTCACTGCTCTTGTCGAAATGAGTAGGTTCATGGTGGACAAACTGGGCTTCAACTACATTCTCTTGGGAAAATTCCAGTCTGACTCCCTGGAGTCAAGATTTGGCTGGTACCGACAACTATCTGGCACCAACTACTTCATCTCGGTGAAGCAACTTTTTGAGAGTGAGCTGAAGATCAAAACGCTGTCACTGGTCCACTTCTCTGGAGTTTCTTTGAGTGAGCTTTCCAGCTCTGACAAGTACGACCAGTGTGCAGATGAAATGGAGTTGGACAGCGCCGAATTCGTCACCTTGAAGGAGGCGCTGATCAAGGTGGACGCCGCAGAGGGCCCAGTGTCCAGGAGCGACTGTTGCACGGTCTACTTCGTCACGGGCGCCGTGATTCACTCGGAGCTTCGCAGGCGCAAGTGCAGCTGCTGCAGCGCCATTCTGGTCAATGACGACCCGCCTGAATTCGACCTTGAACTGACCAACGAAGGCGAGTCCTCCTTCCTGAAGCGGGTGAACCGCGGCGGACTCTTGTCACCATCCAGCGCCCCATATGCGGCCTGCGTGAAGGCGTTCTCCGTGTTCGGGAGCATCAAAGGAGACGGAGGACTGAAAGAGAAGTTCCTGCGAATGCGCAACCAGCGCACCTGCTTCCTGGGGCTCATGGGGGCCATTCTGGAGGCAGATTCGGGAATCCAAGAAGTCATTGTTTTTGCCGCCCAGTGCGAAAATGGTCACGCCCCTATTTAACTTTATTATTTTGAAGTCGGAATTCTTGCCAAAGAGTGTAGTCGATGTCGGGGAGTATCACTGTTATTTTTAATATTTTTATAAATGCCAAAAATACCGTAATAATTTCGATTAAAGTTCGAAATTGGCCAAAAACGACATTTTCAGCTTTAACATTTTGAAATCGGCGTTGATGCCAAAGTGTGTAGTTGGGGTCGGAGAGTATCATCGTTATTTTTTTTTATTTTTATAAAAGTCAAAACACAGTAATAATTTCGATTAAAGTCCAAAATTGCCCAAAAACGACATTTTCAACTTTAATATTTTGAAAGGCCGGTGGTTAGAGAACTTAGAGATCACGGCTGCATTCTTCGTGTAC
>JAAEMK010001404.1 GCA_024225635.1 Desulfobacteraceae bacterium | reverse complement strand
CCTCGATCTCCTCTTTCGATTCCTGGTTTAAAAAAGTTGGGATTTATTTCTACAGTTCGAGAAAACGGGCCGAAAAGGATGCGCGTCGCCACTTTTCCGCGTCGACGGAACTCCAATTTTTTGGGTTTGGCAGATTGTAAGTCGAGCTCCGTTGGCGGGAGAGCTTTGTATCTAAAGGACGATTTGTAGGCCGGTCAATTCTCTGTCCGGCAGTTTTCGAATGAAGTCGATACGATGATCCTTGCGCGAACGGCGGCCGTTATCCCGTCGCCGGCGGCTGCCGGACGATTTTCAAAAATTCAAATTTCCGGCGCTTCGTAGCGGGTCAACGAGACAGCGGAGGACGAAACCAAAGGTACCACGAGATGCGCCGTCGAGAGGACCCTGCATATCCGTAATAAAATTTGTTTACCTTTTCCAGTCGATGTCGGACTCTTAGAAAAATCGACTCTTAATACTTTGGAGTTTGGAAGTGTCGAACAGTGATGGTAGGCCGACGTTTTG
>JAAEMK010001403.1 GCA_024225635.1 Desulfobacteraceae bacterium | reverse complement strand
CTACACGTATTTTTGAAAAAAAACGGCGGTTGAACCGCCGCTTGCCGCCGAAAACCGCCGTCAGCCGCCAAATTTTTTTATGTCATTTCTCGCCGAATTAGACGATTTGGAATCATTTGAGACCATGTTATTTTTTTCAAAAAATTTTCCCCTTATAACTAACCCTGACTTTTTTTTTAAAGTTTGTCTTAAATGATTCAAAATTGTCTAATTAAGCAAAAATAGCAAAAAATAAATTTAAAAAAATTTTTCCCCCTAAGACTAACCCATCAAAAATGCGTCTAAATGGCCTGAAAATGTTGAATTTCGGCGGAAAATGGCGATTTTCGGCGGCAGCGGCGGTTGAACCGCCGTTTTTTTCAAAAATACGTGAAGGTAATATTAAAAGTCAACTTTTATTAGAAATAACCTAACCTCTAACTATAAAGATGAACTCAATAATCACTGTGAACGCAAATGTGTCAGATCTCTCCCCCCCCCCCCCTATTTCAAAGTGGACACTCGATCAAAAGTGACAATTTAACAGATGGTCACTGGTCCCAAAAAGGAAAAAAATAAGGGAAAGGAATT
>JAAEMK010001402.1 GCA_024225635.1 Desulfobacteraceae bacterium | reverse complement strand
GGCGATGGCCAAAAGGCGCCAAGTCGTGCTGCCCACGGGAGTTTTCAAAGGGAGCCGGCTGGCCGCCACGACGCCCCAATTTTCAGACGACGCCTTCGGTTTTCAGATGCATCCTAGGAGCAGCAGGCCGTCTCGGAATTCAGACGACGCCCCGTAGAGATCGCGGCAGGCAGGAATGATTTCAGACGACGCCCGTTCCCACAAGTTTGGTCGGACAAGAGTCACGATTTTCAGAAGCGGCCAAGTCGGGACGCCGGTTTTAGATGTCGCCGAAAAGTGCATAAATATCCGTTTTGTTGACGTTTCGCGTCGGTGCGCGTCGGTTGAAAATTTTTCAAGAATATTCTTTTGCGTAACACGAGACACAATATAGTATAGCATCTAGTATAAACCGTGGAATCGGCAGCGTCGCAATTGCCCCAGTCGACGAAACACGACGCTCACATTTCACGTCGTGCTCCGACTTCAACTGGCGAGCCATTGTTGTTTTTGCTCGGTTCCCATAGTCCACGAAGAAGACTTTTACATCACGCCGTGTTCCTCCTCCAGCTGACACGGAACCGGCACGTCTCGACATCAACGTCAGCGCCGGTACGAACGGCCCAGTTGACACGACGTTCACGTTTCACGAGGCCATTTGAACGTCGTGGCCACGAATTGCGTGTTCGGACTGCAACTGGCGAGCCAGCTGACAGGGCACCGGCACGTCTCGACATCTACGTCAGCGCCGGTACCAACGGCCCAGTTGACACGACGCTCACGTTTCACGTCGTGCTCCGACTCGAATTGCCGAGCCATTGTTGACACATGGGACACGCCATTGCCGTGTCTTTTGGAATCCGGAGCGGCGGCGACTTTTTCGTTTTCTTTTAAGTTGCCTTCCAGATGCCTAGACTACGTTGAGAATGTATCAAACATGTACGAGTTGTTAGCTTGCCTACATTGAAACAATTCCTAAGGCGCTTCGGCCAATTGCAGTAAAATTAGCAACAACGAAACCTTACATTGGTGACAACCTTACGCGGATTCAGATTCTAAACTAAGATGTGCGCAAGTTCGCATGATTACCTAACACGAGACGCCAAGTTCACATTGAAACAAACTATGAATTAGCGGTGAACTTACCGACTCATCCCGCCGGTCTCGGAATTCTCCTAGAACGGGGACTGGAGCCGATGCCCGCTTGTTTTTGCGGCAGTTTTCAG
>JAAEMK010001400.1 GCA_024225635.1 Desulfobacteraceae bacterium | reverse complement strand
GCCTGCTAAATCCTCGGATGAGGACAGGGTTGTGTGGAAGTCTGCCTGGGAAGAAGCCGCCACCACGGAAAGGCCCACCACTTCGGTGCCGCCTTTTTCCGGAATGAAGGCCTGGGTCAGAGTGAACTGGGCATCCTGGATCCGTGGATTGGCCACGGGCATCAGGATGCGGTTAGAAAAATTAATGACGCGCGGCGCGGTCTCGCAAAGGATAAGGCTCATGCCAGTCCGGGAGCGTATTTCCCTTTTACGGGAATAAAAAAAGTACAGAAGACAGCCGATCCCGGCAAGCTGAAGCCCGAATATCATGGAACTTTTATCAAGAGTTAAGAGGAGAAGGACGTTGGCTACTAGCGCCGCGTAAGGGACTATCCTTTTGATTTTGCCAATAGGTTCGGACTCCAGAGAAGTTTTGTGAAGCCGGATAAGGGCAAAGGACAGGGGCAGAAGGGATACCAAAAAACAGAAATTAGCGGCCTTGACGATGAAGGAAAGCTCACCTGGCAAAATGGCCAGTGCCGTAACCAGTCCGCAAGCACAGAGGGCGGCGCGCGGTGTGCTGCTGGTTTGGTGAATAGTGC
>JAAEMK010001399.1 GCA_024225635.1 Desulfobacteraceae bacterium | reverse complement strand
GATCGAAGGTAGAAAATGTCCGCTTGCTAAATGAAAATTTGATGGGATTTTACTAATTTCGAATTACAATATTATTCAAAACAGACCCATAACTGGTCGATTCCGTGAACATCGTATTTTCGCCTAATGGGTCTGATTGACCTATTCAAACTAGACAGTGGATGTGTTATTTCCGCTTCCTGCAGATAACTCTTCAGCGTTTTGGGCGAAAGTTTAATCCCTTCAATTTCGCTCAAGAATTTCAAGAAATGGCCAAACGACGGATAAGCATTTTCCTTGTATAACGATATAACACGGTCTTTCAAAGACGCCATAATTGTGATGCCACATCTGCGAAAATCTCAGTTATTTACAAAAATTTCAAATTTCCGGTGTTTTTCAAATTTGTATCGCTCATAACTTGAGTTGTAGTGTATCGATTTCGACGCCCTTTGGATATGTTATACTCCTAGATATACCTTATGGTGGAAAAATAGTCTCGCAGCCAACAGTCAAGCATAGCGCCGACGGCACCTGCGGAAAAATTTGGAAAATTTTATTTTTGATCGGAAAAATTAATAATTTTGTTCTATAGGTGTCGGAACCTTGTAATCTAATTTCTCACATGCATCAATTATTTCCCTATCGAATGAGACCGAAAACGTCTAAATCCACTAATCACAGATACCTGCAAACTCGGGCAATGGTCGCCGATTTTG
>JAAEMK010001398.1 GCA_024225635.1 Desulfobacteraceae bacterium | reverse complement strand
CGATTGGTCCAACTAATTGGACGACACCACCCTATTGGACGACAGCGATTGGACGACGACGACGACGACGATTGGTCCAACCGGGAAAAACACTGGTCAGTAGTCTCGTCTCTAGAGAGAGAGAGCATGTAATGTTCCTGTGAGAAATTTTGTAAAAAGATAAAACGGAGAGATATTAGGCCGTTTTGTGGCCGTTAGGTACACGTCTCCATTCGGAAGAAAGCCCCTATCTCGGGCTCACTCCCTAGGCCTTTTTGCGGGCTACGTTGAGCCCCCGTGTTTGACGCTCTGCGTCTTGGCAACCTAATGGCCATGACGAGTTTCGCCAACGTCTCCTTATCAATCAAATGAATTTCCAAGTTCTCTCTATGGAAAGAGCGTCAGATCTTCTTTGCTTGCCTGAATATTCACTTGTTTTGCGAAAGGTAGCGAGGCCAAACTGAATTTCGACCATCTCAGTAGTAGTAGGGGTTCCCTCCAGGAGCAAAGTCTCCATTCCAGCATCAGCTCCAACTTGGTGTCACCAGTGACACTGCTGGAAGTGTGTTACCATTGGATCAGTATCATGT
>JAAEMK010001397.1 GCA_024225635.1 Desulfobacteraceae bacterium | reverse complement strand
CATGTGGAGGCAGAACTTCCTCAAGGCCAACACTGTGGGCGTCCCTCCAGCAAAGGGCTATCGCAGGCGAGAACGAGCTTCAGTGGCTGCAGTGCGCTACCTGACCTGGCTGGCTACTGAAAGGGGGATCACCATCCAGCATGCAGGGAATGGTGATGAAGTGGCCATTGGGAAGTACAGAGTTGATGGCTACTGCGCAGACACCAACACCATCTTCGAGTACCATGGGTGCTATTGGCATGGCCATGCGTGCTATGCCAACTCCAAGACGCGCAAAATGACCATTGGCACCACAGGCGAGACCCTGGAGCAGGCCTTCCAGAGGACCATGCAGCGCCAACGCGAGCTGGAGCACCAGGGGTACACAGTGGAAGCTGTGTGGGAGTGCGAGGTGCAGAAACGACTGCGCGCTGACTGCAAAATGGCCGCCGCCATTGAGGAAATCGACGTCGTCATGCCCATCGATCCTCGTGAGGCATTCTTCGGTGGACGCGTGAACGCGACCAAGCTCTTCCACAGCTGCAGCGAGGACGAGCGCATCAGGTACCTGGACATATGCTCGTTGTACCCCTGGACCAACAAGTACTGCCGCTACCCCATTGGCCATCCCAGTGTGATCACCAGGGACTTCAAATCACTCGACAGCTACTTCGGCCTGGCT
>JAAEMK010001396.1 GCA_024225635.1 Desulfobacteraceae bacterium | reverse complement strand
ACATCCAAAAACAGGAAGCCGCAGATAAAAGGATGGAACAATTGGATTTATTTTAGCCACCTTTAGGTGGCTCATGCTTTTATGACCGCTTTGAGCGGTTCCCAATACAAGCCTCCGGCTTTGCCGGAGGTCGTTGACTTGGCTTTTTCGCCGGTTGATGTTTTAAACATAGCATCATGCATGAGTACTATTACCTTGTTTTTTTTCTTGGTTGCGTCGCTCAAAAGCGCGTTTTGTATCTTTTTCACCATTTCCTCTGGAGACTCAACGGGCATACCGGTTTTAGTCATTTTCCATTCAACATCCCACCCATAGATGACATAACCTTCCTTATACAATAAGTCCGCAGCGTTGCCGCTCTCCAGATCGTTCTTTATGATATTCCCAACACGCCAAGTGTTCCGTCCGGGTAGCCTGGTTATTATCCTGGTTCCCTTAATGTCCAAGATCTTCGTTGCCTCCTTGAACCCCTCGACAACAGTTTTAGGATCGCTGTAATATGATGCGTATTTCTCGTCGGCGTGAGTATTACTGTGATTCCCCACTTCACAATAAGGGCTAACGTGAGCTGCGATCACCTGATTTTTACGCCACGTGCTTGTGACGTGGACACCAACCATAAAAAGTGTACCCTTAACTTTCTTTGTTTTAAGTACTTGAATAACATCGTCAGATCCGGAGAGTGGGCCATCATCAAAGGTTAGGAATACAGTGCTTTTGGGCATCGTTAACTCCTTTGTTTACGTAGGTCGTTTTACGGGAAAGGAAAAATGTGTTTGAACGGATCTGCATCATGCACAACGACACGACCCTGAACCGGTCCCAACGGCCCACGGTCAATTGGGGTGGATCAGAAAATGGCTTCGGCTTTTTTCAAATCATGGACATCATCGATCTCCATCCATCTTAAGCCGTTGATGTCGCAGGTGCCCAGGTCGACCTTCGCCAGGTGCCTGGACAATACCTGGTCATAATAGATATCCAGGTGACCGTGCCTGACTTCAAATTCAAGGAGATCCGACAATGTTCGGCCGGTCTGCTTCATGATCTTCAGCATGCCCGCTGATTTATGCTGGTTGCGGTCATATTTTGACAGGGTGTGGCGGATGATGTCGATCTTTTCGATGCATCCTGTTTCATTGGTGGTCAGCATGCATCCCTCCTTGAAAAGGATGAATTTGTCAACCACCCAATAGGAATTGGTATCGGTGTCCAGCAATTTTTTCAGCACCGCCTCTTCAAAGAACAGGTCGCCTTCGATCAGGAGCACGCCGTTGTCGGCAATGAGATGCTCCCTGGCCAGCCACAATGAGTACATATTGTTTGTTTTATAAAAAATGTCGTTTTGAACATACAGGATATCCATGTCTTTGAAGCGATGGCCGATTGCGGTTTTGATGATATCATCCATATAGCCTGTCACGATCACCACCTCTTTAAATCCGTTTGCGGCCAGATGGTTTAATGTGTTGACCAGAATCGGTGTCCCATTCACCTTGACCATGCATTTGGGGAGGGTTTCGGTTATGGGCGCTAATCGGCTTCCCAGGCCGGCAACAAGGATCAGGGCTTTTTCAGTCTTTGGCAGCATGCTGATGTCTCCAGATTTGAACGATTGGTTGATGGAATTTTATTTTCTCCTTCCGGTCTACTGCAATTACGGTCTTGTGGTTGCTTACATGGTAATGAGGTGGTTCAACGCTTCATAGTTTTTGTTGTAGGCCACCCGGTAGTAATTTTGGTCAAGGCCGGTTTTGTTGGCGCAGTTTTTCAGGTTGAATTCCATGGGTTTCAGGGTATGGATCATGGCAAAGTTCGCTTTGGTGGGAAATACCTTCAGGAACGGGAATTGTTTCAGGATTTCGACCATCCTGGCGGTGCCGTGAATGATTTTTATCCTGGAGGATTCATAGGCCTCCCTGTTTTCCAGGATGAGATCCAGCAGGAATTCCGTGATGGAATTGATGTTCCAGATGGGGATGGCGGGAGCAAGGGCGGCAATGAGTTCTTCATCCGCCGAGGCGATGTACCCCAGGCGCAGGCCGCAGACGCCATAGTTCTTTCCCAGGCTTTTTATGAGAATGACATTATTCCCTTTGGGGAAGGGGGGGATGGTTTCATCCACAAAATCGATGAAACTGATATCAATGGCAAATTTAACCTTTGGAAAGGCATCCACCAGGGCCTGAATATCGTCCCGGTAAAACCCGGTGGGGTTGTTGGGATTGCAGATGCAGACCATCTCGATATGGTTTTCCCGGATCGCATCCATGATTTCCCGGGTGGAGGCATCATAGGCCATGGGGAGATGCTCCGTGATTTCCCATTCATTGAAATTGGGAACGGTCACAAGTTTCCTGCCGGGGGTGTGCTGCAGCAGGACTCGAATGGCTTCACAGCTGCCGTTCACGGCGATCAGGGGCAGGTCGATTTTTTCAACCTGCTTGATTTTTCCGGCAATGACTTCCTGGTTGGAGGGATAATAGCGGATGAGGTGGGGCAGATTCTCACTGACCCGGGCCATCATCCCGGGGGTAGGAAAATAGGGGTTGATCATAAAATAAAAATTCCGGGTATCGTCATCCATGTGTCGTATCAATTGTTCCTGTATCATTCATCGCTCCGCAAATAGATTAGTAATAAAACCATAAACCGCTATTGGGGCTATCCCACGCCCAACTCCCCCAGGGTTGCCTCCAGGGCGGCAATCTGGTCCGGGGAGCCGCCCATGAGGATTACTGCGAACTCCCCTGTTTTCTCCAGGTGGTCACAATTATAGGGAAAGACGGATTCCTGCTTCAGGCCGTCAAAAAGAACGGGGGCCAGTTGCCTTGACAGGGCATTGAACGGGCAGGGCGAGGTCCTGGTTTTGATAAATTTCCAGCAGGGGACGGGACCGGTCAGTTCTTCGGCATTGGCCACAATGAGACTGACATAGGAGGACCCGTTAAACCGGGCATTGTTTTCAACCGGATATATCCCCGAAGCCGTGACAATATAATCAATGCCGGTCACACCGACATAGTTTGCTTCAGCCAGGTGTTGAACGATCTTGAAGGAGATCTCTTTAATCCGGTCTTCTTCTGAAGAAGGTTCCCGCCTTTTAATGGTGGCGACATGGTGAATCCCGCTTTTACATACCTGATCCCGCATGCCCAGATGGGTTATTTCCCCTTTTCTGGTGATGATCCATTGGTCATTGGGCGATGAGATCACCTCCAGGAACGGTTCAATGAGCACATGGCCGACCCCGTGGCCGGAGAGCTGGCGGTACACGGCATTGATATCGTCTCCCCGGGTTTTAAACACCAGGGAAACCCCGGTATTGTCCAGGGTGCCCCGGATCAGGACCATGCTGTAGCGCTTTAGATAGTGCCGGATTATTTTTTCCATTTCAACAGGATTTTCAGGGTTGTCCGGACGTATCCTGAACAGGGTGTCTTCGACCACGGGGATATCCAGTTGCCGGCAGATGGTTTTGAACATTGATTTTTCGTTATGTCGCCATGTCAAGGCGCCGGGGGCGCCAAAAAGATCCGCGCCAAGTGCCTGGGCGGCCGCGTTTTCCAAATTCCCGGAAAACCATGGTACGTAGACGGGCTTTTTGTTGAGCTTTCGAATGGCCGCCTTGACCGGTTCCGGATTGTCAGCGATCAACCGGGAAAGCGGTGTCTTTCCGGTTGAACAACCATAGGCCACCACATGATCCGTGCCCAGGCCAAGGGACCTGAGCCAGCTTTGATAGGCCCTGTCCGGTTTTCCGCGTAATACCACGATATCTTCCGGGCGGGCCGCCGGAAGCGCCCGGTCGCATTTTGAACGGATATGGCCGTTTGAGCGTGTGAATTGAGATAAATTATCCGCACCGTAGACAAGGCATTCGGTGTCGCTGTTTGATATGCATTCCCTGAATGTCCGAGGATTATCCATCATTGTTTTCCCGGGTTTCCTGTTGAATATTGACATGGTTTCCTTATCCGGGCATCAGGTCCTGACCATGAATCAGCGTTAAAACCATGATATATGCCACGACCAGATAGAACCCTTTGCCCTGGTATTTGGGGGTGGCGATATGGGACAGGTTCAGCAGGGAAAGGCCAATGAACATGAATGATAAAATGATCACAAACAGGGACGGGCTGAACAGGCCTTCAAACAGGAATACAAAAGCAAAGATAAAGATATTGTTGTCCAGGGACAGGCCCATGTATGAGCCGTCCTCCGTGAGGCCGAACAGGTTGAAATAGCTTAGCCGCAATGCATTTGATGCAAGGATGCAGAAGACCACCGGTAAAAGCAGGGGAGAGAACTTGCCGTAACTTAAAAGAAATACGGCCGGGCAGGCGCCAAAACTGACAATGTCGATCAGGGAATCCAGCTGCTGGCCGAAAGTGCCGAAAATTTCAGGCCTTTGCTTCATCCGCCGGGCAATCATCCCGTCGCAATAATCAAAAAACACCGCCCAGAGCATGGCGATCACGGCGGGGGAAAAATGATGGGACAAAGAAAGGTAAATGCTTAACACCGAGCAGAAAAGCCCGGTCAGGGAGCATATATTGGGGATATCCCGGGCAAAGTCAAGGGGGTGATATGGGCGTGACAAAGGGCGGGGGTGATTTTCCATGGCAGTCTCCGTTTATTGTTAGTCTTCATTCGGCATTTAAAATGATTCGGCCCAGGGATGAAAATTCCTCCAATTTCCTCTGGATCATGTGAATGTCAAAAAAATCGGTAAATTCGATCAGTTCCCTGCTGAAACCAATGAGGGGCATGATGTGATGCTCCTTGGCCAGGGCTTGCAGCCTTTGGGCAAATGACATCACATCGTTCACAATAATGGCTTCCTTGAGTGATTGGGACCAGGGCAGGAGTTCCTCACGCAAAACTGTTTTAAACGCCTGGGGAATCGTATGGGGATCCAGGAGAGGTTTGTCATCCCCATGTATTGCCCCGCCGGATTCGGAGTGGCGGGAGATTAAACGAAGGGAGGACGGTGCGTCCGCCCCTTTACTGTTCACGGGATTTTGATAAGCAGGGGAATAATTGTCCCGGAGAGCCTCTTTCACATCCTTCAGCACAACCGTGAATGTACTTCCCGCCCCAAGGGTGCTGGACACCTCAATCCGTCCCCCCATGGCATTGGCCAGCCGTTTGCAAATCTGAAGGCCCAACCCGGTGCCGCCGTATTTTTTCATGATGCTTGAGTCAAGCTGTTCAAAGGATTCAAAGACCTTTTTAAAATTGGCTTCATCAATGCCGATCCCGGTATCTTCCACGGTAATATGAAGATCGCAGCGTTTTTCCGTGCCGGGAGCCCTTTTTTGCTGAACAATGAGTTTGATGTGTCCCTGATCGGTGAACTTGGTGGCATTGCCCACAAGATTGACCAGGATCTGGCGCAGCCTGACCTCATCGAGCAATAGACAAAAGGCAAATTCATTTTTGATCTCCACATGGAATTCCACCCCTTTATCCAGGACAATGGGCTTGAACATCTGCTCGATTTGATCGATCAAAGCCCGGATGCTGACCGTTGTATTGATGATCTCAAGTTTTCCGGCTTCCATTTTGGACAGGTCAAGGATGTCGTTGATCAGGGTTAACAGGCTTTCTCCTGCGGATTTAATGGAATTGATGTAGCTTTGCTGTTTTGGGTCGGAGGACATGGAGAAAAGCAGGCCGCAAAAACCGGTCACCACATTCAGGGGGGTGCGGATCTCATGGCTCATATTGGCAATGAACTCGGATTTCAACCGGTTCGCGGCAACGGCAGCCTCACGCTCTCTCAGGGCGTTTTCCTTTTCAATGCGTTCGCTGATATCCAGAAGAGATCCTTCATAATAGGAAAGATTGCCGCTGGTATCCGTGACGCATTGAACGGAAATGGAACACCAGCAATGGGTCATATTCTTTCGAATAATCCGGGTTTCAAACCCGACAATCTCTCCCTGGGTTTGAAGTAAGGTATCTATTCTTTTAAAATCGTCCGGGCTTACAAATAGTCTTTTGCTGAAAAAGGATAACTCCTTTGGCCCATCATATCCCAGGACTTTCGCCAGGGCCGGATTGGCATTGATGTACCGGCCATCCGGGGTGATTCGGAAGATTCCTTCAATGGCATTTTCAAATAGACTGCGATATTCTTTTTCCGCTTTTTTAAAATCCCGGGTTCGTTCCTCTACTTTGTGTTCCAGTTCATCCCGGGCTTTGGTCAGCAGAATGTTTTGAATGTTGATTTTGTTCCGGGATTTCTCCAGGTTGAACGCCATTTGATTCAATGCATGGCCGATATTGCCGATCTCGTCATTGCTTTTGGGGGTGATCCGGTAGCTCAGGTGCCCCTGTCCCATTTTTTCAAGGCCTTTCACCAGGTCTTTGATGGGGCTGGCCACGGAGTCGGCAATGATTAAAATCGAAAATGTCACCAGGATAACGATCACAAAGGAGATGGCCAGAAACAGGTTTCGCATTTCCTTGACAGGGGCCAGGATCTCATGGGTCCGGGCGCAGACCACAATGGTCAATCCGATCTCGTGGAATGTCTTAAAAACAGCTGTTATTTGAGCGTTTCGCAGTTTGTATTCAAGGATTCCTTCCTGCCGGCCCAGCATTTTACCGCCAAACTCCAGGTCGGCGATGTTGGTTCCCAGGAATTGAGAATATTTTGAGTGGGCAATGATCTCCCCATCCTTTTTCAATACATAGGCATAGCTGTTTTCACCAATATGGATGGTGGTGACAAACTGGTTTATGAAGTCATCCACTTTTAGAACGCCAAACAGAACCCCAATGACTTTTTTGTTTTCCATGATCGGGGAGGCGATCATGAAAACAAGGTTGCCGGAGGTGTTGCTTTTGATCACCTCACTGGAAACATGGATGTTTCCTTTCATGGCTTCCTGAAAGAAATCCCGGTCATTGACATTGATGACACTAATGTGGGCAGTGTCGGATGAGGCCAGGATTTCTCCCGCTGGATCGGCAATCAGGATATCTTCATAATACCCGTAGCTTTCTTTCATCTTTTTCAGTTGCCGGTTGGCGTAGGTCCGGGCTGTTTTGCCCAGAAATGTAAGCTGAAGCGCGGTTGCGTACAGCCGCTGCTGGCTCCAGTTCTTGATGTCGATCCGCCGGTCTTTCATCCAGGTGGCCATGCCCCCCACCGTGGTTTCAGCAATTTGATCGATCTCTTCTATAACCACATGGGTAAAAATGCTTCTGGCCTTGGCAAATGAGATAACGGCAAACACCCCCATGCCCATGAGGATGATGACCACCGTGGGAATAAGGAATTTATTTTTCAGGCCGGTCATCATTTGAAATACCATTGATCGGCCCGGTAGGGGTAGGCATACCCGTAGTAGAAGGAGTTGATCTTCCAGGCCGGTGTGTTGGCAAGTCTGGTTGACACAATGGTGACAAGGGGTACTTCTCCCAGGGTGCCGATGATGGTTAAATTTTCAAGGTTGATCCGGACGATCTCTCTGCCAACGGCGTCATACCAGTCGGTTCCGGGAATCGTTGACACAAAATCCCGGCCCAGTTCCCATAATCCCAGCACCCATTCAGGCGGTTGAATCCCTGATACTCCATGGCTGTTTTTCCATTCCATCCAGGGCCTTCCCATGATTGGATGGACGGTTGCATAGGGGGGCATAAACGTTTCCGGGGTGGCAAAGAGAGTGGGTTCAAAGGGGGACATCCATTCGCTGGTAATATCCAGGGTGTTGTTTTGCTGTTTTTTTCTTGTCTCTCCGGTGGTCACCTCCTTGAGATCGACCTGGATGCCGATATCTCTCCAATAGCCGGCCACAAGCTTTGGAAATTCATGGGACCAGACATATTGAAGGGTGTATTCCCAGGTGATGCCCAGGGGAAGGCCGTCTTTTCTGATGCGGATGCCGTTGCCGCCGCGCTTGAGCCCCATTCCGTCCAGCAGGGCATTGGCCCTGTCAGGGGCATACCCCGCCATGAATTTTTTGTCCGCCCGGGTGATAAACCGGGTGTTCTGGGGCAGTGCCTGCCGGGGCTTGCAAAGGCCCAGGAACAGTTTCTGATTCAGTTCATCCCGGTTTATGGCCAGGGACATGGCATGGTTGAATCGTGCATCCAGGAAAATTTCCCTGAGTACGGGATCCTTGTGGGTTTTGTTGAAAATAATGGCTGGTCCCGCCCCGGTCTGGGGCAGCTGTACAATGAAATTGCCGTTTTTCTGAGACTTTTTCAGCTCCGGATAGAGATCAAGGGGCAGGTTTTGGGATTTCTGATCCACGTTGCCGTTTATGATTTCCCCGGCCCATTCTTTTCTCTTTAGAAATCGCTCATGGTGGTAATCAATATAAGGCAGTTGGTTTCCGGCCGTATCCACCTTGAAATAATAGGGATTGGCAATGAATTTACGGGAAGCGGGGGTGGGCTCCTCGTTTAAAATATGGCTTTCAAGGGTGGGCACCCTTAATCCGGCCGGCCGCCTCACCACCGAATC
This sequence comes from Desulfobacteraceae bacterium, assembly GCA_024225635.1. Classification (GTDB taxonomy): domain Bacteria; phylum Desulfobacterota; class Desulfobacteria; order Desulfobacterales; family Desulfobacteraceae; genus Desulforapulum. Next base: position 27,457 of record JAAEMK010001396.1, on the reverse strand, counting down.
GGTCCATTTGCTCCAATATTGGCGAAATAGTTGGGTCCAATTTTTGAACCCTTTTTTCACGGCGGTTTCATTGGCCTTTGGATTATAGCTGCTGTGAAATGCTTTTAAAAAATGCATGGGGGCGTAAGGGGCATAGTAGGAGCCCACTCCCCCCAGGTAGTACAACAGTGTGGTATAGGGTTTGTTAAAGGTCCATTTAACCGTGGCGGCATCGATCTTTTCAATTTTAGCGTCCAGATCCCCCCAGGGGGCTGGAACTTCCGGGTGGATCTCCCTGTTCATGATGATATCATTGAACCAGAACACAACATCATCGGCGGTAAAGGGGGCCCCGTCAGACCAGCGGTGACCTTTTCGCAGAAAAAAGGTGATCCCTGCATAATCTTCATCCCATTTCCATGCTTTGGCGACATTGGGCACGATTGTGCGGGCATCATCGTTAAACCGTACCAAATTGGTCTGCCGCCAGGATAAGATCTCGGCGGTACCGCTTTCATAGGCGAGGGCAATCCCCCGGAGGGTGCCGCCGTACCGCCCGATTTCCCCATAGGGAAGGACGACCAGGGGGTCGGCCGGTAATCGTTGCTCAACCGGGGGAAGCAGTCCTTTTTTTACCTGTTCCGCGAACAGCGGGTTTTCATGGAAGTCAAGCCATGTGCCCTGATATTTTTCATACGGATCCAATTCAAGCTGCTGGGGAAACCGGGTCGCAAGTCCCTTGGGATTGCTCACCACCGGCCATTGGCCGGCCATGGCTGGAGAACCCGGCAATAAAACGAGGGAGATGAAAATGAATAGCCAACCGGCTCCATGGCGTCGTCGGTTTCGATTGTACACAGTTCCTGAAATATTTCCTCGCTCTCAAGTAATCTTGATACTGTTAAAATATTTGTATGAAACTTTACAATGAACAATTTTTTATAGCATATTTCTATCTGTTTCCAAACTAAAAGTATAAAAAGCGGGTTGAGAGAGCGAAATGGATGTTATTTCAGGGAATCTTTGCAGGTATGCGATACTGGCTGATCCGTCGGATCGCAAGGCCCGCGATCCGTGTGCCTGGGCGTGGGGGAGGACTCCCCGGTGTGGAGAGCCCGATCCCCCATGGGGGATCATCTAATTGGTTGTGAGGCCGCCGTCAACGGGAAATATTCCCCCGGTAATCCATTTTGCCTGTTCGGATGCCAGAAACACTGAGAAATTTGCTATATCTTCCGGTTCTCCGATCCTCTGCAGGGGATAGATCGATTGAATCATCGCGGTAAAGCGATTCCTCGCATCATCATCCAGCCGCGCCATATTGCTTTCCACCTGGGGGGTGGCAACGGTTCCAGGGGCAATGGCATTGACCCGGATCCCCTTGGGGCCGAGTTCAAAGGCAAGGGCCCTGGTAAAAGATTCCAGGGCCCCCTTGGTGAGGGAATAGGCCGTCGACGGTCTGTCCGGCAACATTCTCCTGGCAAAATAGGAGGATACATTGATCACATTGCCCCGGGAGGCGATCAGATCCTCCAGGAACGCCCGGGTCAGCAGATAGGGGGATCTGACATTCAGGTTCAGATGATGATCCAGCATGGCGTCATCCGTATCCGCAAACGGGATAAACCGGGCAATCCCGGCATTGTTGACGATGATATCGATCCGCATCCCTTTTTTGCGGACCTGCCGTACAATCTCAGGCACGGATTCACTGCTGCTCATGTCCGCAGCCACACAAAGGAGATCGATATCGTATTGCATGAGATTTTTTTCTCTCCGGGCCAGTTTTTCCCGGTCCCTGCCGATCAGCACCAGGTTCGCCCCCTGGGCTGCAAAGGCGGTTGCAACTGCATAACCGATGCCGTCACTTCCGCCTGTGATAAGGGCTGTCTTACGGGCCAATAAGTTCATTTCCTGCCTCCTGTTTTTGAGAATACCGTTGAAAAATCCGTTCTGCTACTGGTCAGGAGGATACCGGAATGAAAACGAATGTAATTAACATAGGTTAAAATCGACCGATTTTTTTATTCTGGACAGGGACACATTGGTGATCCCGAGATAGCTGGCCAGGTGATAATCCGGTATTCGTCGGGCAAGCCCGGGATGTCGTACGCAGAAATTTTGAAACCGCTTTGCTGCCGGGTTCATGAGAAATTCATATTCCCTCAAAAACTTCTCCTCCGCAAAGGATTCCGCATAGGGTAACGCGAATTTCTCCCAATAGGAATGATCGGCCAGCCAGGAATGAAAGGAGGCAAACCGGCAGACCGAAACCTTGATGTCCTCCACCGCGGCGATGCTGAACAGGCTGTCGTTCTTCCGGGCGGAAGGGGCGACGGGCCACAGCAGCTGACCTTCCCGGAAAAAATCCTTGTTGAATTCCCTGCCCTCCCTGTCCGTATAGTACAGCCGGATAATCCCCCGGTGGATGAAGAACGCCCTGTCCCATCTTTCCCCGGCCATGACTAAGATTTTCTTGCGCGGATATTCCCTTCGGACAAACAGGCCCGCAAGCCCGGCCAGTTCTTCTTTGTGGGCCGGAATATCATGGAACAGTTTTTCCTCCAGTGCCCCGATCAGATAACTTTTGCCTGAATCCGTCAAATTGTTTCCTCTTTCCAGAACGTGAAATTCACTGATTCAATACCATTTCACGGGACTCCGGTCTTATCGACTGCATCCATGAATTATTGTGAGGCCAGTTCACCGAGGTCTGCTATTGTTAGCACACCTTCCGGCACTTCTTTGTTCGCCTCGGAAGTTACCCAGACTGTATTGAATCCCAACCCATGGCAGGGGAGAATATCTTTCTCAAGGTTATCACCTACCATGGTAACGGAACTGGGATTTACAGAAAGCTGTTTTATAATGGCCAGATAAAATTCCGGTGCCGGCTTGGTAAACCCGGTATTCTGCTTGCAGAAATACCCTTTTATATATTTATTTAATCCAACTCTTTTGAAGGCCTTTTCAATATCTTCAGGTGTTGATTCAGCAGCCGCCGTCGCAACATAAATTGATGCTCTCAAAGATATCTCTTTTAATGCCTCCCCGGCAAACCGTGTTGCTTCAACATACTCCCAGTCACACATCTTTCCGGCCATTCCCGGGGTGTCGACCATTAACGTATCTCCCCAGTCAAACAGATAGATCTCTTTCATATTTTTGCTCCAAGCGGCAGGTTTTCCCCTATGTTACTTCCCGGTTTAGCTTTGGGTGATTTGCTAGGTTTTAGTCATCGTTTTTTATGTTGAGCACTTCAGGCAGAACCATGGCCTGGGCGACAATGACATCTTTGCCGTTGTAAGTGACGGAAGGAGAACCATGGGGGTTATATCCCTCTTCTATCAGGTTTGAAATTCTCTCGCAGAAATTTGCGTCATCTTTTCCAGTGATCAGGCGGTAGTTTAATTTTTTATCCATTTTCGTCCCTGAAGTCCTTGGTTATTATCAGGTGAAATTGCCCTGATGATTCTTAGTCATGGGGCCGGGGAATGTCAAGGTCATTTCTTGCGGAACTTCAGGGTCAGGGTGGTGTGGAGCCGGGCCGGGGCATAGGAGAGCTTTGCCTTTCTCAGACCCGGAATGCCCATGTCCTGCTCCCGGTTGACAAGGGTGCATTGGCCTGCGAGATGTTTGGCGGTTTCCCGGTTGATAGCCTGGGAGACCCCCTTGAAGCGGTGGTCGGATTTCTCAAAATGGATGTCATGGGTGGAGCTGTTCAGGGGGCTGAAAACGGCAAAGGCCGCCACCGCCCCCTCCACCAGGATGGAGATCCCTTCAAGTTTCAGGGGCTCAAAATGGAGGAACGCCTCCTCCAGGGCCTGGTGTTCTTCGGCGGTTGTTTTGGAGATGGTCCCGTTGTTCTGGTAGAGGCGTTCTGCAAGGTCCAGGCAGAGGGTTCTCACCCGGCCGGTCATGGGTTCGACCCGGGCGTCGGGGAATTGCCTGTGAAACTGGGATACGAGGTTTCGCTTCTTGTGGAGTTTTTTTCCCTTTAGTTCTGCAAGGGAGTCTGTGTGGTAGAGATAGTCGGCAAAGTCCCTGTCCTCGGTAAGGGTGTAGTGGTCGTGCAATTCCGGGTGGTCTTCCGCATAGTCGCGGGGCACCAGGGCCAGGTCGCCGGGCATGCCGGTGTTGATAAGCGTGCGGGATAGCCGGGCAAGTTCCGATGGCGATGGCTTTGGCCCAAGGGGCATGAGGGTGTACCCCTCGACCCCGTCATGGATGAGAAGCCTGTCCTGGTGGAGGGTCCAGGAGAGGCGGTAGAGGTTCCGCCAGCAGAAGAGGTTGGTAAAGCTGTATTCGCAGCTCATGGGATTGAAGCGGTGGGTGAAACCGGTGATGAACTCCCTGTCCTTGAGCTGGATGGGTCTGAATGGTGCGATAGCTGTCTGCATGGCCGTCTATTCTCCCCGGTATACAAAGGGGATGTGCTCCTCCATGGGTTCAAACCCCATGCTTTCGTAAAATTTCCGGGTGCCGGGGGTGCCCACAAGGCCGATCCAGTCCACGCCTTTCTGTTGCAGGTGACGGATGATCTCCTGGACCATGCGGCGGCCGATCCCTTTTTTCCGGAAGGGTTTGAGCACCACCACGTCCTGGATATAGGCGTCGCTCACCTGGTCCGAGATGGCCCGGCCCATGCCCACCATGGTCTTGCCGTGAAAGGCCCCGGCAAAGCAGGCGGAGTTTTGGACAAGGGGGGCCAGAAAGCCCGTATCGGTGTCATACTCGCCCTTCCACCACCCGGCGTCCTTGTACAGGGCGATGATATCAAGGGGATCGGCCTTGTCAACAATCTCGATCCTGATGGCGTCGCCGGCTGTCATGGGCCTAGAGCTCCCTCATAAGTTTGGTCATGAAGTGGGGCAGCACAAAGGAGGCCTTGTGAATCTCGGGTGAATAGTACTCGAGTTCTTCCTGCATCCTGGTTGTGATGATCCGGGCCGGGGTGTTCAATTCCGGCCCCAGGGAACCAAGGCAGATGCCCAGGTGGCCGCCGGGGTAGGAGGGCACTATCATGTAGGAGTAGGCCTGGATGGGAAACAGCTCCCGGGTGATGGTGATGAGGTTCTTGACGCACTCCCGGTGGATGAAAAAGGATTCCCCCTGGGTGGCGACGATGCCCCCTTGTTTTAGTGCGGCCTTGAGGCCTTGGTAAAAGGGCTTTTCAAACAGGGCCTCCCCCGGACCGATGGGGTCGGAGGAGTCAACGATGATCACGTCGTAGGTGTTTTTGTGCTCCTGGATGAACTTGCTGCCGTCGGCAATGTGGACCGTGACCCTCGGGTCGTCAAACCCGCAGGCCATGGTGGGCAGAAACTGCTTGGCCACCTGCATCACCTCGGGGTCGATGTCGCAGAAATCGATCGCCTTGATGCAGTCGTGGCGGCCCAGCTCCCTGAGGACCCCGCCGTCGCCGCCGCCGATCACCAGCACCCGTTCCGGGTTGGGATGGGCAAACATGGGCACATGGGTCAGCATCTCCTGGTAGGCAAACTCGTCCCTTTCCGTGAGCTGGATGATGCCGTCCAGCACAAGCATCTTGCCGTGGCTCTTTGTCATGTAGAGGTCGATCTGCTGAAACTTGCTGCGGTTGCTGTAGAGAACTTCTTCTATCTCAACGGAAAGGGCCATGCCGGGCCACATGGGGCAGATTTCCGAAAACCATCCGTTCATTATTGTATTCATGGGGTGTGCTCCAAAGGGAAAGGGGTTATTGTCTTAACGCGAGATGCAGCTTGTAGTTTGCGCCCTTGAAAAATGCCAGGGCAAATTCAGCCACCTGCCGGGGATCATAGTATTTGCAGGAGAAAATATCGAGGTACGCCGTGTTGGAGGCGTTGGCAAAGTGGCCTGACAAAAGGGAGGTCTCGATGAGCTGGGTCATGCTGAACCCGGAAACCCGCTCGTCTTCTCCAAAGTGCACCACCTGGCACTGGCCGAACCGTTTCATTTCAATGAGGTCGCACAGCTCCGTCACATATCTCTTGATGGCGGTTTCGTCCCGGATCAGGCCGGGATCGCAGTCATACAGGTCCACCGAGGTGAGAACCCCCCAGGGCGCCTTTTTCTCCACCTCCTTTTTCCATGAGATGGGGTATCGGCCCGGGGCCGCGATCATCTCATCAACGGTTCTTTGCTCGGATGCGTAGGGGATCAGCCCCCGGTTCCTGTCCGAGGAGACAAGCACGTTGGCGGACCCAAGGGAGGCGGCAAGGGAGTCCACCGCCTTTTTCAGGTCGATGCTGTCCCCGCAGGTAAAGATGTCCACCGCGGCATAGTTGTGCTCGGGCCAGGCATGGACGGTGAAATGGGACTCCGCGATGATCACCACCCCGCTCACTCCCTGGGGGTCGAACTTATGAAAGGAGGAGCTTATCACGGTGGCGTTGCTCTCACGGGCGGCCTTGAGAAAGACGGCCTCGACCCGGCCTGGATCGAGAAGGGCCTTGGGTTCACAGTCGTAATACTCGATGGTGACCTGGCGGCCGAGGGCAAACAGGTCCAGGTTGGGGTCGTCTCCGGGATTTTTTTCGTTTTCTATCATTGACGGTAGCGGTCTCCACGGTTCCAGGTGCGGTTTGGGTTTTCAGCCGGAAAATCGGCGCTCCCTATCCAGGTAGTGCCACCCTGTATTATATGCCCTATCCGGGATAGGGCAAGGGGGATGGGAAAAAAAACCGGCCCGGAGTGCCGGGAGCGCTAATCCGCTGCCATCTGCCGCAGCAGGTTTTTTTTGATCTTGCCGGTGGAGGTCATGGGCAGCCCGTCGACAAACACGACTTTCTTCGGCACCTCAAACCGTCCCAGCTCCTTTTTACAGACCTGGATGACCGCGTCTTCGGAAAGCCCGCTGTCGGGGGCCGTGACCACAAAGGCGGTCACCTGTTCCACCCAATGGGGATGGGGGGTACCCACCACGGCCACCTGCCGGACCCTGGGGTCTGCGAGGATGACCCGCTCCACCTTGATGGATGCGACATTCTCCCCGCCGCTCTTGATCATGTCCTTTTTCCGGTCCACAAAGAGCAGGAGGCCGTCGTCGTCGATCATGCCCAGATCCCCGGAGTGGTGCCACCCGAACTTCCGGCTTTCGGTCGTTGCTTCCTCATCCTTGTAATAGGACTCCATCACCAGGGGGCCCCGCCATACGATTTCACCTATCTGGTTGGGGGGCAGCAGCTTGCCCGCCTCATCCATGATGGCCGTGTCCAGGATCAGGTTGGAGTCGCCCCAGTAGTTGCCCTGTTTGTCCAGGCGGTCCGATGCCCTGAAGATGTTGGTGGGCGGAAAACACTCGGTCTGGCCGGTGCCGTGGATGAAATCGGCCCTGAAGATTTCGATGCACTCCTCAAGGGTAGGCTGGTCCATGGGCGTCATGGCATAGACGCAGGTGTGAAGGTTTTCAAGGTTCCGGGTCCCGATATCCGGGTGGTCCAGGAGCATGCGGTACATCATGGGCAGGCAGAAGGTGAGGTTCACTTTTTCCGCCTCAATGGTTTCGAGGAACTGTCCCGGGTCGAACTGGCGCACCACGGTCACGGTTCCCCCCGCGTTGAGGGCGGCGTAGGTGAGTACCTGCTGGGCGCAGTGAAAGACGGGCAGCACCATGGTGGTGGTGGTGCCGGCCGCCATGCTGAACTCGATGGCTGAGGAGAGGGACGAGATGTATACCGAAAGGTGGGAGACCAGGACCCCCTTGGGCCGGCCCGTGGTGCCGCTGGTGTAGAGGATCTCGAAGATGTCCCTGTCGTTGATGATCACGTCCTCGGGTTCGTGGGTCAGGCCCTTGGCCATGAAGGCGTAAAAGTCCATATAGGCGGGGGGAACGGGTTCTTCCCCGGTACGGATAACGATCATCTGCTTGACGGTCCCAAGGGTCTCCCTGATCGCCTCCATCAGGGGCACCAGGAGACTGTCCAGGACGATGCAGTCCGCCCCGGCATGGTTGAGCACATAGGCGATGTCAACGGGGGCCATGCCCGGGTTGATGGGCACTGCCGTCAATCCCGCCTTGGCCGTGCCGTAGAGGGCAATGAGGTATTCGGTGGAGTTGAGGCCCAGGAGGGCCACCTTCCCCCCCTTTTTCAGGCCCAGGGCGCGGGTGGCGTCGACAAACCGGTTCAGCTCCTGGTTCAGCTCCCAGAAGGTGACGGCGTGCCGCTCTTCGCCCCGGTGTTCCACAATGGCGATCCGGTTCGGGGTGTTCCTGGCTCTTTTCCTGAAAACATCTCCCACTGCGATTCGCTGAATCAGATTCTTCTCCAATGCACTGTCCATTGTTACCTCCTTATAAAGGTTGGTCGGTTTATCAACGATGCATTTGCTTTTTAATTGGCGAAATCCGGGGGGACGGAAACGTTCCGGGGGGATGGGGGGATGGAAGGGCAGGCGCCATGGCCTTGGTTCAGGAGGGGTGCCTGCCCGGTGTTGTTATTTTTTACTCCATGGTGGACTGGACAAAGGCCAGTGTGTCCTTGACCTCTTTTTTAAAGAAGCAGTCAAGCCCATGGTGCCAGTCGGTTTCCTTGAGCCGCTTTCTGATCTGCTCGCCGGTGGCGTGCCTCAGCTCCTTTTTGAGGCCGATGAAGGGGCGGGCCGGGGTGTCGATCCAGAGGGCGACCATGAATTTGGCCGTTTCGATCAGTTTGTCCGCATCCACGACCTGGTCGACCATCTCCCGCTCAAGGGCGGTTTTCACATCAATCATCTCGCCAAAGTACATCACGTCCCTGAACCGCTTGTCGCTGTCAAGGCCAAAGCGCATTACGGCGCTCTGGGCCGTGGAAAGGGGCACTCCGATCTTGACCTCGGACATGCCCACCTTGATCTTGGGATGGTCGGTGATGATCCGGTAGTCCGACGCCATGGCCAGGATAAGGCCGCCGGCGGCCGAGTGGCCGTTCATGGCGCAGATTACAGGCTTGGGACAGAGAAAGAGGTCCAGGAGCACCTGGTCCGCATAGGTGAGGAACTCCACGGCCTGCCCTAGCTCCTCAAATCCCATGAAGGTATGGAGGTCGAACCCGCTGGAGAAAAACCGGCCGTTACCGGTGAGGATAAGGCCCTTGATGGTCTCATCGGTTGTTACCTGCTCCACAGCCGCCTGGAGCTGGTCCAGGGTTTCACGGGTGATGGAGTTTGTTTTACCGTTGGTAAGGGTTGCAATGAGAATCTGATCATCCAGTCGAGTTTCCAGCATGGTTAAACCTCCGTATTATAGATGTTTGCAATCGAATTGATACCTGTCACACCTATTTGCAATAAGAGACAGGTTCAATTCATATGCGATAAGCTATAGTGTTGTTAGGACATAAAACTCCAAAGAACGCCTGCTGCGATGGCTGAGCCGATGACGCCGGATATGTTGGGTGCCATGGCGTGCATGAGCAGAAAGTTTGTGGGATCTTCCCGCTGGCCTACCACCTGGACCACCCTTGCGGAGTCAGGCACGGCGGAAACGCCGGCGGCGCCCAGAAGCGGGTTGATCTTCTCTTTCAAAAACAGGTTCATGAACTTTGCGAACAGAAGGCCGCAGGCCGTTGCCACGCAAAAGGACAGGGCGCCGAGGAAGAAGATGCCGACGGACTTGGTGGTGAGGAACACATCCCCCTGGGTGGAGGCCCCCACGGTCACGCCGAGCAGGATTGTCACCGAATCGATGATGGATGTTCGTGCCGCAACGGCGAGCCTTTCAGTAACCACGGCCTCTTTCAGAAGGTTGCCGAAGCAGAGCATGCCCAGGAGGGGCAGGGCCGCAGGCGCCAGAAAGCAGCAAAGCAGGAACGCGATGATGGGAAAGAGCATTTTTTCCCGTTTGGAGACTTCCCTGGGCTCTTCCATGCGGATGAGCCGCTCCTTTCTTGTGGTCAGCAAGCGCATGATGGGCGGCTGGATTACCGGTACAAGGGCCATGTAGGAGTAAGCCGCCACGGCAATGGGGCCGATGAGCGTGGGGGCGAGCTTGGCGGTCAGGAAGATGGCCGTGGGGCCGTCGGCGCCGCCGATGATGCCGATGGATGCGGCCTCATGGGGGGTGAATCCCAGGGCCAGGGCGCCCAGAAAGGTGATGAAGATACCTGCCTGGGCGGCAGCACCCAACAGCATGAGCACGGGCCGGGCCAGCAGGGTCGAGAAATCGGTCATGGCGCCGATGCCAAGGAAGATCAGGGGCGGATAGACGCCCTGGGTAACGCCCATGTAGAGATAGTGAAGGACGCTGTTGCTTTCATAAATGCCCAGTCCCAGTCCCTTGAACACCGGGATGTTTCCCATGAGCATTCCAAATCCGATGGGCACAAGCAAAAGGGGTTCGTAATCTTTTGCAATGCCAAGATAGATAAAGACCATTCCCACAAGGATCATGATGATGTTGCGGTAATCGCACAAAAAGAAACCTGTGTTGTGAAAAAAATCTAAAAAAAGAGTCTCCATATGTTTGCCTCTGTTGCTACTCGTTTGAGTGGTTTTGTCTATGAAACGAATCGATCAAACGCTTCTTTGTTAAAGCGATGGTGTCCCTGTTGGTCCGGCTCGATAATCCTTGCCTTCAGAAGATGGGCAAGGCTTGAATGGGGGCGCTCAAGGCCGCTGATCTGAGCCATGTGGAGAAGCCGTTGAAGGGAGAACGGGTCCTCCATGGTGTTCAACAGTATGCGGAACTGGCGTGCCGATGCCTTCTCCTTGGGTGTAAACGGCTGGACGGCGGGTGCCTGGGCCTTCACCGCCTTCAGCTTGAACAGCTGGATGTTGTTTCGGTTGTCCCAGAGATCCAGGAATTTATGGATTCGGGAGATGGACAGGGAGAGGAGGACAAGGCCTGTGAAGACGATAGATACGCCCACGGCTGAAATTGCCCATCCGTTGTATTTTGCGATTGCTTCTATTCCGAACACGTTTTTACCTCCGCTTAGTAGTGATACTCGAAGCCCTGGTTCTCCTTTTGTTCCACAAAGGGAAGGGTCTCTGTCAAAAAGGAGTTCCATTGGTGCATGATGGTTTCCGCCAGGGCCGAGTCTTCCCGGATGAGACTGATGAAGTCCTCCCGCTTAATGGCCAGCACTTCGCCCCTGGTCAGGGAGATCACGGAGCTTAGGTATTCCCCGTCCGACGAAAGCAGCTCCATGCCGATGAAATCGCCGGGTGTATCCAGTACCGCGGTTTCTCCGTCTTCCATGGCGATGAGCAGTGTTCCTGATGCCAATATAAAGAACCAGGTCGCTTTTTCTTCCCTGGTTGCAAGTGTTTCTCCCTCTTGAATATCCCGTTTTTCCAGGAGCGATCCGATTCGTTTTAGATCGTTTGGCGCGAGGGAGTTGAAAATAGTGCCTTTTTCAAGAATCTTTAATTCTTCAGACATGGTTTCCCCGTTTTGTTCTTAGAATGGTGTTAGCGTAATAAAATAATCTTTTAACCATAGATTTTTTCATTTGTCGATAAAAAGTTTATTTGGGTTTCCGGGAAATCCGGTAGGGGAAACATGGGGGTGTTGTCGGATTCCGTCCTGTTTTTTCTCGCTATTTCAGATCATTATGGTTGACGGAAACGGATAGAATATCGTATTAAGATAATTTTATTTTAATTAAATAGGAGTTTACAAAATGCATTTGGTCAAGCGTTTGCTGGTGTTGTGTTGTTGTCTTGCTATGCTCTCAGGGGTGGCCCTTGCCAAGGGGAAGAACCTTAAGGCGGGGTTTGTTTACGTGGGTCCTGTGGGAGATTACGGATTTACCTACGGCCATGACGAAGGGCGGCTGTTTGCCGAAAAAGAGCTTCCCTGGCTTGAGACCACATTTATCGAGTCTGTTTCCGAGTCTGATTCCGCAAGGATCATCGACCGGTTCATCCAGGAAGAGAAGTGCGATGTGGTATTCACCACAAGTTTCGGCTACATGGATGACACCATCAAGGCGGGAAGAAAATACCCCAACAAGACCTTCATGCACTGCTCCGGGTTCAAGCGGACCGACAACGTGGGCACCTACTTTGGCGATCTCTACCAGATCTATTATCTGAACGGCCTTATGGCCGGCGCCCTGACAAAGACCGACAAGATCGGTTATGTGGGCGCGTTTCCCATTCCCGAGCTGGTTCGCCACATCAACGCCTTTGCCCTTGGCATCAAGGCGGTGAACCCCAAGGCCAAGGTGGACGTTCGCTGGACCTATGCATGGTACGGGCCTGACAAGGCCAAAGAGGCGGCCGAGGCCCTTATCGGCGAGGGATGCGACACCCTGGCCTTTACCGAGGATACCCCGGCCGTGATCGAGGTGGGACAGGATCACTCTGAAAAGGGAAAACAGATCTACTCCTTCAGCCACTACAGCCCCATGCAGCCCTATGGAAAGGACTCGGTTGTCTCAGGCCAGCTCATGAACTGGGGCGGCATGTATGTCAAGATCCTCAAGGCGATCCATGAGGGCACCTGGACCAACGAGGATGTCTGGTGGCTGGCAGCCGAAGAGGCCGCCATTCTCGGCGGCAGCAAGTCCGAGATCATCAATCCTAAGTTTATTGATGAACTCAAGAAGATCGAGGTGACCACCGAGGATCTTGGAAAGCTCTCCGTATATGACCTGGTACTGAAGCGGTATGCCCAGATGAAACAGGGTGTGGATGTGTTTGATCCCTTTGAGGGACCGATCGCCGACAACACCGGCGTTCTTAAGATCAAGAAGGGGGAGCGGGCTTCCAAGGGGGATCTCCTCAGCATCATGTACTTTGTGGACAATATCAAGAGTTCCATCCCTAGATAAGGGGTGATATCAACGGGGCCGGGACATATATCCCGGCCCCTTTGTTTTTCAGGAGAGATATGAGAAAGATCAAAAAGCTTGAAATGAAGGGTATTTCCAAGTCATTTCAAGGCAATCCGGCCAACCGGGACATCAACCTGACGGTGAATTCCGGCGAGATTCTCGGGCTTCTCGGGGAGAACGGCGCCGGAAAGACCACGTTGATGAACATCCTCTATGGTTTGTACCAGCCTGACAGCGGACAGATACTGATAAACGACGAAGAGGTGCGCCTGTCCACCCCCCTTGACTCCATCCATCACGGTATCGGTATGGTGCACCAGCACTTTATGCTTGTCCAGAATCACACGGTGCTGGAGAACATCGCCCTGGGATATGAAAAAACGCCGTTTTTCTTCCCAAAGATCCGAATCCGGGACAAGGTGGTGGAGTTTGCCGAGCGGTTCAACTTTTCCATGGACCCCACCAATAAGATCTGGCAGCTTTCGGCCGGGGAGCAGCAGCGGGTGGAGATCATCAAGGCGCTGTTGAACGGGGCCGATCTTCTGATCCTGGATGAGCCCACATCGGTGCTGACGCCCCAGGAGATCGAGGATCTGTTCCGGATACTGAAGGATATGAAGGCCCAGGGCCATATGGTGATCATCATCACCCACAAGCTTGACGAGATCATGGATATCTGTGACCGGGTTACGGTGATCCAGAAGGGAACCGTGGTGGGCAGCGCCGACACCGCCACCATGGACAAGCGCTCGTTGGCCCGGATGATGATCGGCCGGGAGGTCCTCTTTAACGCAGAGCGGGAGCAGCTGCCCAAGGGCGACAAGGTCCTCACGGTGGATGACATTACCGTCAAGGGGGACAAGGGTACCCCGGTTGTGAAGAATATGAGTTTTGAGGTTTATGGGAACGAGATCTTCGGCGTGGCAGGGGTGGCCGGAAACGGCCAGCGGGAGCTTGCCGAGGCCATCACCGGCATCCGGGCCGTGGAGTCGGGCCGGGTGGGGGTAAAGGACGTGGACGTCACCAACATGTCCCCCAGGCGCATCTACGACGCCGGTCTCTCCCACATCCCGGAGGAGCGGATCCGGTTCGGCATCGCCCCCGGTCTCTTTCTCTACGATAACTCCATACTCAAGCAGCACCACCTCAAGAAATATTCCAAGAAACTCTTTCTGGAGTACAGCCAGATACGGGATCACGCAAAATCCCTGGTGGAAAGCTACCGGGTCGCCACCCATTCCATCGATGTCCAGACAAAGAACCTGTCCGGCGGTAACATCCAGAAGCTGATCCTGGGCCGGGAGATAAGCGAGAAACCGCCCTTGCTGGTGGCTTCCCATCCCACCTACGGCCTGGACGTGGGCGCCACCGAGTACCTGCGGGAGGAGCTTCTGAACCGGCGGCGGGAGGGGGGCGCCATCCTGCTCTTTTCCGAGGACCTGGAGGAGATCATGAAGCTGTGCGACAGGATCGCCGTCATGTTTGAGGGCGAGTTTGTCGGCGTCCTGGATTCGGACGATCCCAGGCTTGCCGATATCGGACTCATGATGGCCGGCTCCATGCGGCTTTGATCAAACCATTGCAAAGCAACACCATATAAGCAGCCATGGAAACATCCATGGGTGTTCATCAGGATAGAAATCATATGTTAAGAATACAAGTCAGTGACAGGGCGACCACAACGGGATTGAGGGCTTTCATGACCAATATCGCCTCCCTGGTTGCAGGACTCTGTGCCATCGGCATCATATTTGTCGCCTGCGGGGTCAATCCCTTTTACGCCATCTCAAAGATCTTTATGGGCTCCTTTGGCTCCATGTACGGGTTCAAGGAGACCGTTACCAAGGCGATTCCCCTTATCATCATCGGCGGAGGGCTCACCCTTGCCTTCCGGTCCCGGTTCTGGAACATCGGGGCCGAGGGCCAGCTTCTCATGGGTGCGGTTTTCAGCACCTGGGTGGGTCTTACCTGGGGACCCCATCTTCCCTCCTGGGCGATCGTTCCCCTGATGTTTGCCGCGGGATTTTTGGGCGGTGGCCTGTTGGGGCTCATTCCGGCCATTCTCAAGATCCGCTTCTCCATCAACGAGGTGATCTCGACCCTGATGCTCAATTACATCTGCGCCGAGTTTGTGACGCTTCTCATCGTGGGTCCCTGGAAGGGACGGTCCCGGTTCGGGTTTCCCGGTACGGACAACCTGCCGGAGTCCGCCATCCTCGGGGTGATTTCAGGGTCCAGGATTCATTATGTCACCCTGATCCTGGCCGTGGTTTTCGCCCTCATCCTTGCGGTGGTGGTCTATAAGACACGGTTTGGCTACGAGGTGAGGGTGATCGGAGAGAATCCCGATGCCGGACGGTATGCGGGCATCAACTTTTTCAAGACCTCCATGATCGTCATGGCGGTCAGCGGCGGCATGGCCGGGATTGCCGGGGTCGGCGAGGTGGCGGGCATCCATCACTACCTTACTTATCCTGCCTCCATCTCCTCCGGGTACGGGTTCACGGCCATCATCGTGGCCTGGCTGGCCAAGCTCAACCCCCTCTATGCTATTGTGTCCGGGCTCTTCTTTGCCGGCATTCTGGTGGGCGGCGATGCCATACAGATCTCCCTGGGCCTTCCGGCCGCCACGGTGCAGATCGTCAACGGAACCCTGCTGGTCTTCCTCATCATGGGAGACTTCTTCTTTAAGAACAAAATTACCATACGATGGGGTAGATAGATGGAAGATGTAATCATATCAGTAGTTCAGCGCACCATGATAGCAGGCACCCCTTTGCTTCTGGGAACAGTGGGCGAGGTGATTTGCGAACGTTCGGGAATCCTCAACCTGGGAGTCGAGGGGGTGATGAGTGTCGGGGCCGTGGTGGCCTTTATCGTCACCTTTACCACGGGCAACCCCTGGCTGGGGCTTCTGGCCGCCATTGCGGCGGGCATGCTCATCTCCGTTCTCCACGCTTTTGCTTCGGTAACCCTCCAGGCTAACCAGGTGGTTTCGGGCCTGGCCCTTACCATGATCGGCCTCGGCCTCTCCGGCATGCTGGGCAAGCCCTATGTTGGAAAACCCCTTGCAGTGAAGATGAACGATGTGGCCATTCCCTATCTCTCCGATATCCCCGTGATCGGACCCATATTCTTTAACCAGACCCCCTTCTTTTACATGGCCATTGTGCTCGCCTTTGCCGCCTGGTTCTTCCTTGAGAGGACAAGCCTCGGCATCAAGGTCAGATCCACGGGAGAGAACCCCAGGGCCACCGAGACCCAGGGCGTCAACGTCACCCTGGTGCGCTACATGAGCGTGATCATCGGCGGCGGGTTTTCCGCCATGGCCGGGGCCCATCTTTCCACCTCCTACTCAAAATCCTGGATCGAGGGCATGACCGCGGGCCGGGGGTGGATCGTCATTGCGCTTACCATCTTTGCCCTGTGGAATCCGGGCAGGGCGATCCTGGGCGCCTTCCTCTTCGGTGGGATCTTCGTGCTCCAGTACCTGCTCCAGCCTCTGGGCATCTCGCCCAATTTCCTGGCCATGCTGCCCTATCTGGCCACCCTGGTGATCCTGCTGGCCGTGAGCCTCAAGGACAGCAAAAAGCTGAACGCTCCCGCCATGCTGGGCGAGCCCTACAAGAGGGGAGAGCGGTAAAGTCGGGGACGACCATTAAATTATAACATTGTCGTTGTGGAACAGGGGGGAGCTCATAATCCTATGGGCTCCCCCTTTTTTTATGCGAGGGCCAGGGTTATGGCCAGGTAGCGAAGGGCTTTTCCGGCCGTTACCAGGACAAGGAAGAGGATGAAATTGATCCGCATGACACCGGCGGCAAAGGTAAGGGGGTCTCCGATGACAGGCACCCAGGCGAACAGTAGGCTGACAGCGCCAAAGCGGTTTAGCCGGTCGGCGGCCCCGGCAAACTCTTTCTCCGAGATGCGGATCACCTTTTTAACCAGGAATGTGCTGCCCCACAGTCCCAGGCCATAGTTGACCACGGAGCCCAGCACATTGCCGCTGGTGGCGACCGCCATGGTAAGCAGGGGATCAGAGCCGTTTGCCAATAGAAGCCCCAGCAATACCTCGGAACTCATGGGAAGGACCGTGGCCGCCAGGAACGAGGCGAGAAACAGGCCTGGAAGGCCGATTTGGATTAAGGTTTCCATGATTTGCGCTTTTGGGGGACGCCTTATTTTTGAAAGACCGCGGCGCTCCAGCCTTTTTCGCTGCGGCTCCAGGTGCTGGTGAAGCCAAGGTGCGCGTAGCGGTCCATGAGGTCGTCAAGTTCCCAGGTGCGTATGCCGGAGAGGATCACAGTGGCGGGGGGCCGGGTGATCTCGTAAAAAAGGGGGGCGAGCTGCCTGAGGGTGGGATACCGCAGGTTTGCGCAGACAAGGTCAAAGGGGCCGTGGGAGATGTCAAGGAGCTCCCCGGTTACTTCTATCCTGTGTTCAAGCCGGTTGAGCGCCACGTTGCGGGCGGCTTCCGATACGCAGTTCAGGTCGGTATCCAGGCCAAGGCAGGTGTCGCACCCCGCCTTGACCAGGGCTAAAGCCAGAACCCCTGAGCCGGTGCCCACATCCGCCGCCCGGCGTGGACCAGCCGGGCGTTGTGCCGTAAGCAGTGTCCCGTCGATGGCTTCCAGGCAGAGCCGGGTGGTGGGGTGCCGGCCCGACCCAAAGGAGATGCCCGGTGAAATGATGATCTCATGGGCCTGATCGTCGTTCGTTTTGCTGTCCCAGGGGCTGAGGATAAAATGGTCCGTGACCTGCACCGGTTTCGAAAAGGATGGCTCCACATGGGTGGCGCCGAAGTCGTAGGAATAGGCTATTTCACCATCTGCCACCAGGCGCTTCAGGATTTTCCTTGCTTCACCGGCCGTGATGCGAAGCTTTCGGGCCAGTTTGAGGGCAAGATCCCTGGGGGTCACCCGGGTTTCCGACGCGTTCAGTATCCCTAGGACGGTTTCCTCAAAAGGCGGGATCGTCATGCCCCTCTCGTTTCAGCAGCTCCATGTACCATTTTGTAAACTCGTACATGCCCCGGATCTTCTCCTCTTTGTTGATGATGCCGAGACACATCTCAAGGGCGCCCTGGGCAAAGGAGTTGGAGTAGTCATCGTGGCTGGACTGCTGGAGGAACAGCTGGATGAGCTGCTGGGAGGTGCGTTTGGTG
Source organism: Desulfobacteraceae bacterium (assembly GCA_024225635.1). GTDB lineage: Bacteria > Desulfobacterota > Desulfobacteria > Desulfobacterales > Desulfobacteraceae > Desulforapulum. The sequence goes on along the minus strand of JAAEMK010001396.1, from coordinate 9,550 downwards.
TCGTCTGTTCTGATCTCGATGGGATCCTTGGGGGTCTGGGTCGGGTCCCAGTTCTCGTAGCCCACCTTATCGATCTGGCGCTTGCTCCGCTTTCCCATGGCGTCATAGATCGCTTTCTTCCGTGCTGCGATCTCTTCCGGGGTGAAGTTATCCATCTGTTTTGACTCCCATGTATTCCTCGTTAAAATTGGTGATCATGGCCATGGAGACGGGAATGAGCATCTCGCACATCTTGATGTTCTCCGAGTTGATGGCTTGGACCATTTCAGCCGAGATGAGCTGGAGTTTGGAATAGATGGCGTCCATGTTGACCGTGGGGTACTTCTCCCCCTCCTTGAAGTTGGTTCTGCCGCAGATGTGGCTCATGCCGGCGCTGGAGGTGGGAATGCCGTACAGACGACAGGTGATGGGCCTGGCTTCGTAGAGGATGCACATGTTGTTGGCGCCGAGCAGGGGACAGCGCATTCGCTCCATTGACATCTTGCCGAGGATGTCCACCTCGTTTTTTCCGTTTTTCAGTTCTTTGTAGGCGTCCCGTTTCAGCTTGACAATGGCCCGGTCGGTCTTGGCTGCATCGTCGATCAGGGAGCTCTTTTCGGTTCCTTTGAACTTCTCGTTGAACTTGTGGTTGATGTAGATCGCCTCGATGATGGTGAGGTCAAACATGGCGTAGCAGCAGTCGCTGCATTTTTCCCGGCAGAACACCTCCTTGGGATACTCCTGTTTAACCCGTGCAAACACCTGGTCAACGGTTGAAACCAGTGCCTCATATTTCTCAAAATGCTCTTTAAAATCAATACCCATGTTAGATTCCTCTATTTTCCTATGCAGAAGTTGCTGAAGATTGTGTCAAGAATGTCGATTCCCGCGGTGTCACCAAGGATCTCGCCAAGCAGGTCGGCTGCATTCCGTATGTCGATGGCGAGGGTCTCTTCCTCCTGGTCGTTCAGGAAACCGGTTTCCGCGGCTTTCAGGCTTTCCACCGCCCGTTCAAGTGCCTTTCTGTGTCTCAGGTTGGGCACCACCGACGAGGTGTCGGCCAGATCCCCCATGGAGAGGTCGGTGATCTGCTTTCGGAGGTCGTCGATCCCAAGGTCGGTCAGGGCGGAAACCTTGACACAGGGAAGCTTGGCAAGTGCCGGGGGCAGGTCTTCAAGGGGCTCATCAACAAGATCGATCTTGTTGATGACCAGTATTATTTTTTTGTCTTCCGGCACAATGGCCTGGAGTTCGGTTTCGGAGATCTCGCTGCCCGCGCTCTTCATGAACAGTATCAGGTCGGAGCCGGCAATGTGCTTTTTGGCGCGTTCGATACCGATCTTCTCCACCAGGTCGTCGGTCTGGTGCATGCCTGCCGTGTCCGAGACAAGGTAGGGGATGCCGCTGATGTTGAGGCTCTCTTCGATAAGGTCCCGGGTGGTGCCGGGGATCGAGGTGACAATGGAGCGCTCTTTTTCCAGCAGCCGGTTCATGAGACTGGATTTGCCGACATTGGGAGGGCCGCAGATGGCAAGCTTGATGCCATCCCTGAGGAAGTGGGCATCCTCATATTTCTGGATGAATCCCTGGCATGCGGTCATGACTGACCGGATCCTGTCAAGGCCCAGGGCTTTGGGAACCAGCTCCTGGGTTTCGTCCGGAAAATCGATGGCGGCCTCCACCAGGGCAAGCAGTTCGATCAAGGTGTCCCTTGATCCCTGTATGGCCTGCTTGAGTTCGCCAAGGTTCTGGGATGCGGCGATCCTCAACGATCCCGAGGTCCTGGCATTGATGATGTCGGACACGGCTTCGGCCTGGGTGAGGTCGATGCGGCCGTTCAGGAAGGCCCGTTTGGTGAATTCTCCGGGATCGGCCAGCCGGGCGCCGGCCGAGAGTACCTGGTCAAGAATGGTTGCCATCACCAGGGAACCTGAGTGGGCCTGGATCTCCACCACATCTTCGGCCGTGTAGGAGCGAGGGCCCATCATGGGAAGCAGCAACACCTCATCAATGACCCGTCCGGTCTGGTCCTCGAACACATATCCATGGACAACCCGGTGGGATTCAAGGGCCGGCTCCGGGTCCGGGCATGTGGGGCTTGTGCCGAAAAAACGCGGCACAAGCGCCATGGCCCCGGGTCCGGAGATCCGTATAATGCCGATTCCGCCGCTTCCCGGAGGTGTGGCAATGGCGGCTATTGTATCAAACTTCATTTGCCTATTTTCTGTTGTGCCGCCGCTTCTTGAATGCACCTTTCTTGGGAAAGATCACAAGTCTGCGGTAGTACCCGTCGCCCATGCTCTGGGTTCTTACCCTTGAATCGTCTTTCAAGGCAAGGTGAACAATGCGCCGGTCCTGGGCGGTCATCTGGTTGATGGTGGCGGGCTTGCCCGTCTTTTTGGCCTTTTCCGCCATCTTATGCGCAAGGCTCTGGAGGTTGGCCTTACGGGTTTCCATATACCCTTCGATATCCACCTTGAGCCTGACCCTGGATTCGCTCTTTCGGTTGATGATCTTGTCCGTGAGGAACTGCATGGCCTCCAGGGTCTGTCCCCTTCTTCCGATGAGGACACCGGAGTTGCCGCCCTCTACCCGGAGCAGCAGCCGGTCCTGGTCGGTCTCTGCGACAACCTTGGAGTCGGTGGTGATGAGGTCAACCATCTTCTGGAGGGTTTCCACACCCAGGGCTACGGATTCCTCGGAGACATCCACCGGAATTTCATCCTTGTACTTGGGCGGATACCCCTCGTCCCTTTCATCAATCTCCACATCCTCTTCAAACGCCTGATCCTTTGTTGCCTCAGGCGCCGTGGCTTCAGGCATGGCAGGTTCGGGTCGGGCTGCTTCAGGAGCAACGGCCTCGGGCTTTTTCGCTTCAGGCTTTGCAGCTTCAGGCTTTTCAGCTTCGGGCTTTTCAGCTTCGGGCTTTTCAGCTTCGGGCTTTTCAGCTTCAGGTTTTTTAGCTTCGGGCTCAAGGGCTTCGGTATCTTGAAACTCAGGAGCTTCGATGTCCTGCTCCCATTTGGAAACGGACTTTTTGTCGTTCTTCTTCCTGGGCGCGGCTTTCCTCGGCTGGCTCTTTTTCGGTTTTTTCTTTGGGCGTTCCTTCTCCTTCTCCTTTTCCGAAGGTTCGGCAAAGGCTTCGTCCACGATGGACATGACGCCCTCAAGCTCATCGTCCTCAATGGCGTCCCGGTCCGCATCGTTGGTGGAGATCTTTTTTTCCGGCAGGGTCGCCCTGATCCTGGCTTTTTTCACGCCCACTATTCCGAAGATTCCCGAAGAGCCCGAGGAGATAACATCGTAGGAGAGTTTCTTCCTGGTCACATTCAAGGCGGCGCAGGCCTTTTCTATGGCCTGCTCGAGATTCTTTCCGTCAAATTCCTGGGTCTGTTTCATGCTACCTCCGTGGTGTTACGCAAATTTCTTTTGAATGTAATACTGCTGACCGATTGAAAGCACGTTGTTTACAAGCCAGTAGAGAACGAGTCCGGCAGGGAAGTTGATGAAGATAAAGGTCATAAACAGGGGCATCAGCATCATCATCTTTGCCTGGGTGGGATCCCCGGTGGATGGTGACATCTTCTGCTGCAGAAACATGGTTGCGCCCATGATAATGGTCAGCACAGGGATTCCGTAGGGTGCCTGCATAAAGGGAATGGCAAAATCAAAATGAAAGAGCCGGTCGGGAGAGGACAGATCATTGATCCAGCCCATGAAGGGGGCATGCCTCAGCTCGATGGCCTGGTAGAGCATCCGGTAGAGGGCAAAGAAGATGGGCATCTGGACGAGCATGGGAAGGCATCCGCTCATGGGGTTTACCTTGTAGGTCTTGTACAGGCCCATGACCTCCTGGTTCATGCGCTGCTTGTCATCCTTATACTTTTCCCGCAGTTCCATCATCAGGGGCTGAAGCTTTTTCATGTCGTTCATGGCCCTGTAGCTCTTGGTGCCAAGGGGCCAGAAAACGATCTTGATGAGCAAGGTCAACAGCATGATGGCGATGCCGTAGTTGGGGATCACTTCGTGGATGAGGTTCATGCCCATGAGGCAGGGCTTGGCCAGGATATCAAACCAGCCGAAATTGATCGCCTTTTTCAGGGAGTTGTCATAGGAGCTGAGCAGCTTAAGGCTCTTGGGACCCATGAAAAAGTCAAACGAGGCGGTGAACTGCTTGCCCGGGTCGAGTCTCTCCATGGACTGTACATACTGGGTGGTTACCACGGGCTCCTGGAATGAGAGCTTTACCTTGGCCTCTTTCTGGGATTTGGGAATCACGCAGGAGAGGAAGTAACGGTCGGTATAGCCGGCCCAGTCGATCACACCTTCGTAGGTGTCCTTGTCCTCGATCTTCTTGGTCTTGACATTCTCAAGCTCGCCGTTGATGAGGGCGGTTGCGCCCTCAAAGGAGAACCGGGCGTTCTTGGGATCAACCATGCCGGGAATCGCCAGCATCAGCGAGTCCTTCAGCGGCATGCCGGAATGGTTTTTGAAAACAAGATCAAATCCGATAAGGTAACTGTCTGCCGAAAAGGTGAACACTTTTTCAACAATAACGCCGTGGGGGGAGGTCCAGGTAAAAGCGAGGCGCTTCTCCCCCTGGGTGAGGTCCATGTGGGTAGACTCGGTCTGGGCCGTGAACACGGCGGTCTCAAGACCGGGGATACTCTTTCCCTCCAGTTCGAAGCCGAACAGGCCGGTGCCAAGATCTGGGGATACCATCTCCTTGAGGGAAGCGTCGGCCTCAACCCCCTCCCTGAAATTGTTCAGGGTGAGGCTCTGGACATTGGCGCCGTTTTCGGAGATGACGATGTTGTAAAATTGGGTTGAAACCGATATGGTTCTTGCGTCCCGGGCCGGGATGGATGCCGCGGCCACCGCGGTAGCATCGGTTACTCCCGGTGAGCCGGGCGTGTAATCGGCAATGGGGGTGCCATTTGTCTCCCTGGTTGCTGCAGGCTGCTCACCCAAGGCCGGCTGCTGGTCCTGCGGGACCGGTACCGGCGTTGTGTCAACAAAGAATAAATTCCACCCTACAATAACTACTATTGAAAGGATAATGGCAATAAATAGCCGTTTCTGCTCGTCCATCTTGTCTCCCAGTGATGAATAAAATTTTGTTCAACGCAGATCACATGGAAAAAAGGAAAAAGAGCATACTTCAGGAGCGTGTCAGGGAACAGGGTCATAACCTCCAGGATGGAACGGGTGGCATTTCAATATACGCTTTATTGCAAGAAAAGAGCCTTTAAGACTGCCATAGGTGGTGACAGCCTCAAACGCATATTGGGAACACGATGGATAGAAACGGCAGGTCGGCCCTGTCAAGGGGGAAATAAAGTATTGGTATACCTTGATGAGTAACAGTATTGGCCGCTTAACCATCAGATTTTACAATCTTTTTAAAAAGTTTGCCAAGTTCATCTCTGACCTCCCCGTTGGAGCAGGAGGCCACGTATTTCCTTGCTATGATGTTGATGTCCCGGTTTCCTGAGATCGCGTCTCGGTTTTTCCTGTAATATTCTCTGACAATCCGCTTTATCCTGGTGCGCTCTACCGCATTTCCCACTTTTTTTGATACAGTGATCCCTATACGGGTTCGATCGGTTTCAGCATCCGACATGGCTGCTATAAAACACCGCGTGTGTATCTTTCTTCCGAATCTGGATAGTTTTAAAAAGCTGGCCCTTTTCAGGAGCCGCTCATTTTTAGGGAACGAATAGCTGCCCAATCTTTAAGCCTTTGTTACGCAGTGAGCTTTTTTCTCCCCTTAGCTCGTCTGCTGTTTACAATACGTCTTCCTGCTGCTGTGGACATTCTTTTTCTGAAACCGTGTCTTCTTGCGCGTTTGATCTTGCTGGGCTGAAATGTTCTTTTCATGATTTAAAAATCCTTACAAGTTTTTAAAAAAACAAAAAAATCGGTGTGTCTCCACCGCTCTAAACTGCCATAATAAACATCAAATTTTAATTCATTATTGATGCTGTGTCAAGATTTCATTGATAAAAAACAATGTATTATTTTTCCAGTGTCTCGAAAATATGGTACTCCTCGATGTGGTAATGGGGTTCGGGATAGACGGCAACGGGCCGTTTGATCTCCCGTTCCAGGGAGGTTATCAGATGTTTCTGCTCCCCATGGAGGAGCTGGGCTATTTCAGGATGGACCTTGACCGTGAAAAGGTTGCCCATCATGTCGTTGGCCTCGTTCAAAAGATCCCGGTGGATCTTGTGGCAGATGGACCGCTTGGACAGGAGCATGCCGTCCCCCCCGCAGTAAAAGCAGGGCTCGCACAGGGTCCGGGTGAGGTTTTTTCTCACCCGTTTCCGGGTCATCTGCACAAGGCCCAGTTCAGACAGGGGCAGCACATTGGTCTGGGCCTTATCCCTTTTAAGGGTCTCGATGAGCAGGTTCATCACCTTTTCCTTGTGCTGGTTCCGCTTCATGTCTATGAAATCGATGATGATGATGCCGCCGATGTTTCTCAGCCGGATCTGGTAGGCGATCTCCTTGACCGCCTCGAGATTGGTCTTGAGGATGGTCTCGTCAAAGTTGTGCTTGCCCACATAGCGCCCGGTGTTCACGTCGATGGCCACCAGGGCTTCGGTGGGATCGATGATGATGTACCCTCCGGATTTCAGCCATACCTTTTTCTTCAAGGCCCTGGCAATGTCCCCTTCGATGTTGTAGGCGTCGAAGATCGGCTCCGTCCCCTGGTAGAGCTCCACGGAGACGTTGGAGTCCGGCATGAGCTTGTTCAGGAAGGAGCGAACGCTCTCGTACCCGAGCTTTGAGTCGATGCTCAGCTTGTCCGCATCGTCGGTCAAAAGATCCCGGACCGCCCTGAAGGTGACGGTCAGGTCCCGGTAGAGCAGGGCGGGGGCGGAAGTGGTCTTGCTCTTTGCCTGGATATCCTCCCAGGTCTTGGTGAGAAAGGCGATCTCCTTTTTCAGCCGCTCTTCCTGGATGCCCTGGGCCGCCGTCCTGAAGATGTAACCAAAGTCGTCCTGGCGCACCGTGGTCAGCAGGTCCTTGAGCCGGGCCCGTTCGGCATCGTCCGTGATCCGTTTGGAGATGCCCACATGGTCCACGGTCGGCATGAGGACCATGTACCGCCCCGGCAGGGAGATGTGGGCCGTCACCCTTGGTCCCTTCGTGCCGATGGGGGACTTTGAGATCTGCACCAGGATCTCCTGGTTTTCGGTGACCAGCTCCTCTATGCTTGCGTCGGCTGCAAACGAGGGGCGCCAGCCCAGGTTGTTCCTGGGCTCGTCCTGGGCCTTTGGGTCGGGATCGTTCTCCTGCTCAAACTGCTTGGCAAGCTCATGGCTGGTCTCGTCATAGATGTCGTCTACATAGAGAAAGGCTGCCTGCTCCAGGCCTATATCCACGAATGCCGCCTGCATTCCGGGAAGGACCCGCTGGATCTTTCCCTTGTAGATGTTTCCCGTGATGTTGGATTCATCACCCCGTTCAATGAAGAGTTCGGCAATGGTGCCGTTCTCCAGAAGGGCAACCCGTGTCTCATGTTCGGCGGCATTTACAACAAGTTCTTTCAGCATATGGCCTTTCCCTGTTTGAGTTTGAGAATGTTCGCTGTTTGTACACCCATCTCAGGAACGCCAAGGATCGTGGTCAGTATTTCGGCCGGCCTGATGGTCCTGTCCTGATTCTTCACCAATACCATCTCGATATGGGAGGAATCAAGGAAATCTATTCGCTGGGTCATCTTTCGGAGATCCGTGGTCCTGGTCTTTCCCTTGAAGTTGGTTTTTTCAACCTTGAACTCGGACAGGGCCATGAACTTCTCCACGTCCTTTGGGTCGATGGCATGGCCGTTGAGGTTGATCCGGTAGGTGACGGCTTCAAGGGGGTCCGCCTTTTTATTGAGCATGGCAAGGGGGGCGCACCCGGTGATGGTGATGCTTTTGGGCAGCACCTTGTTGAGCCCGGTAACGATCTCCCTGGGAGTGGTGGAGAATTCGGCTGTGATGGTGAAAAACTCTTCCTGGCTCTCCATGCCCACGGGCAGGGGATTGTCAAAGGAAAGCTGCATGGAGGGGTTGAACCCCTTGGAGTATTTCACCCGGATGCCGATCCGCCGGATCGCCCTGCGGATGATCTTGGCAAGCTCCAGGTGGCCGAAATGGCGGGCGTCCCCAAGCCTTGAGTAGAAGACACGGTACTTGGCAAAGTTGAGGTCGTCACTGGGTCTTGCCGAGGGGCGGTCGGAGATCGTCAGGTCCTCGGCTTTTTCATGGACAATGGGCTCAATGGTCTTGAAGTCGCAGATGCCGCAGCCGGTGCAGCCCTCCTCCCTGCAGTCCGGGGTGGTCTCGGGAACCAGGGCCTTATCGAACTCCTTTTCCATGAATTTGTCGGAGACACCGCAGTCGATGTGGTCCCAGGGAAGGGGCTCGTTGGGCTCACGCTCCCTGGTGGTGAAGAAGTCGGGATCGACCCCCGTCTCCTCAAAGGCCTCCATCCAGCGGTCAAAGTCGAACATGTCCGACCAGCCGTCCTGGCGGCAGCCCTTTTCCCAGGCCGTTACCAGCACCTTGGTGAGCCGGCGGTCGCCCCGGGCCCATACCCCTTCCAGAAGGCTCATTTTGGGATCCTGCCACTTGAGGTTGATGCCGGGATGCCTCAGGTTCTTTTTCAGGAAGTTGAGGTTGTCCACCGATTGCTGGGTCGAGATCTGGGCGCAGCGCTGGAACGGGGTGTGGGCCTTGGGAATAAAGGTGGCAAAACTCAGGTTGATGGTGCTTTTGCCCTTACCTTTGCCCTTACCCTGGGTCTTGATGGAGGCAAGCTGCCGGGCAAGGTCGCAGATGCCCTGGATATCCTCCTGGTTCTCGGTTGGAAGGCCGTTCATGAAGTAGAGCTTGATGATGCGCCAGCCAAGATCAAAGGCGTTGGTTACCGTGTCGACAATGTCATGTTCCGTGATGTTCTTGTTGATCACGTCCCTCAACCGCTGGGTGCCGGCCTCGGGTGCGATGGTGAACCCGGTCTTTCTCACCTTTTTGATGATTTTCATCAGCTCCGGGGTGAGCTTCCCGGCCCGGATGGAGGGCAGGGAGATGGCGGTGCAGTGGTTCTGGTTGACGTTGAGCAGTTGCTCCATGAGGTTGGCAAGGTCGCTGTAGTCGCCGGTGCTCAGGGAGAGGAGGGAAACGTCGCTGTATCCAGTTTCCTTCAGGGCCTTTTGGGTAATCTCCATAAGGTCTGTTACGGTGCGCTCCCGCACCGGCCGGTAGATCATGCCCGCCTGGCAGAACCGGCACCCCCTGGAACATCCCCGGGCAATCTCGAGCCTGAGCCTGTCATGGACAGGTTTGCCAAACGGAACAATGGGGGCGGTGGGGAAAGGGGTCTTGTCAAGATCTGACAGAACCGCCCTTTTTACGGTGGCATGTTCCGGGTAAAGGGGCGTCAGGGTCTGGAGATCCCGGTCGCTGAAGCTCGGGGTGTAGAAGGAGGGTACATAGACCCCCTGGATTGTGGCAAGCTCTTTGAGCAGCTCTTTTTTGCCGTCTTCCCCGGCGCGTTTCCATTTGATGGTCCTTTT
>JAAEMK010001395.1 GCA_024225635.1 Desulfobacteraceae bacterium | reverse complement strand
TGACGAAGAGCCGCCGCCTCCTGATGAAGAACCGCCCCCACCTGACGAAGAGCCGCCGCCACCTGATGAAGACCCGCCCCCTCCTGACGAAGAGCCGCCGCCTCCTGATGAAGAACCGCCCCCACCTGACGAAGAGCCGCCGCCACCAGATGAAGAGCCGCCACCTGATGAAGACCCGACTCCCCCCTCCATTGTTTCGCTGCTGGACACCCTGGGCTTTTCCGGAGAGCTTTCAGCTTCAACACCTGACAACGGAGCATATGCTTATAAAGGAGTCTTTAAAGAAGAGGCCACAGAACAAGACGGTCTCATTAAAGGGCTTGTCAACTGGCACAGCAAACGATTTCTCCTGACAACGAAAAAAACCGCCACCGGGCCTTCCGGGGTCAACCATATTTTTGGAGAGGTGACCCCTGAGGGAAAGATGGCCAACGTCACCATAATCGGATCGGGTTTTGACCCCCTCATCGACCGCGTCTCCGCCTTTAAAGGCTCTTCCACCTTTGGGCACTTTTATGGGTCCGGCCAGGAGGCGCTGGGCCTTACAATGTCGGGGATCAATGTGGATGTCCAGGACCAGTCCGTCCAGGAGCCATGGACAGGCATCGGTGCCGCCGTATTTGAAGAGACAATTCCCTATTCCGATACCGGAACCGTCTCCTACTCCGGTTTCTTTATCGGCCTGGCCGAGGACATGGCAGGCCCGGATATCAACAAGCGCCTCTTTGCCAACCAGGATCCCAACGATTTCACCATGACCGTCAACCGGGACGACGGCACAGTGAGCGGCTTTCTCTCAGGCACGGACGCCCATCATCCGGGCAATGAGATCAACGCCCTTCAGATCGGGGGAAGCGACAAGACCTCTTCCGCCTTTATCACGGACAAGGACATGATCGCGGTTCTAACTGGCGCCAATGCCATCACCACGCCCACGGGAACCGCAGGATTGAAAGAATACGGCAATTTCATGATCTCTGCCAGGGAGGAAATGCTGTCAGCCCACACCAGTTGGGGCTATTGGGAGCTTGCCTACAAGGAACCGGGCACGGAAAGGGATTACCACCTGCACATCCCCGGAGCCATGTGGATGACTGGAGAAAGAACCCCGGAAAGCGTGGTGGCAGGCCTCATATCAACTAATTTTTCAGGCACCTATACAGGGGGTGCCCGGGGCATCGGGATCGACGATAAAGGCACGGTGGAAGAGCTTGTCAACGGTAAGACAAATCTATCCATCGATTTTGCCCCCCAGAGCACAATGCCCGTATCCGGCACCCTCACCTTTGACCAGGTCACCCTCAACGTAATGGGCACCGCCAGCGGAGCCGTCACCGACCAAGGATTTAACGCCACCATCGATGGCTCCGTGGAAGGTCGTGTCAACGGGGCCTTTTACGGCCCGTCCGCAGAGGGCATCGGCGGCAATTTCAATGCGGACATGGGAGATATGAAGTACCACGGCATCTTTGCCGGAGACAGATAAACAAAGGAGAAAAGCACGGATATCCGTGCCGGAGATCGGATGACCAGACAAAGCGCCCGGCTGACCCTCACCCCTTTCAAGGCGGGGGTTGTAATGATATTTCTTGCCTGCCTGCTCTTTTACTCCTTTGGCGGCGCCAAGCCCGATTTTCTCCTGGCAATGGACAACCGGCTCCTGGACACCATGATCCAATGGCGGGGTGCCCGGCCCACAACCGGGTCGGTGATAATCGTCGACATCGATGAAAAAAGCCTGCAGACAATCGGCCAGTGGCCCTGGCCCAGGAACATCCTTGCGACCCTTACGGACAATATCCACAAGGCCGGTCCAAGGGCCCTGGGGTTTGACATGGTCTTTCCGGAGGCGGACAGGAGTTCCCCCAGCCGCTTTCTAAAGGAGATCGAAAAGGCTCTGCCCCGGGCACTGCCCCCCCTCCTCCATGACCTCAAGGACCTTGACCATGACCGGATCTTCGGCAATGCCCTGTCACGGGGCAACACGGTGCTGGGCTATGTGTTTCAAACCCGGGACGACGGCCTGAAAGCCCCGGGAGACCAGCCCTTTCCATCGGCCAGGATTGTTGTCTCCCCCCTGGATGCCGGCTTCATGGATCTTACCCTGATACCGGCCTACCGCGCCATCCTCAACATCCCATCCATTGCCATGGCCCGGACCGAAGGGTTCTTCAACGTGTTCGCCGATATCGAAGGCACCCTGCACCGGGTGCCCCTGATAATGGCCATGGATGGCATGCCCTATCCATCCATGTCCCTGGAGACATTCCGCCTGGGCATGGAGATTTCCACCATCACCCTCCACGCCGCCACCCGGATAAAAGACGGAGGAACACCAATCCTGGGCATCAGCCTGGACCAGCGTTTCATCCCCACCGACGAAAACGGGCAGATCGCCGTCAACTTCCGGGGCCCGCCAAACAGCTTCCCCTATGTGCCGGCCGTGGAGATCATCCAGGGCAAGCATCTCCACCGGCTGAAAAACAAATTCGTCCTGATCGGCACCACCGCGGCCGGGCTCTTTGATTTCAGGGCCACCCCCTTCTCCCCCACCTGTCCCGGGGTGGAGGTGAACGCCACCATCATCGACAACCTCATGGCACAGGATCCCCTGGTCTATGACCTCCATACGGAGATCGGCCTCACCTACACCCTTGTGATTGCGGGCGGTCTTTTGCTCACCCTGCTCCTGGTCCATGCCCCGCCCCTGACAGGCGCAATCGGAGGCCTTGTGATCATGGCAGGCATCCTGGTTGGCAACCACACCATTCTGTTCCTCAACAACCGGCAGGCCGGGACCACCTTTCCCCTTATCTCGCTCCTTGCCATCTATATCATTGTCACCACCCAGAACTTCTTCAGGGAAGGCCGGGACAGGCGCTACATCCAGCGGGCATTCGGCCACTATGTCTCGCCCCGGATGGTGGACCGGCTCATGGCCGACCCCACCTCCCTCTCCCTTACGGGGGAGCAGCGGGAACTCACCATCATGTTCAGCGATATCCGGGACTTCACCACCATATCGGAATCCATGGACTCCCGGGACCTGGGCGCGTTCATGAACGAATACCTGACCATAATGAGCGACATCGTGATGAAGCATAACGGCACCGTGGACAAGTTCATCGGGGATGCCATCATGGCATTCTGGGGCGCCCCGGCCCATGATCCCCGGCACGCAATCAACGCAGTTAAAACGGCCCTGGCCATGCTCCATAAGCTCAGGGAGATGCAGGGCAAATGGATACACCGCAACCTGCCCTTCATCGACATGGGGGTGGGCATCAACACAGGCCTTGTGAGCGTGGGCAACTTCGGCAGCAGGAGCAGGTTCGACTACACGGTCATGGGGGACGCCGTTAACCTGGCCTCCCGCCTGGAAGGGGCCAACAAAAACTACGGCAGCAACATCATCGTCTCCGAGTTCACAAGGGAATCCGTTGGGAAAAAATTCTTCTGCCGATACGTCGACCGGGTCCGGGTCAAGGGCAAAGAGAAGGCCGTGGAGATCTATGAACCCCTTGTCACAGGCACGCCCCCCAAGACCATGGCGGTCGAAGTCCGGGCCTTTGAGGACGCCGTCGGGGCCTATCGGCAACAACGGTTCCGGGAGGCCCTGGCGGCCATGGATAAACTTAACCGGACCAGCCCCCAGCCCCTCTATGAGGCCTATATTCAGCGGATACACGCATATATGAAACATCCGCCCCCGCCGGAGTGGGACGGGGTGGAGCGGCGGGTCGATCTGCGCCTGCCCCAGGCGCCCCCAACGTCCAAGGCCAAACCATGATCCATGCCATCTATCCTGTTGGACGAAATTCCTGAAAAATGGTATCAGACAGTATTAAAGATACCATTAAGAAAGGCGAACCAACAACATATGAAACTCGAATCAATAATCAAACAACTGCTGGATGAACTCGATCCCCTGGAATTTAACTCTCCGGTAACCCACGTATATAACCCCCTGGAATATGCCTATGCCCCCCACATGGACTACCTGAGAAAATACGGCGCCACCCCCAAGGAGGTTGTCATGGTGGGGATGAATCCCGGCCCCTACGGTATGGCTCAGAATGGGATACCGTTTGGTGAAATTGAAATTGTTACCGGGTGGCTTGGCATCAAGGGGAAAGTCGGGGAACCGAAAATCATGCACCCCAAGCGTCCCATCCAGGGATTCGACTGCAAACGGAGCGAGGTCAGCGGGAAACGCCTATGGGGATGGGCAAAGAAAAAGTTTGAAACACCCGAACTGTTCTTTGACCGATTCTTCGTGGCCAACTATTGCCCCCTGGTTTTCATGGAAGAGAGCGGACGCAACCGGACTCCCAACAACCTTCCTGTGGCTGAACGCAGGCCGCTCTTTGAAATCTGTGACAGGGCGCTGAGGCAGACGGTGGAATATTTTTCACCCAGGCTTGTGGTGGGGATCGGAAAATTCGCGGCCGACCGGTCCAAGGCAGCCCTGTCGGGTCTCGATATCACCGTTGGACAGATTACCCATCCAAGCCCCGCCAATCCTAAGGCGAATCAGGGGTGGGAAAAACATATCGAAGCGGAACTTGCGGCACTGGGAATTGCATAATTGGCAAAAGCGTTGAAAAAAATTCCAAATCCGGCTGTTCTTCTTACGGCCGGATTTGAAGCAAAAGGCTATTTTGACGCTCCATTTCCGGAATGGGAAAAGAACTATCTGCCAGAATAAATATACCCGGCCTTATTTCCCGGTGTACGCCATTTGCCAGAAGTCTCGCTCATATCGAGCGACCCATTCAAAATATTTTTCCGCGATGGCGCGCTCTTCCGGGGTAGCGGTTTTCAACGCGGCGTCCGCAGCGGCCTCCAGTGCGTCCACATATCCCTTGAACCCCTCGTTGGTCCACCGGTCCACGAACTCCTTAAACTTTGGCTCGCATGGAAGGGCATTTTTCCACGAATCGTAATACGCTTTTTCCAAGGCCCATAAAGTAGTTATCTGCGCGACATACGGCTGATACGACAACGCCAGCATGAAATCGGAATAGGCCCGGCACGTCGGCAGCTCCGGTCGTGAAAGATCGATGTTGAATTTCTTTGCGTTCGCTTCAAACCAGGCCAATTCGCTGTCAATCGCGGCCAATCCGCCAATGAGGAGGCCATGATCGGCCCTGGGGGCCCGGACCAGCATCATGCCCTGAAACGAAAGAAGATTGTGTACATAAAGATAATCCTGGGCCAGCCATGTGGAAAAGGCCTCCATTGATAACTTTCCCGCCTGAACCTCTTCCAAAAATGGATGATTGACGGCGTTTTTCCAGAGCTCCGCATGTTTTTGAACCAGATTATCCGCCTTTTTAGGGAACGATTGAGCGAAAACAATGGATGAAGTCAATAGCGCAAACATCGCGACCAGGATCGCCGTGGAATTGAATCGTTTCATTTCCAGTCTCCTTCCGTGTAGCATGTAATGGGTAATGATTTCATGGACCTGCGATTGATTGCGAATAACTATACAAAGCGAATTCGTAATTGTCAACAATTGGAGGTTATCTAAGATAGAATAACAAAAACCCCCCATATGGGTGATGAAAACCTGTTTTCAAACTGATAAAAAGATTTAAAACAAAAGGAGGGAAATACAAAATGGACGCAACTATTTTTGACACCCATTATGAAGACTATTGCCGTCAAATCGCCGGGCTTGATTTTTCATCCATAAAAGACACACTTGGAATACAATTGCGGGGCCGGGAAGCCATTATTCCTTTTTTAGGTGAGGATTATATTGTTTCCGATAAAGGGATTGCAGATAAGTCCGGTAACCGACCCAATTACGCGGTTTGCGTGATACTCTCCCAATACCTGTTGCTATGCCCCGACGCTCCCGTTGTGAACAGGGAGTGGGCCGCCCTCAAAGATTTTCATAGGCTTTCCCAATTTACGAACCTTAACGTTTTTACCAGCGATGCGGAGAAACCCATTGTCAAACAATTTTCAGGCGGGCTTGACGCATTATCGGGTGCAGGTCGAAAATTAGGCGGCAAACCCTTTGACATGGGCTCATCCTATGATTTTACCATGGAATTTACGGCATTACCGCAAATAGGATTGCTGCTGCTTTTTAATGACCACGATGATGAATTTCCCGCCACCTGTTCAGTGTTATTTCAAAGGCAGGCCGAGCACTATCTTGATCCTGAATCGCTGATTATGACAGGTATAGCTTTCACCCAGCGATTGAAACAACTCTCCATTTAAAAAAGGCCAGAGCTTGTCCTTCACATGGGCTGCCGGGTATAAACCCGGCAGCCTTTTTTTATTTTTTGAAAAAGGGTGTTTTCGTTGACGGATAAAATCATCGGAACAGACAGCGTCTTTATAATTTATCTTTTAGAAACGGAACATACTTTTTATCCGTTTGCATGATATGTTCCTTTAACCAGTTGGTTAAAAACTCCATCAGGTCTATTGTTAAAGCAGCGTTACCGTCCTGAAACTGGGTTTTAAAATCCGTGACCTGAGCTACAAGGCCTTTATGAATCTCCGTATGTTTTGCCTTTTCAGGGTAATTATATTTTTCGAACAATTCCTCTTCAAACCCAAAATGGACCACGGTATAATCAGCCAGCGCCTTTAAAATATCTTCGGATTTTTGTCGGCCTTTTCTCAGTTTCATGGCTTTGTGGAGTTGGTTAACCAGCAATACAAGCTTCTTATGCTGCTCGTCGATTTCATCAATTCCAAGCTTGAACCGGGGCTCCCAGGGCATCAGATCGGGTATGCTATTTTCAGATATCTTCAAACCAGTGTCGTTTTGGGATTCCTTCATCGAAACTTTAAAGATACTGATCATATCCCTTAATGTCGACGCCAGATCCGACAGTTCCCGGGCACTCTGCTTCATTCGTGCGCTTTTGTTGAGCATCTCTGTCGCTACTGAATTAACACCGGATATATCCTGCGCGATTTCCGAGGATACCTGGGAACTCTGTGCGACATTCTCATTTACATCATCGATTCCGGTTGACGCTTGCTCAATATTTTCGGCGACTTCGGTTGCAATCGCCGATTGTTCTTCCACCGCTGCGGCAATTGTAGTCACAATGTCATTAACATCAGAAATTACACCGGATATTTTTTTAACATCTTCCACCGTGTCTTCAGTGGAATTTTGTATCCCATCAATTTTTCCTTTAATATCCTTCGTTGCTTGAGCCGTCTGAGCCGCAAGACTTTTAATTTCTCCCGCGACAACAGCAAAACCTTTGCCTGCCTCTCCGGCTCTTGCCGCTTCGATGGTCGCGTTGAGAGCCAAAAGATTCGTCTGTTCCGCAATATCCGTGATTACATCCGTAACCTTTGAGATATCCTTGGCGGCATCGCCTAAAAGGCCGACCCGGGTAGACGCCTCATCGACTTGCGCCTCAGCTTCGCTTGATATATCCCTTGCTTTCTGACAATTTGCAGCGACTTCACCCAGTGTGCTCTGCATTTGACTTGCAGATTCCGTGACCATGCCGATATTGGTGGAGGCCTGTTCGCTTGCGGCCGCCACGGAATTCATATTTGTACTCATTTCTTCCGCGGCTACGGCCACGGAATTTGCTTTCCCCGATAATTCATCAGCGCCGTCAGACATCTGTTCTGAAATCGTGAGCAGTTCTCCTGATGCTGCCGTAACCATCTCCGCATTTCCGCCAATGTCCACAATAATATTATGAAGTCGTTCAATAAAAGCGTTAAACCATTTTGACAGGCTACCGACCTCATCCCTGGAAATCACATCAAGCCGTTTGGTAAGATCCCCCTCCCCCTCTGCTATATCCTTGAGCATCAGGCTGGTATTTATTAAAGGAAGAGAAATTTTTCTCGCAACAACAAGAGTGATGACGATGAATACGGCAATAACAACAAGGATCAGACCCAATTGCATCAGAACACTTGAGGTTACCTGCTCCTTCAGCTGTGCTTCTTTTGCGGCAATACTCTTTTGAATATCGTCGACATAGACTCCTGTTCCCACAATCCATCCCAGGGGCTTGTACAATTTGACATAGGATATTTTTTGGACGGGCTCTTTTTCACCGGGTTTCTGCCAAATATATTCTACATACCCTTCTCCGGCATCTTTACAGACTTTTACCATTTCAGAGAACAGAGCCTTTCCGTCGGGATCTTTTATCCCTCTTAAATCCGTTCCTTCCAGATCGGGATCAATCGGATGCATCACCATTTTCGTATCCATATCATGAATCCAGAAATACTCTTTGTTACCCTCTCCATAACGCAGGCTTTTAATGGTGTTTATCGATCTCTTGCGAAGCCCCTTTTCCGCCAGCTCCATGGGAATGGCGGCGCCAACGGCCCACTCCCAGGGTGAAAACACTTTTGCATACCCGATACGGGGACTTTCCTTTTTTGTATCAGGTTTCATCCACATATAATTGAAAAACGCTTCTTTATCTTTTTTTCCGACTTCCAACAGATTTGGAAATACCGGTTTACCATTGACATCCTTTAACCCTGAAATATCCTTCCCTATCCATCCAGGGTAACGGGGATTGGCAATCATCGTCAAATCAAGCCCTGCAATCCAAAAATAATTGGTTTTATCAAACCTGAGCTCGGAAATAACATCAATTGCCAGTTTTCTTTTCTCTTCATCCGTTATGTCCGCTTTTTCATAAATCTCGTTAAGGGCCCCAAAGGCAAGTCCCACGACATTTTTTAACTGCCCCTGTATCGATTCAGTCAGTTTTTCAAGATCGTTTGCTTCCCTGTAGGCGGTTTCAATTACGGTATACGCATTGCCGAGAATCGCCTTGAGCATCTCTTTTCTATGGGCCAGCAATGCATCTTCAGTAGATTTTAATTCGGCTTTCGCCTGGCGAATTGTGGCATTAATGGAAATCATCATTGAAACAGTACCCATGGCAAGGACAATACCGGATACCAATATCATCAATTTCGTTCTGATGCGCATAAAATGTTCCTTTTCGACAAATTACAGGATTGTGAATTCGGGCGGAACAACAATACGTTCGAATATAAAAATTGAGCAAACAGGCCAACAATATCAAGCAATTACGACCTCAACAACCCAGGCGTATGAATAAGAGGATATTCCGCTGTTTATGTCACATTTTGCTTTAAACCGATTAAATCGATAATTAACCATAGCAAGTTCATACAGAGTTTTCAAGCCTGGTTGATGACACTCCGGTTGAACGTTCAATCCAGCCCATTCGATCCAAAGCCAGGAGATTGAAACGATGAACAAACGAATTGGCGAGATGGTATCCCGGGTATTGCCGTTTTTCTTTGCATCGGCCCTTGCCTGTTCCAGGGTCTTTTTCCCGATGTGGAAGGCGGTTACTTTTTGGATACTCTATACCAAAAACCATACTGGAACACTGAAAAGTGCCTACTTTACAGTACTTTTTCAATAGTGTAAAACCCATCTCAATCAAATGCGCTTCTTCAGGGCTTTACGATTTCAGACCCCGGTCGGGAATAATAGCCCAGGCGGTTAATACAAAATTACAACGTATCCTTTTATAATAATGAACAGGAGAAATATAAAAATGACAAAGTTTATCGTCCCCAAAGAGATCTTCCACGGCTTAGGAAGCCTTGAGAATCTGAAAGAGTTGAAAGGCAGCAAAGCAGTTATTGTGATCGGAGGTAACTCAGTTAAGAAAAATGGAGTTTTGGAAAAAACTGAAAAATTCTTATCTGATGCGAATATTAAATCGGCTGTTTTTGGTGGTGTAGAGGCAGATCCGTCAATCGATACAGTTTTAAAAGGGGTTGAGTTCTTCACCCGGGAACAGCCCGATATCATTGTCGGATTAGGTGGATGTTCAGCAATTGATGCGGCCAAAGCGATGTGGGTTTTTTATGAGTATCCGGATTCAAAGCTTGAAGAACTGGCTGCTCCGTTCGCTGTTAAACCACTGCGTAATAAGGCTATTTTCGTTGCAATCCCTTCAACTAGTGGAACGGGTACCGAAATCACAGGTTTATCCGTAATTACAGATAGAGAAAAAGGGACAAAATACCCTATCGTTTCCCACGAATTAACGCCTGACGTGGCCATTATCGATGGTGAGCTTTGTGCCAGTATGCCTACCCACGTTACGGCCAATACCGGACTTGACGCCTTGAGCCATGGCGTAGAGGCTTATGTATCGAATATTGCTGACCGTTATAACGACTCTTTGGCCAAGGGTTCCATTGAGTTGATCTTCAAGAACCTTACGACTGCTGTTGAGGAGCCGAATAATTTAGAGGGACGTCAGGCAATGCACGACGCTTCCTGTATGGCAGGTATGGCCTTTACCAACGTATGGTTGGGAATTGTTCACTCCATGTCCCATCAGATCGGCGGAACTTTCGGAGTAGCACACGGTTGTGGTAATGCGATTCTGATGCCAAACGTCATTCGCTTCAATTCCAAGGTGACTGACAAGTATGAGGACCTGGCAGCTTTGTCCGGTAACTCAACGGCTGAAGAGTTTGCACAGGAAGTCTCTAATCTGCGTGCGTCCGCAGGCGTTGCAGGTTCACTGAAAGAGTGCGGTATTGATGAAAAAAAGTGGGAAGCAAAACTGGATACGCTGACAGAGAATGCACTGAAGGACCCTTGTACTCTTTTCAATCCAAGAAAACCAACGTTTGACGAAATCAAAGCGATCTTCCAGGCTTGCTATGACGGAACAGCGATTAATTTCTAAATCCGGAACGGATCTCGCATAATAGCAGACGAATACGTAAAACAAAGAGAGAGGAGTTTTATAACTCCTCCCTCCTTGTATCAGACGGTTTGCACACCGTTTACCCCCGGTATAAAAAGCGGTGTCTTTTTGGATACTGTAGAACAAAAAAACATACTGCGACACCGGCGCGCCCCATATCGGGCGCCCCCGGGTTCAGGGGACAAGCCATGGTTATCCCGTGAATCAAGCTGTTGCCGGGCATCAGTCCTTATCGTTCTTCAGGGGCAGGCCGTAGGCGTTCTGCCCAAGGAGATGGATGGAATCCTGCCCAAAGAGCGAAAGAAAGGTCCCGTCGGCAAGATTGCACTTGAATCCCCTGCAGGTCCTGGGACGGTAATGGTATATTTTACAACAATACTTGCCGTCCCGTTTCTGAAGGAAGACACAGCCTTTGTCATCCGGGTGAATCATGAAAATCTTGCCGTTTTTCTTTGCGTCGGCCCGTGCCTGTTCCAGGCCCTTTTCCCGGATTTCCGCAAAACTCAAATCAACACCCACATGTCCCCCCATTTTTTCAATGAATTCCACCTCGTCTTCATGGAGGGTGATCTTCCGGTATTGCTTGCAGCAGGTGCCGCACTGGTTGCATTCATGGAAAATGGACTTGAGCGCAGTGTGGTCAACGGGGGCTGGTTTTGTCATGATGGGTTCCTTTTACAGTGTCCAGAATTCATTGAGGGGGTGATGGTTGAGAAGGGCCTGGGCCCGAGTGGAATGGAAGATGCCCACCCGGGGCTGCTCCGGCGCAAGCAGGCTGTCGATGGTCGCAAGAACGGCGTCCTCCAGTGACTCCGGGTTATACCCTCCTTCAAGGAGATAGAGCAGCCTGCCGTCACAGATATCCCGGGCACATTGTTTTATCATGGTGGTAACCGTGTGATACCAGTGGGTGGTCAGCAGGGTGGCGCTGATGGGGTCGTCTTCATGGCCGTCATACCCCGCCGAGACCAGGATGATCTGGGGCATGTATTGTTCCACCACGTTGTTGAGAAGCTGTCCGAACAGATAGGTGTATTCGGTATCACCAAACAGGCTGTGGACAGGGATATTGATGGTATGCCCCCGGCCCTTACCCTCACCGATCTCGCCGGGGGTGCCGCTGGACAGGAACAACCCTTTCTGATGGACGGAGATGAACATTACCGTGTCCGTATCATAGAACACATCCTGGGTGCCGTTGCCATGGTGGATATCAAAATCAAGGATCAGGATACGGCTGAGCTGATAGCGGGTTTGAAGATATTTCGCCGTAATGGCGGCATTATTCAAGACACAGAACCCCATTCCCCGGCCGGGCTCGGCATGGTGGCCGGGGGGCCGTATCAACGCGAACCCGTTACGAATGGTGCCGTCCATCACCCGGTCCGCCATGGCAAGACACCCTCCGGCGGCCAGCTGGGCAGTGGCAAGGGACCGGTCCATGAGATAGGTGTCCCGATCGTAGGAGAACGGGTCGGGCTTGATGGCATGCTCCCTTACCTGGTTGATATAGAAATTGGAATGGACCTGCTCTATTTGATCAAAAGAAGCTTCCCGGGGGGCCACGCTCCTGAACGCGCCATTGTACCGTTCTTTTATCAGGGGATAAAGCCGGCGGAGCCGTTTGGGGTTTTCCAGGGACCGGGGTTCAACGGCATGATCAAAATACCGGTCATCCATGAGAATGCCAAGTTTATTCATAGTAGTATTTGTAGACGGAAGACTGTTGATATTGAGAACGGCAAAGTCTGAACAGGTATCCAAGACGGGTCACCCGGTGATCATCGTAGGTGAGGGACTCCACCTGTTCAAAGCCTAATTTTGCAAGGCAGCGCAGCTGGGCGACATTGTTGATATCGGTATACATTTGGATTTCATCTATTTCCAGACGTTCAAACAGGTTGATGATGAGATATTTTTGCGCTTCGGTTCCATACCCCTTTTTTCTTGCCCCGGGCACCGATATTTTCAGCGCCATCACGGCACACTCCCTTCGTTCCCTCCTGAGCCAGTATTGGATAGACCCGATGGATGTCCCGCCCTTTATTTCAATGATAAAGGTCCTGCTCTTCTTCCCCCAGAGGAGACCCGATTCAAGCTGGGCATACCCGGTCTCCTCATCCATGGCGTGGGGGGTGAGATATTCACCATGGGCAATCTCGCTGCCGCTCCAGGCCGCAAGCATGGGAATATCCCTGAGCAGTACCCTTCGCAGCCGCAGCCGTGGCGTTAATAATTCATTACCGTATAGTGTCATAGGTTATCTGGAACTCCC
The DNA here is from genome assembly GCA_024225635.1 of Desulfobacteraceae bacterium. Lineage (GTDB taxonomy): Bacteria > Desulfobacterota > Desulfobacteria > Desulfobacterales > Desulfobacteraceae > Desulforapulum. The sequence continues at coordinate 25,139 of JAAEMK010001395.1, read as the reverse complement.
GGTTAAAGGCCAAAGCTTCAACCGGGAGTATCGCTTACAGATTTTTCACCGCGTCCTGGAGGTTCTTGTTTGATTCAACCAGCATATTCAAGGCCTCGGCCGTATCGAACAATGTCTGATTGACCGCCACGGCGGATTCCTGGTTCTTCTTCGAAGAGGAAGAGACCTGGTCTATTTTTTCCATCACCTCTTTGCCATCGGCGCTTAGTCCGTCGGCTTTCACACTCACCTTGTTGACCGATTCGGAGATGGTGATAATGCCCCTGGAAATGGTTTCCATGGATTCAAGGGCGGTATTGATGACCACCCCGCCCTCCGAAAGCCCTTTCATTCCGTCCTGCATGGCGGCGATGGTCTGAAGGGATTCCTTCTCAACCGTTTTCACGATGGTGGAGATATCGATGGCGGATTTGGAACTTTTTTCCGCAAGCTTACGGACTTCATCGGCCACAACAGCAAAACCGCGACCGGCGTCCCCTGCCCGAGCGGCTTCGATGGCCGCGTTAAAGGCAAGCAGGTTGGTCTGGGAGGCGATATCCTTGATGATATCAACAAAGCCGGATATCTCTTCCAGCTGATTTACCAGACCGTTCACCATCTCGTTGTTTTTCTCCATGGTTTCGTTGATGCCGGTCAGTTTTCGTCCCGCGTCCTGGCCTGCCACCTTTCCTGTTTCAGCTTCCCTGGCAAGATCTCCGGCAAGCCGGTTTGACTCGAGTGAAAGATCAACCATCTCCTGGGAGCTGTCCAGCATGGTATGCACCGTTTCCATGGACTCATCCAGCTGTTTCACCGCCTGGTTGATCATATCGTTCATGCTCTCGACGTTCTCGTTGGCTTGCCCCATCTGCTCCCGGGAGGCATTTACCAGGCCGTCCACTTCGCCGACTGCCTTGGCGATCAGCCGCTCGACCTCTTTTTCCGATGTGACATCGGCAATATATTCAAGGGCGCCTTTGATGTTCCCCTTGGCGTCCTTAATGGGGGCCCCGGTATATTTGATGGGCATCGGTTTCCCGCCAGGGTGGGCAACCGTCTGCCCATCGACGACGCTGTCGGTTTGCATTGCCTGGGCGCACACGCATTGATCGGTCCGGCAATGTTCGGTTTTGAAGAGGTCGTAGCATTTCCTGCCAATGGCCTCATCCGGAGTCATGCCAACCAGGCCCGCTCCCGCCGGATTGATGAAAGAGACATTATAATCCGTGTCAATGGAGAGAATCGGGGTGGGAATGGTATTCAGGTTTTCAATCTTTTCTTCGGCGGCCTGCTTCTGCTTCATCTCATCCGTGACATCAAGGACATATTCCAGGGCGCCCTTGATATTGCCCTTGGCATCCTTGATGGGGGCACCGGTGTACTTGATCGGAACGATCACGCCTTCGGCGGGACGGGCGATGGTCTGGTCAGTCACCACCGAGTCGGTCTTCATGGCACGCTGGCAGGCACACTTATCGGTCCGGCAGTGGGGGGTCTTGAACAGGTCGTAACACTTCTGGCCGATCACCTCGTCCGGGGTGGAACCCACCACACCTGCACCGGCGGGATTCATATAGGTGACATTGAATTCCGGGTCAATGGCCATGATCGGAGTGGGAAGGGTATTCAGGTTTTCAATTTTTTCATCGGCAACCTGCTTCTGCTTCATCTCATCCGTGACATCAAGGACATACTCCAGGGCGCCCTTGATATTACCCTTGGCATCCTTGATGGGGGCCCCGGTGTACTTGATGGGAATGATCACGCCTTCCGCGGGACGGGCAATGGTTTGCTCCGTTACCACCGAGTCGGTCTTCATGGCACGCAGGCAGGCGCATTTATCGGTCCGGCAGTGGGGGGTCTTGAACAGGTCGTAACACTTCTTGCCGACCACCTCGTCCGGGGTGGAACCGATAACACCTGCACCGGCGGGATTCATATAGGTGACATTGTATTCCAAATCAATGGCCATGATCGGGGTGGGAAGGGTATTCAGGTTTTCAATCTTTTCATCCGCCACCTGCTTCTGCTTCATCTCATCCGTGACATCAAGGACATACTCCAGGGCGCCCTTGATATTGCCCTTGGCATCCTTGATGGGGGCCCCGGTATACTTGATGGGAATAATCACGCCTTCCGCGGGACGGGCGATGGTCTGCTCCGTTACCACCGAGTCGGTCTTCATGGCACGCAGGCAGGCGCATTTTTCGGTTTTACAATGGGGGGTTTTGAACAGGTCATAACACTTCCGCCCGATCACCTCGTCCGGGGTGGAACCGATGACACCGGCACCGGCGGGATTCATATAGGTGACATTGAATTCCAAATCAATGGCAACGATCGGGGTGGGAAGGGTGTTCAGGTTTTCAATCTTTTCATCGGCAACCTGCTTCTGCTTCATCTCATCCGTGACATCAAGGATATACTCAAGCGCCCCCTTGATATTCCCCTTGGCATCCTTGATGGGAGCACCGGTATACTGGATGGGAATAATTACGCCGTCCGCAGGCCGGGCAATGGTCTGTTCCTTAATGACCGAATCGGTCTTCATGGCGCGCGCACAGGCGCATTTTTCGGTTTTACAATGGGGGGTTTTAAAGAGGTCGTAACATTTCTTTCCGATCACCTCGTCCGGGGTTAACCCCACCACCCCGGCACCGGCTGGATTCATGAATGTGATATTAAATTTTGTATCAATTTCCATGATCGGCGTTGGAATAACATCCAGGTCTGTCTGCATCTGCCGGAGATGAGCCTGGGTATTCTTCAGTTCGGAGATGTCCGTCATCGTAACAAAAGTACCGTTATCATCACCGTTGACGGGCGTTGCTTTTGACGCATAATAAAAAATATTACTTTCAGCGCCTTTATGAACCACTTCCGCCGCAGCCAGTTTTTTGATCCGGGAAGATTTTGAGACGGGACAGTCCTTGGTGCCGCATAAATGGGTCGGACAGGCCTCCTCACAGGTCATTTTATTGATAACATCGGCCGGGTTCAGATTGAATGTCTTCAGGAATGAATCATTTGCCCAGGTGATGATGCGGTCATCCCCAACGATAAAGCTCGGATCCATCAACAGGTTCAAACAGGACGATCCCACTTCTTCAGTTACGGTTGCTTCAACGGTTTCCATTTTTTTAATTACACCTTTTGTCTAAAATTGAATAATCGTTACTGGATACATCGATATCCGGCTTGATTGAAGACAGCTACCTGCTGTTGTTAGATTGTAAATGGTTACGGATCAGATTATGGGTGTTCACCACAAGCACATGTTCCCTGATCCCCTCGGGATTAAGATAATCTATCAATCGATCCGCCGTATCTTTCTTGTCACTCAGCTGAGCTTCCAGTGAGGGGGTGGCGTAATACTGCTCCTGCTTGTGGATCGTCACGATCTGATCCACCTCCAGGGCCACAGTCTGCCCATGGTTGCAACAAATGATGAGGTTATGCCCCCTGTCTTCCCGGGAACCGGGATAATTGTAAAACTGTTTGAGATTGACCACCGGCACCACCAGCCCCCGCAGGTTTATGACGCCGGAACAATAGCCGTCCGTGGCAGGAATAGCCATAACTCCGTCATTTTCAATAATTTCCTGGACATCCTTGAGCTCAATGGCAAAATGTTTGCCGATGGAAAAAATCAAATAACTATTTTCGGTGATAAGGTGTTGGGTTCCTGTCCGGACAACCCAGTCCGGCTGTTGCTCGTAACTATCCTCGCTGCCGAGCCTGGCAATGGATTTCAAACGGTCAATATGAACACAGACAAGATTATACATGTTCAGAAGAATCACATTTTGATCGTCAGGCCGTTGATACATGCCCAGGACATTCTCATCCTTTCCCTCCGGAAAACGGAGAATTTCGTCATCATAGATGGTAAGAATATCCCTGACCCCTTCCACGATCATCCCGAAGGAGCACTCTTCCGAGGCAAGCACAAGCACCCGGGCATCCTCCCCCCTGAAACACGGGCTGGTCTTTGCCCCGGTGAGCAGGGACTGGGCATTGACCACCGGAATTGTTTTTCCCCGGATGTCAAGGGCCCCTGCCACGATACCGGTCTTGAACATCTCATCAATTTCGTTGTAAAACGTGATCTCCTGGGCACACTCTACCGGCACTCCATACTCCTGGCCCGAACAGCGAAACACGACGTAACAGGACGAAACGGATGATTTGACCGATTCCGAAATTAGCTGGGCTTCAGCGGTTTTTTCATCAAGGGCCGCCAGCCCTTCGTGGAATAAATGGTTGAGGTCCAGCAGTTCCACGACCCTTTTACCGGACTCCAGTTTTATCAGATCGGAAATAATGGGATCATCCGCCTGAAGCGCCTTGCCGATGGGAGAGAGAAGAGAGGTGTCGGCCCGGAAGACCTCCTTGATATCATCGAACAAAAGCCCGTAACTGCGATTGAAAATCGACACCACAGCGATCTTGGCATCCGCACCATAGCCGTATTCGGTTAACCCAAACCGTCTTTTCAAATTGATTACCGGTATAACGTTCTCCCGCAGGGTCATGAACCCTTCAAGAAAATCAGTTCCCCCCGGAAGCCTTTGGATCACACCGTTAATCGGGGTGGCTTCGGTCACCTGCTCTGCTTTGAGAGCAATCTCCATCCCCTGATCCTGATCCAGTACAAATGATGCAAATAGCTGTTCCTGTGTCATCCGCGTTACCTTTATTGGTATTTTTATTGGGGGGAGATTCAGAGTGTGTCAAGATAATAGCGCTATATCTATTTATATAATAGATGAACCCCATGGTTATCAAACAACAACTTATATCGAGATAACTCCCCCCGGTACAAGCATCAAACATAAAGTTCGCACAATACCAAAAAAGCATACTATTTACAATTACTTAATTCACCCCCCTTCTTTCTTCGGCATAAAAAGAAGGCCGTTGGGCCCTTCCTCACAGAGGAAAACCAGGCGTACCTGACGATTCAAAAAAATGTTACGGCAATGAACAAAACCCACAAAACAAGACTGTATATATTGATTCGAATCAGATATTCCACGGAGGAATTGTAATGTAACAGGTATAAAGAAGGTCCATTGAAGAAAATATTCATCAAGCTCTATCTGCTGATCCTTTTTACCCTGGCAGCGGGGGTGTTTATCACGTTCGCAATTTGTTTTCCCCTGCTTGAGGGAATTGAAAAAAAAGATGATCTGCGAATCATGCAAGGGGTCTTTGGACTTGTCGAAAGGGACCTGGAGAACACGCCCCGGAGCGGGTGGGGTGAGCGAATGGAAGCAATGCAAACGGCATCGGGCGGCCTTGTCTCGCTGCTTTCCCTTGAAGCGGCGGCAGCCCTTGACGAAGAAGAACTTTCAGCCGTCAAAAGCGGAAAGCTTCTGAGCATTTATGAAGAAGACACCTTTTTCAAGCGCCTGAAAAACAGCGGCCAGGTACTTCGAATGAAACCGGGAACCCATGGTTCGTACTGGTATACGGGAGAGGATGAGCGGGTGACGGCCCTGACCCTCCATCTGATCGCCCGGGAACTCCAGCGCCATGAACAAGTAAACCCGGAACTGGCATTTAAAGAGATCCGGCCTGTTTTCGGATTTCCCACGGCCCTGCTCACCACCGTTCCCCGGTTTGATGATCCGGAGGCGACCCATGAATTTGAGCGCAGGGAACTATGGATCGACACGGATCATGAAATACTCTGGTGCAGGCTCCCCGGGACCGGTTATTACTTGAAGCTTGGCCCTTTCCGGAGGGCCGGCCCTATATCCTGCGCTACGCCATTTACGGGATCATCGGACTGTTTGTAATTCTCATCGGCTTCAGTGCCTTTCTATGGACCCGGCCCCTGTGGCGGGACCTGGACCGGCTGACCAATGCTGCCGAACGTTTCGGCAAGGGCGATCTCACATCCCGGGTCCGCGCTTCCGATCGGTCCGCGGTTTCCGGCCTGATGCGGGAATTCAACACCATGACCGGACAGATCCAAACGGAAATTTCCCATCGTATTGAACTTGCAGATGCCGTATCCCATGAGCTGAGGACCCCGCTGGCCCGGCTTCGGTTCGCGTTTGCCATGATACAGGACTCCCGGGACGACCACTATCATCTGAACGTTGAAGACGACGGATGCGGCATTGCCGAAGACCTGCGGGAAAAAGTTTTTATTCCCTTCACCCGGCTGGAGGAGAGCCGGGACCGGGAATCGGGGAACCACGGACTGGGCCTTGCCATTGTCCGAAGTATTGTTGCCCGCCATAAGGGGGCGGTCCGGGTGGAAACCTCATCCATGGGGGGAGCCGCTTTTCGAATGAGCTGGCCTGTTGTCCCGGAAGATCATTCGTAACCGCCCCACGCCGTATTTGCAATACAGGTATCCTGCCGCCTTCATGAACCGTTTTCCGACCGTTTCTTTTTGGCTTTGATATACCAGTCTTCCTTGCCATAAAGCTCATCGGAACACTCGGAGCACAAACCGTGGCTGAACAAAACCTCTGAATGGCGCTCGATATATCCTTCCAAATTGTTCCAGTACCCTTTGTCGTCACGGATCTTCTTACATTTGGAACAGATGGGAAGCAGACCGCTCAAGGTTTTAACGTCCTCAAGCGCCTGCTGAAGTTCGTTGATCAATTTTTCCCGCTCTTCCTCTGTTTTCTTACGGTCGGAGATATCCCTTGAAATGGCGATCACCAGTTTTTTCCGGCCTATGACCATGGGGCTGAGGGAAACCCTTATGGGAAACGGCTTCCCCCGGCGATCAAGATGTATCCATTCAAAATGGATGGCCCCGTCCTTGAATGCCGCCCGGATATACTCTTCTGCCAGGTCATGGGACGATCGCCCATTGGGTTGTAATTCCGGAGACATCCGGGTAGGCGACAACCCGATAAAATCCTCGATTTTTTCTTTCCCATATAGTTTTAAGGCAGCAGTATTACCATCTACGAATGTACAGGTGTCCCCATCAAGGATCGAAATGGCGTCAACTGAAGAATTAAACAGCGTCCTGTATTTCTTATCTTTTTCTTCCTGAATTGCCTCCTCGGCCCGTTTGCGCCTGGTTATATCGAGATGGGTCCCGGTTGCCCGCAACGGCTTGCCGTTTTTGTCCCAGTCCATTACCTTGCCGCAGGAAGATATCCATATCCACTCCCCGGTTTGGGGCAGAATTCGATATTCGGCTTCAAAACCGGCAATGCGGCCTTCCAGGTGTGCGGCCATTTTGTTTTTGACCTGGGGCTTATCCTCCGGATGAACAAGGTCCAGCCACGATTCCATGTGCGGTTTGATTTCATCAAACGTATATCCCACCATCTCTGCCCAGCGATCGTTGAACGTGACTTGCCCGTTCTGAATATTCCAGTCCCATAGTCCCAGATCGCCGCCCTTGAGCGCAAGTTCGAGCCGTTCCTCGCTTCGCCTCAGTTTCTTGGTCTGCCGGCGAATACGATCTTTCAGCAAAAAATTACTTCTTTCGAGTATTTTCTGGCGGATACGAAAAAAACCGGCGCTCATCACCACCAGGAAAACGGCGAAAAAGATACCTGAGATAATGCGCTGTATCCGGAGACCGTAAAGGGTTTTGTTGATTTCAATATCCGGGGCGGAAAGGCAAATCACGAGTTTGTGATCACCAACCTGCACTGCGTTCCAGACGATCAGCTTACGTGAAACCCGGTTCCCCCGTTTCACCGAAAAACTGTATTCATCTATTCCGGAAGGCTCACTGACCAGACGCTTGTCCACTCGAATCAACTCGTCATGTCTGGCATGCATCCCATCAAAAATGCTTCTGCCGATAATTTCAACCTCGTGGTCAAAAACAACGGTTCCCCGCTCGTCGATAAGAAACCCGGCCCCATATTCTCCTGACCGTAAGGGAACGACATAATGCTGAATGATCGGTTTCAAATCCACCATAACCGCCAGCACCCCCCCCATGGATTTCTCCACCCGGATGGGAAACAGCATGGCAAACATCTGATGCTTTTGCGTTACGTAAAAAGACGGAATCAGCAGCCCATGTTCCAGAACTGTCAATTCAGACCAGTGCTCTGCGGCCCATTCCATGGCCAGCCGGTTTGCCTCATCCCCTGCCGGCGTTTTCTTACTCTTTGCCTGTACCACATGCCCCGGCGCGTCCATAAAGAGATGGGCCAGGCTTTCGGAATAAACGGCCTGCTCACCGGCAAACAGCTCGCCCAGGGAATTCAAGTCGCGCTTGCCTGAAACAAACTCGGGCAAGGAATGGAGGGCCAGTATGCTGGCTTCCCTCATGAGCCCCCGTATGTTCGTTTCCATGGCTTTTTTCGCAAGTAACACCTGAAGCGCCTGCTGCTCCTGAAAATGATTTTCATGCTGCCGAATGATCTTTTTATTGAAGTAGAAGGTGACCCCAAGCAATATGACGATCACGAGAAATACAATAAAAATCAGAATAATAATATGCTTCCGCTCTGAAACGGATGAAAGCGTATCGTCCTCATTGCTCTCAGGCTTTTGCATGGCTGGTTGGTCCATTTCAACATCCTGCTTGACATTATAATCCAGGGCGATCAAACACAACAACTCGCAATTATAGCACAACCTTAGCAGATCACACCACTGACGATACAAATCCCTGTTTTATGCCGCGTTTTTGTACAGGATTCTCACCCGGGTGCCTTGCCCGGGCGGGCTTGCGATGTCGATTTTCCAGCCGAACCGGGTGCAGAGCCGTTCCACGATGTTGAGGCCCAGGCCGAACCCCGAGCTCTCCTCTCCCTTGACATGGGCCTTTGTCACGGTTTCGATCCGGCCGTCATCAATGCCCGTGCCCGTGTCCGACACCTCAAGGAAACCGGGATCGACAATGATGGTCACCTTTCCTTTCCGGGTGTAGGAAAAGGCGTTCTTTATCAGGTTGCTGACAACAATATAAAGGATCTCCTCCTTGACCCCGAGGGTAACCGCGTTATCCACCAGAAGTTCGATCTCCACCGGTTTTCCCTGGAGTATGTGGCGGTTGCCTTCAACGGCCCGGTTGACCACCTCGCCCACCCGGCAGTGCCCCGTGGGATCAACATCCTCCCTGGCCAGCCACAAAAAAGTCTCGATGGTGTTCTCCATTTGAAAGACGGACCGCTTTATCCTGGCAAGGGGCCGTTTGATGAGACCGTTGGTTTCAGCTTCCGGCTGTGCCTGCATGATCTCAACCGCCCCCTTAACAATGGTCAATGGGGTGCGAAGCTCGTGGCTTGCGTTCCGGGTGAACTCTTTTTCCCGGTCGATGAACTGCCTTATCCTTGCCATGGTCTGTTCCAGGGTGGTTGTGAGGACGCCGATCTCGTTGGCGTATGTTTTGTCAGAAAGGTTGGAAGGCAGGTCCTCGGGGTTTAATGCCCGGATCTTTTCCATGAGCCGAACCATGGGCTTAAGGATGGCCCGGGAGGTGAACAGCCCGAGCAGGAGGCCCGGAATAAGAAGGACGGCAAGGGAAATCATCAACATCTGGCGGGGGCGTATGGGATCATTCTCCTCCATGAACTGCCTGCCGTGGAAAACCATGTAATAGCGCTCCACCGTGTCCGGGAGTTCCATCACGGCGATATGAATGGGCCGCTTCCTGCCGGGTTCGTGAAAGGCATGGACCCCGTCGCCAAGATCCCTGACCCGGTCCCTGAAATGTCCGGGCACCCGGTCAATCCCCTTGAACACCTGCATATATTTGGAATGGGGAAGGGCTGTTGCCCTGTCCTGGGTGTAGCGATACTCAAAATACTCCGCCTCGGTGGCAAGCAGGTTTTTGATAAGGCCTGACATACCCTTGCCCATGACAAAAAAGATGATGCCGGAGTTGAGCACGATCAGCACAAACCCGAACAGCAGGATGGTGGCAATGATCCTGAACCGGATGCTGTGGTAGAACCTCATGGCTGCTCCCTCAACCGGAACCCTTTGCCGTGGACCGTCTCCACGAGATGGGTGCCGAATGGCTTGTCTATCTTTTTTCGCAGGGTGTACATGTGGCTTCGCAGGGCATCGCTGCCGGGCGGCGTGTCCCCCCACAACTCATGCTCCAGGCGGCGGCGTGTCACAAGATCCGGGGATGCCTCCATGAGGATCTTGAGGATGGAGGTGCAGATGTTGTTGAGCTCAATGGCGGTGGGCCCCCGCTTCACCTCAAGGGTGCCAAGGTCCAGGACAAGGTCCGAGACCCGGAGGGTGCGCAGGCTGCGGGTTCTGCGGCCGGACAGGGCCCGTATCCGAGCTTCCAGCTCCTGGAGGGCAAAGGGCTTGACCAGGTAATCGTCGGCCCCGGAGTCAAAGCCCGAAAGCTTGTCCTCCAGGGTGTCCCGGGCCGTTAGCATGAGAACCGGGGTATCGTTCCGGGCCTCCCGCCTCAGTTTTTTGCACAGGGTAATGCCGTCCATACCCGGCAGCATGATATCCAGGACGATCACGTCATACTCATTGGTGATGGCAAGATGCAGCCCGCCGATGCCGTCCATGGCAAAATCGAGCATCAGCCCCTTTGCCTCCAGAAAATCGGTGATGTTATCCACGATATCGTGGTTGTCCTCAACGATCAATACCCTGACTTTTTCCATATTCTTCCCATTTCCCGATGTTCTTTCCAGTGTAATAATCCAGCTGCTCCAGGGCAAGCGCCAGGGAGACCCGGGCCTTGGCAAGTTCCCCCCGGGAAGCCACCAGGGTGTTCTGGGCCTCGTTGAGCCGCACCAGGGAGACCTGGCCCGCCCGGTACTCCTTTTCCACAAGATCACGGGTCCGGGTCACAAGCTCCACATTCGTCTCCTGAAGCGTAAGCTGTTCCCCGGCTGAAACCACACTGGTAAACGACGCCCTGACATCAGATATAGCATCAATCCGGGCTTTTTCCAGATCTTTCTCCTTTTCCCGTTTGCCCGACCTGGCCTGGCTCACCTTGGAGCGGGTAGCGCCCCCGGCAAAGAGATTAAAATTCAGCTTGAGCCCCAGGCTGGCCCCCAATTCATCCCTGTCCCCCACCTCCTCCCAACTGCCATCGGAGCCATAGGCACCGGTTAGGGTGAGTTCAGGATAGAACCCGGATTTCGCCTTTTCCACCTCGGCGTCCGCCTGTTCAAGGGCCAGCCGATCCTGTTTCAGGTCGGGCCGATTCTCGAGGGCGGCCATGATCCGGGAGTCCGGATCAAGGGGCACTGCGCCCCTGTCCGGGTTCAGCCCTTCAATCTCAATGGCATCCACATCCCCGGGGATGGTCTCGCCCATGAGGGCATACAGGGCGAACAGGGCTTCCCGGTAGCTCTGTTTTGCCTCGATCAGGGAAGCCCGGGCCGAATTAACCCGGATCTCGAAGTTCATGTGATCGCTTAACGACCCGGTACCGGCCTTGAGTTTGGCCCCGGCCTCCCGCGCCAGGGCGGTATTGTATTCCATGTCCGACCGGGCAATGGCCATGTTCTCCCGGGCCAGCTGAATGTTGAGAAAACCCTGGGACACGTTCCAGATCAACAGCCGCCTGGCATCCTGCTCCCCTTCCCGGCTCATCTTCACCCCCGCCCTGGCGGAAAGGGTGGCATAGCGGGTCAGGAACCCGTTGAACAGCACCTGGGTGACGGAGAGGCGGTTGGCGTACTGGTTCTCGTCAAACGCCGGGCTCCCCTCCCCGGTGGCTTCGGTATACTGCCAGGAGGTGGTATGGGATATGGAGGGAAGATACGCGGCCCGGGCCTGGTTCACAAGCTCCAGGGCCTGGAGGGTCCGCTCCTTTGCCGCACCCAGGTCCGGGTTGTTCAAAAGGGCCGTGGCCTTTGCCCATTCCAGGGTGAGCACACGCTTTTCTTCGGCAACGGCCCAACCGGTCGCGGATAAAACAAGGGTCAACACAACACTTACGATAAACTTTTTCATGCACCTTCTCCCGGAGCGGTGACACCCGGCGCGAACCTGGATTCCTGCCCCTGGTTACGTGTAAAAGCCGGTTCCAGGCCCTCCCGTGTGATATCCCGCCTGCCGGAAAGTTTTGCCCCGGCCAGGCGCAGATCGTTGATGATGGTAAAGAAGCAGGGAATGAGCACCAGGGTCAACACCGTCGCAAAGGCAACCCCAAAGGCAAGGGAGATGCCCATGGGCACCAGCTGCCTGGCATACTGGCTCGTTTCCGTGATCAGGGGCAGCAGCCCCCCCACCGTGCTGATGGAGGTGAGCATCACCGCCCTGAACCTGCGCACGCCGCCCTGGAACAGGGCCTCGTAAAAAGCCATGCCCTCCGCCAGGTTCATGTTGATCCGCTCCATGAGCACGATGGCATCGTTGACCACCACGCCGATGAGAGCCACCATGCCGAACACGCTCAAAAGGGAGAGCATCTCTCCCATGGCAAAATGGCCCAGCACCGCGCCCACAAGCCCAAAGGGAACCGTAAAAAGCACCACCAGGGGCTGGACATAGGAGCGGAACATGGTGGCGATGATCAAAAACATTCCCATGACTGCAATGGGCACCCAGAGATAGAGGCTTGAGAACGACTCCCGTGACCGCTTGGCGTCCCCTTCAAAGGAGATGGTGGTAGCGGGATATTTTGCCTTGAGCTCCGGGAAAAAATCCCGGTTCAATTGATCGATCACATCCCCCGCAACCACCATGGCGGTATCCACCTCCGCGCTCACCATCACCTGGCGCCGGCCGTCCTTTCGGGTGATGGAGGAGAACCCGGGACCATAGGCAATATCCGCCACACTGGACAGGGGCACCCTGGCGCCTGCACCGGTCCGGACCATAAAATCCCTGATACCGGCAAGGCTTGCCCGCTCGGCTGCCGCCAGCCTCACATTAACCTCCACCTCGTTGTCCCCCCGCTGCACCTTTATCGCTTCCACGCCGTAAAAGCCCCCGTACACCTGGGAAGCAAGATCGGCCACCGTCAGGCCCAGGTGTTCGGCCCCGGGTTTGAGGTAAAACTTGAACTCGTTTTTCCCGGGGGCGTTGTTCGAAAAGACCTGGGTCACCCCATTTATTTGCCTGAGCCGTGCCATGGTCTCGTCGGCGGCCCCTGAAATCCCGGAAAGGGAGTCTCCCCGGAAGCAGATCTCCAGGGGTGCGCCCGGGGGACCGGCATTGGAGGCGGTGAATTCAAGGGTCTGCACCCCGGCAAGGTCGCCCGCCTCCTCTTCCCAGGCCCGGATGAACTCCTCGGAGTGAACCCCGCTGATGTCCGGGTCCATAAGCGTCACCCGGACACCCCCCACATGAGGCTGGCCCGTCTTTACCGAACCCGCTTTCTCCCCGGCTGCCTGGCCCACGGTGGAAAGAATGTTGACGATAAGCTCCCCGCCCGTGGGAAGGGAAAACCGCCGGGCCGCCCGTTCCGCCCCAAGGGCCACTTGGGAAACCGCCCGCTCCGTAACCCCATGGGGGGAGCCTTCGGGAAATTCAATGACGCTTGTGACAATGGAGGATGCGGACTTAGGAAAGACATTGAACCGGATAAACCCGCCCCTGACAAGCCCTGCGCACAGGAGCAGCATCACCAGGGCCATGCAGACGGCCACATACCGCATCCCCACCACCCGTTTTAAAAGGGGCAGATAGATCCGTTGGGCGATCCAATCCATGCTGTTCACCGTCATCCGGTGGAACCGGTCCACAAAGGCAAAAAACCGGGTCTTTGGTTTGGCTTCCCCGGTCTTGAGACCGGAGAGATGGGCCGGCAGCACCAGAACGCACTCCACAAGGGAGATGACCAGGCACCCGATCACCGCCGTGGGCAGGGCGATGATGAATTTTCCCATCACCCCGTCAATATGGTAAAGGGGAATGAACGCCACAATAGTTGTCAGGATGGAGGCAAGCACGGGCAGGCCCACCTCGGACACGCCGTTGACAACGGCCATAAGCGGCGAATCCCCGTTCTTCCGGCGCACAAAGATCGCCTCCCCCACCACAATGGCGTCATCGGCCACGATTCCCAGCACCATGATGAGACCGAACAGGGTGATCTTGTTCAGGGAAATCCCGGCAAAATGGACAATGGCAAGGCCGCCCAACAGCGAGGTGGGAATGCCCATGCCCACCCAGAAGGAAATAGTGGTGTCCATGAAGAGCCACAGGAGGAAAAACACCATGACAAGCCCCAGCAGAGCGTTGTTGGCAAGGGTTTCAAGGCTTGCCCGGATGCCTTCGGTGTTGTCGGACAGGATCATGATTTCGACGCCCTCCGGAAGGGTGAGCTGCTTCTCCCGCTGGAACCGGATCACCCGGTCGGCGATCCCGATGGTGTCCTCCTCCCCCGCCAGCACATTGATCAGCACCCCGGGCGCGCCGTTCACCGCCATGGACAGGGTGTTCTCGGTAAACCCGTCCCTGATGTCGGCGATCTCTCCCAAAGTGACCGTCTCCCCCCGGGCGCCGGTGACCACCTTGATCCCGGCAAACTCCTTGCCGGTATAGCGTCGGCCGACTGTTCTGACCCGGATCTCTTCGGCATCGGTCTTGATGGTTCCGCCGGACCGGTTTTGGCTTGCGTCGGCGATGATCCGGGCGATATCGGCAATGGTGAGGTCGTACTTGAGAAGGGTCGCCTGGGAGACTTCAATGGAGATCTCATAGGCACGGGTGCCCGACACCTCGGCCCGGCTTACCCCGTCAATGGCCTGGATCTCCTGCTTGACGGATTCGGCCCACTCCTTGAGCCTTGCCCCGGGCATGTCGCCTGTCAGGGCAAGGCTGATCACGGCCTTCTCGATCTGGGGCCTTACCACGGACGGGGTCTCGGCATCCCCGGGAAAGGTGGTGATGGCATCCACCTCGTTCCTCACCCGGTCCAGGAGCACATTGGCATCATACCCGTCGGTCACGGTGATGATGGTGGTGGAAATCCCTTCGGAGGAGACGCTGGTGTGCTCGTCAATGCCCGCAAGCCCGTCAATGGCGTCCTCGATCTTCCGTGAGATCCCCTCCTCCATCTCTTCGGGATCGGCCCCGGGAAAGGCGACGGTGACACGGATGAAGTCCAGCTCCATGTCCGGCATCTCCTCCCGCACCATCCCATTGGCGGCGAGCATGCCGGCCACAAGGATCAGCGCCATGACAAGGTTGGCAAACACGCGGTTTCCGGAAAAAGCCTTAATGATAGATTTCATGACGCCTCCACAGCCGCCGCCATCCGGGTGTCCCCGAAAGCAACCGGCTGGTTTTCCAGGGGATGGGCAAGACGGGTGGTGATCACCGGGGTGCCGTCGGGGATATTGCCGGTAATATAGGCCTGGTCCCCGTCCTCCATGATAAGATCCACCGCAACGGTTCGAAGGCGGCCGTTTTCCGCGATGAACACGGTGTTGTCGTCATTGACAACGGAAACGGGCACCTTGATCGCCTTTGAAAGGGTTTTTCCCGGAATGAACACGGTGCAGAACATGCCGTCCACAACGGGAAACCGGGTCTCGTCAAGGCGATAGCTGTCCCCGGAGATCCGCACGGCAACAAGGAGGGTCCTGGAGCCGGGATCATACTTGACGATTCGATGGATGGTCGCCCGGACAGAAGAAGTCAGCTTTCCGGTCACGGTCTCCACCCGGCACGGCCTTGCTTCAAGCCCTTCGAACCAGTTTCCCGAGTCAACCGCCCCTCCCAGCCCGAGTTTCCCAAAGCAATCATCCTCGCTTAGGGAAACCTGGATCTCCAGCAGGTTATCGTTTGCCAGGGTCAGGGCCCTTGCGCCCGTGGCGAGATACATGCCGGGCTCGATGAGCTCCTCCCGGATTCTCCCGTCAAACGGCGCCCGGACCGTGCACCGCTCAAGGTTGAGACTGGCCGTCTCAAGCTCGGCCCCGGCATTGGCGCGGTTCTCCTCCGCCTCCCGGATCTTGAGGGGGTAAAGTTCAATGGACTTGATAAGGGAGCATTCAGCGTCGAGGAGGGTGTTACAGGTCTGCTCGGCCCCCTCCACCCCGGCAAGGGTCCCGACCCGCTCCTGTTCAAAAAGATGTTTCAGGCGAAGGTGGTCGGCACGGGCAAGGGCGGTGGTCCGCTGAACAGCGGGCAGCCTTGCCCGGTCGTTTTCATACTCCACCGTGAGCTGCCTGACCCTGTTATCCTGTAATCTCAGGTTGATCCCGGCCTTTTCCCTGGCAATGGCATAATCCCCGGCATCGATCTCGAACAGGATCTCGCCCTTTTTCACCTGGCCCCCCTGGACAAGGTTGGGGCTGACACGGCTGACGGTCCCGGACACCTCAGGTGAGATGTCAACGCACTCAAAGGGAACGGCCTGGCCGTATCCCTTGACAAAGACCACCACATCCCGGGATCGGGCAATCACCGCGTCAACGGCCAAAGCTGAAATCCCGGGCGCTTTTTCCGGCAGCGGCTTTCTGGCACGGGCAAGGGTGTTCATGCCAATGAACCCGGCCAGGATCAGCCCAAGACAGACCAGGGCGGTCACGGCCGGCTTGCGCCGTCTGCTTACGTTTTTTGACTCTTTCTCCGGTGGTTTCATGAATCCCTCCATGTTGAATTTACGGCCCAATGTAATCCACGGAAGGTGAACACCGGGTGAAATTGATGTGAAAAAAACGTGAAATCAATTCCGATTTACACGAGCATTCCCTTCCCGGGGCCAACAAGACGGGCCGCCCATATCCCGGCAATAGGAATCAGCTTTTTGGTTGACAATCCCAGCGAATTGATAGACAGTTCTCCCCCCATGGAGCAAGGGGTACCGAGGATTTAGCGCCCTGGTCTTTTGAAAGCGCTGCTCCCACAAGGATTAAATTTTCAGGATTGGATGCAATGGGTATGAAAAATGAAAATCAAATGACCGATTTAAAAGAACTCAACGCAATTGTGTCGGATATCATCACTGCGGATTGCCATGACACTCAGCTGAAAGCCGGGCAAAGATTGCTGGCATATACCGTGCGCAAGGATATTGACCGGGAACTTGCGGAGCTTGCTGAAAATATTGCCATGCTGATGATCCAGAAAGAGGGCCGGGATCTTCATCTGGAATTCATGGACAAGAACCTTCAAAAAACCAGCAATCAACTTCATCAGGCAAAGCATGATCCATTGACCGGCCTGCCCAATCGCGGACTTTTCCATGAGACACTGGACGCGGTATTTGAGAAGGCGCAAAGAAAGGGCGGAAAACTGGCTTTGCTTCTCCTTGACCTGGACAAATTCAAGCCTGTCAACGACACCCATGGCCATGACGCGGGAGATGAACTTTTAAGCCAAGTGGGTGAAAGGATAAAATCCGAGACGGGAGACGCGGGCATTTCCGCCCGTCTTGGCGGAGATGAATTTGTCGTTCTTTTGCCTGATCTCAAGGAGGAAGAAGAGGCGTTCACCACTGCCCGGAAGATTCTGTTGAGCCTTAAAAAACCATTCGACCTGACCTCAGCCACGGTTTTCATCAATTCGTCAATAGGGATCAGTTTTCTGGAAAAGACAACTAAGGGGCCGCGCTCCCTGTTAAAGCAAGCGGACCTTGCCATGTATGAGGCAAAAAAGGCTGGCCGGGGACGATACGTGGTCCATACGGAAAAAAAATAAACCTTCTTTTTTCAATGAACAGTTACAAAAAGAGTTGCATTTTGCAGCTCAGCCCTGTATATGTTTCTCCACATAGAAACAGAATTTAACTTTCAGAGAGAAAGGAACCCATAATGAGCGACACCATCAACGATTACCAGCTGCCGGACAGCAAAGGATACTTTGGCAATTACGGAGGAAGTTTTGTCCCCCCCGAACTCCAGGACGTTCTGGATGAGATCACGGAAAGCTATATTGCCATCAGAAAGGACGAAAGCTTCATCCGGGAGCTTGCAATGCTCAACCGGCACTTTACCGGCCGCCCCTCCCCCATCTTCCACGCGAAAAATCTCTCTGAAAAAATCGGCGGCGCCGACATCTATCTCAAACGTGAGGACCTGAACCACACCGGCGCCCACAAGATCAACCACTGCCTGGGCGAAGCCCTGCTTGCAAAGAAAATGGGCAAGAAAAAGCTCATCGCCGAAACAGGAGCAGGCCAGCACGGGGTGGCTCTTGCAACGGCCGCCACCATTGTGGGCCTTGAATGCGACATTTACATGGGCGTGATCGACATCAAGAAAGAGCACCCCAACGTGATACGGATGAAGATCCTCGGCGCCAACGTGATTCCGGTGAACCGGGGCACCCAGACCCTCAAGGATGCGGTAGACGCTGCCTTTGAAGCCTATCTTGAAGATCCCGTCAACCAGCTCTACGCCATCGGCTCGGTGGTTGGCCCCCACCCCTTTCCCATGATGGTCAGGGATTTCCAGAAGATCGTGGGCGTTGAAGCGGAACAGCAGTTTCTCGAGATGACCGGCAAGGATCCCGACAACCTGGTGGCCTGCGTTGGGGGCGGCTCCAATGCCATTGGCCTCTTTTCCGCCTTTCTCGAAAAAAAGGATATCAAGATCTACGGGGTCGAGCCTGCAGGCAAAGGGTTCAAGGAGGGTGAGCACGCAGCCACCCTGAGCTTCGGCAAACCCGGCACCCTCCACGGCTTCCACTCCTACCTTCTCCAGGACGAGGCGGGCGAGCCCCTGCCGGTCTACTCGGTCGCAAGCGGCCTCGACTATCCCGGCGTGGGTCCCCAGCACTCCCTGTTGAAAGATCTCGGCAGGGTCAACTACGTGACCGCCAACGACAAAGAGGCCATTGACGCTTTCTTCGGCCTCTCCAGGAGCGACGGCATCATCCCGGCCATCGAGAGCGCCCATGCCGTGGCCTTTGCGGCAAAGCTCGCCAGGGAAGAGGGTAAAGGCAAGACCATCCTCGTCAACCTCTCTGGCCGGGGCGACAAGGACATCGATTTTGTCATCGACACCTACGGCAAGGAGTATGGCATCTAATCCCTCCAGCGCCTTGTTTTCCCAAAGCAACACCGGGTTCCGAAGCATTACGGCTTTGGGCCCGGTGTTATAGAGGTCCGCGCCCACCACAATGCCACCCTCCCCAACATCACCAGCTTTGGCCCCGAAATCACTGCCGTCCCATCTGCAGATCTCACCCTTGGGGACTAACCGGGTTCCACAACCGCCTTGCTATATTCTCAATCATATTGTATCTCTCACCAGGTGAGTGAAGCAGGCGAGACAACAAACAGAAACCAATGGGATTCGCTCCGAAGATGAAAAGTGCCAACGCACTTTTTTGCGCGTCCCCTTTTAAAAAGACGATATGATGGAAAACCACCAAAAAGCAAAACTTGAAGAGATTATCAAGGCAAAAATAGACGAGATGAAAGAAACCATCTCGTCCTATGAAGAGCTTACAAAACCCGTTGCCCCGGATAACGCCATTGGACGGCTCACCCGCATGGAAGCCATAAACAGTAAGAGTATGAATGAAGCCGCTTTAAAGAGGGCCAAATTCACATTGTCAAAACTGGAACGTGCATTGGCCAGGATCGATACTCCTGATTTCGGTTTATGCAGGGAATGCGAAGAGCCCATTCCTTTTGCAAGATTGATGATCCTGCCGGAAGCCAGCCTGTGCGTCAGGTGCGCTGAGAATCTGAGCGGTTAAACAAAAATCACCCGGCTGCCCCAAGCCCCACCGTCGCTGGATTTGGTAACTTTCCAGCCTGATATGAATAGAACCTATTTCTTGACAAAGCCCCCCACCGTGTAAGAGAATAATGTACAACAATAAATCAAAACTCCTATCTTCTCTTCCGGATAACATGAAATTTTGTGGGATAAACAGATCTGTAGAATTCATTGTTCGGCAAACAAACATCGTTCTATGTTGGTTGTAATGTATCAGATAGCAAAAGGAGAGGAGGATAGCCAATGAAAATATCTACATGTTCTCATAGGCCTGTTTTGGTACCTTGTCGCCTGGAAAACCGTGATTATCAAGTGGACCCATATATCGGGTGCGAACATTACTGCCACTACTGCTATGCGCTTAACCAAGCTGAGACAGACTGGGATAAAGAAATTCTTATCCATAAGGACATTGCCGGTCAACTAAGAAAAGGACTTAAAAAGATATCTCCCCAGAAATTATATATGGGCTACTATACCGATCCCTACCAACCATGTGAGGCTGAATATCGACAAACCCGGAAGGCCTTGGAGGTATTTTTAGAAAAGGGTTTTTCCACAAGTATTCTCACGAAGTCTGACCTGATTGTTCGTGATACGGAGTTATTGAAGAAAATGGACAACGCCTCGGTCAGTGTCTCGATTGCATTCAATGATAACCGTATCCGTCAGCAATTCGAAGCTAAACCGATAAACACCGAGGCCAGAATCGAAGCCCTGTCTAAATTGAGAAAGGCAGGCATCAAGACATCCGCTTTGATTTGCCCGGTAATTCCTTATATTACGGATGTAAAGCCATTGATTGACATGCTGGCTCCTCTCACTGACGTTATCTGGATATACGGCCTCAGTATTGAAAAGCGGTCAGACCAAAACTGGCAAAATGTTGAAGTCATATTAAAAACTCAATTCCCCGATTTGAAAGAACAGATTGACGAGGTGATTTTCTCAAAAGATCATCGATATTGGACACAGCTTAGGCAAGATTTGCTTGATATACAGAGAGATCGGCAATTAAACCTGAATATCCATATATAGCAATTCCCGGACGGGACTATCGCTGGTATTTCATGGCATATATCGGAGCGCCTCCGTTTATATTAAAGTTATGCAAAACGAAAGGTTTTTATGCGCAAAGACCAACCAAGTACGACGGCATACAAAGTGGCGCTCAACATACTGACATTGGGTTCTGAACCCGGTATGGACAAAATACTTCCCGGCGGCATCGTTGAAGCCACGGAAAATTTACTCCTGGGTTCGGGGGCAATACCCGATAGCTGGGTGCGATGGTCCCGTACCAAATCAATGACCTGGGTTTATAGGTCCTTCGACTGGATGTTGCCGGGAATGTATCTTGCTTTAGCGTATCGGAAGGCATTTTTTGAACAACAGGTCAGAGCCGCAATCGGGTCCGGCGCAACCCAGGTATTAATTCCGGGGGCAGGTTACGACACCTTGGGTTGGCGACTGGCCCCGGAATTTTCGAGTGTTCATTTCCATGAAATCGATCATCCCGCGACGGCCCGCTTCAAAGCCAGGGGAATTGAAGCCATGGGCCGGAGGGAAAATCTTCACCTTCTCCAGGCCGATCTTGGGGAACTCAACCTGGCGGATGTTTTAACTGCCGTGGATTCATGGGACCCTGCCGGAGAAACGGCGATCCTGGCGGAAGGCTTACTGATGTACCTGCCAGAGGATACAGTTAGAGATTTGTTTGTCCAGTGCAGTAGAATTACCGGCACAGGCAGCCGAATGGTCTTTGACTATCTTCGTTCCGGAGCAGACGGGCGGCCGGATGCAGGTCCATGGACAGCATCGTTTCTATGGCTGATCAAAATAACCGGTGAGCCTTGGCGCTGGAGTATCCATCCGGAAGATCTCAGCAAGTTCCTTGACAGCACGGGGTGGACAAACGCACCGGATCTTGTGGAATTGTCCGATAAGTGCGGTGTTGAATTCCTTGCTGTTGCGGTCAAATGAGCACGATAAAGAGTCATTAAAAGAGGAGTTATCCGTGAGCACAATCCATCCCGGACCGCTGTCAGCCCATGAACCGGAGCGTATTGCCAAAGCGCTGGGCAAGGCCCCCCGCCGTGTCCTGTTGTTTGGCGAAATGGGCATTGGAAAGTCAACGCTTACCACGGCGCTTGCCGGAATCATGGAAAAGGCGGGACAATCCTGCTTCTGCCTCGGTGCGGACCCCGGCTCTCCCGCCTTTGGCGTTCCGGGGGCCGTTTGCCTTGGCAGGTGGCAAAAAGACAGATGGCGGCTTGTTTCCATGGAAGCGCTCTGCAGCCTGAACGCAGGCAGGTTCCGTCTTCCCCTGGTATGGGCGGTGAAACGCCTTGTCAGGAAATCAGACAGAGAAATACTGCTGGTGGACGCGCCAGGGGTTGTCAGGGGCATCGCAGGGGCGGAACTGCTGCTGGGGCTGGTTGAGGCCGCTTCCATCCAAACCATCCTTGTGCTGTGCAAGGATGGCAAAAAACTTCCCTATGCAAATGAACTCATGTCCACCCAGGCTAAGATCCACAGGGTACGGCCCTCTCCCCTGGCCCGCCACCCGGGGAGAAGCAAACGAACGCGTCAGCGGACACGCCTGTGGAATGCCTATCTCCAGGATGCAAAAGAGATGAACGTTGACCTTTCCCGGGTCAGTTTATTAGGAACCCCTCCTCCCATGGAAGCGGGAAAGGAGTGGCAGGGCAGGCAGGTGGCCCTCCTGGATGGAGGAGCAACACTTGCCATGGGCGAAGTGGTCAAGATCGATAACAACACCCTCCGCATCCGGGCTCCGGGCAAGGAGAAACCGTTTAACCAGGTGGTGATCAGGGACGCATGCCGCAGTAAAGACGGTGGGCTGAAAACGGCTAAACATGCGGCATCATATGCCGGCAGCCATTCCGTCACCTTCCGGAGGAAAGGGTCCGGAGCCGGGACAGGCCCCCTGGCCGAGGCCAGGATGGGGGGGCTGACCGCCACCCTGATGAACGGGGTGCTTGGAGACCCGCTTCTTCACCTGCGGTTGATGAACCTGAAACAAAGCATGCTGTTCGATCTTGGAGACGGAGAAAGACTGCCGGCACGCCTGGCCCATCAATTGACAGATGTGTTTATCACCCATGCCCATATGGACCACATAGCCGGTTTCCTCTGGCTTCTGCGATCCCGGATCGGGGATTTGCCTCCCTGTAACATCTATGGCCCCCCCGGACTGGCCGACCATATCGAGGGAATGATCGCCGGGGTGCATTGGGATCGAATAGGAGAATACGGCCCCCGGTTCCGTGTGGCGGAACATCATGGGGATTACTTGGAGATATCCGGCCTGCACGCGGGCAAAAAGGGAAGAAAGATGCTGGGCCGGGAGCAAGTAATTGACAATATCATGCTTAAAACCCCGACATTCACCATCCAGGCGATTGTGCTCGACCACGGCACGCCGGTCCTGGCATACAGTTTTAAAAGAATGCCCCAGCTCAACATTATAAAGAAACGTCTCATGGAGAGAGGAATTCCCCCGGGCCCATGGATTGGAGAACTCAAGCGCATCATTGCGGCAGGCAACCGGGACGCCCGGATTCCCCTGCCCGATAACAGCCTGGCATCCGCCGGCCCCCTGGCTGACGATCTGCTCCTTGTCAGTCCGGTTTATAAGCTGGTGTATGCGACAGACCTTGCCGATACCCCAGCCAATCGCAACCGGCTGATCCGGTTTGCCCAAAACGCCCATACCCTGTTTTGCGAAGCCGCCTTTACCCAGGACCATAAGGAAAAGGCCGCAAGTTCCGGCCATCTGACGGCACGGGCCTGCGGGGAAATCGCTAACGCGGCCAATGTCAACCAGGTGATACCGTTTCACTTTTCAAAACGATACGAATCCAGACCCTGGCTGATCTATGATGAGGTAAAATCTTCGTGTGCCAGGGTGGCGGTTCCCTCACAAAGCCTTACGGATGCAGGTCACATCCTCTAACCAAAGGATCATCCGACTCCACGACATCAACCACATCAAAACGTCCCATGGTTGCATAGCTGCATTTACAAAAGCTCTTTTTTTGACAGACAACCTGCCCCATGATATCAAATACAGATCATGCGGAAGAGATGTTTCGCGGTCAAAGCAAAAAGCCCCTTTATGTTACATCCGCAGGGATATCTCAGGTACAGGCCGCCTCAAATATCGGCAAAATGGCGGGACGATTTCGTGTTCCGGACCTTTTAAAAAGGGTGGATAAAAAAGCTCGTATGGGTATGAAAACAGCGAACAAAGAGATGCTGTCAAAAAGTTGAATAAAACCTTGGCAAATTCAACTTGAACAAAACGGTTCATTCATATAAAAGGCGATCAGATAAATCGTCAGCCACAAGGATGGTATGAGACTCGAAGACAGGCCCTATCTAAGGGAGATTCAGTTAAAAAGAGATGAAATCGACAGTTACGATGAATACCCCTTTTGCATCCCGGCTGTAAAAGAACTGGATTTCATCGATTTTCACCCGGATGTCACCTTCTTTGTAGGAGAAAACGGCACCGGAAAATCAACCCTTATCGAAGGGATCGCTGTTGCCCAGGGGTTTAACCCGGAAAGCGGCACAAAAAGCTCAACCTTTTCCACCAGTAGAACCCATTCTCCCATCATACTGGCCTATCCGAGATCAAAAATATATCAGTTCTCCGCAACCGGGATATACGAAGTAAATTATGAAGAGACGGAGCATTATGCTGTAACAAAAGACTTTTTAAACAGGCATGAGCAAATGATGAAGATATTGATGGAAGAATAACCTCCAACAAGGAAGTGTAAAGGAAAAAGAAATGAGAAAAACAAATTTATTCCGGGCATTTTGCATAATCGGCTGCTTGATCATAGGTGGGACGGGCTGTTCAGGCATACGAATCGCACGATATCAGGTTGATACGGAGATACAGGTGGGTGATGAAATCATAGGCACCCCCCAATTTGTCGTTGCCGACAATCAAGAGGCGACAATGGAGTGGGACAGCTACAGATTTTCAGTCAACGCTGTAAAAGAAACGACGGGGAACTTTGTTGTAGAAACACGGCTATTGGAAAAAAGCGAAACAAAGAGCGATCAACTCCTTGCATCACCAGTATTTGTGACCACCCCCGGGATGTCGGCACAAATGGAAACAGGAAAGGACAATTCAACGGATTATCGCATCAAGGTCACGGTCACAGAGAAATAATCCTTGCCAACGATCCCATCCACATCCCGTGTTATCAACAAAAATGACATTTCTTTTTTCAATTTCCCTTCTCCCGCTCCTTGAGAACACGCCTGAGCACCTTGCCCGCGCCGCTTTTGGGAAGGGAGTCCACGAACGCTATGGCGGAAGGGCGCTTGCAGGCAGCCATATTTTCCCGGCAAAAGGAGAGAATATCTGCCTCGGTGATTTCGTTGACGTACTGGGGTAAAAGCACGATAAAGCTGACATTCCGCAGGCTCAAATTGTGTTTTTGCTAATTTAGTTTGCTACATTTTTTATTCTGTTGGCTAAAATAGCCACCATTGATCTTTGACATCTTGATATACAATCGCAGGCACTCCTAAAAAGTTAAGGAGGTC
>JAAEMK010001394.1 GCA_024225635.1 Desulfobacteraceae bacterium | reverse complement strand
TGACGACGAAAGACGAAAGACGACGACGAAAGACGACGACGAAAGACGACGACGAAAGACGACGACGAAAGACGACGACGAAAGACGACGACGAAAGACGACGACGAAAGACGACGACGAAAGACGACGACGACGACGAAAGACGACGACGAAAGACGACGACGAAAGACGACGACGAAAGACGACGACGACGAAAGACGACGACGACGAAAGACGACGACGACGAGAGACGACGACGACGGAAGACGACGGAAGACGACCGACGACGAAAGACGACGACGACGACGACGAAAGTCGACGACTAAAGACGAAAGACGACGACGACGGAAGACGACGACGACGGACACTGGACAGACAGACAGACAGACAGACAGACAGAGACACCGCCACGCAGCATTGGTGATACAATATTCTGTTTTCAGATGGATTTCGCCAACAAATACCTGGGAGGGGGTGTTTTGGGTCACGGCTTGGTACAGGAAGAAATTCGCTTTTTGATCTGTCCTGAATTGATCGTCTCGTGTCTACTCACTGAAGAACTCGACCCCAATGAGGCTCTCTTCATCACTGGTGCGGTACTTTTGAAATTTTAAATTTCCCGCGCATTCTTAGTAAG
>JAAEMK010001393.1 GCA_024225635.1 Desulfobacteraceae bacterium | reverse complement strand
TTCATCAATTAAGCTGTCTATGTCGTCTAAATCAAAGTCATCGCTTTCTTCAACTAGCGCAGCATCAGTAGGTGTTTCTTCGGTTGTATCGCCGGCTTCATCAATTAAGCTGTCTATGTCGTCTAAATCAAAGTCATCGTTTTCTTCAACCAGCGCAGCATCAGTAGGTGTTTCTTCGGTTGTACCGCCGGCTTCATCAATTAAGCTGTCTATGTCGTCTAAATCAAAGTCATCGTCTTTTGGTGATTCTTTATCAGCTTGTTGATCTAATAATTCATCAATATCAAAGTCATCATCCTCTTCTTGGGCTAGCTCTTCGCTTAAGGCGGCCAACTCATCATTACTTTCTAAGCTGCTATCCTCGGTAGGTTGCTCAACCTCAGGCAAGTCAATTTCAGGCAGGCTATCGTCCTCGTCAAATAAATCGTCTAGGTCGTCACTGCTTAAAATATCGTCCGAATCTTTTGTATCATCTAAATCAAGGTCAATTTCATCATCTTGTT
>JAAEMK010001392.1 GCA_024225635.1 Desulfobacteraceae bacterium | reverse complement strand
CCATGAAGCTTGTGAAGGCCGTCTTTGGCTTGTCCTCAGGAGCGAGTTCGACTTGCCAGTAGGCACTGGCGATGTCAAGCGTGGAGAAGAATCGAGTGCCACCAAGTGACATGAAAACGTCCTCAGTGCGCAACAGGGGGTAGCTGTCCTTGACTGTCTGGGCGTTGAGGGTACGGTAGTCGATGACAAAACGTCCTTTGTCATCATTCTTCTTCTTGACGATGAGAGCAGGACTGGCATAGGGACTGTTGCTTGCCTCGATCAGGCCATCTTCGAGTTGCTCCATGATGTGCTGCTTCATGACAGCTCGTTGGGCAAAGGCAATTGGGTAGGGACGCAGTTTGAAAGGAGGTGCCATACCAGTGTGGATGGCGTGTTGCACCTGATCAGTCCGACCTCGGTCCCGGCTGTGCTTGGAGAAGATGTCTTGGAACTTGGTGAGAAGAGAGAGCAGCTTGTGCTTGTCACTGCTGGAAAGAGAGGCATCACACTTGGACAGGTCAACCTGTTGAAGAATGTCCTTCTGTGACCAGGTGATGGGCTGATCAGTGGTAGCATCTTGCAGTTGGTAGAGATGCTCAGTGCCAGTGAGGATGTCCACTGTGCCAAGTCGGGTGTCCTGGTAGAGGGTGACTGGGTAACTGTTGCGATTTAGAAGCCAAATTGTACCAATCCCATGATCCAGGGTGAGAAGAGAGTCTGTGGCAGAAAGCTGGTGATTGTAGAGCTTGTTGTAGTCTCCAATGAAGGTGACATCAACTGGACTGTGATGGATGGCTGGTGCATGGACAGGAGTAGCTTGCATGGTGTGGGCTGGAAGAGTAGTAGTTTTGTGGCAGAAGAGAAGGAACTTCTCCATTTCTGGTGCTGCAGTGGAAGCTGATGGTTGGGTCTGTTGGGCACCATTGCTGAAGCCACCTTTCTTGGGTTGTGGTGGAGCTGGGGCTGTGTCAAGGGTGACAGTGCTGTTGAGAAAGTCAAAATGAACTTGACCAAAGCGCTTGAGAAGGTCCAGTCCAATGACACAGACTTGGTTGGTACCAGTGAGGTCGACCACATGGAAGGTGTGTTGCAGGATGTGTTGAGGCAGCTGCACTGTTGTAATGAGGGATGTGAGGACTGAAAGGCTGTGGCCAGAAGCTGTGTTGATGCGAGATATAGTTGAAGAAGTCTGGCAAACAGTAGATGGCACTGTGTTGACAAGTTGGTCAAAGATTGACTTGCAAAGCAGAGAGATGGAGGCACCAGTGTCGATCAGCGCTTGCACTTGAACTCCATTGATGCGGAGCCAGAGTTGAAGAAGTTGAGAGTTTCCAGCTTGGAGGATGTTGGTTGTGTCCCACTTCTCTCCAGTCCACTCTGAGGGTTGACTTGTGGCTGGTTGGGACTGAAGTTGCTCTGCAGTTGAAGAAGGGCTGGCATGAACAGTTGCTGTAGTGAGGTGGTCCAGTGGCAGCTGACTATCAGTTGAGTCTGAATCAGCTTGGGACAGTGGGGCAACAGCATCAGCTATTGGAGAGGATACTGTAGCTGATGTTGTTTGGAGGGTTACTGTAGCACTGCTGGGAACCACGAGTGGATTCGAAACTTCAGCCATTTCGAATTCGACAGGTTTTGGACCAGTCTTTGGGATGGGCCGCGCTGTTGACCAAACGGGAAGATGGAGTCGTCGTTTCCATAGTTGATACCAGGCAGCCGGATTTCGGTGACGAGGACGGGTGCGTTTGCAGAGGCATCGCAGTAGGCAACAGCAAAGCTTCGGCAGCCCATAACGAAGTGTGAAGAACGCGAGCACGGTGAAAATGACAATGGCGAGGCACGTGACACCAATGTTGATCAACATTTGGACAAAACCAGAGAGAAAATTGTTCGCCATACTGCTGAAGTTGTGCTGCACGCTGTGAATTCCATCTCGGATGACTTCGTAGCCTCGTTTGAAGGTAGTCGGGTCCAGCGAAGTTGACGATGTGTAGTTGACGAGTCCTTCTAGCATGTGCTGCATTCTGTCAACTTCAATTAGTCTGCCATGCAGACGACCAAGGATACTGACCATGCCAGTGTGAACGTTGTGGAACAGAGGTGGTGAGTTGAAAGTGAATGGTCGCCAGTCTGTTGACCAGGCGATTTCAATTGGGATTTCACTCACTGAAACGGAGCCAGTGGTAGAGCGCCATGCTGGAAGACCAGTTTCCAAATGGTGGTTGATGTGGTCTCTGTAGTAGCCAGTGACGTGGTGATGGCAGTTGACCTTTGGTGCTGATCGGACCAAATCTCTTGTACCAGGGAGGACGAAGTAGAGAGTACTATTGTGGATCACAGGTAGGTAGAGAAAGCAGTGTCCGTTGTAGGTGTAATCCCAAAAGATCTGTTGTAGACTCACTGGCCGGCATTGACTCACTAGCAGGGCTTCACCAGCGAATTGGGCAGTGATGTCTGTGCGCTGGAGAAAGGCTCTGGCACCCATGGTAGCGTCCAGGGCGAGAAGTTGATGGATGATGTCCAGTTGTCGTTGAGCAACACTGCACAGGGCGAGCCAAACGTTTCGGAAAGCAGCCTTTTCATTTTGCAGAATGCGCTCCTTCAGGTACTCTAACTTGCTGTTGACTGCATCTGCTTCTGTCTGCTTGGGGAAAATGCTGCTGTTTGGGTAGCTGTAGCTAGCATTTGTCGAAACTTTGGTAAGCCACTGAAATTCCTCAGGCAATTTGGTCTTGACTCGAATACCAATGTTCTGTTCCGTGAGTCGAGTCGCAGCTGGTAGGCAGGGTGGTGCGCCAACGTGAGTTGAAGTGTGACCATGCTTGCCCAGTTTCCGAAAAGCGAATGCACCTTGGATTTCGTCGATGGTCACGTGATCTCTGGTCAGAGTAGCATCTTTGACACCTTTGTACTCGAAAGGGCAAATTTTCCGAAGTTTCTCAGAGTCTGGATCGTATGTCCAAAAACGTTTCCATACCACCACTTGATTCTGGGTGAGGCAGGCACGGCAAAATGGACCACAGTTGATACGCTTGTACGCTCTTGTCTCAGTGGAACAATTCCCCATATCGGCCAAATCTGAGAGAAGCGTGTGACCATCAATTGTAGCAATTTCACCTTTGATGATGAAAAAGTTCGTCGTGGCTGTGCAGTG
>JAAEMK010001391.1 GCA_024225635.1 Desulfobacteraceae bacterium | reverse complement strand
CTTTAAAATCAATACGTTACCATAACCCATGTCGAAATGAAAGTAAATAGTAAAGTGCCGTTTTTAGTAAAAACTTCAATTTTTTCAATCTTGTTAGACCCGCTATTTATAGGGGTTTAAGAAGTTTTCGGTCAAACACTAGGTAGAATAACCCTGTGTGTCAATGCGAAATCAAATCAGTGAGATGAGCAGAATCAGATGCCGGGCCCCTTCCCTCAGCCACCTGGGGGAAGCCCTCACCGAGTCCCACCCGCGGAATGAGCTGGCGGGAAATGGCAGGTGACGCACACCCCCAGAATAATCTATTGTTGGGAAAAGTGTGTGGCTGAAGTGTTGTTGGATTTGATGCGATTGAGGGCCACAACGCTGCCCATGATAAGCAGGGTTCCGGCCCAGAAGCGCCATGAGACGGGTAGAAAAAACAGACCCGTACCGCCCCCTTGTGCCGGGTTAAAAACAATATCAATTATCGACTCTGGAACCGATTAATGATATTTATGCCTGAATGCCAGGAGCTGAAACCTGCACCGGCGCATCAAATTGGTGGATATATTACAAGCCGTGTACTGAATGTTTATAACGAATAACCTTATAAAGGCCTGATTAATGTCGCTTTTAATCTTTTATATTTTTATAGCACTTTCTTTTTCTTTCATGTGTTCCCTTATGGAGGCGGTTCTCCTGAGCGTACCCCATTCATACATAGCGCTGATGGAAAAAAATAACCCAAAAGCCGGAAAGCGGTTCCGCATCCTTAAAACCAATATTGACAGACCCCTGGCCGCCATACTCAGCCTTAACACCATTGCCCATACTGTCGGGGCTGCGGGTGCGGGCGCCCAGGCTGCTGCCGTTTTCGGCAATCAATACGTGGGCGTCATCTCCGCTGTCCTGACCCTGTTGATTCTTGTTATCTCGGAGCTCATCCCCAAATCCCTGGGGGCGTCCTATTGGAGGCAGCTTGCCGGGCCGGTTTCCGTCAGCCTGAACTACCTGATTCCCCTTATGCTTCCCTTTGTGTGGATATCCAAATTCATTACCGCGTTCTTCTCCTCAAAGGAGAGTTCAGATAGTTTCTGCAAGGAGGAGTTTACAGCCATGGCGGAGCTTGGTGAAAAGTCGGGAAAGCTTAGAAAGCAGGAAGCCAGGATTTTGAGAAGCCTCTTCAGGTTCAACTCCCTTCGGGTGAAAGATGTCATGACTCCCAGGACCGTTGTGTTTGCGCTGGAGGAGGAGGTGGAGATCCAGGATGTCCTGGAAAAACATCCTGACATGATCTTTTCGAGGATTCCCGTTTACAGCGGCACCATTGACCGTGTAACCGGCTATGTAATGAAACACGAAATCCTGAAATCCTCTGCCCGGGACGAGCACCATAAAAACGTTTCAAAGTTGAAAAGAAAAATAAATACGGTTCCCGAAACCATGTCCCTTCCCGATATATTTGATTTCCTGCTGAATCGCCGGGAACATCTCTCCCTTGTTGTTGATGAATACGGCGGGACCGCGGGCATAGTGACCCTGGAGGACATAGTTGAGACCCTGCTGGGCATGGAGATTGTTGATGAACTTGATACGGATGAAGATATGCGTGCCCTTGCACGTTCCAAATGGCAGGCCAGGGCACGCAGGGTGATGAAGGAGTAGTCTTCTGCTGTTGTTTTTCATTAACGTTCCGACATGCAAAGCAGGCCGATATCCAGCAGGTATTTAAAATTTTTACCCGGGGTTGATTATATCGCTTGACACAAATCTTAAAGGGTGATAGATATTCGTCCGTTCTTCGAAAGAAAAACCGGGGCGTAGCGCAGTCTGGTAGCGCACTTGTCTGGGGGACAAGTGGTCGCAAGTTCAAATCTTGCCGTCCCGACCATATAAAAAAAAGGCTCTTGGCTGTTTTGCCAAGGGCCTTTTTTATTTCTCCGGTCAACCTCCGGTCTTCTTGAAATTTTTTCATATTCCAATTGGGTTTCTGCTCCGTCCCGTCACCTTGCCCTGGTCCGAATTTGTCAGCGTATCATTTTTATGTTGATTTTATTCAATTTTTTGTATATGATGTATCTCAATTATGTAGCAGGCTTCTAATTTTGGGAACCTGCCGGTTTTGCACTTAAGGAAGATCAAATTGTCGAATAAGCACGTCAGTGTGACAACTACCTCAAGTTTGAAACAACTAAACTTTATTTATTAGGAGATTGTCACATGGCTAACGGAACAGTGAAATGGTTTAACGATTCAAAGGGTTTTGGTTTTATTGAGCAGGAGAACGGAGAGGATATTTTCGTTCATCACTCAGGCATCAACGCCTCTGGTTTTAAATCACTTAACGAAGGAGACAAGGTAACCTTCGACATAGAGCAGGGTCAGAAAGGACCTGCTGCTACTAACGTTACCGTAGTATAGTACACGCATACAGCTTTAAACTGTTTGATCCTTATGGGTTGAATGGGTTTTAAGTGAATATAATATAAAAAGCCCCTTTGATTAACTTCATTGGGGCTTTTTTTTTAGGGTGGCCGCTCTAACCGCCTTTTCTGATTCCGGAAACAGGCGGCCACCCTTGATCTTACGGACTTACCGTGGAATTATTTTCCCTGCATCATCGCTTCAATGTCCGCATCCACATCACCGATGGGTTTGATGTCAAATTTATCCACCAGCACGTTGAGCACCGTGGGGGATACAAAGGCCGGCAGTGTGGGGCCAAGGCGGATACCCTTGACGCCAAGAAAGAGCAGGGCCAGAAGAACGGCCACGGCTTTCTGCTCATACCATCCGATGTCAAAGGAGATGGGCAGGTCGTTGATATCCTCAAGACCGAACACCTCTTTGAGTTTTAACGCGATGACGGCCAGGGAGTATGAGTCATTGCACTGGCCCGCGTCCAGGACCCTGGGAATGCCGCCGATGTCGCCCAGGTTGAGCTTGTTGTACCGGTATTTTGCACAGCCTGCGGTGAGGATGATGGTATCCTGGGGCAGTTTTTCCGCGACTTCAGTGAAATAGGCCCGTCCCTTTTGCCGTCCGTCGCATCCGGCCATGACAACGAACCGTTTCACTGCGCCGGATTTCACTGCGTCAACAACCTTGTCCGCCAGGGCAAGAACCTGGTTGTGGGCAAATCCGCCAACGATGGTGCCGGTTTCAATCTCCTTGGGCGGGGCACAGTTTTTGGCAACCTTGATCACCCCTGAGAAATCCTTGGTTCTGCCGTCTTCTATAGCTGAAATATGCTTTATCCCGGGATAGGCCACCACGCCCGTGGTGAATATGCGATCCTTATAGGTGTTTTTCTTTTTAATGGGAATGATGCAGTTGGTGGTCATGAGAATGGCGCCGTTGAAGGTTTCAAAATCCTCATTTTGTTTCCACCAGGAGCTGCCGTAGTTGCCCTTGAGGTGACTGTATTTTTTAAAGGCCGGATAATAGTTGGCCGGCAGCATCTCCCCATGGGTGTATACATCCACGCCCGTGCCTTCGGTCTGTTTCAGGAGCTCTTCCATGTCCTTGAGGTCGTGGCCGCTGATGAGAATGCCGGGTTTGTCACCGACACCGATGTTGACTTCGGAGATCTCGGGATTTCCATAGGCGTTTGTGTTGGCTTCGTCCAGGGCGGCCATGGTGGTCACGGCGCACTCCCCGGTTTTCATTACAAGACCCACCATTTCGTCCACGGAAAGATCTTCGGTGGTTGAGGCCAGGGCTTTTAGAAGAAAACCATATATCTCATCCTTTTCCACACCCAGAACGGCCGCATGATCGGCGTAGGCGGCAACCCCTTTGAGGCCCAGGATCAGAAGTTCCCGGAGGGACCTTACATCTTCGTTCTGAGTTGCCAGCACGCCCACGGTTTGTGCCTTTTTCTGGTAATTGGGTTCGTTATCATCAAACCAGAGGGCTGAATCATGGAGCGCAATTTCCCCGGCAGCTTCAGGGGGTGCGACAAACAGGCCGACGATTTTTTTCAACAGGGAGTCTTTTGCGGGACCCGGCGTCAATGCATCGAGTTTATCTTTCAGCTCCTTTTTCACCTCAAGGGACTGTTTGATCCAGAGAACAAGGCTGGTATCGTCAAAATTGGCATTGGTGATCGTGGTGAAAAGGCCTTTGGCCACAAAAAGCCCCACATCCCTGCCAACATCCACGCCGCCGGCCTTGAGTCCCTCCGCAAGAACGGCTATGCCCTTGAGGTTGTAGATTAAAAGATCCTGAAGATTGGATGTGGTTTCCTCTTTTCCACATACGCCTTTGACTGTACAGCCTTTTCCCTTTGCGGTTTCCTGGCACTGAAAACAAAACATGTTGATATCTCCGTTTTTTGGTTTTTTCTTTATTCGTTAGAATGAAGATATCATCATTTATACCATAATTTCCTTGACCTGGATCAAGAAAAGCTGTTTTTATCAGGCCACCCCATGATTACGGCTTGCGATCCAGAATGCATGCGTTTCCGTCTTCTCCCCAGCACTTGCTGCAGGCAACGCAGCGAGGTTTTCCAAGGTCTCCGTTCTTCCATCGGTTGACCAGGCCGGGCTCGGAAAGCAGGGGACGTGACATGGAAAAATAGCCGATGGGGGTTGTGTTTAAAAAATGTTCCAGTTTTTCCGGGGTACGGTGTCCCCCAACGGAAATTACAGGGACATTCAAATGCTCGGCAATCCTCGCGGTTTTTTCGGCAAAGTAGGACTGCTTTTCCGGTTTCAGGATCTTGGTTCTTGCAGGACCGGCATTGGGGTAATTTGCGGTATCCAGGTTGCCGCCGCTGAACTCAATCCCTGAGATACCTCTTTTTTCAAGTTCCTTTGCCACATAAAGGCTTTCTTCTTCAGTGAGCCCTTTATCGTCCCAGTCATCGGAACAGTGCATTTTGATAAATACCGGGTATTCGGGTCCCACTTCTTTTCGAACAGCCTCAAGTGTTTCACAGATGATCCTGCCCCGGTTTTCAATGGAGCCGCCGTATTCATCCTTGCGGCGGTT
The DNA here is from genome assembly GCA_024225635.1 of Desulfobacteraceae bacterium. Classification (GTDB taxonomy): domain Bacteria; phylum Desulfobacterota; class Desulfobacteria; order Desulfobacterales; family Desulfobacteraceae; genus Desulforapulum. The sequence goes on along the minus strand of JAAEMK010001391.1, from coordinate 2,830 downwards.
GTAGTAGGGGGAAAGGAATTGGCTGAAGAGGTAGGTGTGGGCGCCGTGGATCTGAATCCCGTCAAACCCGGCAGCTTTTGCCCTGGCAGCGGCCTTGGTGAATGCTGCAATCACCGTGTTGATATTCTCTTTGGTCATTTCGGTTGGAACTACCTTGAATAGAGGGTGGGCAACTGCCGAGGGGCCCCATATCACACGGTTTTCGGGCTGGAAGGATGTACTGGACCCTCCGTAGACGATCTGCATGATGATGTTAGCGCCTTCAGCTTTGATTTTTTCAGTGAATGCCCGGTACTCGGGTATAAAGGAATCATCATAGATTCCAAGCATGCCCGGGTTGGGCTGCTCCTCTTCAAGCACGAATGCATACCCGGTGATAATGGTTCCCACGCCCCCCTTTGCCAGGTCCAGGTAGACCTTTTCAAGGCGGTCGGTCAGGTGGCCTTTTTCGTCGGCCATATTCATCCAGGTGGCGGAGCGCCACAGGCGGTTTTTCAGGTTCATGGGGCCTATGGTTGTTGATTCAAACAGTGTTTTCATTGGAACTCCTTTTTAATATATCTATTGATTTAGATATCGCTAATTTTCGATATGTTGGATTGCAAAAAAATGTCGGATCTGTCTCCAAGCATGATTAAAGATGTCTGGCGATGTAATCGGCTGTTTTTTGCAGGGTTTCTTCATTCCTGCGGTAATAGGTCCATTGTCCGATCCGTTTGCAGGACAGAAGCTCCGCCTGTTTCATCAGGTTCAGGTAATGGGAGACGGTGGATTGGGTCACACCCGCCTTTTCCTGAATCACCCCTACACACACATATCCCTTTCCCTTTTCTTCTTCCGGAAGATGAATCATGGGGGGGAAATTGGTGTCCGGATCTTTCAGCCAGGTTAGAATCCTGACCCGTACCGGATTTGCAAGTACTTTGAAAATTGCGTCCGTATTCATGGGATATGTAGATATCGCATTATTTCGATATGGTCAAGGGAAAAATTAAGGCGTCCGGTACGGCCAGGGTGAAGCATGGGACTATGTCGGATTAAATGAATGCTGGAGAGCTCAACAGGTAGCTTATCATTGATAGTCCGGATAACCCTAAAATTATAAGCAGTGCACTGATGGCTACACGACCGGGCAAGCGTGCCAGCCGTTGTTCCAAGGCAGTTTTTCGTATCAGCACCAATGGCAGGCAGCATAACGAAGCCGACAGGAAGAAGGTGCAGAATAATCCTAAACGTTCAAATTTTGTTTGTAGATTGAAACGTGATACGAGGATGATAAAGATCGCGATTGCCATCCAGCTGATGCCCTCTAACAGCATGGGGATTTTTTTCATTGCGTGATCTGTCGGCTTCGAAAGAAAGCGCCAAAGCAAAAATCCGCTGCCGACGAGGAAAGGCGGAATTATTAGAAAACTGAATGCGGGGGGGAAATGAAAAGGTGCGCCGATTGCAATATAAATAAAAGGGCTGGTCACCAAACCCAACATGCAGGCCGCAAGTGCAGGGACGGAAAAATTATCTTTTTTGGGAAAAATCATTTTGTTGGAACCTTATAAGTCCTTTCAACTATGATTCGTGTCACCAAAGGAGCGTAATCATGCTGGTGCTGCAGTTGCCACCATGCGGTTATCCCTACGGCGGCCTCCGATGAGAAAATTCCGTCCGACGTTGCGCCAAATTCCTTTAGATCCTCGTCATCCAGTCCAAACACATCATAGAAAATAAATTTGAGCGTGATGCAATACTCGTTTTTGTCTTTATCATAATGGTAATTTCGGGCTACTACATAGACATATTGTACTCCATTGATCATCAGGCCCAGCCCATTATTGAAGTCCTCCGTAGCGAACGCTTTACTGCCTTTGTTGAAGGCTGGGACACCAAGGTCTGTCGTGGGCATTATTTTATTGATGTCCCAATTTGATTTTTCAAGCGCCTGATGAATGCGTGTTTTTCCAATAGATTTACGCGGTGAGTTGGGGGCGGATAATGCAAAACTGCAGAAATCATTTATGTTTTCATGGTTAGACGCAATTAAATTCAGAGAATAATCGTCGAAATATGTCACAGCACTTTGCTTGTTTAAAAACGCATTGAACAAGCGTTTTGCCATACCGCTTTTGTCTCCACGGGCAAAAACTGTCAGTAACTTTTCCATTTTGGGCTTCAGGTCATTTTCGCTTTGTCCCACATCGTACTTCCCAGGCGCAACACGATTGATGCTGCTGGTGATGTCTTGGCCATATTTTGGTGCGGAAACGTGTTGTAGATTGATCACATCGGGAAAAGGTGTTTTGGGGGTAAGATAATTATCTTGTGCGATCGCAATAACTTTAGGTGGATTCAATGGATATTTAGTGCAATCTATAGACATGATTAAACCCTCTTATTTTACGGGTAAAATAGAAAATCTAACGTTCCTTGTCAAATTAGTCTATCCCGGACCGCTTGCACGACCGGTCCACGGAGTTTATTTGCTTCCTGATGGGAATGCTATGTTATGGAAAAGCCTCCTCGTCAATTTATGGCATATTTCAAATATCAGGTTGTTATAGTGCCGGTCAAATGACGTGATGCCAACCTTACCTTATAATAATAAGTAGCGGTATCAATTGGTCTGACCGGAACTATAACTAAGCCCGAAAGTCGAATTGGGAATAATGAATTCCATCCATTTGCACAGATTTAATTCAAATCGTCAAGGACTTTTCTCAAACTTTATCATCAATTGTGGGCATCCTTCATATGACCCCAGAAGTGCCTTACAGTGTTTTTAATCAGGATTTTGCTCGCAACTATTGCATAACGGCAGACTCCTGTGTCTCCCGTG
>JAAEMK010001390.1 GCA_024225635.1 Desulfobacteraceae bacterium | reverse complement strand
GGATTGTGATTGGGCTTTTTCCCGGAATAAAGCCTCCAATGCCGGCATCACTCGTTCGACTTCTTTGGAAAGCGAGGCCATCAATTCCGGAACCCTGTCGAGCTTTTCGTTCTCGAAAGCGGATTCCAGGCCGAAAGCCCTTTTTTGCAACTCCTCCGCACCCATTGTGCCGGATACCCCCTTGAATGTATGGGCTAGGCGTACGGCAGCATTATAGTCTTCGCGATCCAGTTTCGTTTGGATTTGTTCGACGATGTCCCGGTAGCGCTTGTACACATTTTCCAACACCTTAATATAAAGGTTACTGTCCCCATTCACATGGCTCAAACCGGTTCTTACATCCACTCCTTCCAGACGGGGGAAACCCTCGACTGATTCGGAAAGCACAGGCTCCGTAGGTGACACGGCACCGTTAGAGATGTTCATGTTCGTGAAAACATCCGGTCTGATCCATCGAATCAACGTTTCGTATAGGTTTTCCGGCTTGATGGGCTTGGCGATATGATCATTCATCCCGGCTTCAAGGCATTTTTTCCGGTCCCCGGCCATGACGTTGGCGGTCATGGCAATTATCGGAAGATCGGGCGGCGCGGGCCCTTTGCGAATTTCACGAGTGGCGGTATAACCATCCATCACAGGCATGTGCAAGTCCATCAGGATACAGTCAAACCGTTCTTTTGCCGAGAGTTCCACGGCCTGTTCACCGTTGAGAACAGTGCTGACCTCGACACCGACATGTGCCAACAACTCACAGGCAACCTGCATGTTGATTTCGTTATCTTCAACCAGGAGAATGTGGC
>JAAEMK010001389.1 GCA_024225635.1 Desulfobacteraceae bacterium | reverse complement strand
GTCCCGCTCCTAACCCTAGTGGGTTACTGTATTGACTTTTTATAAAGCGCTTATAATGCTCCATAGGATTTTGGACTTGTGTGTTCCATTGTCTGGTGCGTGTTGCGTGTTTTAGCTTTTGGTGCGTGTTTACCCCTGTGGCCGCCCTTTACATGTCTTGGGTTACTGTAGTGGCATGGGGTGGTAGTTGGTGGCCCATGTGGCCCGGGGTGGTATATGATTTTGGACTTGGTCGTTCTATGTCCCGCTCCTATCCTTAGTGTCCCGCTCCTAACCCTAGTGGGTTACTGTAGTGGCATGGATTAGTCATGTTTACTTATAGCCCCCACCCATGGTGACAAATAGCCCCCATGGCGTTTTTTACTTTTTGATATAGCCCCCACCCATGGTGCTTTTTAATAATAGCTTATCTGTCCCGCTGCTATGGGTTACTGTAGTCTTGGGTTACTGTAGTCTTGGGTAGTCTTGGCGGGGATTTAAAAAAATATCATCTCGAAAGAAAAAACGACTAAGTCCGAAAAAGCACCTTGGTCCCCCCTTTGGCTTTTT
>JAAEMK010001388.1 GCA_024225635.1 Desulfobacteraceae bacterium | reverse complement strand
TCAAATTTTTTATACCTGTCCAGATTTACCTGGACACCACCTGGATCCTGTTAAAGTGACAACGGTTGGATAAAACAGCCTTCCACTGTCCTCATGATAGCCAATGATCTTAAGAATTCTTATTTTCTGTGAAAAACAACTAAGATCATAATAAATATGAGTCAAACAGGCCAAAAATGGCTCCAGTGGCCACCTGGAGGCCTGAAGCACCGGAACCTGGAGGTCTATACCTCCAAAACAAAAAAATACATCTGTTTAATAATAAAAGTCAACTTTTATTTGTAATAACCTTTCCTATAACTATAAAGATAAATCCAGATATCACTGTTTATTTTTTGGACATACAGAAGGACGTAGAGATGTAGGGATAAGAGTTATTCATAAAATAACTATACTATTTAAAAAGTCTGAGTGCATTTTATATTAAATTGCAAAAAAATCATCTAACAAGAACAATCTTGGTTCATAACAGGGAAATGTTTAAAGTAGCAGTTTTTTTGCCAAC
>JAAEMK010001387.1 GCA_024225635.1 Desulfobacteraceae bacterium | reverse complement strand
TTTAGTAGAAAAACAACTTACATGTTTTAGACAATTTGTAAGGGGGGGGGGGTATCACCCCAAAGAAATTCTGGTCGACTTTACTACAAGACATGTTTTGTGTTAAGAATCCTCTGAGCAAGACCTCAATATATGAATGTTTTTCCGTTGGTCTGTCTGGCTAAAAAAGTCATAAATGTATATAAAAAAATAGAAACGTCTATTTCTCGGCTGCTATTTAAAAAAGAAGTCTGATATTTATTAGTGAACATTCATCTGATCAATGAGCATATATTTCATAAATATCTTGTCCGTCTGTCTGCCAGGTAAACTAAAAAAGACAAAAATATAGAAATATAATTTTTTGATCAACAACCTTTTATTACATGAATATTGTTAGTCTGTCGGTCAAGCTAGAAAAAGGCATAAGTATATTTTGAAATAGAAGCATCTATTTCTCGGCTTCCGTGTAAGATAGAAGTCTATCAATGAGCATCATTCTGTAAATATCTTGTCTGTCTGTATGACGATTTTGTGATTTGTGATTTTTTAAATTTATTTGCTATTTTTTTCACCTTTCATTTCCATATATCTTTAATATAATTTTTCACTTCTTATGGATATTGTCATCCTATTTTTAATAGCAAAGCTACTCTATAATTACTAATGTCCGTCCGTATATCCATCTGTCTGTATGTCAGGTTTTGGGGGAAACATGATTTTCTCGGCTCCAAATTGAGATAGAGCTATTATTCTTTCAAATTTTCTCTTTCT
>JAAEMK010001386.1 GCA_024225635.1 Desulfobacteraceae bacterium | reverse complement strand
CTACCCCGGCCATATTTACACTAAAGTGCCAAATTTGAACTCGATCGGTTCACCGTTGCGGAAATCGCGGCGATTCGCGCGAAGCATACTCGAAAATCGGGTGTTCACGTTCACAGGCGTGCTCTCTCGCACTAAATGACTGGAATGAGAGACTTCAACAAACATTTTGTCACAAAAGAATTAATCACATATTGTCACAAATCAGAAATTCAGACGCTCAATATGTCCTCCTTCATTGGTTTTCATCGCTCAATGTGCTTGCACACGTGGCAGAAAGCGGTCAATCAATCGCAGCATTGATTGATCTCTGAATGGTGGCTTTTCAAAGTTGGGGAAAACGTCAATTCATTTCATTGAAGGAAATGTGAATTCTGCTTGTTACTGCGACCACATGCTTGTGGAAACTTTGCTCCCTTCAATGCTCGTGCTGTCAGCTGGCAAATTCGTTCTGCAACAGGACGGCGCACGCGCACACACAGAGAACGTTCCATTCTCTCGAGGCAGAAAGTGTCAGGTTTTGGTAGCCAGATTTGTGGGGCACCCTTGCAGCCTGGACTTGTCATCATATGATTATTTCATATTCGGCTCCCTCAAAAGCGCCGTCTACCGGCGACGTCCACAAACTCTGGAGGAACTGCGCAACTTCATCACAGCAGAATGGGAGACCATCAGTCAGAGATCAGTCAATGCTGCGATTGATTGCTTTCTGTCGCGAGTGCAAGCAGTAGTAGTCAATGGAGGAGGACACATTGAGCATCTGAATTTCTGATTTATGACAATATGTGATTTCTTTTGTGAGAAAAACTTTGTTGAAGTCTCTCAT
>JAAEMK010001385.1 GCA_024225635.1 Desulfobacteraceae bacterium | reverse complement strand
GTATCGTAGGTAAACTCCACCTGCCTGCCGGTTGGATCGGTTACGGTTTTCAAACGGCCGGATGTGACTTTTACGAGGGCGTCTTCGTTTCCATTATCATCCGCTTCAAGCTCGAATTCATAATACTCGAAATCGTACAACCTGCCCATAGTATCCATTACTGTTGTCAATTGCCCCGATAGATTGTAATAGAATTCCATTTTGTTCTGATTACGGTCCTGTATCTTGACCAACCTGCCATTGGTATCGTAAAACTCGATGGTTCTATTCGGATATATGTGCCTGAAATTCCCGTCTTCGGTCTTTTTTAACTCTGTAAACCACCCGCTGGGAGCTTCATATCCGACTATTTTGCTGTCTTTTTTAATCGCTTTAAAGCGCTCCCGCCTGCCACTGCCGTCATAATAAATGACGTCGCCGCCATACATCTCCAGGAGCCGCTTGTTATAGTTGTGGTCCCAGCCCCAACCCAATACACCGGAATATATGGATTGCGAATGGTATGACCGGCTGAATAGGAAATCGAATCCCCTGCCGGGAACGTGCATATCCACACCCCCGGTTGTAAACTCACCGGATTGCAGAAACACCCCGGAATATACCGACGGATTATTGGCGGGACTGTTGGGTTTTTCGACTTCTGTGGAGTTGTCGATTTTCTCCTTGTCCAGGTTTTTTATTCGATCCACATATTCGGCACGGATACAGGGCTTTTTATCACCCCCTGTGAGACAATCGTTTTTGGTTAAAAAGGCATTCTCCAAATCCTTGTTATCCAGGTTCTTGTTAACCGATTGGGACAAATGCACCTTTAGCCAATCACCGGGCAGCACCCTTAGCTTTGCCGCCTCTTCGTCTGTCTCTTGCTCTTCCTTAACCGGGTTCAGGGTTACTTTGATTGGCTTTGACAGGAACATCCTGAATTTATTGTCACCGCTGTTATCAGACTGCCGGTAGAGCTTTAATCCCTTAATATAG
>JAAEMK010001384.1 GCA_024225635.1 Desulfobacteraceae bacterium | reverse complement strand
ATATCGTATCTACACGTATGTTGGTACATACGTACGTCACTAAAATATCGTATCTAGAGGTTACGTAGAGAGCTGAAAATTTGTAGACGTATACATTCGGGCACGTATGTAGGTAAAACTGACGCAGTTGGATTTTTGAAATCCGTAAATTTAACTTTTATTATTTTAAATTAAATCCTCGAAATTCTAAACTATTGATATTCACATGGGGATTGATGCTAATGTATGCAGTTCATATTGTTGAGTACTGTTTTGATGTTAGTCAATTTTGTCATTTTAAATTAAATTTCGAAAGATTTCGAAAAATCAACTCAACTCTGCTGAAGCGACAACGTGGCGTGACAATGACATGTTGGAGAACTACATACATACTGATCAATTATCTCCTGTATGGTTTGTGACTGCCCGCGGCAAGTATCCAATCAACCGCGGTGATTTTGCAACTGCGTCATGTATCTATTCTACCGCGGCATTCATCCGAATAATTGCTGTTGTGTTCCAAATAACAGCGGAAAGATTAACCGCGCCAAGTATCCAATCAACCGCGCCAAGTATCCATTTAACCGCGATTGGTATCCATTTAACCGCGGCATGTATCTTTTTAACCGCGGCGAAAATTCGCAGCCT
>JAAEMK010001383.1 GCA_024225635.1 Desulfobacteraceae bacterium | reverse complement strand
CATGGTGTTATCTCAATACTACCATTATATGAAACATCAAATTACACAAACATCAACAAGAAATTACAGAAACACGTTTGCAAGTTCTTAATTTTGAAGATGATTGACCTGATGTCAGGAAAAATAAACACTCCTCTATTTTATTTATCAAAATAATCATTTCATTATTTCTTATGAAACTCTATCTTTTTCTTCTTTAGATGTCCAAAATGAATCTTTTACCCTAAATTCGGTTAAAATGTGTACAGGGTAGCCACTCAGTGCACTTTGTTCCTTTGTTGTTTAACAATCTAACTAACTACCAACATTTTTAGTGGCTTTTATATTTATTTATCTTATTAATATAATGGAATAGGATATTATGTTGTTTTGAAGAAATGACAGTTGTACAGTTAGCGTACAATTTTTGCGGAATTTTACAAAATTGTACAGCAAATAACTCAAAATCTTTTAATTTTTTGAACCATTTTTTTACATTGGATGTAATTAAAGAACAAATCTTAAAATT
>JAAEMK010001382.1 GCA_024225635.1 Desulfobacteraceae bacterium | reverse complement strand
TACCACAAACCCTCCAATACGCCCCTTGGGGTCATACTCTTTCAACCTTCCTCTGGGGGGGGTAGTTATTTTAAGGGGGTTAGGCTGAGAGCTTGTTTGTCTAACAGGCACCGAAAATTGTTCCGATATCAATTCAGCCAGGGTTATTCTTAATTAATGTATGCATGATAAATGAATGTAAAGTAATTCATCCTGCAACTACATACGTACATACCGTAAAACCTCCAATAAGCCCCTTGGGGCTTATTCTTTCAACCTACCTCAAGGGGGACAGTTATTTTATGGGGGGTTAAGCTGACAGCTTGTTTGTCTAACAAGCACCGAAAATTGTTCAGATGACAATTCAGCCAGGGTTATTCATAATAAATGCATTCAAAATAAATGAATGTAAAGTTATTCATAATAAATTCATCCTGCAACTACATACGTACATACCATAAAACCTCCAATAAGCCCCTTGGGGTCATATTCTTTCAACCTACCTCTGGGGGGGGGGGCGAGTTA
>JAAEMK010001381.1 GCA_024225635.1 Desulfobacteraceae bacterium | reverse complement strand
TAGGATAATAGAATATTATTAACTTCACAGATCATAAGATAATACATTTAAATTAACAATTTTGATATTAGCAATCAGATTTTATGTTGAAGTGTTTGATATTCTAGCTATAGACTATTAAAATACGCAAAATAATAAGCTTCCTCGCTAAAAAAAATTGTTTTACATTTGTTTGTTTACATTTAAGAATGCCGCAATCAATTGTCGTCTTCAAATATATTTTTAAAAATAAACTTAGAAGGTGTAAAATAGATTAATTCTATATAATTAAAAACTTTTTTTAATTATAAATTATTATTAAACTACCTTTTTTACCTTTACTCCAATATCTATCCATTAAAATTAAATTTTTGACGTACCTTACTATCCAAATCTGCAAATGATTATGACTTTATTATTTTAGATCTTATGTTACCTAACGTGGATGGCATTACTCTTCTTAAAAGTATTCGTAAAATGGGTAATGATGTTAAAGTGATTATCTTATCTGCAAAATCACAGCCAGAAGACCGTGTTGAAG
>JAAEMK010001380.1 GCA_024225635.1 Desulfobacteraceae bacterium | reverse complement strand
TGGGTGTGTGAGTGGGTGTGGTGGTGTGGATGTTGTGAAGCTCAACAAATGAGGTGTGAGCACCATTTTTGACTTGGACGCCCACCAATGTCATTAAATAAAAAAATTGTTTTGAGGGCACTTAGAGGCCCCTTTGGGGCAGCTCGAGAAACCGGGGGCACAGCCGGAAAAATGATTTTGCGCCATTTCAGATCTGATTTTTGAGTGATGCATCCTTGGGCATCGGGGATCTGTCGCCAAACTTCGACCAGACCAAACCACAAAACGGTCTGTCTGTGCCGGAAAGCCGGGGAGAACCGGGGCATGGGTCCTCTCTGGCTTGGGCTGACATGCAATGGCCCACCCGTTGCCGCCTCCTTGAGAAAATCAGATTTTTCATGAAAACGTGCATGTCAAAATGCAAAAATCGAGAAATTGACCATGTCTCCAGAATGAATTGGAATCGAGTTTCGGAAGTGTTACGACGTGTTTCCTCGCCCCAAAGTACCCCTGAAATGATCTCTGAAAAGTTTGTTTTGCATCATTCTTGGAATGCCCAACATGCATTTGGTCCAACTGGTCACGTCATGCTGTTTCCACTACGCCCACCTTGCCTCACCAGTTGAACCAAATGCAAGTCAGGCATCCCAAGAATGATGCAAAATAAACTTTTCAAAGATCGGTTCAGGGGTACTTTGGGGCGGGGAAACACGTCGTAACACTTCCGAAACTCGATTCCAATGCATTCTGGAGACATTGTCAATTTCCTGATTTTTCCATTTTGACATGCATGTTTTGATGAAAAAATCTGATTTTCTCAAGGGTGCGGCAACGGGCCGGCCATTGCATGTCAGCTCAAGCCAGAGAGGACCCATGCCCCGGTTCTTCCCGGATTTTGGGCGCCGACAGACCGTTGTGTGGTTTGCCGTGGTCGAAGTTTGGTGACAGATACCCGCTGCCAATAATGCATCGCTCAAAAATCACATCTGAAATGGCGCAAAAATAATGTTTTCGGCTGTGCACCCGGTGTCTCGAGCTGCCCCAAAGGGGCCTCTAAGTGCCACCAAAACAACTTTTTATCGAATGACACTGGTGGGTGTCCAACTCAAAAATGGGGAGTGAGTCTTTAGCTGTGGGATAGCACACCCATCGCTCGTGTGAAGTACGTTGCTTGACACACGAGGGATGGGCGGGCCGTCCCATCGAAGTCAAAGCACAGCAGACCTGACCTACCTTCATTCCACTCGTCGACAAACTGCACCGGTGGGGCTTGGGAGGATGCCCCCGACGGTGAATGGAAGGCAGCGTCGTGGCCCCGTGGGAATTCCACCACTGCACACACTGCTCGCCCAGCAGCGGCTGCGCGTCAAGGCATGGGCGGGGCATAGAAGATGTGTCGCTGTTTTTTTGCAGGAAGTCAAAGAGCTGTGAGAGTCACGTTTTGAATCATAGCTATCTTACAACGGCCCTAAGGGCGTACTTACAATCACATCACACAACATCCTGGGCCTCCAGTGGGTCCATCTTGGGCCTAATCCTGGGCCTCCAGTAGGTCCATCTTGGACCTAATCCTGGGCCTCCAGTAGGTCCATCTTGGGCCAAATCCCGCGCGTTCCAGCGGGTCATCGGTGGCCCAATCCTGGGCTCGTGAGCACGGCCACCCGAAGGCTGGCGGCCTGTG
>JAAEMK010001379.1 GCA_024225635.1 Desulfobacteraceae bacterium | reverse complement strand
GAGGCTCTCATGGAGATGGTCCTCGGACGATGACCTGGAAAGTATCCAAAAATATCTGGTCTGGTATTCAGATGAGGAGATTACACAGGAGAACCTTGAAAACGCCACACCGGTTTTCTGCGGCATCATGCCGGGGAATGCTGGTGATGGGGAAAGTTTCACCATAGATAAGCTTGCGGCCGGGCAGGAATACTATTTTGCCGTAAAATCGGTTGACGCAGCCGAAAATGTTTCTCCTTTGAGCAATGTGGCGGTCCATATCACTGAAGAGACGCTCCCGGAGATCACGGGCGTAGCCCTGGTTGCCGGTGGCGATAGCGGAGACAATGCCGTTGCAAGGGATATACGGATCACCGGGGCCAATTTTCTTGAATCCGCAGGCTGCAACATGGTCCGCTTTGAAAATGAAAACCATATCTTTGATGTCTCCGGCAATGACGGAACAGGAACCCGGATATCCGCAACCATCCCGGAAGGCGCTCCAACAGGCTCCTATGATCTGCGTGTGATAAACAAAAACGGCATATCCCGGCTTTTTGAGAACGCTTATACCGTAAATGAAGCGGCAACGCCCGTGCCCGAGGTGACGAATTTGTCTCCCATGGTCGTCAGCAAGGGCCTTTCCTATGAGATCACGATAACCGGAAGTCATTTTGCGGAAGAGATCTCCGGCGTGCGGGTTGTGGGCGGAGACGTCCCCCTGCTCCAGCTTTACGATACGGTCCGGGTCGATCCCTCAACCGTCAAAGCCCGGATCGATGTACCGGACGATTTTGTGGAAGGCCTGTACACCGTACAGGTGATCAATGCAGATGGCGGCAGGAATAACGTAAGTGCAGTCAAGCTGGATGTGTGCGAGGTGATAAACCTGAGTACGGAAACGGCCGCTGTCAGAACCACGGCAACCGTCACCACCGATGACGGCGTCATTCCCGTCACCACAACGTTGACCACCGATGACCGGGATGAAGTCGCTGCCGTCAGCCGGGAAATCGCCCGGATCGAGGCGGTTATCGATTCAGGTACGATCCTGGAAGAGGAAGAGGGTGACGACTGGACGAATTACGATGGGATGATCAATCCCCCCCGTCAGATTCCGCGGACCGGGGACGTAAGCGGCGAGTTAGGTGAAAACTGCATCCTTTTCACCATGGGTGCGGACCACTTGCTAAGACTCAAACACGGCAAGACCCTGTTCGTTAAAATTGAAGCAGCCATGCCCGACCCGGAACCGGCGCCGTCGATCTATTATGTGGCCCCGGACGGAAATATCACCATGGCGGGGGTTGACTGCATCCGGAACGGTGTCGCGTATCCCGCCGGGGGAAAGGTGCTCGCCACCCGTCACGATGTGCCTGAACCGGGCACGACCACATACACCATCGGTATTTTCCTTGACCATATGTCCACCTATGCGGCCGGATCGTATACCGATACGGACCCGGACTCCGGTCGTGGCCACGGGGGGGGCGGATGTTTCATCGGAACCGCCATGGACGGCAATTCAGGTTTTGGGATGATCTTTTCCCTTGTTCTTGCCGCCCTGTCTGCCTCTGTCCTCTTTTGCGCCGGCAGGCAAGTATGGAAAAAAATTTAAGGTTTCATTCAAATAAAGTGTTAAAACGCAAAATGGAGGAATTAAAATGAAGAGGTATATAAATACCCATATGAACACGCTGCTGGTTGTATTCGCCTTGATTTTATCGAATATCGGGATGGTTCAGGCCGCAAGCCCCCCCACAACCATCAATTATCAGGGTTATTTGACCGACGACAGTTCCAACGCTATTACCGGCACGGTGGGCATTTTGGTTAAAGTATATGACGCGTCATCAGGGGGCAGCCTTCTTTATACGGAAATCCACTCCTCGGTTAGCGTGAGCTCCGGGCAGTTTAGCATTTTGATAGGATCTCAGAACCAAAGCGGAGCCGGCACCACCTGGTCCTCAGTCGATTTCGGCCTGGCATTGTGGCTGGATATTACCATTGATTCAGATAATGACACCACTGTTGCGGCAGATGCCACTGTGGGAGGCGCTACGGGCGATGATGAAACTCTCAGCTCTCGTGTTCCCCTGGAACCCGCGCCCTATGCGCGCATGGCTTTGGATGTCGCCGATAGTGTCACAATAAATAGTGCTACCATCAACGGGGCCGCTTTGAGTGGAACGATAACCGGAACCCCCACGTTTTCCGATGCCGTCGTGCTGACCCAACCGGACATCAACGGCGGAACTGTGGATGATGCGTATTTGAGTGGAACGATAACCGGATCCCCCACGTTTTCCGATGCCGTCGTGCTGACCCAGCCGGACATCAACGGCGGATCTGTGGATGGTGCGGCTATTGGATTCAGTTCCGCGAGCACGGGGGCGTTTACCTCCCTACAAACCTCTTCGACAACAACCCTGAACGCGGGCCTGGCCGTAAAAAACGGCGCCACTTCCGCTGGCGCGATCGAGATCTATGAAGACACCGATGACGGATTAAACAAGGTTACCATTCAAGCACAGGCCTTGTCGACGGACTATACTTTAACTCTCCCCACGGATGATGGAACCAATGGGCAATTCCTCAGTACGGACGGCAGCGGCTCTCTTTCCTGGACATCAGCGGGCGGCGGCGGCGGGGGGGGGGATATCACGGATGTCGGCGATTCAGCGGGGCCGACGGCGTTTACCGGCGCGAATGACGGCAACAGCCTGACCTTTGAAGGAAGCACGGATGATACCAACGAGATTACCCTGACGGCAGCCGATCCCGGTGCGGATTTCATCATTACCCTTCCCGCCACTACGGGAATGGTGGTCACGACCGGGGATACGGGGACGGTTACCAGTACGATGATTCTGGACGGAATGATTACGGCGGCGGACATCGCCTCGAGCGCGGTTACAACTGACAAGATTCTGGACGGAACGATTGCGGCGGCGGACATTGCGAACGATGCAATTACTTTGGCCCTGATGGCACCGGGAACCGACGGCAATCTCATTACCTACGATGCAAGCGGCAATCCCGCTGCTGTTGCAACGGGAAGCAGCGGGCAGGTTCTGACCAGTAATGGAGCCGGAGCGGCCCCGACGTTTCAGGCGGCCGGTGGTGGAGGAGGCGGTGACAATTTAGGCGACCACACCGCAACCCAGTCGTTAAAACTGTACGATGCAACCGCCGAATCAATACCTTGTAACGCCGGCAACCTCGGGTACATTGTCATGGGGATAGCCGATACTGATTGGAAACTGCCTTGTGTTTGTCTGTATTCAGGTACTTCCGGCACAAGCTCTTACAAATGGGCGGCTTTCGAAGGTGCATATGACTGTTCCATGCCTAATTAGCCAATACAAAGCAAGCAGGGTGCGATAACGGAGCGGAGCGTAACGAACCTGGTTGGTATAACTCTCAAGATAGTTAGGGGAATAAAGTCGGTGGGTTCTTGCTGAGTCAGTTCTCAATTGACCCTGGGCTGTTGAACAAGCTCAGGGTTATTGCTTTTATTTCACCTCGCCCCATATCGTGTAGAACAAACGGAATAAATAAAATGAAAAAACAAAACAGCAAAATCATATTGTTCATTGTACTGTCTTCCTTCTTTTTTTGTTGTGCTCAAAATGTCACAGGTGAAGAAAGTCAGGCAAATACCCTTATGCCGCAAACGCCCCGGTATGAACTTGTTTTGGATATGAACGAGCTGACTATATTATGCAAGACGGTTTCAGACGGCCTGAATAAATATGGGGGCAGCGCAAATTTTGAAATGAATGCGGCAAAAAACAGCAAGGGAACCCTATGGAGAGTGATAATCGACAACCCGAAGCTGCCGGATGTGTTGACATACTGGGTTTCTGAAAAATCACTTGCGATCGTCAAATCCATCAACCCGGATAATCTGACTCCCAATAATAAACTACTCTTAAAGGTGGTTAAAGGCCTGTCTGATAAAATTGACGCCGCAAAGAAAAATCCCATCCGGGACCGGATCAATATTTCAGGCAAAATTACTGAGGAAAAGGGTAATCTGTTTATCAAAGGCAAGGGGTTTCAATATTCTGTCAGCGGTAAATACACAGACGCCATTAAAAAGAAAAAAGGCAGGCAGGTAGTCTTGTCCGGAGTTGTAAAAGTAAAAAATCAGATCGAAGCAACCCGCCTGGTGGAAAAAAAGGATAACACCCTTGAACTCTTTGTCATGAGCCAGTGCCCCTTTGGACAAATGGCGGAAACTTCACTCATCAATTATATTGACACCCTGCCGGATGATCAAAGACCGGATATCAGCATCAGATATATCTTTAACTTGAAAAACAATAAGTTCACCAGTATGCACGGTGAACCGGAAATCGCGGAAAACCTTGTACAGATGGTTGTCCGGGATGAGTTTCAGGATTATTTTCATCCCTATCTGCTTCAAAGATGCAACGATATGGAAAGACCCTGGCGGGAAGTTGCGAAAGAGATCGGAATATCTGATAAAAAAGTTGCACATATAGAAAACAAAATTGCAACGGAACGGAAAAAACTAATTCTGGCGGAATACAATTATGCGGTCCTCACATACGATATCACTGACAGAAGCCCGACTTATGTGTGGGAAAGCGAAATCATTTCCGATGTTCGAAAAATAGAAGTTTTTAAAGATTTGGTATTTTCAACCGACAAAAAGTGTTCGCAATAGAATCAACTTTTCGGTAGGTTATTCAGGACCAGAAAAATGAAGAACAATACCTCCATTATGGAAAGACCCATTCTCATCGTGGATGATGAACGTGAAATCCTTGCGGCCGTGGAACGTATTCTCAGGACGGCAGGCATGACTCATACCATCACCATTAACGATGCCCGTGATGTGATTCGGCAGATCGAGCGCCGGATCACAGGCTTATCCTTCTGGATCTCAATATGCCCCATATCAACGGCGTGCAGATATTGAAGATTGTCCTCACCGCCAGCATTGAAGTGAATACGGCTGTTAAATGCATGAAACTCGGCGGAAGTGGAATCCGCCCTGGCGGATCCGGAGGTCGTGGGCAACCTGATAGAATCCCACAAGGCGCTCCAATAGGGCTTGGAACGTCTCCCGACCGTCAGCTTTGGCGTCAACAGAAGCTGAACTGAAAAAAACGCCGGGGATGGCCACGATATGTTGTGTCCATCCCTGGTTTTGATTATAAATTTAGAATCTATATACGAACCGGGCGCCTATCTCGCGGGGATCTGATAAAAACACATAACTGCCACCATAATATCCTTCTGTATCATGATTTTTATCAAATAGATTTGTTGCATACAGGTAGATGTCAAATCTATTCGTTTCATAACCAATTTTTGCATTTACAAGATCATAAGCATTCTGTTTATATTTGTTTGCCTTATCAAGATACATTTTTCCATAGCCATTTAAATTGATTCTTGCATAGCATCCATTCGCGTTTCGGTATTGAGCTCCTAAGCTGTAGTTGTATACAGGAGCAAATGGATTATGGTTGCCTTTATAATCTCCTTTAGCATCACTGAATTTGTCAAAATCAGTTTCGTTATATCCAAACGCGGAAAACAGGCTTAAGTTATCGTTTGCCTGATAGTTTATCTCAAGTTCAATACCCTTTGAAGTGGCGCTTGCAGCATTTGATATATAACCATACATGCTATCAATTGCTGTTAATACCTGTTGGTCGGAAATATCCATACAGTAAATTGCACTGTTGAGTACCAGTTTATTATCCAAAAAAGAACTTTTTAAACCAATTTCATAATTCAATAAGGTTTCCTGATCATACTCTTTTGAAAATCCCGGTGCTGCCAGCATATAAAAGCCCCCGCTTTTATATCCTTTTGCAACGGTGGCATACATCATAATATCTTTATCAAATTTATATTCCAGAGCAATTTTGGGAGATACCGCCCCAAAAGAAGAGCTCAACTGAACGTCCTGTTTTTTATCATCTGTTTCTCTCTTGTCTTTATCGTATCTGATACCTGCAAGGACAGATAGTTTGTTATTTATTTTATAATCGGCATGAACAAAGACGCCAATGGATTCATCATTTGATTCACTATCATACCTGCCTGCATACTCCGGATAAATTGAATGGATCGTATAGCCACCTGTTTTTTTGCCCTTGTCCGCATACAATCCAACCAACCAATT
The DNA here is from genome assembly GCA_024225635.1 of Desulfobacteraceae bacterium. Taxonomy (GTDB): domain Bacteria; phylum Desulfobacterota; class Desulfobacteria; order Desulfobacterales; family Desulfobacteraceae; genus Desulforapulum. The sequence goes on along the minus strand of JAAEMK010001379.1, from coordinate 2,007 downwards.
GAAATTTTCCGTTTGTGAACTTAATTTAACTTCCTGAGAATTGTTTTTATAAGAAAATTTCATTGGTCCCTGGTTGATCATCAAAGGCGAAAAATCACTGTCCGACAATCTAATGTCCTGATCCTCTTTATGTGCGGATATGGACTCCAGTTTATACTTGTCAAAATCATATTCGATCTTGAAAGCATGGGCCGTGGTTTCTGATTTATTCGTCCCTTGAATATCGCTTGATAATTCTCTCTTATCTTTTGCGGTCATTAAATTCAGGGAAGCCGCACCATCATCTCTTTTGAATTTTGAAGATATTAAAGAAATTTCAAGATTATCATTCGGAGTATATCTGAGATTTATTTTTCCATAATTGTTTTTCCTGTCGTTATATGTCTGATCTAAATAAATGTTCTTTAGATATCCATCCTTTTCATAGTGTTTTCCGCTAAGGCCAATATAAAATTTATCCTTTACAACAGGGCCGCTTGCACTGAATGCTAATTGCCTCTTATCATCATTCCCAAGTTCTGCCGCTATTTTAGCCCTGATTTCATTGCCCGGTTTTTTTGTTATTATATTTATAACGCCGGCCTCCGCATTTTTTCCATACAACGTACCCTGGGGCCCTTTTAAAACCTCGATTCTTTCTATATCTTCCAAAGCAGCATCATACCCGATGCTGTTAAATGTAGGCACCCCGTCCATATACATACTGACCGTTGTAGAAATCAAATGGGGATCAGAACTCATCCCTCTGATTGTTGGGGCCAATATCCCGTTATCTCCAAGATTCGGAAGAAGGAAATTCGGTGTATATTGTGCTATATCTTTGACAGATTCAATTTGCCTGTCTTTTATGGCAAACTCATCAAATACGGTTATTGAGATAGGTACTTCCTGTATATTCTCTTCAATTTTTTGTGCAGTGACTGTTATTTCATCCGGGGCGGTTGTCTCTTTAGCATCTATTGGACTTGCCAGGATCAGACATGCGGTCAATAATACTGCGATTTTCCTTTTGGGTTTATTCATCTTTTTCCTCTTTAATTTTATAAAAACTGTTAGCCTGATAATCAATTGAATATAGTCTCATTTTACATCCGGGGCTTGTCGCAAATGATTTATTTTTTGTTTTAAATGAAAGGGAAAAGAAGATAAACGGACAAACGATGAAGGATCTCAGGGAATGTTCATATCTCAGCCGAATTTACAGATGCCGTTTGACACAGAAGGACGGCTTGATTCCAAAGTGATCTGAAAAAGCGTGGATAAAAGAAGAAAGGCTGCTGTATCCGACTTTTAAGGCGGCATCCGTTACATTTATTTGTTTTTCTTCAAGCAGAAACCTTGCCTTTTCAAGCCTGGTTTTACGCAAAAATCCAAAAACCGTTGTTCCGTATAATTCCCGAAAACATCGGTTCAACTTGGCATGGGAAAGCCCTACCTGGCCGGCAAGTTCAAAAAGCGTCGGAGGGTTTTCAAGGTCGCGGATGATTATTTCCTTGGCATGGTACACCCGATCAACGTCATCGGATTTAACGGACAAAGCTTTTGGGGCTTTACCTTCTTGTGTTGCCATCTGTTCCAACTTATAAACAATCAACTCAAGGGCTCTGCTTTCAAGATACAGACGTTTAGTAATACCCTGGTACGGGCAGTTGATAATCTGATGAAGCGCTATTTGCATTAAAGGCGTAATTCTTCCCTTGTGAAAATACAATTTTTCCTTGTTTTTTTCAGAAACCGTATCCAGAAAAGCGGCCACCCTGTCAAAATCGCCTTGGACAAGGTCGCAGAATAACTGTGGGGCAATGCTGATTGTGATACCGAGCCGTCGTCCGGATTCTTCACTGGTACCGCAGGTATGTGGCAAATAGGTGTTGATTGTCACATTAATCGAACCTGGATTGTCTGATTATTTTGAACAACTTGAAATTTTCCAACATTATTTTGATTAGATTGCCATCTAAAAAGAATATGCTCATGACATTTCAATGCTTTAGCGTTTATAGTCAG
>JAAEMK010001378.1 GCA_024225635.1 Desulfobacteraceae bacterium | reverse complement strand
TTGGGGGAGTCACCCGACGCACTTCAACATAGTACTGAGTTAGCTATGGTGGCCGACTAAACGTATCGAGACAGATGCAATCTGAAGACAATGGAGTGCACAAATGATCATTTGCTCAGTTTTAACGTCACATCTAGTTGTAGTCAAAACACTACGACACTGAACTGTATCTAACAATGTCAAAAATGATACCTGATGTACTTCAACGAAAGTGCTGAGTTTGCTACAGTGGCTGACTAAACGTAGTGGCCGCTTCGCGGCCATTTCTTTTTCTAAACATCAACAGAGATGCCCACTTTGGGGGAGTCGCCCGACGTACTTCAACGTAGTACTGAGTTAGCTATGGTGGCCGACTAAACGTATCGAGACAGATGCAATCTGAAGACGATGGAGTGCACAAATGATCATTTGCTCAGTTTTAATGTCACATCTAGTTGTAGTTCAACAGAGATGCCCACTTTGGGGGAGTCGCCCGACGTCCTTCAATGTAGTACTGAGATAGCTATGATGGCCGACTAAATGTATCGAGCCAGATGCAATCTGAAGACGATGGAGTGC
>JAAEMK010001377.1 GCA_024225635.1 Desulfobacteraceae bacterium | reverse complement strand
GTACAGCAGGGCCATGAAAGGCACAAGCTTTGACGCTACATTGGCGATACTTCTAATTCCGCCGACAATTACACCAAAAACAACCAGGGAAAAGATAAGGCCGAACAACCATCCCTTGCCGACAAAGAAAGAAGCATCTCCACCCGTAACAACAAGAAACTGGCTGAATGCCTGGTTTGACTGGAACATATTGCCGATGCCCAGGCAGCCGATCAGAATCCCGAAGGCATAAAAAAGACCCAGCCCCTTACCGAGTTTGGGTTTTCCGATCTTGGCCAGTCCCTGGGTCAGGTAATACATTGGACCGCCGGAAACCGTACCGTCGGAGTTCTCCTTACGAAACATAACCGCCAGGGTACATTCCGTGAACTTGAGGGACATTCCCAGGAAACCTGCAAGAAGCATCCAGAACACGGCGCCGGGACCACCGGCTGCAATGGCGATGGGTATTCCGGCAATGTTACCGATACCTACCGTTCCGGAAACCGCCGTACACAGCGCACTGAAATGGCTGATCTCGCCTTTTCCGTGGCCGTCGCTGAAATCACCTTTAATAAGCCTGATAGCATGCCTAAACCCCCGAACATTTATAAACTCAAGGTAAAAGGTACAAAAAATGGAACCCATGACCAGCCAGACCACCACCAGGGGCACACCGACACCGGCGACTTGAACTTTAAAGAAGACAACGGACACCAGTATATTTGATATGGGTGTCAACGCGTTATTGATGGCCTCATCAATACCCTGGGCAAGGGCATTGGATTGGGGTAGCACGAACATGCAAAACATGGTTAAAACACTTAATAAATGTTTTTTCAACTTCATACGACTTTTCTACCTCCCTCTCCTGCATTAAAACAAAGAACGTCACTTGACAAAAGAACTAAATTGTTGGCATCAAATCTTGCAACTGTCGTGCCAGGACGTCATACCCCTTCTAACTACCTGAATAAACACGAACAACACCCCATATCCGCAAAAAATCAAAACGGGGCGATAGCGCCCCGTTTCACCACGGACAAATCCGGGGGACATGCGTTATGACTGAAAGAAAGGCGTCTCAAAGACCAACATGCCCGAATGGGGCATGGGTACCCCACCCCGAAAGGCGATCGGGAAATAGTTATGTACAAATTGAAAAAAACAGGTATATCAAAGCGATAGGTTTTAGTTTTATCGGGAATACATGTTTTATAAGTTATTGTAATCAAATATTGTTTAGAGGTTTTTATGAAAAGTATCAATCCGGCTACCAACGAATTAATTAAAGAATACACACCGCACAACGCGGCTGAGGCGAAGAGCATTGTTCAGGCTGTTGATCAGGATTGGCAAGCCTGGCGAAAAACCTCATTTGCCGAACGTGCGGCGCTGATGCACAAGGCGTCGGACATACTCCTGGCGGAACGCGATGAATGCGCAGGTATCATCACGGCGGAGATGGGAAAGCTGATGGGTGAAGCCAGGGGGGAAGTTGAGAAATGCGCCCTGGCCTGCCGGTTTTATGCGGATAATGCTGAAAAACTGCTCCGGGACGAAGTGATCGAAACCGATTTTTCAAAGAGTTTTGTGACATTTGAGCCCATTGGCGTTGTTTTGGCGGTGATGCCTTGGAATTTTCCGTTCTGGCAGGTCTGGCGGTTCATAGCGCCCGCGCTGATGGCCGGTAATGCCGCCGTGCTCAAGCATGCTTCCAATGTATTCGGCTGCGCGGAAAAGATTGAGGAGGTGGTGCGCAAGGCCGGATTCCCGGAAAACATTTTCCGGTCGCTGCTGATTCCCGCAAGAGAGGTTGAAGCCGTAATTGCAAACCCGCTGGTGAAGGCTGTTACGCTGACCGGAAGCGAACCCGCAGGCAGTAAGGTAGCTGAAACCGCCGGAAGGGAACTGAAAAAGTGTGTAATGGAGCTGGGGGGATCGGATCCTTTTATAGTCCTGGAGGATGCGGACCTGGATGCCTGTGTCAAGTCGGCGGTTACATCCCGAACCCTAAATGCGGGGCAGGTTTGTATTGCGGCTAAACGTTTCATCATTGTTGAAAGCGTTGCCGCTGAATTTGAAGCTCTGATGAAGGAGCAGATGGAAGCCCTGGTGGTGGGGAATCCCATGGATGATAACAGCCAAATGGCTCCCATGGCCCGGCAGGATCTGCTGGATGAGATACACGATCAGGTGGAACGTTCCATTGCCCAAGGCGGAAAACTGGTAACCGGCGGAAAACCGCTGGATATGCCCGGAAATTTCTATGCCCCGACGATTATCTCGGATGTAAAAAAGGGAAATCCCGTGTATGAAGAGGAAACCTTCGGTCCGGTGGCGGCTCTGATTACCGTAAAAGATGAGGCGGAAGCCGTGGCAGTGGCCAATGATACCGATTTTGGTTTGGGGGGCAGTGTCTGGACGGCTGATGAGGAACGCGGGGTAAAAATCGCCCGCCGGATCGAAACCGGAATGGTTTTCGTCAACAACATGGTTGCCTCCAGTCCCCAGCTACCGTTCGGAGGGGTCAAACGATCCGGCTTTGGACGTGAACTGGCGGATTATGGAATCAAAGAGTTCATGAACATAAAGACCGTTTGTGTTCGATAGTCATGCTAGGCCGGCTGCCGCCCTTTCCGGGAAGCGGCCGGCTTCGGTATGGTTATCTCTCCCGTTGATTCCACACCATCCCCTGCCGGTTTCAGTTATTTGACGTGGCACGGTCCGATAGTGAAAATCTGCTCCTGCCATAGGAAAGGAAAACACCTGAAAGCCCCATGACGGTAAAAATTACGAGGGTCATCCGCATGCTGCTTACAAATCCGTCGCCTGTTTCCGCAGTCACCGGCTGGTTTCCAATAAAGATGGAGAGGATCACGGCGATTATTGTCATGCTTGTCATCATTCCCGTATAGCGCATGGTTGAGACAAGGGCGGATGCAAGGCCATAATGGACCGGCTGAACGCTTGCCATGATTGCGGTCAGATTCGGTGAGACAAACAAGGCGAAACCTGATCCCAGGAGAATCTGAACAAAAACGATCATGGCCAACGATGAGCCCCGGGATAGAAAAGCTGCGACAAACAGACCCGCCGTACACACGCCCATTCCGATGGTTGCGATATTGGCGGGGGTATACCTGTCCGACAATCTGCCTGCCATGGGAGAAAACACGGCCTGGATCACCGGCTGGATGATTAAAACACAACCGGTGGTTTCAGGGGAAAACCCCTTGACGGCCTGAAGATAGATACTGAAGAAAAACATTACGCCAAAAGAGGCGGCATAGTTGATCCATGTGGATAAGCAGTTGAATGAAAATGAACGGTTATCAAGAAGCATATGTATATTCAGCAGGGGCGATTCCTCTTTATATTCATATGCAAGAAACACGATCAGCCCCGCCACACCGCAAAGGGCGATCCACTTTGCTATTTCCAGTTCCTTTGCCTGGGTTATGCCCACGATAAGGAAGAACAACGAGATCATGTAAAGAATGCTGCCGGTCCAGTCATATTTTTCACCTTCTGCATTTACCCATTCACCTTTGAGCTTCAGTATTGTCAGCAAAAAGGCCGCAATTTCCACCGGGAGCGCAAAGTAGAAGATATACCGCCACCCAAGGTGGGAAACCATGATTCCGGACAGGGTCGGTCCTGCTGAAAGGCCCATAAATACGCAGCTGACCGTGATTCCCATGGCCTTGCCCCGTTGGTCCGGGGGGAACACAAAGGTCAGTATTGTCAGGCTGGTTGCGATGATCATTGCTGCGCCGACGCCTTGAACGAATCGCAATATAATCAGGAACTCAATGTTCATGGAGACGGTCAGGGCGATTGTCGCAAAAATCATGACCGCGATCCCTGATACAAATATTTTTTTATGTCCATGGATATCGGCAAAGCGTCCGATGGGTAGAAGAAACAGGGCCAGGGACAACATGTAGACCATTTCGATCAAGCTCAAATGCACGGCGCCGGCGGAAAACTCTTTGCCAATGGTCGGCAATGCCACGACTACGGATGATAACATGAAGGGAACAAGGAATTGGACGGCGGATGTAACAACCAGGGTGGTTGTTTTTGATGTTGAATTATTGTTCATTTTTCTCTCCCGATTTGATTTCAACGGTTACGGCTCCATTATTGCCGACGATAGCCATCGCTATGATCATTGTCCCATTACAATTACAAAGAATGTGCCAATTTGAAAAAGTCTTGATTTGAAGGGATTTGGAAGATTTGTTTGTAGCTTAATATCATATATGATACTTTCAAAATGTCGCATACGTCATTAAGGCAGAAAAAGTATCAAATACGAAACTTTGGGAGGCAACTTGGATAATCTCTCTTTTTTCCACGAAGGAACCTTAAGTATCTGCAGCAGTCTTGATATCGATACAATGCTTGAAGATTGTCTGGGTTTTCTAAAAAAACACATGCCCCTGAATGGAATCATATTTAATATCTACAATCCCGACCTGAAAGCCATTGAGTGCATTGGCGCCAAAGCCGATATCCCTGTCTCCATACCGGAAAAGCCCATTTACCTCTCCAAAGATGGAATAGAGTTTATTGAGTCGGATCTTGATGATCTTCGCAAGGTGGATGATTTCACGACCTACGGCCCGACCTCAATAGCCGTGGCCCGTGCCTTGAAACTGCCGCAATCATCAGGGTTTATACGCCATCTTACAATTCAATCCGAGATCGTGGGAGTCGTGATAATCTTTGCGGCCGGAAAAAAGAAATTAAAAGAAGAACACGGCCGGTTGTTATCCGTACTGAACGATCCCTTTGCCATAGCGTTATCCAATATCCTGCGGTACAGGGAACTGAAAGGGCTGAGAGATCTTTTAAATGACGACAACCGGTACCTGTACCGGGAACTCAGGAAGATTTCAGGTGAAGAGATCATCGGAAAGGATTCGGGATTGAAAGAGGTCATGGCAATGGCCGGCCAGGTTGCACCCCTCAACAGTAAAATTCTCATACTCGGGGAAACCGGGGTTGGCAAGGAAGTAATTGCAAATGCGATTCATTACTCATCACCAAGGAGAAACAGGCCGTTTATAAAAGTCAATTGCGGGGCGATATCGGACGCCTTGATCGACAGTGAGCTTTTCGGCCATGAAAAAGGATCGTTTACAGGGGCCGTTTCAATGAAGCGGGGCAGATTTGAAAGGGCCCATGGGGGAACGATTTTTCTTGATGAAATAGGTGAAATGCCCCTGGAGCTGCAAAAACGATTACTAAGGGTCCTTCAGACCGGAGAACTTGAAAGGGTCGGCGGCATGGAACCGATCAAGGTGGATGTCAGGGTCATTGCCGCCACAAACAGAAATCTTGAAGAGCTTGTAAAAAAAGGGGAATTCCGCGAGGATCTCTGGTACCGGCTCAATGTATTCCCCATCACCATACCACCCTTGAGACAACGAAAAAACGACATCCCCGAACTGGTCCGGTACTTTATAAATAAAAAAGTTGTTGAATTAAATCTTTCCATGGTTCCTGAAATTGACCCGTCCGCTTTGAACCGCATAAAAGACTATCCGTGGCCGGGGAATGTCCGGGAACTTGAGAATGCGGTTGAACGAGAGCTGATCCGGTGTCAGGCGGATAAAAAGCAGATGCTGTTTTTTTCCGGTTACGGTACTGCTGCGCCCGTCTCCAGGCCGGAGGAATCCATACCGGAAACAATCACAGCCGATAGTCATCCCCCCTCCCATGGGCTTCTGGATGATGTTATCCGGCATCACATAACAGCAACCCTTGAAAAGACAGGGGGTAAGATCCAGGGCAATGACGGCGCGGCAAAATTACTGGGGCTCCACCCAAGTACATTGCGTCATAAACTGAGAAAACTCGGCATCGCTTTTGGCAGAAAAATGTAAATCAGGGCCGTTTCATAAAAAAAAATTCCCCGTCTGATCCCTGTTATCCTTCAATTCACACCAAAAGGTAAGCAGCTCACCCCAAAGTGCCTACTTGTCAAATTCGAACGAACCAATATAATACACGAAGAGAAAGACACAAGAGAAATGTCCGGGATACCCCCAAAGAACCACAGGAGATCGAATAACAATGAAAAACGTGAATGAAACAAACAATACCTCCACACCCCTTACCGGCCTGGACATGATCCTGCAACGGAAAAGTGTAAGAAAATACACCGACCGTAAAGTTACCGGAGAACAACTGGAAAACCTCGTAAAGGCGGGAATGGCGGCACCGTCAGGATTGTGAGTTTCCAGTCCCCCCGGAAGGCTTTTTCAGGGGAATGTCCCACTGCTTCATGCGTTTCCACACGGCGGTCCGGCTGATGCCGAGCCGCCGTGCGGCCTCGGCCTTGTTCCAGTTGGATTCATGGAGCCGGGCCGTCAACACCTCCCGGGTCAGGGGCCGGGACGCCGTGGCCGTATCCATGGAATACGCAAGGGGCGTGGCCCTGGACGGATACGCCATCTCCCGGATCTCCAGGGGCAGGTGATCGGGCTGGATAATACGGGAGGTGCAAAGGACAAAGGCGTGTTCCATGGCGTTTTCAAGCTCCCTGACATTGCCGGGCCAGCCATGGTCCAGGAGCCGCTGCATCGCCTTGGGGGAAACCGCCTGAACGTTTTTTCCGGTTTCAGCGTTCAACCGTTCGCAAAAATAGCGCACCAGCAGGGGGATATCGGTTTTTCTCTCCCGTAGGGCGGGCACCCGGATGGGAAACACCTTGAGCCGGTAATAGAGGTCTTCCCGGAATTTCCCCTCCTTGACAAGGGTGTAGAGGTCCCGGTGGGTCGCCGTGATCACCCGGATATCAAGCTTCCGTGGCCGGGACTCCCCCAGCCGCTCGATGGTCCGTTCCTGGAGAACCCGAAGCAGCTTCACCTGGACCAGGGGACTCAGCTCCCCGATTTCATCCAGAAACACCGTGCCGTGGTCCGCCTCCTCGAGCCGGCCGATCCGGTCGGTGACAGCGCCGGTGAACGCTCCCTTTGCATGGCCGAAGAGCTCGCTTTCAAGCAGGGATTCAGACAGGGCCGAACAGTTCACGATGATGAAGGGGGCTTTGGACCGGTCGGAATTGTAATGGATCGCCCCGGCCACAAGCTCCTTTCCCGTGCCGCTCTCCCCCTGGATCAATATGGTCGCATTGCTTGCGGCGGTTGCGTTTATGGCCGTGAACACGGCCTGCATGCAGTCGCTCTTTCCGATGATCCTGTCCAGCTGATGCTTCTCCCCCAGACGGCGGGTGGTCTCCTTGATGGTCTGCCTGGCCTTCTCAAGTTCGGTAAGATCGGTGATGGCCTCGACCACGCCCATCACCTTGCCGGCCTGGTTTTTTACGGGGGTCGCGCTTTTTATCGCCGGCACATCATGGCCGTCCTTGTGACGGATGAAACACTCCCGTGCGCCGGTGGAACGCCCCTGGAGGACGCCGCATTTGGTCGGATCCCCCAGCCCCCTGATGCCAAGGCAGTTGGAAATTTTGAGCATGCTGCAGGTCTTGCCCATGGCCTCCCGGGCCGTAAACCCCGTAATCTGCTCCATGGATTTGCTCCAGGAGGTGATCACCCCGTTGACATCCAGGGTGAACACACCGTCCGCAATGGTGTCGACAATCTGCCCCAGCAAGGGGTGATCGTTCATTTCACTGATTAAGCTCTTCATTCGCCTCACTCTCCAAAGGATAAAAAATCGGCCGGATTTAACGTGCTGGACAGCCACACAAAAACGTTAACCCTGACGCTACACTCTTATTTGAATTTCCGCAAGAATTTCGTCAATTTAATGGTGGGTTTACGGTCACAAGTTAACGGTTAACGACAAATAACGTAAACCAAACGTTAACTTGATTACAGTCCGGGTCAGTCAGCAAAGGAGCAAACAACAAAAAACATCAAGTTATCACAGCAGGTTGCAATCAAATCAAGCTACATTTACCACCCTTGGCACACCCCATGCATTTACAAACATCCAAGTTAACAGACAAACAATATAAGAAAGGAATCACAATGAAATCAATCATACTGTACGACTCCCTGGGCGGAAACACAGCCAAGGTTGCAGAGACAATCCAGCATTCCCTTACAACAAAAGGCATGGCACCCCGCATGGTAAAGGTGGAAAAGGAACTCATGGTGGACCTGTTTGACTATGACCTCGTCTTCATCGGCTCCCCGGTCATTGACTGGCTGCCCACCCCGACCCTGATGAAATTTGTAAAACGGAGCATGAAAGCATACAGCCAGCAGGGGCTGATCAAGCCCTCATCCCCCATGATACCGGGAAAGTTCGGCATCAGCTTCGGCACCTATGCAGGCCCCCATATCGGAGAAAAAGAGGCGTTGCCCATGACCATGTGGCTCAACTCGTTCCTCGAGCACCTGGGATATACGGGCCTTGACCAGTGGCTTGTGGTTGGAAAGCACCACCACAACCAGGAAATAAACAAAAACGGACGCATGGGCAACATCGAGGACCGCCCCAATGAAGCGGATCTCCTGGCCATTGAAAACAAAGTAAAAGGGATCGTGGACTCATTGAGCGCATGGACTGCATAATATAATCTTGAACCGGCACAGGGAGGAAAGGCGATGACAGAAACAGAGACAAAGACGAACCAGGCACTTGGTTACTGGGACAGCAAGGCTCAATTCTTTGCATCAGGAGAGCGGCGGCAGAAAACCAGACGCATGTCCGACCTCTATGAATCGGGCTGCTGGCGCTATATCGAACCTCTGCTGCCCCCAATGGAGAGCGGCACGATCCTGGAGGCCGGGTGCGGCACGGGCAGGTGGGTGTACCGCCTGGCCCCCATGGGCTACGATCTGGAACTCATGGATTTTTCAGGAGAAATGATCCGCCACGCAGAGGCCCAGGTCAACCAACAGGGGCTTGGGGAAAGGGTCAGCGCCTACCACGTCCTGGATATCTGCAATATGAATACCCTTGGGGATAACGCCTTTGACCTGGTATTGGCCCTGGGCATGCCTCTCTCCCTGTGCAGCGATCCCGGACAGGCGGTTTCCGAGATGTTCAGGATCACAAAGCCCGGCGGCCATGTGGTGTGCGACACCAATAACCGGTTTAGAAGGGCCCTGGACCTTGCCCGGAAAAACGACATGACCCGGTTTTTCGATGTTCTCAACAACGGAAAAACCGTTGGCGAATCCGGGCTGCACCAGTCCTGTTTTTCCCCGGAAGAACTCGATACCCTGTTCCGGGAACAGGGGTTCAAGCCGTGTAAGACTGCGGCCATCACGCCATTTTTCGAGCATCCCCCCGCAAAGGAGCAGGTGGAGCTTCTGGATGATGACGAGATGTTCAGCCGGATCGACAAGGCCTTTCAGAACGTTGCGGAGGAGCCCTGGGTACTCGGGTTGACAAGCCGCCTCCTGATGGTCGCACAAAAACCGGAGACAGGAAAACACTGATCATGACTCCATCCAAAAGCCATGGCCCCAGGGCGGGAATCGCCCTGGGGTTAATCCTGGGAACCACGGCAAGGCAACCGGGGCTCAGTCATGCATCATGATGGTGAGCATCTCCACCCTGTGGAGACGGCTCAACCGGACCTGGGATTTGACTTCACGGGCTGTTTTGGCGTATCCTGACCCTGTCTTCACGATTCTGTGAACCAGCTATAGACGTTCGCAATCGAATTGATACCTGCTTTACCTATTATAATTAAGAACCGGGCTCAATTCATATGCGAAGAGCTATAATCATCTCACATAAAAAGGAGGATACCATGGCGGAAAAGAAACAGGTCCATGTCATCGTCAGGGGAAGGGTCCAGGGGGTCTGCTTTCGAATGGAAACCCAAAGGGCCGCCCGGGACCTGAACCTTACAGGATGGGTCAGGAACCGTGCCGACGGCAGCGTCGAGGCGACCTTTGAAGGGGAAAAAAGCGATCTGGACCAAATGATCCAATGGTGCCGTCAAGGCCCCCCCGCATCCTCGGTGGACCGGGTTGAAACCGACTGGCCGGACACGGCTTCAGGCTTTACAGGATTTGACATCCGTTTTTGAATCATCTCCCAAACAGCGACCAAAATCGCAATGGGGAAATCGGGCAAGTTGTTGACATTCCCCCATACTTCTTATATACCCGCACATTCAGGCGCATATGAGAATTTTTCCTTTGCGGGCACCCGGTGCCCGGGAAACGTTGCCTGGTAATTTACAGCGGATGGGGCCAACGCCCCCGGGATTTTGGAGTGGGATATGGTTGAAATTCTCGTCATTATGGCGGTGGGTATGCTCATTGGTTACCTGCTGCGTGAAAAAAAGGCCCTCTTTGCCGTCATCGACCGCATCGTCATGGCGGTGATCTTTCTTCTTCTCTTTGTCCTGGGCATCTCGGTGGGCTTGAACGAGACAGTGGTGACAAGCATCCACATCATCGGCGTCAAGGCCGTGGTTCTCACCGGGGGAGCCGTGGCGGGAAGCGTTCTGTGCTGCGGGCTGGCCTGGCGCCTCTTCTTCTCCGAAACCAAAGAAACATCCATCCGGGACGAGATGGGAGAGCAGGTGCCCCATGAAGGGTAGCCTCACCATCCTCTGCTGCTTTGTTGTCGGGGTCATGACCGGGCTTTTCGTGGAGTTGCCTGCCTTTGCCACCGAATCGGACCTCACCCTCTGGGTGCTTTACGCCCTCATCTTTTTTGTGGGAATCGGCATCGGCGGAGACACCACCACCTTCTCTGTCTTGAAGAAGAGCAACGTGCGTATCTTCCTCATCCCCGCCGCTGTCATCGTAGGCTCCCTGGCCGGAGCCGCAGGCGTCTCCCTTTTTCTGTCGGACGTCTCCGTCAAGGACGCCATGGCCATCGGGTCGGGCCTGGGCTACTACAGCCTCTCCTCCATCTACATCACCGAGATGCGCGGTGAGGTGCTGGGCACAATAGCACTGCTCTCCAACATCATACGAGAGATCTTCACACTGCTGGCAGCGCCCCTGCTGGTGGCCTGGTTCGGACGAACCGCCCCCATCGCTTCGGCAGGCGCAACCGCCATGGACACCACCCTTCCCATCATCACCATCAACTCCGGGAAGGAATTTTCCATCATCGCCCTGTTCAGCGGCGTGGTGCTCACCATCGCGGTGCCCATCCTGGTGACCTTTATCCTGACCTAGGCGCCGCACCGCTTACCCAGGCCCGTGACCGGACCGGTCTTTTTGCACTGAAGCACAAAAGCATGGGCCGCCGGACCCCGGGACCTGGAATTGTCTGGAATTTTACCCTGAAATATGCTTTCCTTGATCCTGTTGATGTAAACACAATTGCCTGAACGTTAAAAGCCAAGATCCTCGTTTACAATTATAATTTTCACTCTCTTTTTAGGAAAGCACTTCTCCGTAATCGTCCATGTATTGCAGATCCGGTCGGGGCCATGGCAGTCGTGACAGAAACCGGTCTCCTTGCAGGGCGCGTTCTTGTCAAGGCTCATCACGTTGATCGGCGCCGCAAGGTTCTTGACCCGGTCCATGGCCTCCCCCAGATCATGGCATATCTTGTTTCGCCCCACAATGATGATGACATGCTTGGGGCCAAAGGTGATCCCCCCGGTCCTGTTGCCGATCATATCGAGGTTGACAAGCTGCCCCTCCTCCGTGACGGCATTGGTTCCAGTGACAAAGAGATCCACCAGGAGCGACTGCCTGCGAAGCTCCATCTGCTCTTCCGGGGCAATGCTCTTATCAAAAGTGTTCAGCACGGTCAGGTTTTCATCGCTGTTCAGGGCGTGGAAAAGGCCCGTGCTTACAAAGGACATGGAACCGCCCCAGGAAACACTCTTCACGTTGAGTCCGGGAATGATTTCTTCCAGTGCGATTTTTTTGGCATCATCCCGGGTGTCGGCCAGGAACACTTCGAAATTGTTCTTTTCAAGCGCCTCCTTAACCACGGCGGACTTGAGTTTCCAAAAGTTATCTGCTGGATTTTTCACTCTTTACAACCTCCTTTCGGCTGATCGTCATATCAATCAAGCTCATCTTAAATGACGATATCGAAAAAACCCGGTACTATGCAATCAATTTTTTAAAAACCGTGATTTTTTTCAATTTTCTATTGACTAAACAAAATTTCCTTTTTATAGTCGCATATACGATATGAATTACATTCATCGTATTGAAATCTATTCTGTGCGAACCGGATCTTTAACGTTCAGCGATCTTTCTGCGCGCTCTGAAAGCTGCCCGACACCGTAAATAAAGGCTCCAGTCTTTAGTTTTTTTTCGTAAACCATGTTTTTTTTAGAACAGTATGGAAACAGATAACAGCGATAAATCTACTTTTTTAAAAGGAGGTGATAGCACCCATTTTTTACTTTTTATCAGTAGCTAACACCCTGTTAACTCAACTATAAATCCAAGGAGAGAATCAATGGGCGACAAAAAAGTAGAAGAGACCACAGAAGCACAGATTGCAGTACACTGGCAGGAAGAAGACTACTACTATCCCTCAACTAAATTCATAGGCCAGGCAAATCTTACGGACCCATCGGTTTTTGAAAGGTTCAGCCTCGATAACTTCCCCGATTGCTATACGGAATTTGCAGAGCTCCTCACCTGGTACAAGTACTGGGATGAAGTTCTTGATACAAGCGACGCGCCCTGCTGGAAATGGTTCAAGGGAGGAAAACTCAACGCCAGCTACAACTGCATCGACCGCCATCTTGAGAAGAACAAAAACAAGACCGCCATCCATTTTGTTCCGGAACTGGAAGAAGAGAGGGTCGACCACATCTCCTACCAGGAACTCTATGTCAGGGTCAACGAATTCGCAGCCCTTCTCCGGGATTTTGCAGGCCTTAAAAAAGGTGACAGGGTCACCATCCACATGCCCATGTCCGCGGAACTGCCCATCACCATGCTTGCCTGCGCAAGGCTCGGCGTGATCCATTCCGTGGTGTTCGGCGGATTCTCCGCAAGTGCCTGCGCGGACAGGATCGTGGATTCCAACTCCAGGGTGCTCATCTCCATGGACGCCTACTACCGGTCCGGCAAGCTGCTCAACCACAAGGTCAATGCGGACGAGGCCGTGGCCATCGCCAAACAAGAAGGCCAGGTGGTGGACAAGGTACTGGTGTGGCAGCGCTATCCCGGCAAATGCTCCTCCGAGACCCCCATGGTCGAAAAACGTGACTTTTTCGTAAACGATGAAGTCAAAAACTATTACGGCAAACGGATCGAGCCCGAGCAGATGCTGGCCGAAGATCCCCTCTTCCTCATGTACACCAGCGGAACCACGGGAAAACCCAAGGGCTGCCAGCACAGCACCGGCGGCTACCTGTCCTATGTCACGGCCATGTCCAAATATATCCAGGACATCCAGCCCGAAGATGTCTACTGGTGCATGGCCGACATCGGATGGATCACCGGCCATTCCTTTATCGTGTACGGCCCCCTTGCCCTCTGCGCCTCAAGCGTCATCTACGAGGGCGTTCCCACCTATCCCGATGCCGGACGCTCCTGGAGGATCGCCCAGGATCTTGACGTCAACATCTTCCACACCGCCCCCACCGCCATCCGGGCCCTACGGAAGATCGGTCCTGAGGAGCCCGCCAAATACGACTACCACTTCAAACACATGACCACCGTGGGCGAGCCCATCGAGCCCGAGGTTTGGAAATGGTACCAGTCAGCCGTGGGCAAGGGGGAGGCCATCATCGTGGACACCTGGTGGCAAACCGAAACCGGCGGCTTCCTCTGCTCCACCGTTCCCGGCCTCAATCCCATGAAACCGGGAAGTGCCGGCCCCGGCGTTCCGGGCATCCATCCCATCATCTACGACGATGACGGTAAAGAGGTGACCCAGCCCGGCATTGCCGGAAACATCTGCATCCAGAACCCATGGCCGGGTCTGTTCCAGACCATCTGGGGCGACAGGGACAGGTTTGTGGACACCTATTTTGCCCGGTACTGCAAGGATCTCAAGAGCACGGACTGGAAGGACTGGCCCTATCTTGCGGGGGATGCGGCAACCCGCAGCGAGGACGGCTACTACAGAATCCTAGGCCGCATCGATGACGTAATCAACGTATCGGGCCACAGGCTCGGCACCAAGGAGATCGAATCCGCCTCCCTGGTGGTGGAGGAGGTTGCCGAGGCGGCCGTTGTGCCGGTGGCCCACGATATCAAAGGCAAAGAGCCCGATCTCTACATCGCCCTCAAGCCGGGAATCGATGCAACAGACGCCCTGGCCAAGAAGATCTCCGACGCCGTGTGCGAACAGATCGGCAAGATCGCCAAGCCAAGAAAGGTGTGGATAGTTCCCGATATGCCAAAGACCCGGTCCGGCAAAATCATGCGACGGGTCCTTGGAGCCATCTCCAACAACGGCGATGTGGGCAACGTCATGACCCTGGCCAACCCCGAAGTTGTTGAAACCATCAAGGATATGGTTGAGAAAAGCTAACTTTTTGCGAGACCGGCGGCGCCCCATTACCTGCCGCCGGTCAAAACCTTTTACCCAAATAGGGGACCTAACTCTTATGTCAAACTTGTATACAGAGGCCTATGACCAGTCCATTCACGATCCTGAAGCCTTTTGGGGACAGATTGCCGAAGAGTGCCACTGGTACAGACGCTGGGACAAAGTTCTTGATGATTCAAACAAACCCTTTTACCGCTGGTTCACCGGCGGCGAGATGAACACCTGCTACAACGCCCTGGACCTTCACATCGACAACGGGCTTGGGGAGAACACCGCCCTGATCTACGACAGTCCGGTAACCGACACCAAGCGGGAGTACACCTATCTGGATTTAAGGGATGAGGTGGCCAAATTTGCCGGGGTCCTTGCCGCAAAGGATGTCCAAAAGGGTGACCGGGTGATCATCTACATGCCCATGATCCCCGAGGCCGCCATCGCCATGCTTGCCTGCGCAAGGATCGGCGCGGTTCATTCCGTGGTATTCGGAGGGTTTGCCGCCGCCGAGCTTGCCACCCGCATCAACGACGCCAAGCCCAAGGTCATTGTCTCGGCCTCCTGCGGCATAGAGGTAAAAAAGGTTATCCCCTACAAGCCGCTCCTGGACGAGGCCATCAGCCTGTCAACCTCCAAGCCTGAAAGCTGCGTGATCTTCCAGCGCAAAATGGCCCAGGCCGAACTCAAGTCGGGCAGGGACTTTGACTGGGACGACCTCATGCTCAAGGCAAAACCCCATGACTGCGTTCCGGTCAAGGCCACCGATCCCCTGTACATTCTCTACACCTCGGGCACCACGGGCCAGCCCAAGGGCGTGGTCAGGGACAACGGCGGCCATCTTGTGGCCCTGAAATGGAGCATGAAGGCGATCTACGGCGTGGACCAGGGGGATGTCTACTGGGCAGCCAGCGACATCGGCTGGGTCGTGGGCCACTCCTATATCGTCTACGGTCCCCTGTTCAGGGGATGCACCACCGTGCTGTTCGAGGGAAAACCCGTGGGAACCCCCGATGCGGGCGTGTTCTGGCGGGTCATATCGGAACACGGGGTCAAGAGCATGTTCACCGCGCCAACGGCCTTCAGGGCCATCAAGCGGGAAGATCCCGAGGCCAGGCTCATGGCGGATTACGATCTCTCGGACTTTGAGATACTCTTTCTGGCGGGTGAGCGCACCGACTCCGACACCCTGAAATGGGCCGAAGACAACATCAAGGTGCCGGTCATCGACCACTGGTGGCAGACCGAGACCGGCTGGGCCATTGCGGCCAACTGCATGGGGCTCCACCACTTTCCGGTGAAACCGGGCTCCCCCACCAAGGCGGTTCCTGGCTGGGACGTCCAGGTGGTCGATCCCAACACAAAGCCGGTTCCCCCGGGCGAGATCGGCGCCATTGTGGTGAAACTGCCCCTGCCCCCGGGCACCCTGCCCACCCTGTGGCAGAACGACAAACGCTATGTGGAGGCCTATCTCGAAGAGTTTCCGGGATACTACAAGACAGCCGATGCCGGATACATCGATGAGGAGGGGTATATCTATGTGATGACCCGCACCGACGACATCATCAACGTTGCCGGCCACAGGCTCTCCACAGGGGCCATGGAGGAGGTGCTTGCCAACCATCCCCTGGTTGCCGAATGCGCGGTCATGGGCGTGGAGGACCAATTAAAGGGCCAGGTGCCCCTGGGATTTCTCGTGCTCAACGCCGGGGTCACGGAAGACCACGACAAGATCATCAAGGAGGCGATCCAAATGGTCCGGGAGCAGATCGGTCCCGTGGCATCGTTCAAGACGGCAACCATCGTCAAGCGGCTTCCCAAAACCCGGTCGGGCAAGATCCTCCGGGGCACCATGCGCAGCATTGCCGACTGCAAGGAGTACAAGGTTCCGGCCACCATTGACGATCCAGTGATCCTCGATGAGATCGAAGAGAGCCTGGGCGCCATCGGCTATGGAAAAAAAGCCCCGTGATAACCAAGCTATAATAATTTACCAATAACAAAGGAGCTAACAATGACCACACGAGCAATCGAGAAAGTCCCGGCACAAGCATGGATCACCACCTTTGCCGGTACGGCCATCAATCTTTGTCTTGGTATTCTCTATGCCTGGAGCATCTGGAAATCGGCCCTGGTGGACGTCAACAAGGCCGGCGAAGTGATGGGAGGCATCAACGCAGGATGGACCTACTTAACAAATGCACAGGCGGCAACCCCCTTCTCCCTTTGCGTCATCGTCTTTGCCCTTCTCATGATCCCCGGGGGGCGCATCCAGGACAGGATCAGTCCCAAATTCGGCGCCACCTGCGGGGGCCTGCTCCTTGCGGCCGGCTGCATCGTTGCGGGAATAATGAAGAGTTATACGGGTCTCATCATCGGTTTCGGCATCCTCGGCGGCGCCGGAATGGGCATCGGCTATGCCGCCCCCACCCCTGCGGCCCTGAAATGGTTCGGGCCTGAAAAACGGGGACTTGTGGCCGGACTCGTGGTGGGAGGCTACGGCGGCGCCGCCCTCTACATCGGATGGCTGGGCCAGAAACTCATCGATCTCTACGGCATCACCGGAAGCTTTGTGGTCCTGGGCGTCTTCTTTGCCGTCGTGGTGGTCATTGCGGGCCAGCTCCTGAAGACACCCCCTGAAGGGTATGTTCCCCCTTCCAACGTAACCGGCGCAGGCACCACCCAGGCCACGGAAAAAACCCACGACTGGGAGGCCGGAGACGTGCTCAGGACCTGGCAGTTCTACGCCCTGGTCTTCATGTTCATCCTCACCACCCAGTCGGGCCTTCTCATCATCAGCAGCGCCAAGGGCCTGATGATAAAAACGGCAAAAGGCATGCCCTTTTTCGTGGCCAATGCATGGCTCCTGGTCTCCTTCGGCGGGCTGATCAACGCCTCGGGCCGGGTGGGCACGGGTTACTACTCCGACAAGATCGGACGGCTCAATGCCTACTGCCTCAACTGCGGCATCTCAGCCCTCTGTCTCTTCGCCCTCCCCTTTGTGATCTCAACCCAGAACCTCTTTCTCCTGTTCCTGGTGGTGGGCGTTGCCTACTGGCAGTACGGAGGGGGACTTGCACTGATGCCGTCGTTCACGGCGGACTTCTTTGGCGCTAAAAACCTTGGCTTCAACTATGGACTCGTGTTCATCGGATGGGGACTGGGATTCTTCATGGCAAGGGTGGGCGGCGTGATCCAGGATATTACCGGCAGCCTCAACCTGGCCTTCTACATCTCAGGCGGCCTTCTCGTCGCAGGCGTCATCCTGGCAAAGATGACCACTAAACCCCGGTATACAGGTTAATAAATACCGTTAACTTCCCGGGGCATGGCAAAACACAACCCCATGCCCCGGGCCCTCCCCCATGGAAAGGATAGCCAATGGTTTCCCACAGCCTGATCAAAATTCCCTTTGTCCTGGACTTTTCCAATCTTCAGTTTGACACCACCGTCATTTTTATCGTGTCGATTCTCCTTGCCATAACCGTCAATGCCGAGGCCCAGGCCTTCATGGCCACCGTGCTGGGGGATGCCCCCCCACGTCCAAAGGACAGGTTCCACTTCAACCCCCTGTTTCACATGGACCTTTCCGGACTCCTCTGCTTTGCCGTGGCGGGATTCGGCTGGCCCAGGCAACCGGAAATAGAAGCGGACAACTTCAAACGCCCCGGCCTCGGACTCATCCTGGTCAAATTTGCCGGCCCTGCCGCCAACCTCATGCTTGCCTCCATCACGGGCAGCATCCTGTGGCTCATGGGGCACTGGGGCCTTGAGGACCAGGTATTTTCCATCCTCCTGGCCGTAAATCTCATGGTGTTCACGGCAAGCTTCCTGCCCATCCCCCCCCTTGCCGGTGCAACCCTTGTCTCGTTCCTGTTTCCCAGAAGATTTAAAAGCGCGCCCCCTGTGATCCGGCTTGCAAAGGGCCTCCCCTACCTTTTTGTGGCCGCCCTGCTGGTGATCCGGGAGAACGAATGGAACCTTTTAAACGCCTGGCTCTATCCCGCTGTCACGGCCATGTTCGATTTTATCTCGGGATAGTATTGACATTGCCCCATATTCTTCGTAGTAAATATGAAGTTACGCTTCAGACTACAACCGCTATATTCAGGAAAAGGCCATGACAGAAAAAAAGCCAGCCAAAACTGGTAACGACGATATCCTATTTGCAGCAGAAGAATCTACGGTAACCGAAACAGAGCCCTCGAAGCTCCCCCCCTGGAAGCTCCTCATCGTGGATGATGAAAAAGATGTCCACAACATGACCAAAATGGTTCTTTCGGACTACAGCTACAAAAATGCCGGACTGAAATTTCTCCACGCCTACTCGGGCATGGAGGCAAAAGAGGTTATCAAGGACCACCCCGACTGCGCCTGCGTTCTTCTGGATGTGGTCATGGAAACCAGCCATGCGGGCCTGGAGGTGGCGCGCTTCATACGGCAGGAAGCAAAAAACAGCAACATACGGATCATCCTGAGGACCGGTCAGCCCGGCAAGGCCCCTGAAAAAAAGATCATCCTGGATTACGATATCAATGATTACAAGGAGAAGACGGAGCTTACCAGCCAGAAACTCTTTACAGCAATAACAACCGCCATACGCTCCTTTGAACACCTCACCCATCTTGAAAAACAGAAAAAAGAGATTGCCGATAAAAACAAACGCCTGAACGAAGAGATCGCCAGAAGAATCGTTGCCGAATCAAACCTGGCAAAGTACAACAAAAGCCTGGAACAGATGATCAAGGACAAAAAAATGCGCCTGGAGGAGGCCCTGTCCGCCCTCAAGACGGCTGAAGAAGAGCTGAAACAGTCCAGGGATCACCGGTTAATGGCGGATTTCACGTCAAAGGCGGCCCGGAGGCTCGATGAGCCCGCGGAAGAGGTCATGAATAACCTGACCACCATCGAGGGCTACCGCTCGGACATGACGGAACTGATCGACAAATACAAAAAGCTGCTTCACCTCATCAACACATCAAAATCCCTTCGGGAAACAAACGACACCAGGACCCGGATAGAAGAGATCAAGGAGTTCAGGCAAACAACCGACATGGACAGGATACTTGCGCATTATCCCGAAATCATCAACAGCTCCATCCAGGGAATCGGCCTGATCTCAAAAACCGCGGCAGAGATACGGCGCATCATCCAGGACAGCAACGGCGCCCCGACACCATTGAGCGTCAAGCACACCATTGAAAAAGCCCTGGCAGAGGTTTTGACAATACAAACAAGGAACATTGACGTCCAGACCGATTTCGAAGAGATCCCCGAGATCGAAGCATCCCAAGGAGCATTGGTGAACGCCTTCAAGGCGGTATTGAAAAACTCGTTCCAGGCCATGGGCCCCCAGGGCTTCGTCTCCATCTCCGTGGGCCGTGAGAACAGCGACATCGTGGTCACCATCAGCGACACGGGCAAAGGCATTTCAGAAGAAGACCTGCCCAGGGTATTCGACCCCTATTTTTCCGCCCAAAAAGAAGATGCCACGGGCCTTGGCCTCTTTGTCGCCAAAAGCGTGATCTCCAACCACAGGGGAACCATCGAGATCGAAAGCACCCGGGGCGAGGGAACAACGGTCACCATCACCCTTCCGTCAGACTCCCCTGCCTGAAAAAGGAAACGGATGCCACGGGATTTTTCTTCCTGAAAAGCGACATTCCGACCATAATAGGGCCATTGGGCCAGGCTTGACAATCCTGCGGATATTGTTTAATTTGCGAAATTGCAATTGCATTATAAAACCAACTATCAGATAAGAATGGGCAAGCAAAATATGACTGCAAAATCACTGGATGATGTTTATGAGTGTTTCAAAAACGAACCGGTCAAAATCAATGAACTTGAAACATTTTATGTAGATGCGGACAAGGGCCGGGGCAAACCGATAAAAAAAAAGCTGGAGCGCCGCCTGAAGAGAGCTAAGGATGATAATCTCCGGTTTCTTTTTGCGGGTCATAAGGGCTGCGGAAAAAGCACTGAACTGGTCCGGCTGCAGGACGCCATCAACGATGATTTTGTGGTGATCAATTTTTCAGTGGTCAAAGAACTCGATATCGTAAATATCAACTATATAGAAATTTTTATAGCTGTCATGGAACAGCTTTTCAACTTCGTGGATGAAACGCCCAAAATTGAAATAGATCCTGAGTATCTCGAGAATATCCTGAACTGGGTCAAAACCAGGGAAATCGAGGAAATCTCTCAGAATTACATGGGCATGGATATCGAAACCCAGGCAAAAGCCGGGGTCGAGATTCCGTTTTTTGCCACTTTTTTTGCAAAATTCAGGGCCGCAGCCAAATCCAGTTCCTCTTTCAAGGAGGTGCTGAAAACCAAAATAGAACCCAAACTCTCCACCTTGATTTTCAACTGCAACCAGCTGATTGCCGAGATCAAAAACAACCTTCACCATATTCAAAAAAAGGGCCTGGTTCTTGTTATCGAAGACCTTGACAAGGTGGATATCGACAAGGGCATGGATATGTTTTACAATCACTCCACCCAGCTGACCCAACTCCATTGCCACTGTATCTACACCTTTCCCATCGCCCTCAGGTACAATACCCTATTCACTCCTATCAAGGTCAACTACACTGACACCTTTGTTCTGCCCATGATCAAGGTCAGGGAAAAAAACGGGGACCGGTTTGATGCGGGCGTGACCACGCTGACCAGCATCGTTGAAAAACGGATGGACCTGTCCCTGTTCGAAAACAAAGAAATTCTACCCAAGATGATCCAAATCAGCGGCGGCTGCATGTGGGACCTGTTCAGGCTGATCAAGGACGCCGCGGACAATGCCCTGGACTATGACCGGGAAAAGATTTCAGATGACGATTACAGGATTGCCGTCACCGGCATGCAGGCCGATTACATGGCGCAAATCGCCGAGAACCCGGAAAAAGGAATCAAGGTTGAAGATTACTACCAGGAACTGGCCAAATGCGCCCTGGCTGCCGATAAAAAACCGAAGTCTACGGATATCATGCTGGATTTAAGAAACAATTTGTCCGTGTTGAACTACAACGGTGAAGACTGGAGCGATGTTCACCCCATCGTCAAAGAGATTCTGCGCGAAAAAGGTTATCTGGCTTCTGAAACGGAACCGACCAGATGATTGACCGGGAACATCAGGAGAATTATTTCTCCAATATTTCAAAGATTGCCAACTTTATCAAGAGAACGTCCGGCAGCGGAATTCTCTTCTGTGCCTGCAACGATCCCCAGGTGATCTTCGAAGTCAACCGGCAGGTGATCCAAAAATGCAGGGACTCGAAGTTGGAGGTCCAAGAACTTTCCGTCACCAGGTCAAAAGCGGACCGGCTGGTGGAAGCCTTCAGAAAAGCGGCCGAACCGTCCCCCAAGGCAATCATTGTCAACAACCTGGATTCCCGGATTCAGGACACGGACGGCGCCATTATCAGCGATATCAATTTTGCCAGGGAAATTCTGATAGACCTTGGAATATGCTTCATTTTCTGGCTCTCGGAAAAAAATATGGCGCTTGTTGCGAACAAGGCCACGGATCTTTACATCCGGCGCGACAGAAGCGTTATCCGGTTTCCGGATTCATTCAAGCGAAAAGAACTCGAACTCACCATACCCTTAGATAAAATAGAAGGAATCCCTCTTACCGAACTGAAGCAGCTAAATCTGAAAATTCAGCTCCTCGAAAAGCACCTGAAGGAGGCAACAAAAAAACAATTCAGCGAAAAAAGAATCGCTGCTGAAATCATTTTCGATCTGGTCACCGCCTGCCTGGAAGCAAATGATATCGGCAAAGCCGCCGCTTACTTTTCAAGATACAATGATTTCTTTGAAAACAGTGACCGTCTGGACTATTTAGAGTTAACAGCAATGATATTATTTAAAACACGCCAATTTGATCTTGCCGACAACTATTATCGCCGAGTCAAAGCGATTCAAAGGGAAACAGGAGACCTGGACGGTCTGGCCTCAACGTTTCATCAACTTGGCTTTATCGCACAAAAACGACGGAATTTTGAAACTGCGGAAAGGTGGAACCAGAAAGCCCTTAGAATTAAAGAAAAACTAGGCGACAAACATGGATCGGCCATAATCTATGATCACCTTGGAATGATCGCACATAAACAAAATGATCTTGAAACCGCGGAAAAATGGTACCAGAAATCCCTAAAGATCAATGAAACACAAGGCGACGAACATGGGGCGGCCACAGCCTATCATCACCTTGGAATGATCGCACAAAGACAGCGGGATTTTGAGACTGCGGATAAATGGTTTCAGAAATCCCTGATGATCAAAGAAACACAAGGCGACGAATATGGGGCGTCCGCAGCCTATCATCACCTTGGAATTAATGCACAAAAGCAGCGGAATTTTAAAACCGCGAAAACGTGGTTCCTAAAATCACTTATGATCAAAGAAAAACAAGGCAACGAGCATGGTATTGCTTTGACTAATTTGGCTTTAGGTATTCTATTGTCAAAAGAAAAAAAGGATGTTGAATCAAGCAAGCAAATCATCAAAGGAATCATCTTATTAAAGAAAAGCGTTGACGATTCTAGGCTCAATTTTGCTATTCAGTTTTTTTTAGATCTTTACGGCCAGCAGCCCCACCCCATTCAGGAAGAATTAAGAAAAGAATGGGAACAGGCCGGATTGGGTGATTTCCCTCCAGAAGAAAAATAATCTCCTTGATGTTTCATGGAAAAGGGTGCCCTGACCGGAACACCCCTCAGTTCCCGTCTTATTGTCGCCCCCCGGTATGGAGTAAGCCCGACCCCATCGATACGAGCGAAGCAAATTTAGCCTACGCCTTCATACATCGAGGCATAGACCACCGCCTGACCCTGATTACAATTAAGCCGCAACCACCCTGTTGATTGTCACATTAATCGAACCTGGATTGTCTGATTATTTTGAACAACTTGAAATTTTCCAACATTATTTTGATCAGATTGTCATCTAAGAAGAATATATTCATGATATTTCAATCCTTTAGAGTTTATAGTCAGGTT
>JAAEMK010001376.1 GCA_024225635.1 Desulfobacteraceae bacterium | reverse complement strand
TTACAGTAGCTTGCATGCAGTTACAGTAGCTTGCATGCAGTTACAGTAGCTTGCATGCAGTTACAGTAGCTTGCATGCAGTTACATTAGCTTGCATGCAGTTACAGTAGCTTGCATGCAGTTACAGTAGCTTGCATGCAGTTACATTATCCTGCATGCAGTTCCATTAACTTACATGCACTTCTTGGAGCTTCCATAAAGTTATCTATTTTTTGCTGCAAAGGAGCAGCTCTAGAAGTGCTAAGGTATGTCTGTCTGTGATCAATTTGAAATTCTAAGTTTTCAGAAGGTTCCAAAAGGTCCCTGAAGGTTTCTGAAGGTTCCAGAAAGTTCCTGAAGGTTCCTGAAGGTTTCTAAAGGTCCCTGAAGGTTTCTAAAGGTCCCTGAAGGTCCCTGAAGGTTCCTGAATGTTCCTTTTTGAATATTTTGGAATCTTTTGTCCTGAGCAGCTCACAAGAACTTCGCAGTGCTTGTTTAGTCAGCTGAGAGGCCTCAGCCAATTAGATAAGTGAATAGCTACCGCTGATGCTTTGACTGACCAATCAAAGACAGAAACCAAGCCAACCAGTCCCTCTCAC
>JAAEMK010001375.1 GCA_024225635.1 Desulfobacteraceae bacterium | reverse complement strand
GGTAATCCGGCCCCGCCGGTGATGATCTGTGTGCCCACCTGCTGCGGGTGTTTCGGGTCGCTGATGTCCAGTACCTTGATAAATCCGCCGAAACCGGCACTTCCACCCACTGCCACTAATTTGTCTTCCCAAAGGGCCAGGCCCCGCACCGGGCCGAAAAAATGGGTGTAGGTCCCCTTTAATAAAAATTGCGAGGGATTGGAGACATCCTGGATCTTTATTCCCAGACTTCCGGCGGCACTGTACAAATAACCGCCTACCTTGACGTTGTCGTTCACCTCGAACTTGTTGATTCCCTCACCAATGACCGCGGAACTCTCCACACGGAAATAGGTTTTGAATGAGATGCCATTGCCGGAGCGGTCGGATATTCCGTCTATATGAAATTCATAGACCTTGCCCTCTTTTAATTGCACTTCCGGGCGTACCAATATGTCGCTGCCGGTTGCCAATAGCTCCGCTTCCAACGGGATACTTTCGGTTTTATCTTCCTCGATGATTTTGATTGGTTTCTCTTGCTCTGTCCACTCCTTCAAGGGCTCGGAAAAGGTGAGTATGAATTGGCTG
>JAAEMK010001374.1 GCA_024225635.1 Desulfobacteraceae bacterium | reverse complement strand
AATCCGCTGCATCTGATGATCCACTGCAATGGAGGACCAGACCCTGAGCTCAGGCAAGAACTTGCCAGAGTCAGAGGGCTGCTGGAGGTCAAGGGTGTTGGACGATGGTTGGATGGAGCGCGAGGCTTGCAAGCTGCGATGGACTATGGAGGAAAGAGTCGGTTCAACACTGTCAAGCAAGGGAGGCCTGGACTTGGCGTGTACACAAGGCTGCTCCTGGACCTGTATCATGTGAGGAAGACGGCAAGGGAACGCGGACAAGCTCTGCCAGCAGCGGAGGAAGCGGTGGAGGATGCAGAGGTGGAGCAGGTTCAAGCAGCCCCAAGACGATCAGCAAGATTGGCAGCAGCAACATTGGCATCAGCAGTACCAGTAGCAGTGAGTCGACTTGATGCAGGACCACAAGCAAGCCAAGCAGCAGCAGTGAGGATCCCGGTCGCAGTTAGTGCATTGGATGTGCAGAGGAACGGTGGAGTGAGGAGTGGACAGCCTGACTTGGAGACTTCAGTGGAGGCTTTGGAGAGTGAAGAGCATCCAGCGTCACAGGCAAGTCATGATAGGAGGAGGTCTGCAAGGCTGACTGCAAGGACCAGGAGCTGACTGCAGGACTTGGAGAGCGATGACAAGCAAGCATGTGGATGACTGGCATGAGGAGTGCGGACATGTTGGACGAGATGGCAGGAGTGGAGCAGCGGATGAGGATGAGGAGTGTCAGTGTGGAGGTGGATGAAGATGTTGGAGCAGGCAGGTGGAGAGAGTGGAGTACTTGAGGAGTCGAAGAAACAAGAATGTTGGGAAACATGTGGAGACATAGGTGAACCCGATTGGCATGAGGATCCAAGACTTGGATCAGATGAAGAGACAACAAGTTGGATGGAAAAGGTCGATGATGATGAGGACAGCAAGCAGCTGATCAACAGAGGAGTGGATGGGCAGAGGACAATCAAGCAAGCAAGACATGATTGTTATGTGTGGATATGTGATTGTGATTGTTATTGTCATTATGTTTGTTAACAATATATGTGTGTGAACATGTATGATGTGATGACAATCATAATGTGATGAGATGATCACAAGTGTTTTACATATGCATACATGATGATTGTGTTATATGATTGTGATGGTTTCTCTGTGTTGTTCATTCCTTTGCTTTGATTGATGTTTGTGTTTGCTTTTCAAAGTCATTTTGACTTAGTACATCTTTGTTTTCAACTTGTTGTTATACTTTACCATACATGATGTGTGAATGTGTCAATTAAAACAATAGCTATT
>JAAEMK010001373.1 GCA_024225635.1 Desulfobacteraceae bacterium | reverse complement strand
GATTTGCTGTAAGGAAAAGCTATGCTTTTTGTAAGGGCAGCTTGTTGTAAGGACAGCTTGTTGTACCTATGGTGTTACCAAAGTAGGTGCGTGTTTACACGTTTTTGTGCTTTCAGATTTTTCACATCAACTACTGCACAGGAGGAAAGAAGAAATGTTTTTGGAACTGCAAATTATTTGACCTAGGCAAAACAGGAAGCACAACTACTTGGGCGTGTCAAAGTATTCCCACACTTAGATCACACCTGCACCATTAGGGCTGCTCATCTGTGTTACTTCTACTGCTTGATGATGAGCTCTCTTTCTATGTGGCGCTCCCTTAGGATGCTTTTCCTCTCCATCGCTATCTGCTTTTTCAGAGTTTCTAGTTTTGACTTGAGCAGCAGCTTTTGCCTCAGTAGGTCGTGTAACCTGGTAGAGCTGTCGTCTGATCTTCGCCAGTCTTCTCCTGACCTGCTTCCCTGTCTTCCCATTCTTGAGTGCCTCTCTTGAAATGTCACCCTATGTGTAAGGATTCCCATTCTTCTTTTCATCTGAATGATTGTTGGATTTCTGTGGCCACCTTTATACCTTTTTGAAACATTTTCTTTCATCATTCTACCTTGATCCAACCCTGATCCAACCTTCATCCAACCTTGATCCAACCTTCATCCAACCCTTGATCCTACTCTGATACTGCCACCCTATCTGCTATTAGGTGAAACATTTGTTGG
>JAAEMK010001372.1 GCA_024225635.1 Desulfobacteraceae bacterium | reverse complement strand
CCTGTTGAAGTGGGGGGGGGGGGCTTATTGGTGGGGGCTACTATTGGATGGAGGGGGATTATTTAAGGGGGGGGGGCTTATTGTAGGTTTTATGGTATATCCGATCAAACAAAGTGTGTGCTTTTCCTCGATTTGCCATTGCTGCGTTGTGGGGCTCGTCTCATCTCGTCGGAGCAGTTCAACTGATTCCTTTGAGCACAAGGCGTCGTTTGAATCAGCGCGAGTACCGTACGCGACCGTGGGATATGCGTGGGATACGTCCATATCCATCCGTATCCCACGTTTGAAACGGCAGCGGAAGAAATCGCGATTTTGAACTGTTGGATACCTAGGTATCCCACGCGTGGGATTCGCGCGATTACGCGGTGTATCCCACGTGGGATACGCGCGATTACGCGGTATATCCCACGCCGTAGGATACGCGTGTTGGATACCCCACGGATACCCGACGGATATACCCTGATTTTTTCCTGTGGGTAAGCAACTTTCGCCGGAACTCAGGTTTGAAAGCCGTAGAAGGTCCCTGCGCCGACTGGCAGAAAAAGGGCTGGGCAGCGAGTTCTCCATTGGCTCTCCATTCGCGTGAGTGACGTTGTTCCTGCTCTGCACAGACGCCTGCTGTTGTACGCCGTTGGCGAGCAGTGAGTGCCGCCCGTTGGGCGTCAATATTGGGAATCATATATTCAAATGGCAACGATTGGTCATCGCAAATTTGAGGTTCCCCATAATGCGTATATCTTGGAGCTTCGAGTCCCGGTTCCACCTTAATTTCTTTAGGCGGTTCGGGGGGTCCGGGCGGGCCCGGGGGATTAGTATCTCCCATCCCTTTCCCTTTCCCTGAGTCTCCTTTGCGTCTCGAGGAACCATCTCTTCTAGAGTGGCTCCGGGACGATTTTGGCTTAGTCGGATCTCTCACGACTTTTCGTGGTTTCCGGCCTGAGCCTTTACCGGAGTGAGAACTTTCACCCAAGTTCTTTCCGGGTTCTTGTGTTGGCGAGAGTTCGCCATATGGTAGTAGGTCACCATTAGGGGTGATATTGTCATGGACGATTTCAGAATCGTCATCTTTTTTATTTGCAGCCGCTTTAGCAGCAGCACGTTGTTTTGCTGCTTCTTCGACTGCAATATCAGCCGCTTTCTCGCCGTGTTGCACGTCGAGAGGCTTATATTTTCAAGGAAGATATTTTTCCTGAATATTTTCCTTGCTTACGATCCTTCTAGTCCATGCGTTGAAATTTAGGCCCTCCATGTGACCT
>JAAEMK010001371.1 GCA_024225635.1 Desulfobacteraceae bacterium | reverse complement strand
TTCAGTCAATACTGTGATGAAATCAATGTAGCGAACAAATAAACTGTCCGGACTTGTAGCAAATGAATTGTCCGGTTTACAGGGTCGCTCGGAGGTGACCCGATGAGACGGACAGAGATATTGCGGGAGGTTCGGAAAATGAGATTTGAGGAAGCGTATGGGGGTTGGCAGGAAAGGCGATTGACACAGGGTGAGGCGGCCCGTCTGCTCGGTGTGTGTGATCGGACTTTCAGGCGTTACATCAATCGATACGAGGAAGAGGGTTTGGAGGGACTGATTGACAAACGGCTTGATCAGATATCGCATCGGCGCGCGCCGGTGGACGAAGTATTGCGGGTGACCGAGAAGTACCGAAGTCGTCATGAGGGTTGGAATGCGAAGCATTTTTACGCATGGTACCGTCGGGACGGAGGCGGGCGCAGTTACACCTGGGTCAAAAGCCGGCTGCAGGAAGCGGGACTGATCAAAAAGGCGAAAGGCCGCGGAAAGCATCGCAAAAGGAGACAGCGGGCGCCCTGGCCGGGGATGATGCTCCATCAGGACGGGAGCACTCATCAATGGGTTCCCGGAGCGCAATGGGACCTGATCGTGACAATGGACGATGCCACCAACGAGCATTACTCAATGTTTTTTGTTGAGGAAGAGGGCACGGCCTCCAGCTTTCGCGGAGTCGGAGAAGTTATTGAGTCACGCGGACTGTTTTCGTCTCTCTACACAGACCGCGGCAGCCATTATTGGCACACGCCACAGGCGGGCGGCAAGGTGGACAAAAATAATCCGACCCAGTTCGGACGGGCCATGAGGCAGTTGGGTATTGAGATGATACCGGCCTATTCACCGGAGGCGCGCGGGCGAAGCGAACGCATGTTTCGCACACATCAGGATCGACTGT
Organism: Desulfobacteraceae bacterium; assembly: GCA_024225635.1. Lineage (GTDB taxonomy): Bacteria > Desulfobacterota > Desulfobacteria > Desulfobacterales > Desulfobacteraceae > Desulforapulum. The sequence goes on along the minus strand of JAAEMK010001371.1, from coordinate 713 downwards.
GCAAGGAGTTGGCTGCGGAAGGCATCGCGGACATGGAAACGGCCAACCGCTATCTCAGACAGGCATATCAACCGAGTTTCAACGCCGAATTCATGCAGCCGGCGCCTGAGGAGGGCTCCGCCTTCATCGCCTATGCCGGACAGGATCTGAGAGACATTTTGTGCGAACAGCATGAGCGGGTGGTGGGAAACGACAACTGTGTCGCTTTTGAGAGGAAAAAGCTGCAGTTGCCAAGGGATCGTGCCAGGCTCCATTATGTGAGGGTCAGGGTTCGTGTGCATCGCTATCCGGACGGGTGCCTGGCCGTCTTCCACGGCCCTCGTTGTTTGGCCCGATATGACGGAACGGGAGCCTTGTTGACAGAACATGAGACACGGGTTGCCGCGTAGAATCGCCGCGCACTTTCGGGGCGTGGCGGTCCGGCAGACGATTGGGACCCCGTGGTCATCGGAGGAGTTGGGATCAAACTTTGAAAAGGTATGCCAAATCAAAAAAAACAGGGGGAAACATGCGGGGCGGAAAACGAAAAGGCGCGGGACGAAGGGCGGACTTGCCGGGGATCGTGAAAAAAACACTGTCGGTGAAACTTGATCCCGATATCATAGAACGTCTTCGAATCGAATCGGACGGGAAACCGGGACCGTATATCGAAAAATTGTTGCGGGATCTTTTCCTCGGACCGATTCCGGAAGTGCGGGAAATACGCAACTCGT
>JAAEMK010001370.1 GCA_024225635.1 Desulfobacteraceae bacterium | reverse complement strand
GTTTTAGTACGAACTGGGATGCAATATTATAAAGGTTTGTATTTCGTTATTTTTTTCCCAATAAAAATTCACTGTATTTTTGTGTAAAATCATAAAACATTCAGAAATATCAATCAACAACAACAAACACAATATATACTGCTCTAGTTGGTAATAAATGTGCCAGTTACATTTTTTAATTGTTGATTGACAATTGGGTAAAAATTCTGAATGTTTCTGCAAACAATGAAGCATAATACAGTGAATTTTTATTGGGAAAAAAATAACGAAATACAAACCTTTATAATATTGCATCCCAGTTCGTACTAAAACGAAATGACAACCTTATATACATGTTACATTTTTTTGTGTTCAATTTGCTTTGTATGAACGCAACAATCCATATAAACATAACTTTAAACATATCAATAAAGGTGGTTCATTTTTTCCTTCATAATTAATAAATTATCATTAGTACTCCAATAAAATTTCATAAACCCAACAATATTGTTTTCATTGTATTTTCCACTTTATTATTGTTTTGAGATTGTGTTTTTGTGTACGTGTGGAATGTATACATTTCACATTTTTTAATTCACCAATGTCCAATGATTGCAATGATAATTGTAATCCAAGTCGAACGTACACAACTAAATAAAAACAAAAGTATAAATATTCTGAATATTTCGCAATAACGTTTTGTAATTTTTTGCCTTTCAAATTGTCGATTTAAGCCAGTTTTTAACTAAGCTGGATTTAATCTAACAACATCATTAAAAACTTTACTAACTTCATACTAACCCATTCCTACAGCCATATGCGAACGATATTTCCCAAATGTTGCATCTGTTATCAATCTAAAAAATCTGAAAATCGGATT
>JAAEMK010001369.1 GCA_024225635.1 Desulfobacteraceae bacterium | reverse complement strand
CAACTTGATGAATCGAAAAGCAAATCAATTGGCAGCCCAAACGGGCAAACACTTAGCTCGCATGGCGGACGAGAACGCGAGTCCGTTCTTGATTGCTACGGCAATTGACGTGCATTCGCAAAATCTAGCGAAACTAATGACAAAGATCAAATCACTAGAAAGCGAAGCAGAACGACTCCGTAGACTCCAAACTCAAGGGGCCGCGAGTGGACAAGCACCACCTGCGGAAGAAGTAGGTCGGCAGAGACTGAGACCTCTGCCGAGTCCGAGTGCAGGGGTAGAAAACGGAGAAGAAAGACCTCCGCCACAGAGGCCACGATTCTTTGGAGAATCAGAGAATCCACCCGCTGTCGGCGCTAACGCCGATGTTTCGGGAGCCCCCTCAGAGTTGTTCTATCCTACGGGAGAAAGGAACGACGATCAAAATACCCAACGCACGGACGAAAATACTCGCGAGACGCAAGACGACAGAGAGCCTTCAATAGGAAACAGAGTGCCCTCTGAACGAAGACGGCACGCAAAGAGGGTAGACCGTTGGCGTATAGCGCGAGAACAAAGTATCGCAGACGAAAACAACCGACAGTACAGACAGTACCTCGAAGGTCTAGCGAGAAACAACCAACCGCCGCCGCTACAACAGCAGCGGGCGGAAGTGGCCTCAGCACAAGCGCCGCCGCCAGCACCGCCGCCAGCACCGCCGCCAGCAGCACCGCTAGCGCCACCGCCAGCGCCGCCAGTGCCGCCGCCACCACAAAGAACACTGCCGCCGACGCCAGCGCCCCTAACACAACAGTCAATGGCAGCGCCGCCGCCGCCAGCAGTGCCACCAGTGCAAAGACCGGCGACAGCGCCACAGGCGAGGCCGCAGCAACAGCAGGCGCCGCCGCAACAACAAGCGCCGCCGCCGCAACAACAAGCGCCGCCGCCGCAACAGCAAGCGCCGCCGCCAGCGAGCCGCCCTCCGCGGACACGTAGAGTAGCCGCTGGAGGAGGAGGCGGAGATCCGCACGGCGACGGAGACGATGGTAGCAGTGACGACCAACGTCGCCCTCGAGGTAGTGGACGCCAAGGTGGCGATGACTACCAAGGTCCTCCGCGTCGCGCAGCGATGGAAGGGAGGGAAGAAGGAGAAAACGAAGGCGAGGACGACACTGCACCAGCTACGCGAGTGATCACGCCTGCAGAAAGAGACGCAGAAGATCACGAAATAGAAATGGTAGCACAAATCGATTACT
>JAAEMK010001368.1 GCA_024225635.1 Desulfobacteraceae bacterium | reverse complement strand
TTATTCTTTACAGACCAGGACGAGTTAACGAGATGGCAGATGGCTTGTCTCGACGACCATTTTCGAAATTCGAACAAATGGCCGCCGAAAACGAACCAGTGGAGAACGTCATTGACAATCCTATTGACGACACTCCGTACGTCCCCATTTCGTCAAATTCGCCAAGTGAGAAAATCTTGACAATTCATTTTATTGAAGCGGTGGAGGTCAGGGATCATTTTATTCCCCCTGACTTGACCCCACCGTCGGAAGATTTAGACGTGGTACGAAAGGAACAAGAACTTGACTCCTTTTGTAGCGTTTTTCTAAACTATTTACGGTATAAAATACTACCAGATACCGAAGCATTAGTAAATATGGTGCTTGCGGAAGAATCAAAATTTATTCTGTATCGCAACGTACTATGGAGAGACGACAGTAACTTTCCAGAAATTCGAATAGTAGTACCCAAAGCCTCGAGAGAAATACTGATACGGGAAGCCCACGACTTACCATTTTCAGGACACGTAGG
>JAAEMK010001367.1 GCA_024225635.1 Desulfobacteraceae bacterium | reverse complement strand
GTTCAATACGCCGAATAGGAAACATGAGATTTACAAAGAGGCCGTTCTGTTGCAAGAATATCGCATGATTGTGCGTCACAAGTCCGGTCTCAACAATGGATGTGCCGACGCATTGTCACGCTTACCATTGGCGGACATTCTCTCTTCGTCGGTGCACGTGTCGGAGGCAGCACGCCTTGCTTTCGTCTCTTTGGCCGACACAATCAAGGATCGATTAGCCGTCGGCCGTCTGCAACGAAACGTGCTTGGCTGCGATTGGGACACTTTATGCAAGGAACAGCAGACAGACGTTGAAACAAAGGATGTGCAGGCGTACTTGCGCGACAATACGTTCCCTCTTGAACCGTCTCGTCGTCATATCGTTGTCGCGGCTGCTGGACGTTTCAAACTGGTGGACGGAGTTCTCTGCCGAAAGGTGACCGATCGTCTCATCTTTCCCGTAGTTCCTCTGAAACGACGTCAAATGGTGTTGCAGAATGCGCATTGGGCCACAGGCCATTCAGGTGTGCTCAAGACCTATGAATGGCTCAAAAGTCGTGTGTGGTG
>JAAEMK010001366.1 GCA_024225635.1 Desulfobacteraceae bacterium | reverse complement strand
CAGGGTGATGCGCCCGTTGCCGACGTTAAACCACGAAAGGCTGGATGTCATAACGAAATACTACTGTTAAGTGCTCTACACCACATAATAGTAAATTGAAAAGTAATGGCAACTGCAGCCGCCAATTACAAACAAATGCCAAATAGCGTGGGTGTACTTTTTTGACTTGGCGACATAACACAACACACCAATGCTAAAGCACAGGCCGCCGGCTACAATCAACCATAATCCGGAGCCTGGCATGGCCTGATACAGCGGGTAGATTAATCCTACTACTATCCAGCCCATAATCAGGTAAGTTACTACCGATACCTTAGGAAAACGGTGTCTGGCTATCATCTTAAAGGCTACACCGGCAATCGCCAGTACCCAGATAAAGGCAGTGGCGATTACGCCAAGCTGGCCGCCAATGGCTACCAGCGTAAGAGGAGTATAAGTGCCCGCAATCAGTAAATAGATGGCGCTGTGATCAAATAGTTTTAACAGGCCTTTGGCCTTTTGATGGGTTACTGCATGGTAAATTGTTGAGGACAGAAACATAAAAATCAACGTGCCGCCGTAAACTGCCGAAGCGGTAACACTTACCGAGGTTTCGGCACGCAGTAACATAAACACCAATCCCACAATGGCCGCCACACAGGCGAGGCCGTGGCTGATGCTATTGAGCCATTCTTCTGCCACTGAATAAGCGCGTTTGGGTAGTGAAGTCATATTGTTCCTCTTTTAATACAACTCAGTGTAAAGCTTCAGCGAACACTTGTACACTGAAAAAATGATGCTTTTATGGCGCAGATTAAGAGGTAACAATCCCGTGATTGAGCTTGAGCCAGGAACTCCTGATTCGTGTATTTGGGCTGATACATGCTTTCTGTTGGAAAGGATGTGCATGGAGATCCCCGCTTAAGAGCATGCGGGGATGACGGGGGGGGCATGCGGGGATGACGATTTTCATTCCTGTCATCCCGGCCTCCGAGCCGGGAGCTCCTAATCAGTTTGGCTCACCTTAAATAGCCTTTTCAGGAGATCCCCGCTCAAGAGCGTGCGGGGATGACGGGTGGGGTTGCAAGCGGGGATGACGGAGTGGGGTGCATGCGGGGATGACGGAGTGGGGTGCATGCGGGGATGACGATTTTCATTCCTGTCATCCCGGCCTCCGAGCCGGGAGCTCCTAATCAGTCTGGCTTAGCTTAAATAGCCTTTTTAAGGAGATCCCCGCTCAAGAGCATGCGGGGATGACGGGTGGGGTTGCAAGCGGGGATGACGGAGTGGGGTGCATGCGGGGATGACGGAGTGGGGGGCATGCGGGGATGACGGTTTTTATTCCTGTCATCCCGGCCTCCGAGCCGGGATCTCCTAATCAGTCTGGCTTAGCTTAAGTAATCTTTTTAAGGATATCCCCGCTCAAGAGCATGCGGGGATGACGGTTTTTATTCCTGTCATCCCGGCCTCCGAGCCGGGATCTCCTAATCAGTCTGGCTTAGCTTAAATAGCCTTTTTAAGGAGATCCCCGCTCAAGAGCGTGCGGGGATGACCGGGGGGT
>JAAEMK010001365.1 GCA_024225635.1 Desulfobacteraceae bacterium | reverse complement strand
GGTTGCGAGACTAATGCAGGTTTTCCTGCGCAACACCAGGTTTTGCTCACCGACGATTTCGCCGACCGACGATTTTGAGTAGACCTTGCGCGATCGGCCGTTACTCGGTCGTATGTAAACCGATCCATTTCAAATTTTAACTTTATAATTGATTTGGCCTTTATAAAATTTTTAAAAATAACAGTGATACTCACCGACATCAACTACACACTTTGATATCAAATCCCATGTCGACATCAATAGTTTGAAATTTCGACGATTTATTTAAAAATATTAAAAATTTTAATTTCAAAATTTCAAAAATCCGACTTCGTCACTCTTACCTATGTGCCCGACTCTATACGTCTACAAATTTTCAGCTCTCTACGTGACCTCTAGGTACGATATTTTTTGGGGACATACGTACGTACGTACGTATGTACGTACATACTCACCGTTACGAATTTTAGCGACCGTATCCTTACTCGCGGGTGCTGAGGCGGCCGCGAAAAAATCGGTTGTGACCAGAAGATTTTACCGGTTTTGGCGAAATATTGGATAAGGCGATACCAGTTAAGGCGAAGTTGACTGTAAATGATGTACCAAACATATGTATGCGGAATGATGTATCAAAGATGCTTAGGATCTATACGATTCCATTTTGAGCCATTCTGGATGTTACAGATTTGTTGGTACCTCATTTACTGTAAATCCTCCAATAAGCCCCCTCCTGTTAGCCAACTTCTCATCCTCCCT
>JAAEMK010001364.1 GCA_024225635.1 Desulfobacteraceae bacterium | reverse complement strand
CCTGGAAGTTTTATTCAAATTCCTGGTTTTCCTTGTCCTGGTAAGTGTTCTATCCAAAATATGGTGTGGCTGGATCTGCCCCTTCTGCACATTTCAGGATTGGATTACCCTGTTGAGGAAAAAGCTGCATGTCAGGGAGGCCGAGTTTTCCCAGGCAACAAGAAAAAGTCTGAAATCAATAAAGTATATTCTGCTGGCGTATCTGGTGATCGTTCCGGTGCTGGTGACAAACGCAGGGCTCCACAGTGATTTTTCCCTGCCGTTTTGCCAGATATGTCCCGCAAAACCCATAATGCCCTTGTTTGTTCTTGAGACAAAATATCTTTCCTTGAATTTTACAAACGCGATCACCCTGACCTTTTCCATCCTTTCCATTGTGATTGCGGCAGGCATGCTGGTGGGCATGTTCTTCAAGGAACGGTTCTTCTGCATGATCTGTCCCATGCTTGCCCTGATCCATATTTTTAAGAGAATCAGCTTCATAAAATTTCACAAATCCCCCGCCACCTGCGTGTCCTGCGGTAACTGCCACCGGATGTGCCCCGTTGATATCCCGGATGTCTCCCGGGAAAAGAAGAACAGGGATGTCATGGGCGAGGACTGCATGCTTTGTATGAAATGTGTTGAGTCATGTCCCGAGAACAATGTCCTTACGGTGAAGTTTTTGAATTTCAGGATTTTTTCTTCTTCTCAAAAATATGTCGCCAAATACTTTAAATAACATCCATGAGAATAAAAACGCCCGTTTTTACCATGCTTTGAACGGCGTTTTTCATAAAGGTCCGCTTTGATGAACAAAAAAGAAATGCGTTTGATAAAAAAGAAGGAAAAAGTATTTCAAAAAGCTCTGGATGAGTACGAGACAGAGCTGGCTGAGTTGAAAGAAAGGGATGATTATGTGGAGGAATTCGATTATTTCATCCGGCTTTTGTCCTTTACCCTGTATCCTGAAAAACTTGGGGAAGCATTAAACAAGCCCGTCATCGGTACCTTGTGTATCCAGGCGCCTGTCGAGATCTTCCATGCGTTCGGCGTCCATCCGTTAAAGCTTTGTTCCGGGTCCTTCGCCATGCAGCAGATTGCGGCGTCGTCCTTGCCGACGCTGATGTGTCCCATGATCAAGTCATGCACGGGAATGTTGAAATTAAAGCAATCTTCCGGCAATCTGCTGGACACCTGTATCGTGCCGACAACATGCGACTGGATCGTAAAATTTCCAGAAATGAATGCCGGCATGATCAAGGAGATCCATTTCATGGAACTGCCGCGCATAAAAGAGAATGAAAGATCACAGGAACGATGGCTTGAGGAGATGTATGGGTTCAAAGCGTATCTTGAGAAACACCTGGACCGGAAATTGAAAAGAAAAGACCTCCACGCTTCCATGCAGAAACACATGAAAGCATGGCGGCTTTTTAATGAATTGATAGAGTTGAAAAGGAAAAATCTCGTTTCCGGGTTCTGGTCCATGGTGATCGCCAATACCTTTTTATTTGACGATATCGATACCTGGACGCGGCATGTTGAAATCCTGGTGGGGAAATATTCCGGCATGGAAGCTGTTTCCGCCGAATGCAAAGTCCTTGTGGCCGGTTCTCCCATTGTCTTTCCCAATCTGAAAATCATCAGTTTGATCGAGGAGGCCGGCATGACGGTTGCGGCGGATGATCTATGCAGTGGGGAAAGGATCTTTCCCGGGGCTGTATGCTATGACGATCCCTCGCTGCACGGTTTGCTGAAAGCGCTTTCCCAGCGATACCACAAAGCCTGTATCTGCCCTGTGTTTGCAGATAACGAGTATCGTGTGAACAAGCTTGTGAATATCCTTCAGGCACACGATATCAAGGGTATCGTATTTCACGTCCTGAAAGGGTGCCATCCCTATGAGATAGAAGGCTTTACCATTGAGAAAAAGCTGAAGGAGCTGGGGTATAAATTCATTAAAATAGAGACAGACTATGTTCAGGAAGACAAGCAGAATATTTTAACCAGGCTTGAAGCCTTTAAAGAAACACTATGATTTTTCGTCAGGAGATATATTGAAAATGAAATTGACACTCGGGATCGATCTTGGCAGCACCGCCATAAAACTGGTATTTGTCAATGATGGTGAATTGATCTGGAAGAAAGTTGAACCGACCGCGCCCCAGCAGGAAAAGATCGTCCGAACGATGATCCAACAGGGCCTTGACGCCCTTTCCCTCACGGAAGATAATATTGAAAAGATCCATGTGACAGGGTATGGCAAAAAGCTAATCGCCAATGCCGACAAGGCCGTTGATGAAATATCCGCCAATGCGTTGGGGGTATATCTGTTGAGCGGGAAAAAAGCGCGCTCCATCATCAACATCGGCGGGCAGGATGTCAAGTATATAAAGCTTGCGGAAAACGGCAAGGTAAGCGATTTCAGGATGAATGACAAGTGCGCCGCTGGAACCGGGCGTTTCTTTGAAATGGCGGCCCGGATACTCGATACCCCCATAACCGATTTTGAAGCGTT
>JAAEMK010001363.1 GCA_024225635.1 Desulfobacteraceae bacterium | reverse complement strand
TTCCATCTCACAAAACGCTCGGCTGCTTCTGGACCGTACTTGCAAGCGATAGTGTTCAGATACCCGTTTGCGACAACGTCAGAGATGCACGTCGTGTTGGCACCGCTGTCGTTGATGGACAAGACCATACCTGGACGGACCACGTCTTCTGCACTCCACGTAAGCGGTCCCATGTTGTCGAACTGGAAACCGTCTGCTGTGTATATATTCTTGTACTTCATCTTCAGCTCGTTGATGCGTTCCTGATTTTCTTGGCTGTAGAAGCTGATCTTCTCTCCTCTGGCCGTGACATAGAAAGCACTCGGCTGGCGCTGGTTCGAATTCTCAAACACCTGTGCCTGCGGATTCAACATCGTCTGTGGAGGAGAAGGGAGGTGGGTTGGTGCTCCCTTACTCATCTGCTGAGAGTTAGATGACTGAACTGTTGCCGACTGTGGTTGAACACCATTTACCTGCACTTGTTGCTGCTGGTATCAAGGATTGAACGTTCGAGTTGTCACAATGGCGTCGACGAAAGCGAGATCTACACCAGTCGTGAGTGCGACGCCCTGTCCGGTATTGCCTTGAAACGTTCCTTGCGTCC
>JAAEMK010001362.1 GCA_024225635.1 Desulfobacteraceae bacterium | reverse complement strand
CGCCAGTCCTTCTCCTCTACTGAATCCATCTGCTCTTGAGTCCATCGTTTTGCAAAATCCATCTCTGGAGAGCATTGAGGACGCGCATCGAAACATGAAACCTGCAGGAGATAGGACCAATTGGGATCCGCTACCTATTCCATACGTCACCTGTGTCTCTTTTAGTGCTGATGGCTTTTGCCCATTGCCTTCAAACATGTGCCAGATGGTCATTAGGAGGAGACGTTGTTGTGGGTCCATCAACTTCGCTTCCCTGGGAGTGATGCGGAAGAATTTTGCATCAAATTTTTTGTACATACCATTGGTGAAGTGACCCTTCGTTGTGTATATCCCCCTTGCCTGTTGTCCCACGTCAAACACATCACAAAAGTATTCACCAATGTTGAATCTTTCCTGAGGAATCTCAATGGAAATGTCTTCACCAACAAGCAATACTTGTTGCAGCATTTCGTTTTCTCTAAGAGGTGCCCCAGGTAAATGAAAAGATGAGCCGATAATGGCAACCAGGTCATTTGT
>JAAEMK010001361.1 GCA_024225635.1 Desulfobacteraceae bacterium | reverse complement strand
TTGTTGTGCTGTGTACATTTCTTTTAAAGATTCATCGTCATCTCCTTCTACCTCTTTCTTTCCATCAAATCTAAAAAAAATAATGCGATAGCTTATAGGTGCAAATAATTTTTAGTACAATTTTAGTTGGGGGGTCGGGGGGCGGATGTGCCACTTTTTGAAACCAAAATTAAAACATGCATGATCTCGGTCCAAATAAGAGTTACAGCTCTGAAATTTGGCATAGCAGTAGCTTTAGTGAAGAACAATATGGAACTGTGAAGAAACGGCGGCGGAACCGCCGCTACCGCCGAAAACCGCCATCTGCCGCCGAATTTTTTTTGCCAATTCTCGCCGAATTAGACAATTCTGAATCATTTGAGGCCAACTTATTTTTTTTTAAATTTCCTTAGTTTTTGCATTTGACACTTATCCAATATCTTTTTTTTGGAAAAATTAAATGAGGCCGTTGGGTTAAGGGAAGGGAAGGGAAGTTGCCGATTTATTCGTATTTTTACATATACGGATGAAGGGTTATTTTAGGTTAGGTTAGGTATAATGATTGCCCCAAATCAT
>JAAEMK010001360.1 GCA_024225635.1 Desulfobacteraceae bacterium | reverse complement strand
GTTAGAGATGTTTTCTAGATGTTTAAATTTGATAAGTATAAAAAATGTTAAACTTAATGCAAAAAAAGGTATGATTAAAGGTATATTTTTTAAAAAACCCAAATTTTTTGGGTTTAATTAGTTTTCAAACCCAAAAAAACAGTTGGGTTTTTTGGGTTGGGTTTTTTATGCCAACCCTGCTTATTAGGATAAAAAATATGCAGATTTGAACTGCACATTGGGGCCAAAAATTTACGGATTTCATCTGTACATTGGGGTTAAAAATGTACGGATTTGATCCGTACATTGAGGCCAAAAATGTACGGATTTGATCCGTACATTAGGACAATTTCAGGTCCGTACATTCCGTACAATCCGTACATAGTAGCCACCCTGAAAATAACGTGGGGATGGTTTAAGTGGTCTGAAATCAAATAAGTGGAAGTATCGAAAAATCTTTATAAAGATTCAGCTCATGATTCAGCCACAAATTTTAGCATTTCTTCTTATGTAGTGGATGACTTAAATTCGGATCCCTTATAGCTGACAAACAGGCAAATATAGTGTTTGTAATATAATAGCTTCGCTTTTGGAAAAAAAAGAATGAAAGGGGGAGAGAGAAAGAGAGAGAGAGAGAG
>JAAEMK010001359.1 GCA_024225635.1 Desulfobacteraceae bacterium | reverse complement strand
TCTGAGAAGCCGGAAATACGAACTTCCGCCTTACAGAGCTCACATCGTCTTAGGATCTAGCCGGATATGAATTTACCACTACACATAGTATGGACATTCATTACCGTAACTTTACGATATACAAATCCGTACCTGATAATCAATGCTAACAGAAGCTATGAGTTCGGTTCGGCTCTGCGCAACCGACGCGTCTTAGCTACTGTAAAGTCATATTTCGTGACATATACATACATGCATGTGTGCAGATTGCTTGTAGTGTACGAGCCTGTGAGTACAATACAGTAGAATAGCGTGCCTCAATGTGCACTCTGTAGTCTGTACCTGTTCTTGCTGGACAGCCAATTGTAGAGATGATCCAGTTTTGTGAACAAGAGCTTCCCCAGATCGTTCAACATTGCCAACATTAGAGGAATCCCAACTAGAATTTAGTAAGACCAGTGGGAGAGAAACTGTAGCGGCTCGGATCTTCTCCTATACGTGTTGTAAATGCCGACGTACGTACGAAACAGCATACCAATAGCATAGACGATCATCAGCGCCTTCCCCGCATCGGTCTGCGGCGAGATGTTTCCATAACCAATGGTGGTGAAGACGGTGCCGCAGAACCAGACACTCTTCCAGTAGGACGTCCAACTATATTCACTGGGCACCCCCTTGAAGAAGACGCCTGAAATGACGACGAC
>JAAEMK010001358.1 GCA_024225635.1 Desulfobacteraceae bacterium | reverse complement strand
GCTGGAATGTCGCCGGCATGTGCAAGTAGAAATTCGGCACTTGGTTTTTCAAACGATTCCTTTTCACTCTCTATCTGCATTTTGATAGGTTTCTTTGCCTCTTCCCTCAATTCACCGAATTGACTCAGGGCATGTGAGTATAGCTTGTACTTTACGTCATCTGGAATGGTTTCGTCTTCTAGAATCTTCTTCATGTCTGAATCTAGTCTTGAGAGCTGCCGTCCCACACTCATTTGAGGTGATGCATTCACAGAGGCAGGCGGATGGGCCGCTTGCAGCTGAGCCATGTAGGTTGACGGTACCAGTGCCATCTTTCTCATCTCAGCCATTTGTCGGCCAGCAGTGACGCCGCAACTGCAAGTAGTGGACCAACGACAGCACTGACTAATCCTCCTTTCTGAACCAAGACTCGTTTCTTATTTGCCAGTGACCCTCGCTTGCTTGCCAAATCTCTCAATGCTTTCTTGTGCTTCAGCAACACCTTCTTCTGTTTCGGCGACAGCTTCACGTTTCCTCGCAGTACGTTGTGGG
>JAAEMK010001357.1 GCA_024225635.1 Desulfobacteraceae bacterium | reverse complement strand
GGTGTCTTGCAGTTAAGCTTTTCAAGTCCTGAAGTCACTCCATAAGCGAGATCTGTCGATATCTTTGAAGTTACTTGCCTACAGTCGGCGATCCTTCCTTCAAAACATACAGATGTTCAGGCCGGAACATTCCATGCATGTAGAGTCAAAGCCACTCCGAGGATCAGTCCGCTGTATGTTTTGAAGGAAGGATCGCCGACTGTAGGCAAGTAACTTCAAAGATATCGACAGATCTCGCTTATGGAGTGACTTCAGGACTTGAAAAGCTTAACTGCAAGACACCAAAAGGCGCTCTTTCTGATGGCGCAGGCCGCTCAGCCGGAGGGGCTGTAGATTCTTCTAAAAGCGTGCTGACCCATCGATATGCCTGGCGGCCCACCACCTGCAGCCAAGGCCAAGAAGAGTCAGATCCTCTCTTTGCCGCCCTCGTGTCCGCTATCCATAGCCCACTCATCGCCTAGAGTGGGAGCCCTTGAGGGCCACTTTGAGAAATGGCTCATCACCCTTTAGGCCAATGTGCGTTTGTTTGGGACGCAAACAAAATCACGCCAGGCACGAGAACAAAAAGAGCAAGGACATGCATGGATGACGACTGTGTCGTGTGTTGATGCGAAGTAAATGTGAATGGATTCTTTTGTCCTTTTGATAGCTTGAATCGGCCGTCCTCAGCCATCATCCACTGGCAGCGCATGTCTTCGGTTACTTCCCACATGCAGTGCATTGCAGGAGAGTTCTACGGGTTGGGTGGCTGGTCGGCCTTGCGAGAAGCAAACATGTCGGGAAAGTGGTCGGGAGGGCGTGGGGGTGTCCCAGGTTGCGGCGGAAATTCGGGCGGAAAATCGGCCTGTGGGTCAAAAGTGGACGGAAAAAGGGCCCATGGGTGGTTTTTCCGTCCGACTCTACATGTCGACGGACGGGAAAACCCCTGGTGGGTGGTAACAGCTTTCTGGGCGGACTTCGGACGTTTATGCTGTGACCCAATGAAAGATCTGATAAAGCTCCTGTCGAAATCGTCGCATAGTCCGGACGCCGTGGGAGAGCATTGCTCGTCGTGCGGCAGGGCGAGC
>JAAEMK010001356.1 GCA_024225635.1 Desulfobacteraceae bacterium | reverse complement strand
CAGCTAAAAAATTAGGATGTGATATCATTTCCACTTGGGATGGCAATCCGTCGAATTTTTGGAACGGATTTTTACAAAAATCCATTTTAAAAAATACGGATTTTCGGATTCTTGAAATTTTAGCGGATTCGGATTTTCAGATTCGGATTTAAGATTTTAGCAGTAATTTTAAAGGAATTTAAAACAAAATAGAAGATATGTTTTAATTTTTCTTTTTTGTATTTTTGCAGTAGCCTTTCTCCTATTTCTAACCCCTACAGCGGTCATTTTTAATCCTTACTTATCCTAACCTATCCTAAAATAAGCATGAAAGCTACTGTGAAAATATTTTTTTTAAATTGCTACAAAAGTTCTAAAAATTAACAATCCGAATCCGCAATTGAAATTGCGGATTCGGATACGGATTCTTCCTAGGTTCCTAAATTGGGGCGGATTCGGAATTATGGAATTGGATGCGGATTGCCATCCCTACTTTTAATATTTTATATATGCACATTCTTGTCCTTGTT
>JAAEMK010001355.1 GCA_024225635.1 Desulfobacteraceae bacterium | reverse complement strand
CACGGACTCACTTTCCCAGTTTTGCCTTATGTTAATTTGGTCAAACTTTTTTTGATAAAACGCCACCCCCTCTCGGCAAGACTCGAACCTTTGATCTAGAGATTAGACGACCAACGTTCTATAAGTGAGCTACGGAAACCGTCAATATATCATAGTAAAATAAACCTGGTAGCTTACAATATGTGGTTGACAATTTTTCAAAACAAACCTGCCTTGGGGTGGTTTGAACCCAGAACCCCTAGCATGAGCAGTCAACACACTACCACTGAGCCACACACACAATCAATGTATATTATGAAAAAAATACCTATAACTGAAAAAAATTGAATTCTCAACATTTACTACATAAATATTATCAAGATATCATACTTAAAATCATTTAACATCATTTTTTTTGTTTAAAGCAAAATATTAATTTACCAATTTTTAAGAATCAAAATTAAAACAAAATCTACAAAATTAATTGGAATGAATATCTACAAAATTAAAAATACCCCAAAGATATTTTGTAGATAATTATTTTTATTTTTATAAATTTTTATTATATAACCTTGTCTCTCATTGGATAATGATTAAATTCTCTATAATTATTGGT
>JAAEMK010001354.1 GCA_024225635.1 Desulfobacteraceae bacterium | reverse complement strand
AAGGTTCCAGTGTTTTATCTGACGGCAAGCTCACAAAAAAGGAGCTGGCTGCAGCCATGTTAACGGCGGAAAAAGATCTCACTTCAATGCTGAAAGCCTCAATGTCCGTTGTAGAGGAAGAAGTAGAGAATTCGGGGATTTTCGGGCCGGGTGCATGGATGGTTTTAAAAGATCGGAAACTCAAAAAAGTGAGGCTCGATGAGGCAGCGGAGAGTGCGCCTCCGGCAGCGAAGCTGAGGGTCTTCAGGGCCAGTTTAAGGTCCTTAGCCCGACACGAAAAAATTGATGCAAGTTTAATTGTTTATCCGGGAACGATTACAAAGGAGGGAAAGAAAGAGCGCGTCGTAGTCGTAGAACATGAGCATCGTCTTGGCATCGCAGGGCTGAAGTTGGTTCCACTCAAGCTTGGCCAGGGAAATGCCACATTTGGTGCGCCTATCTCACAGGAAAAGTCTTTTCAAATTTTCTACGACCAGAGGGACAAGAGGGCTGAATAGTCGCTCGGCGGGACTTCTTCGTATCCTGAATTGTGCGTTCATTCACGGAATAGGACTGTAAAACAATCTTAAATGGAGGTGTGAGGTTACAGAACTTCACAAAACTAAAACTCGGAAAACAATCAAAAAGAGTTTACTCAAGGAGATAATAATGAAAGGCCTGAAGAAACTTGCTCTTGCTACAGCGGTTGCTGCGGCTCCCTTTGCAGCTAATGCTGACCTAAAAGCGTTGGATGACAGCGCGATGGGTAATGTAACCGGCCAGGCAGGTGTAACCATTGAATTGGAAACCCGCGTTTCTATTGGTGAGTTCACCTACACTGACGAAGGTACTTTTGCCGTTTCCGATATTGAAATCGGCGGTGCAAATGCCAGTGGGTTAATCGCTCCCGACGGGAATGGGGGGTTTGAGCCACAGCCTGGCCTGGCTACCCAAAGTGGACTGCTGGACGATTTGAAAATTGATATCGACGTTGCAGCAGACGGCGATGCAGTAATTCACGTTGGCTCTAATACTGGCGCTCCGATTGATTGGGGTATGCAAGTTGGTGAGATGTCTTTGCGTGACAACGTGGATGGATCTTCTGCCACTGAGAATACTACACTGATTTCAGGTATGAAGGCGTGGGGTTTGTTGGGCGCTTTGGACATTCGGGTTGATACCACCGATGTTGCAGCTGGCCCTGACACTGGTACCTTGAACCTGGATGCGGCATTCACGGTCGAGCAAATGGATTTCGAGGTCGATTTCCTGGCGGTCGGTATCACAGGCCTGAGCATTAAAGGTGCTAATGCTGGCGGTGAGACCTATACTGAGGCAGAGATTGCTGATCTGCTCACCGATGCGAATGGTGAAGATCAGGTGCTCGAAGGCACCTTGGCTGCGCTTGCTTCTGGGGTTAACCCTACCGGTCAATCGTTCGCGGTTGCCCGCTTAGATGTATACAAGGGTGAGAACCTCAACGGATCGAAGCAAGGCGTTCTGCGCGTGGATGTTGATGATGTTCTTATGGATGTAAACATCCAAGAAACCCGTGTAGGTGGTACCAACATAGGTACTATCGGTATCGATAACCTGCACATCTCCGATACCAAGCTTGCTGTTTACGGTAAATAATTTTACCAGACGCCATAGTATTGGTTAAACGCCCCGCTCCGCGGGGCGTTTTTATTGGCCAGAAGAAAACTGGAGCCAATAAAAAAACGGCAGCCAATCCTGGCTGCCGTTTTCAAATCGAATCAACGAATTCTGCCTTACTGATCCGGTACCGCAATAGAAAGATCAAACCCGCCACCAGGCCTTGGCGTCAGAGTAACCGGCCCTTCATTAATCGCCTGTGGAACCTGGATCTGGTCAATCCCCGGCGGGTTACCAATACTGAAATTCAGATTTTGCCCATCAAACCCGATCCCCAGTTGATCGTTAAGAAACGTCTGCGTAAACGGCTCTTCCGGGATCTGTGCCTGCTGTCCGAAGATTATTGGTGGAATCGTTGGCGTAAACTCAGCCGGCGGCTGTGCCCGGGCGATTTCTTCCTGGGGCAGGAGCAGGGCGCGCCGTAGAAATTCCTCTTCAGCGTTTTCCAGGGCATCGGTCTTACCCTCATCAACGTATCGTTGCAGGGCGTCACGGTAGGCTTCTTCTTCAGCTTCGGTCAGCACCGGTTCACCGGGGGATATGGTGAGGGAGCGCAGGATACGTTGCCGGTCGGCGTCGGATTTTTTGCGCTCTTTGGGCACAACAATAACGGCGGAATCCTTTACGTAGGTCTCTACCATTTCGTCCGAGGTCATGGTCTGAACGCCAGCATAGGCAGGTAAAGCAACAACCAGACTGCTGATGGCGCTGGTGAGCAGGTGTCGGCGTTTCATAATCTGGACCCTTGTTGTTTAAAAAATACGCTCCCTGAGTCGAGTATTCGGTTTGTAGGACAGGAATTCAAGCTGGAAGATCCGGGATTGTGATCAGAATCTTTGATTTTTCGGTACTGTTACTAATCACAGCAAAATCATGGTCGAATACCATGAACTTTTTTTGGCGTTGCAGGGCCTCAGTGACACTATGAAAAATCCGTTCAGAAACCGATTTCGTCGCTGGATTAACCGACGGATTCCGCGGTCCGATCTACAGACCTTCAGTCAGAAAAACATCTTCATTCTGCCCACCGGCGCAGGGGTCGTGTTTGGGCTTTTGCTGGTCATCATGCTGTTAACCGGCATCAATTATCAGAACAGCCTCATTTACCTCACCACCTTCCTGCTGGGCGCTGCGTTTGTCGGGGCCATGCACCAGACCCATCGGAACCTGTCGGGCGTTGAACTCACCCTGGTTCAGCCGGGAGAGGGTTTTGCTGGCGATGATATCCCTTTTCGCTTTCGTTTGAAGGCTGGCCGGGATGATGCCATCGCCATGCTGCTCTCTTGCGAGGAATCCGGTCTTGCGCCGGTGCACGTCCAGTCAGGGCAGTCTGAGGATGTCACTTTGCCGGTTCATTCCGCTCATCGGGGTTATTTGCGGCCCGACCGGGTTCGTATCGAAACCCGTTTTCCGTTTGGTCTTCTGAAGGCCTGGTCCTGGCTTCGGCCGGTGTCAGCCGGGGTTGTGTTCCCGCGGCCGGTTCCTGCGCCAGAAGCTTTCAGCACTGTCGAGGATGGCGAGGAGTCTGCAGAGGTACGGTCCGTTGAAGGGAACGATCATGCCGATATCCGGCCCTGGCGGGAAGGTGATCTGAGCCAGCGGGTGCTTTGGAAGCGGTTTGCCCGAACCGGGCAGATGGTGGTTGCCGACTGGGAGGGTGAGCAGGGTAGTCCCTACTGGCTGGATTTTAATGCCTATCCGGGCGCGGATTATGAATTGCGGCTGAGTTACCTGGCGTATCTGGTAAACGAACGAGGCCGCAGTGGTGTGCGGTTTGGATTGAATCTTCCGGGGGAGTTCACCGAGCGTGATTCCGGACCGGCACATGCGGATCGGTGCTTCCGGGTATTGGCAACCTGGAGTCAGGAGAGGCCTCGGGATGCGATGGCTTCGCCCCATGGAACGCGAAAGAAACAAAGAGAGACAACCTCCCAGTGGGTTACGGAGGGGCAGGCTTGAGTTTGATGGACCGCCTTAGAGGCAATGAGTCGGATGAAGGGACAACGACTAATCTGCCTTCCCGGGCTTTGCTCTGGCTGATTGCCAGTTTTGCCCTGTT
>JAAEMK010001353.1 GCA_024225635.1 Desulfobacteraceae bacterium | reverse complement strand
CTGATTTTATCTGCTCTTCGGTAAAGGGTTTTGCAATGAAATCACAGGCGCCGAGCTTCATGGCATCCACGGCAAGGGCGCTTGTGGCATAGCCTGTCATGGCGATCACCCCGGTTCCGGGATTGATATCCTTCACCTGCCGAATCACCTGCATGCCGTCGATGTCCGGCAGCCGCAGGTCCGCCATCAGAAGATCGTACTCATACTGCCCCAGGGCGTCCAGGGCGCCGTGCCCCGTGTCCCGAAGGTCAACGTCATGGCCCTCTTCGTCCAGAACCATCTTCAATCCCCGGGCGACATTCAGGTCATCCTCCATGATGAGAATATGGGCGGGAGGGGTTGTTTCAGCCGTGGTAATTTCTTTTACTTCACCCATGATAGACTCCTTTTCCTGTTTATTTCATTTTTTCAATAGTTGATTTCCTTTCCAAACCATGCAGTTTGCAGAGATCGTGCCGAATCTTCAGGCAAACAGAAAAAACGAAGCCCACAACATTATTTCCTTTTAAATCGAAAGAGTTACAATAAGCCCCCTTTAAAACCAACCGGCCGTATTCCAGGCCCTTTACTCAAAATCGCATAAACAAATATACGCCCCCGGCCTGTGATTCAAAAGAAACGCCCGCCACAGGCGCGCACAAACCGCATAAATAATTATACGCCTTAAGCGACAAAAATTATTCACCCCATTTACGCCCGGGCGCAAATGGAGGTCATCCCCTTAAACGATCAGGGATGGATACCGTTTTTTTTCATCATTGCAGAGAAATTTGACCGCTGCATTCCCACGGTCTTGGCTGCCTTGGTGATATTTCCGCCGGCCTCCCGGAGGGCCCGCTCCAGGAAGGCGCATTCGATGGGGCCGAAGTTTTCCTCAAGAAAGCGCTTTTTAGCAGATTTCAGCTCTTTCAGGCTCATGGGAACCGCATGGGAGAACTCCAGGGGTTTTACTTCCAGGTTGTCCATAAGGGACCGATAATCAAGCTGATCCGCGTCGCACATGATCACAAGCCGTTCGACCACGTTTTTCAACTGCCTGACATTACCGGGCCAGTCAAAATTGACAAGTGCCCTGAGGGCGTCATCGGAAAATCCGTCGATCTGTTTCTGGGCCTTGCGGCAGAAGAGTCTTAAAAAATGATAGGCGATTCCCGGGATATCATCCCGCCGGTCCCTGAGGGGAGGAATATGGATGGGAAAAACGTTCAGGCGGTAGAAGAGATCCTCCCGGAACGTCCCCTCTTTCACCATTCCCCCAAGATCCCTGTTGGTGGCCGCGACGACCCTGGCCCGGGTGTGCCTGATCCGGCTCGAGCCCACGGGTTTATACTCCCCGGTCTCAAGGACCCGCAACAGCTTTCCCTGGATATCGAGATCCAGATTGGCCACCTCGTCCAGAAAAAGGGTGCCGTCGCAGGCCGCCTCAAAGATGCCGGTCTTGCAGGCATCGGCCCCGGTAAAGGCGCCCTTGACATGGCCGAAGAGCTCGCTTTCCATGACCGTGGATGAGAAGGTACTGCAGTCGACGGCCAGGAACCGGCAGGCGCTCCTGGCGCTTTTCACATGGATGGCATTGGCGAACAGTTCTTTTCCCGTGCCGCTCTCACCGTCCAGGAGCACGGTGCTGTCCATGGGAGCAACCCGCTCGATCTTCTCGAAGATCCTGCGGATATTTGAATCATCTCCGATAATGTTGCTGAAATCGAATTTATCATAGAGCTGCTTTTTCAGGGAACGGTTCTCCTTGACAAGCTTGATGCTTTCAAGGGCCTTGACAACGGCGCCGAGAAGCTGCTCCTCGCTGAAGGGTTTGGTGATAAAATCAAAGGCGCCGTTCTTCATCGCCTCCACGGCGTTGTTCACGGTTCCGTTGCCCGTCATGACTACCGCTGCGACACTGATGCGTTTCTGCTTGAGGATCTTGAGAATATCGATACCGCTGATGTGGGGAAACTGGATATCCAGGAGCACGAGATCAAAGGGGGTGTCCAGGAGCATTTTCAGCCCCTCCCTGCCCGAGGTGGAGACCTCCACCGTGTACCCCTGTTCCGAAAGGATCATCTTGCACCCGCTCACAATGGCAGGCTCGTCATCAACAACCAGAATCTTTGAATCCATCATGTTTTCTCTACGGGGCAATTACTCACCCTTTCAGTCAAGTCACCTGTTCTTTTTCATCCGAGCATTCAAAATTCAGCCCCATACTCCTCCCTAGTATATCCGGTTTGTACCTTACAAGGCCGGCGCGTTCCAGTCAACCCATGAACGGCCATTCTTTCAATTAACTTTTTCCAGGTGATCAACCCCTCCTTTTTCCACCGGATTGGTGCTCCTGAACGCCATACCCTGAACGCCTTTTACCATGGATTTTAGGAACTTTTTTTCTTAATCACGCCCCGGGCGTTTTAAAATTGAGAAGTTAAAACCCTTGCCCCGCAAGGCGTTACCACAGGGTGGTACCACTAAGGCACAACAATTGCACAAGAAAAAAGGCAGGATTAAAAAAAACAACCACAGAGTTTCTCTGTCCTAAAATTTCGGGAGGTTAACCGTGGACACGCAAGTGGTCAAACACAAAACATATTCCCGTAAAATCTGGTTGATATCCAGCGGATGGAAGTCGTCCATGGATCTGGGCAACATCTTTCCCGGACTTGAAACCGATTCCGTCAGGGAATACAGGATCAGCGACCTTGCCAACTATATGATCAACCCCAACCCCATCAAAGTAAACAACCGGCTCATCGGATGCGAGATACTCCACCGCAGGTCCGGATGGCAGGCGGTCAAGCAGAAGATGAGCTCCCTTTTTTCAAAGGAAAAGAGTAAGGATCCGGCCAGGGCGGCGGACCAGGGAGATATTCTTATTTCCGGTCTCATTCCCGGCTCCTCCTCAAGCGCCGCGACCAAAGAGTTGAACGCCCACATCAGCCGTGTCTACGACCAGCTGATCCCCTTTGACACCATGGTCCAGAAGATTTCCAGCCTTGATAAAGCCGCGGTTCTCGAAATCAACGGCATCTGCGAAGACCTGGAAGGGAATCGTTCGTTCATGCGCATTGCGGGACCCGTGGAAGATAAGATCAACTTTATCACCCACAACCTGTCAAAAGATATCCAGGTGCTGGTGGAAAAGGCCCACTTCAACGAAGGCCTGTTTGAAATGCGGGCATTTGACTTCAAAGGGTACGACCCGGACAACCAGCACCGCCTGGTGAAATTCATTCAAAACGGCAAACCCATGCTCTGCACCATCACCCATGACAACAGGGTGAATTATGTGCTGGAGGATGTTGAACTGATCACCTACCTCCAGCTGTTTGAACTGGCCCTCAAGGGAAACGATCCCCTGAAGGAGCTGTTGTTCCATTACTGTGAAGGTACGGCGCTGCCGTTGAAAATTCTATTCAACCAGGAGATCAAGACAGATTACTCAAAAGCGAACCTTCCGTTGCTTTACAGGCGGATGGAAGAAAGCGGAACCATGGGGCCCAGGGAAAAGAAACTCATCTCCAGGGTGCTGAACCAGAAGCAATTCGGCCTGTCCCTCAACTACATTCCCCAGCAGGGGGAGTTCAATGACCGGGTGATCACCAGCATCTTCGTGATGCAGGACCTCAAGGCCCTTGATCCCATCAAATCCCTTGCCCCGCAACTCTACTGGACCATCAACAGCAGCGCGGCCATTTCCGAGGCCGGAACATTTTACTTAATCGACAGCATAAGAGGGGTCAGGGATGAATAAAGGATATGACAACAACGACTACCAATGGATAAAGGAGCTGATGGAGTATCCGGGCACCCTGGAAAAGCGCCTCGGCTTTTTCGATACCACCGCCGACATCGAGCTGCCCAAAGATCCCATCGAACGGGTCATCTTCCAGGCAAGGGCAAAAACGGCCATCCGGAAAATAGCCCAGAACCGGGGACACATTCTCATGGTGGGAAAACCGGGAACCGGCAAATCCCTGCTGGCGGAAATGTTCAGGCAGGTCCTGGACAATTCCCTGGGCGACTACCTGAGACCCAGCAAGGCCATTGTCGCCTTTCCTGGAAAAGATGACAACCATATCCGCATCGCCTATGAAGAACCCACGGTCATCGACGCCATTGTATCAAGGCTCAGGCAGGAGATCGAGACCGCCAGGAACACGGCCCCAAAATTCTCGTTGTCCACCCAGATCAACGCCGCAAGGCGCATGAAGCACTGGCTTGTTGCCGGGACTGTCATCTCGGCCCTGGCGGGGCTTGTTTTTCCCCAGGCCTTTATCTTCACCGGCATTACCGGCATCGGCGCCCTCTTCATGTTCATGCAGGAGAACAACCACGGCGCCCAGGAAAAAATCCAGCAAGTATCCGTTCATTCCCGCTCAGTGAAACTCAAACAGATCTCGGACCAGGTTCCCGAGGTGCTTTACGACCCCAGAAAGGAGGGGAACCTGATGGCCAGGATCTCGGAACCGGACTCCAGGAACATGAAGGGAGGCTTCCGCCACGACCCCTACCAGTCGGCAAACCTCCAGACCCCGCCCCACCAGCGGGCCTATCTCGGCGCCCATGCCAAGGCCCCCATCATCCATATCGATGAGCTCAAGACACTGATTCGCGCAGGGTATATGTCGGACATGCTGGAGATCATGCAGAACCGCTTCTATATCCTGGAGGGGGGAAGGAATTCGGGCAGCGGCTCAGCGGACAGATCCGAAGATCCCATCAAGGCCGAGAACATCATCCTTGCCTGCTGCAACCACGACACCCTGGCCTATCTCCAGCAGGAGGGAGAGGGGGCATTCCTGAGCAGGATCGAGGACAAGGGGGAGATCATCCAGATGGAGAGCGCCGTGGCCGAAGACGCCGGTACCATCCGCCAGGTCGCCCAATACGTCAAGCAGGAGATCCGGCAACTTGCAAAAGAGTTTGACCTCTCCTGGGGCGATGTCCTGGAACGGGAGGGCTATGCGGGCATCCGGAAACGGAGCGAGATCATCATGGGACGCCCTCTTTCGAAAGATTTCAAGCTCAAGGAAAGGGAGTTTTCAAAAAAGGCGGTCCTTGAAATCGTCAAGGAACTCCGATGCAGGGGCTATGACGGCAAGTTGAGCTGCATCCTCCGCCCCATCAACGGCATCATCAAGGCGGCCGAATTCAGCGCCATCCTGGAGAACTCCCCCCTGGTCGAACCCCGGCACGTGGTGGCTGCCCTTGAGGAGCACCAGGGCATCGAGGGAGAGATCTCAAGGGAGATCACCGACCACAAGAAAAGCCTGAAAAAGTACATCGACACCATGACCGACTCCATCGGCTATGCCATCGGACTTGCCGTGATCTCTTCAAAGGCGAGCGGACGGATGTACGGCCAGCCCCTGCCCATCCACGGCCAGATCAACATCGGCAACAAGGACTCGGTCCTGACCTCGGGACGAACCGGTGAGATTGCCAAGGCCGCGGCCCAGAATGTCAGGGCCTCCATCAAAAAAGTGCTGAAAAAGATCAATGCCCCCAACCTGGGCTTTGAGATGCATGTGGAATATATCCAGGCCCATGACGGGGTTGAAGGGGACAGCGCCTCGGTGGCCATGGACATCGCCCTGGTGTCGGACTACATCAAACACCCGGTGAACCAGAAGTTCGCCATCACCGGCTCCCTGACCGGGGATATCATTCTTTCCGTGGGCGGGGTGGCGGAAAAGGTCAGGTCCGTCATGGACCCGGGCCTTGGCATGGAGGGTGCCTGTATTCCCTGGCAGAACAAGCATGATATCGAGCCGTTGCTGATCAACCGGGAAATCGACTTTGTTGAGAAAAACACCGTCCCCGGCATCCGGATCTACAGGGAGGCTGAGCACCAGGCCCCCTTTGACATATACTTCTGCAAGGACAAGTACAGCGCCTACGAGATCGTGATGGACCTTGACCGGGAACAGGTGGAAGAGCTTATGATCCAGCGGAGCAAAAAGGACCTTGCCTTCATGCGCACCGGATCATAAGCCCCTTATTTGCTTTATTCGCTACCTTCCGGCAGGTTGACCTCCTGAAGATCCTCGCCCAGGTGAACCCGTTCACTCTCCCCCAGGATTCCCAGGGCAAGCCCCAGGATCGTCCATGCATGGACAGCATGGTATCCGCCGCCAAAATGTTCCCCAAGCTCATGGATCTGGGCATGGCAATTGTGGCAGCCCGTGACGCAGTAGTGGGCCTTTGTGGCCTGGATCTGCTGATCCTTGGTCTTGCCGTACAGCAACCGCTGATCCTTGAACCCAGACTGGAGGAACCCGCCCCCGCCGCCGCAGCAGAAGTTGTTGGAGCGGTTGGGAACCATGTCTATGAAGTTTTCCTCTCCCACGCAGGCCTTGACCACCAGGCGCATGTCTTCGGCCGCAGGGTCCCCAAAGGTTTTTCTCACGATCTGGCAGGGATCCTGGACCGTGAACTTGATCTTGAGATCGTTGTTCCAGCTGGAATCGGGTTTGAGCCTCCCCTCCCGTATCCATCGCGCATACAGGTGGTACATGGTCTCGACCTTGAAATTGTGGGGGATGTTGAATTTTTTCAGTCCTGACAGGACTGCAAAGGTGATGTGCCCTCACTCGGTATTGAGGAAGGTCTTGCACCCCAGTTCTTCGCACTTGTCGGCGCTCCTTTGGGTAAGCTCCTTCCATCCGTCGTCATCGGCCATGAACATGCAGTAGTTTTCAGCGGCCCACCCCACGCTGCCGTAGGTCCAGTCCACCCCGGCAAGGTTCAGGATCTTCCACAACGGCCCCATCTCCTCCGGCTCGATCATGGGTTCCCTGGAATTCTGATTGATGAAAAACTCGGCCCCCTTCTTGTCAATGGGCGCAACCAGGTTCCGCTCCTCCCATATGGGGTATTCCTCCTTGATCTCCTCCAGGATATCCTCCACCACGAACTCGAAATCCTCCTGGGAGCATCCCATGGCCGAATTGGTCGGCTTTGAAAGGGCCATGTCGCAGGAGCCGAGTATCCCCTTTGGCATCTGATCCCTGGGAGTGAGCTTTCTTGCGTTAAAGACAAGCTGGGGAATGTTGATCTCCATGGGGCAGACATGGACACACCGCATGCACATGGTGCAGTACCAGGGCCAGTTGCTCTCCTTGATCGCGTCATCCATGCCAAGGGCCGCCATTCTCAGGAACTTCCTCGGATCCATGCCGTCAAACCCCGTTGCCGGGCAACCCGAGGAGCAGGCGCCGCAGGTGAGGCAGGAGTTGAGATTGCCTCCGTCCGGGAGCAGGTCCATGACCATGTCCTTGAAGGAGCTTTTTCGTTTT
Organism: Desulfobacteraceae bacterium; assembly: GCA_024225635.1. Taxonomy (GTDB): domain Bacteria; phylum Desulfobacterota; class Desulfobacteria; order Desulfobacterales; family Desulfobacteraceae; genus Desulforapulum. Next base: position 38,829 of record JAAEMK010001353.1, on the reverse strand, counting down.
GGGGATAGTTTTATAACTTCTTTTGCCATAGGGGACCTCCGTTTCTTCCCCATGGATCTCTATCCAATGGGGTGTTGTCTGGTGGTTGTCCTTTGACCGCCCAAAAAGGGAAACGCTTTTGAACTCAAGGCAAAATGAACCCGAAAAAGAAAAGATAGCTGTGGAACCGTGTCGCCGAATGCCATATTTACCCTTCATCAACAAATTATCGACAGCAATCGGGGAAATTTGGGGGGTTGCTAAAAAACCTTTCCAAATAATAGCAAGATCCGGACCGGGTGTAAAGCACGGGAACAAGGAAAGATTCACCTTTTCCGCCACTTATAAAAAATCGTGGAAAATGATGGAGATTCCCTGTATAGTCCGTTTTTTCAAATTCAACCGAAATGGAGGAAACCAATGCCAGAAACCACCCGTACCGTAATGCCCGGAAAGACCAGCCGGACGGTCACCACCCGGGAGGGAACCACCTTGACGGCGCCGGCGGAATGGGAGCTGTTGCCCCCGGGGGATGCGGCCCTGACAAGGCGGGTCAAACAAACGGGCGTCCACTGGCAGGTCCAGGTAAAACGGGGACGGCGAACCTTTTCCCAGGGAGTGTGGGCCCCGAAAGAAAGGATCAAAGCGGCAACGGAATATGTAAAAACGCGAAGGGCCGATCCCTCCCACCAGCGTCGGCTGAAACAGGGCCGGTTAAGACGGGAAAAAAAGCAGGCGGTCTATGCAATCGATTTTTACGACACCATACTGAAGGAGCTCAATTTCCATCCGACGTTCTCGCCCCTTGCCCAACGGCTTGCAAGGGCCGTCACCGACCATGCGGTTCCGGTCGGCAGCAACACCGTGGCAAGGACCGAACGTATCCCCGTGGAAGACCGTGCCAGGGCCGCCGTCATTGCCTGGATGCGCCACCACACCACCGCCTACGACACCATGACGATCCCCAGGATCAAGGGAAGACGGCGAAAGGTCCGGCAGCAGCTGGCCCGGGAATCCCAGCGCCTGTTGGACCGGTACCGGTCGGGGGAACAGATCGATAAGGATACCTGCCCCCTGGAGCTGGCCCTGGAAAAGCTTCACACCACACCCGCCCCCAAATAGGGAGGTCCATGACCTCCTCATTTTGTCGTCATTTCAACTTGAAAAACTTCACATCCCGCCCACTCCGAACCAGGCGGCAAGGGCCAGGGTGGCAGGAATCGTCAAGATGCACAACAGGGTGGAAACGAGGATGGCGGCGGAACTTCCGGCCTCGTAAATCCCATAATCCTTTGCGACCATGTAGGCCACCATGGCGGTTGGAAGGCCGGAAAGAAGAACGCCCATGATCAGCCAGTCCCCGGAGACATGGAAGGCCAGAAGAAAGAGCGCCGCCAGGATGGGCTGGACAACCATCTTGACAAGATTCACAGAGAATAGATCCGCGGGAGAAATGGATAACCCGCTCCGGCCAATCACCATTCCCATGGCAAAGAGGGCGCAGGGCACGGAAGCCATGCCAAAGTCGTGGCAAAAGATCCCAAGCGCTTTGGGCAGCCCCAATCCAAGGACCGAAAAAAGAAAGCCCCCCAGTGAGGCACCGATGACGGGTGTCTTCATCAGGGAGAAAAAAACCGTCATAAAGGTACAAAGCGGATGTTTCCCTTTTTCCGCCCTGTGAAACTCCAGTTTGCCGATGGCCAGGACGAGGACGACCGTGGGCAGCAGACTTGCCAGGGTGACGGCGATGACCGCATGGGGATTGCCGTCAAAGATCGACAGCAGGATGGGAAACCCGAGATAGGCGGTATTGGGAAAACTGGCGGATGCCGAGCGAAGCCCGGCCTCGGTGAAATGGCTCCTGAATGAAAAACAGGAGACGATAAACATGATGAGATAAGCGCCGAGCATGGCAAAGGTGAACCCTGCCATGAAATTCCATTGCAATATCTCCCGGGCCGGAGAACCGGCCAAGGCCCCAAAAATAAGACAGGGAAGCGTAAACCTGAATACAAACGTGTTGAGAACCGTTGCGGTGTTTTGGGGAAGCAGCGCCCTTTTGCCCGCGGCAAAACCAAGCCCCATGGTCGCAAAGAGCGGCACAAGGGTATTTACAATAATCGTGAACATATCCCTCCGGCAGGAACTGTCGCTTTCAAGAGCTGGCTCCTTTCCGAGATCGAACAACAACCCCCGACAAAGAGCCAGCCCCTTTAGTACTTACTCTATCTACGCCACCTCTTTCTTTCCGGGCAGCTTGCTGAAATAGCTCCGAGTCTCGGAAAAGACCACCTTACTCAGGCCCAGAAGACCGATGAGGTTGGGAATGGCCATGAGCCCGTTGACGATGTCGGCAAGGGTCCAGATCAGGCTCAGCTGCAGGAAGGAACCCGACGCCACAAGCAGGATGTAAATCACCTTATAGGGTTTGATCGCCTTGACACCGAAGAGGTACTCGGTGCAGCGCTCACCATAGTAGTTCCACCCGAGGATGGTGGTAAAGGCAAAGAAGATAAGGCCCGTGGTTACGAGATACTGGCCGAGCCCGGTGTGGAGTCCCGCATTGAACGCAGCGTTGGTCATGGCGGCGCCAGCAAGGGAGGGATTGTTCCAGGTGCCCGTGAGCACCAGCACGATTCCGGTCAGGGTGCAGATAATGATGGAATCAAAAAAGGTTCCGGTCATGGCGATGAGGCCCTGGCGGACGCATGAATCCGTTTTGGCGGCCGCAGCGGCAATGGGGGCGCTTCCAAGGCCCGACTCGTTGGAAAAAACACCCCTTGCGATACCGCTTCTCATCACCATGATCACGGAGATTCCGGCGGCACCGCCAAAGGCGGCCCTTGGGTTGAATGCGCTCTCAATGATCAATGAGACAGCCCCCGGGATCTTCCCGAGGTTGAGCAGCATGATGGCGGTCGAAGCAAGGATAAAGAACGCTGCCATAAAGGGCACGATCCTTGAGGCGACCCGGGCGATGCTCTGGATGCCCCCCAGGGTCACCATGGTGACCAGGATGGTGAGCACCGCTGCAATGACGGGCACGGGAATGTGAAATGTCAGGTGGGCTGCATCCTTGATGGCGTTAACCTGGGCAAAGGTGCCGATGCCGAAAAAGGCCACCCCGATGCCGAACAGGGCAAACATCTTGGCAAGGAAGCGGTTGTTGAGCCCCCGTTCGATGTAATACATGGGACCGCCGGACATCTGTCCGTTGGCGTCAACCACCCTGTACTTCACGGCCAGAAGGCCCTCGGCATACTTGGTGGCCATGCCGAAGAAGGCCGCGACCCACATCCAGAAGATGGCGCCGGGTCCGCCCGCCTTGACAGCCGTTGCAACCCCGACAATATTGCCGGTACCGATGGTGGCGCTCAAGGCAGTGCACAGGGCGGCAAAGCTTGACACATCGCCCTGGTGGCCTGCATCGTCCTGTTTTGAGAAAACATACTTCAATGCCAGGGGAAGCCGGGTCACCTGGATGAGACCAAGGCCCAGGGTCAGATAGAGCCCGGTCCCCACCAGAAGGATCAATAGGGGCGGTCCCCATACAAACGAATCAACCTGTTCCAAAAATAGCGCAAAATTTTCCAATCTGTTCTCCTCTTTAAAAAAAAATAATTTAAAAATTAAAACTGGATAGGTCGTGGTCTGAAAGAGAAAAACGAGTTAAACGAGGGGATGGATCGTACTAAAAAATTAGCAGTGATACTTGGGTAAAATTACTATAGGGTAATGCCCGTACATATCTGTTCCACTCTGTCCCTTGTACCTGAGAGTTTCGCCGGCAACATGCCGGTTTGCTCCTTCGGCGCTCATAATGAGACTCTCCAGAGGCTCGTCCGATAACAGTCCTTTTACCTGAAAGATTTACTTCTTCGGTGCCTTTCCCACGGTTGCAATCCATGGGAAAGATCTCTCCTGCTATGTTCATCCGAGTTTTGTTCGAAGCTTAGATACACCCTTGCCTTGAAAATTTCAACCCCAAATTTGACGACTATGGATATTTTTTCAACCCGTACCGTGCCATGATACTGTCCAGGATTCCGTCTGCCCTGAGGATTTCAAGGCCGGCATTGAAGTCGCGGAGCTTCTTTTCCGGGTTGTCTGTTTTCTTTGACATGGCAATATACAAATTCCTGAGGGCCAGGGGCGGCTCCATGAACTCGACCTCGTTGAACCGCCAGGGAAACTTCTTCACCAGGATGTTCTGGGCCACATACCGGTCGATCACCGCAAGCTCCACCTCATTCTGGAGCAGGTTGCCAATGTTATCGGCATCGGTTTCAGCAATAATCTTGGTCAAAAAATCGGCACGGTCAAACTCGGGGGTGTTGGCATAGCCCCGCACCACGCCGAACCGGTAGGACCGAAGCTTCTCCAGGGCCAGGGCCTGGTCGATCCTCGGGTCCACATCATACCGGATATTGGCCCCCCGCTTGTACAGGAAACCGCCGCTTGGGGATGGCTGGGCATAATCCTTGATCTTGCACAACCCCAAAGGACTCTTGAAAAAGGGGTTGGAAAAGAGATAGTAAGCCTCCCTGCCCGCTTCATGGTAGGCCGGGAAGACCCCGTCCGCCCCGCCCTGTTTGACCACCTCAAGGGCCGTGTCCCAGGGGCGGAACTCAATGGTCACCTTGTATCCCGCCTTTTTAAATGCCAAAGAAACGATCTCGGCGGCAAAGCCTTGCTTTGGCAGGTTTGCCCCCACATAGGGCTCCCACTCCAGGGTCAGAAGTTTCACCTGCCGATCCTGGGCAAACACCTGAACGGAAAACAGCAGGACCATCATGATAATACTTAAGTAGCGTGTTTTCATTTACTCCTCCTCGGGTTTCATTAATTGGTTGCCTCCGGAAACCAGGCTGCATCGGTAACAGAGGAGTAGTTGCGGCAATTCCGGGATGAATCAGGCTGAATTTATCGTAAAATCGGTCCATGGCTGCAAAGGGAAATGCGGCATAAGCAGGGGAAGGAAAAAACGGTTCAATCAAACTACAGGACTGGCTCCACCGTGTTAACCTAAACTATAGCGCCGCACCCGGGGTTTGTCAAACAGGTTCGCGATGGTGGACGCAAGTGAAGGATACTCTCTTGGGCGCTGATATAAAATCAGACTTCTTTTGGGAACTCAAATCCTGCATTTACGACACAAACCATCATCTGCCTTTCAATAAAACCGACCCCTTTCAACTCCGATGGCTTTAATTTTTTTGACAATTTCATCTCCATGGGGTAGTTCTATACTATTAAAGGCAATTAATCTTTTCCTTGATACATTGTCTGACAATACCGTTGGAACTGTCCCATAATATCACTTTTTGAGTTTTCCTCAAATGGTGGCCCCATGATGAGTATGGCCGGTAGTAAAAACATTCAGAAAACAGAAAAACCCGTGCTTGTGACCGGGGCTACCGGATATGTGGCCGGACGGCTCATTCCCCTGCTCCTGGATTCAGGGTACCGGGTACGCACCATGGGGCGGTCCCTTGAAAAAATGGCCGCCCGGCCCTGGGCCGGTCATCCCCGGCTGGAACCGGTCCGGGGCGACATCATGGATGTGGCATCCTTAAAAGAGGCGGTACGGGGGTGCGGAACCATCTACTACCTGGTTCATTCCATGATCTCCCGGAAAGAAAGATACAGGCATGCAGACCGGACCGGTGCGAGAAACATGGCCCGGGCGGCGGCAGTAGAAAAGGCGGATCATATCATCTACCTTGGGGGACTTGGCGATATGGGCCACAAAAACATCAGCAAACACCTTGTCTCGCGAAATGAAGTCGGCGAAATTCTGAAACAGGGCAGCGTGCCGGTCACCGTGCTCAGGGCGGCCATGATCCTTGGGTCGGGCAGCGCCAGTTTTGAGATATTACGATACCTGGTGGAACGGCTTCCGTTGATGATAACCCCCAAGTGGATAAGCATGCAAACCCAGCCCATAGCTATCACCAATGTGCTGGGCTACCTCAAGGGATGCCTGGAGCATCCGGAAACCCGGGAAAAGACCTTTGATATCGGCGGTCCGGACATCATCACCTACCGGGATCTGTTTCAACTATTCGCAGCCACAGCCGGTCTGCCCAGGCCCCGGCTGATACCGTTACTCGTATTGACTCCCAGGATGTCCGCATTGTGGATCAACCAGGTTACACCGGTGCCGGCAGCCATTGCAAAGCCTTTGGCCGAAGGGTTGAGCCTGCCCACCCTTTGTACGGAAAATTCAATTACCCGGATAATTCCCCAGCAATTGATCAATTGCTCCCAGGCCATCCAAAGGGCCCTTGCCCCTATCCGTGAACAAGGGATCGATCCCTGCAGGACAGCCACCGGCACCCTTACATACCCTGAATCCCCCCATTGCGGGGATTCGGACTATTCCGGCGGCACCATTCTGAAATGCGGCTTCCGGGCCCAAGCCAAAGGCAGGCCCCCCGACCTTGCGACGGCCTTTGGCAGGCTGAACCAAAAGAACGGTCACCATGTCCGACTCAGACGAATCCGAAGGGTTTGGGATATGGTTACCGGCGGAGCAGGCCTGAAGCGAAAAAAAGAAAAGGACCCTGATTTCTGGCGAATTATAAAAAATGAGCCGCCGTCCGGACTATGGCTGGCGGATGAAACACAGATGCCCGGCAGGGGCTTGCTGGAAATAGAGATCACCCGGCCCGGCAACAACCAATGCCAATTGTCTATCCTGTACAGCTTTTTTCCCAGGGGGCTGCTCGGGATTGTCTACTGGTATCTGCTCTATCCGTTTCATCATCGCCTGTTAACCCATATATTGAAAGAGATAGTAAGAACGGCAGATCTTAAACTGGTCTCCACCCTTGAAAAGTTTCCCCCAAAACAGTCACAATCAGCAGATAAGAGGTAAAAAGAATTGACTTAAACAGGCTTTGATTATCAGACAACCCAACTTTCGGCCTTGACTTATCAGATAAGCAAGGCCGAAAGTTCACGAATTAAAGACACCCCTGAAAAGCGGTTAGAATATCTTTGTCAGGGTAAGGACAACGGCATTTCCTTCAGACCGGTCTTCAGCATCAAACTCCCACAGGGCCCTAAGATTAAGAGCGGCCTTAAACCGGGGGAGAAACACACCGGCTTCGGGACCAATGGCAAAGACCTGATCATGGGTGCTTTTATTCACGGCGTCAGATCCTGAATCATCGGTTACCTGCCACTGGCAATAGCCCGCCAATCCGGCTTCCCATACTTTGGCAAAGGATTTGCCAATGCCCCATTCAAGATGGAAATCATCCCCGGGTGTCAGATCAGTATCGTCTTTTTCCGTATGGATCTCATATCTTCCAAGGATTGATGCCGACCAGGTCCGCCGGTCATCCAGATAAAGCGTTCCCCCCAGCGTCGCCATAAAGGTGGTATACCCCTTACCGGGCGAAGACGGGTCATCCAGATCAAACTCTCCGGTGGGCAGATAGACGGAAAACGCGGCGGCGGCATCATAACGGGCGCCATGCCAGGCCAGGCCAAAGGGCTCGATATTGATATCCCCGAGACCGAACGAATCCTCATTCACCCCCAGGGCGCCGATTTCAATGTCGGTGTTGACAACCGGGATGACCACATCCATGAAAAAATCAGCGCCAAGAAACTTTTTGTCCGTCACCCAGATAAACCGGTTGGCCATGACAGCAACATTCACATCAAAATCAACGGCCAGTTCATCCCCGCTTTTATCCATGATTTCATCGGCCGTGTAATAAAAATTGTACATCCGGTAATAAAAGCCCGGTGGCGCAACAGTTGCTCCCTTGATGCCCTCGACACCATTGCCGTAATGGTTATTTGCATTGGCATAAAGCGTTGTGGCGGACAACGCCAGCATCACTCCGGCAATCAGCATCTGATTAAAAAGACGTCTCATTCTTCTTCCTTTTCCTTTTCTTATTATATCGTAACCCGGTATCCCGTCAGGTTCAGGCGATCGCTTTTTTCATCTTGTCCGCAACATCCCCAAGCCCCAGTTTCCTCAGATGGTCCTGCTTGGGAATGCCCGTCTCCTTTTCCCAGCCCCTGACCTTGTAATAGGCATCCAGGATTTTGTTATATTTTTTGCTGTCAATGGGAGGCAGGGGTACCGGCCCAACAGGATGTTCCCCGGGACAGCTTTCAGCCAGGCATTTATGATTGGGCTGATCATCCTTTCTTCTGATTCCGCGCATGGCAATGGTTGCCCGCTCGATCTGGTTGGATTTTTCAAAGATGTCAAACAACTCTTCCTTGGTATACTTGATGCCGGAAGCGTAATAGATCCCCTTGAGGATCATATCGTACATATATTCAAGGTTCTCCGGCTTGTCGTGAAAATAGCCCAGGTGCCCGAAATTAAATTTACAAAGCCCCAGGGAATCGCTCAGGAAAAACAGATTTTCGTAATACTGAACCAGTTTGGCCTTTCCCTCGGGATGGTAGGACCTGATATCACCTGCTTCCTTGTAACCTGTAACATGTATACTGATAGCGGGCACATTGACCCATTCGGCCGTGGGCAGACCGTTCAAATGGTGGGACCCCCTGGGCGAAACGGCAAACTGGAGCATGGAGCCGATGGTTGACCGGGTTTCAACCCCGGTGGCGCACATTCCCTTCTGGTGGTATACGGATTCCATGGCTTTTTCGTCAAGGGTCAGGGCAAGCCGGTAGGGCCCCAGCGCAAGTTTCCGGCCGCATCCTTTTTTAAACACCATCTTCGGCATAAGGTCCACCATGGCGTCGCCGTTTCCAAACACCAGGTCCACACCATCGGTGAATTTTTCATCAATGATATTTTTTTCCCTGAGTTCCATCAAGGTTGAGAAAAGAGCGCCTGTCTCCACGGTATCAAGGCCGTAGTCATTACACATGGTGTTGAGCTTGAGAACCACCTTTTCATCCGTCACATCACATTTATGACCGAATGCGGTGGTGGTTTCATACTCAGGACCGCCGCCCCGGGTGGGATATTTGCCCTGGGTAACGGCGTAGGACGCATGGCAGTGGACGGGACAGCCAAAGCAGGACTCCCTGCGGGTGCCCCATTTCTCAAACCAATAGGTCACAAGCTTGTCAAATTTGGGATCAATGCCGCACCGCTGCCAGTTGCGGATGGGCGTCATGCCGGTCTGGGCGATGAGGTTGGTAACCCCGGGAACTCCCCGGGTGGACATCACCTTGTACGTGAGGCTGTGCACCTTACCATAATCGGGATCCATGATGGCGTTGCGAAGTTCAAGGCAGAGGTTGTAGAACTCTTTCGGCTTGAACACCTTTACCGGCTTGGTTCCCTTGGCGACAATGGCTTTGAGGTTTTTGGAGCCGAATACGGCGCCCAGGCCGCAGCGCCCCATGGAGTTTGTCTGCTCGGTACGAACATTGGCGAATGAAATCAAATTCTCACCGGCCTGGCCTATGCAGAGGATCTTTGCCTCTTCCCCGCAGGTGTTCAGCAGTTCCGCCTGGGTATCGTTGCACCCCTTTCCCCAGAGATCCTGTGCGGAAACAAGCTTGACCGAATCATTCTCCATGTGGATGGCGACCGGCTTGGGCGACTTTCCCGTGACAATGAGCATGTCATACCCGCATCGTTTCATGGAAGGCCCGAAATGGCCGCCGCAGTTGCTGTCCCCCCATCCGCTGGTGTTATGGGGAGAAAGAAACGTGGCATGGGTCCTGCCGGAGCTTGGGAAGGTGGTGCCGCCCAGAAGCCCGGTGCTGATCAATATCATGTTCTGTGGTGAGAGGGGATCGGTTTTGGCCACATCCACCTCCTTGAAAAGAAGGTGATGGCTCAGGCACCTGCCCCCCAGCCACTCTTTGTAATAGGGGGTGGCCTCTTCCGTTTTGATTTTTCCGGTTGTAAGGTCGATCCTGAGGATTTTTCCCATGTTGCCATATACTTGATTTGTCATTTCATCATCCTCCTTACAACTATAATTTATGGAATGTTATGGCCGCCGTGGGGCACCAGGCAACACACTGGGGATCACCGCCGCAAAGATCGCATTTATACGCTGTTTCCGTCTCGGGATTGACATGGATCATATCAAACTGACAGGCTTCCGCACATTCGCCGCAACCCGCGCATTTCTCTTCATCCACCACCCGTGCCCCTGTTTTGGGATCTACGGATATGGCATTCTCGGGGCAGGCATCCAGGCACTCGGGAGAATCGCACTGGCGGCAGAACTCATTGGTGCTGAAATCGGCAAAGGTCGCCATGGCAAGGGGCTGGGGCCAGCCCGGCGCATTGGCTGAGATGGGAGAGACCCCCATGCTTTTAATCAACGGTTTTGCAGTGAAGTGGTTTCTGTTGGTGGCCCCGGCATCCCCTTCATGGAACTGGGCACAGGCAACTTCGCAGCATCCGCATCCGGCACACAATTCGGGATCAAACCGCAACTCATATTTTACTTTTGGAAGTTCGCAACGGTCATCATCACACCGGTAGGCACGGGCCGGGGAGATAAATCCCTGGAACAAGGCAAAACCGGCAACCACGCCCCCGGTTTTTTTCCCGGCCCGCTTGAAAAAGTCTCTCCTTGACAATCGTTTCGAATCTGAATATTTTTTTTCCTGACTCATTTATCACTCCTTATTTGAGGCGATCCATCATGGTTCAATCATCAAAAGGTATTCAGGAGCGATACATATGAAGGATATGTGCCAATGAGTCATTCTAATTTACAACCCGTTGGAACAATAGTGGTTTTTTACTTTTCAAGAAAAAGACGGGGGATTGAGCGGCTGCCTTTCCGCCGGTCATTTTATAACTTTTCAAATACCCGCAAGGGAGGGCAAGCCGACTTCAACGCTAACACATTGATAATACAGTCACTATAACCAAAGGCATACCCTATTCCCTTGGTTATGTCATACCTCTTTTTTCATCTTCTTTAACCGTTTGCTCAGGGCGGGCTGGGAAATGCCCAGCATGCGGCTTGCCTTGGTCTGATTATCATTGGATCTTACCATGGCTTCCCGTATGAGGGAGGCGGTCATGGTCTGAAGATCGGGCAGTATCCCGGGAAAAATGATTTCATTGCCGGATGGATCACCCCCTTTTTCATCCAGGGTGCGGGTCTTGTCCATACGATTTTCAAAGGCGTTTAAAGAGAGAAACTGTTTTTCCCGGTCATGGGTGGTCATGGCATCAAAGACCATGGCCTCGAGTTCCCTGATATTGCCGGGAAAATCATAGGATTGAAGTGCGGGAATAAGGCCCTCTTCAAATTCAGGGATATCCCTGTTGAGATCGGCTGCTGTCTTGCCGACAAAATGGGCCAGCAGATGGGGAATATCCTGTTTGCGTTCCCGCAGGGGTGGCAGGTGAATATGATGGGTAAACAGCCTGTAATAAAGATCTTTTCTGAAAAGCCCCGACTTCATGCGTTCAGTGAGATCATAGTTGGTGGCCGCAATAATCCTTGCCTCAAGGGGCCGCACCCTGTCAGAGCCCAAAGGGTAATATTCTCTCTCCTGTAGCAGGCGCAGCAGTTTTATCTGGGAACCGGGATTCAGGTCCCCGATCTCATCCAGAAACAGCACTCCCCTGCCCGCTTTTTCCACAAAACCCTGCCTCTCTTTTCCCGCATCGGTAAAAGCGCCTTTCACGTGGCCGAACAGGGTGTCGCTGAACATGGTATCATCGAGGCCCGCGATATTTACCGAGCAAAAGGGTTTGTCCTTGCAGCCTGCGGTATGCAGGGCCCTTGCCACCAACTCCTTACCAGTTCCCGATTCCCCGGTGATGGTTACCGGGTGGCGGGAGCCTGCAATGGCTTCGATATAATCAAAGATACGAAACATGGCCGGATCTTTGGTGATAATGGCGGAAAAGACGGATGGATCGGCAAACTCCTTTTTTGAAAAAAATCCGGATTGCAGCGATGCCAGCCCCATCTTCAACTCATGGATCTCAAGGGCATGCTTCACCGTTGTAACCAGGTTGTATTCATCAACCGGCTTTACCAGGTATTCCAACGCCCCTTTTTTAATGCATTTTACGGCGGTTTCCACACTGTCCATTCCGGAGACCACGATCACCTGGATATGGGGAAATTCCGCCGTGACCTGTTCCAGGATCTCTTCTCCTGAAAAATGGGGCATGATGAGATCCAGCAACACCACATTTACCGTACCGGAACTGAGAATGGAAAGCACCTTCCGGCTGTCCCCGCATCTTAAGACAGGACCAATGCCGTTGGCCATGAGAACCATCTCCATGCTGTCCAGCGCGGTTTCTTCATCATCCACCAATAATACCAATCCCTCAGGATTTAAAAATGATTCCATATGCCGGCTTCCGGTTTTCCTTTTTACTGATTATTATTTTCCGCATTATTTCCACATGCATTACAGTCAGGGCAACGGCGGGAATAGCACCCTCACGGTTGTTCCCTTGCCCGACGCGGAGATGAATCTCACCCCGCCCCCGTGCTCCTTGATTATTTTCTCACTGATGGAAAGCCCCAGGCCTGTTCCCCCACAGCATCGTTTGGTGGTGAAGAACGGGTCTGTAACATGATCCAGATCCCCCGGGCTTATCCCTTCGCCCTGGTCCTTAACCTCCAGCGATACAGTTCCGGTGATCTCATCCATGCCGGTGGTAATCCTCAAGGATTGGCTTTTTTCCGTCAATGCCTCACACGCATTTTGAACAAGATTGATGATCACCTGTTCGATCTGCTGGAAATTGCCTTTAAACCTGGGTTTTCCTTTTGCATAATCCACTCTGAGATCATGGGTGCTGTTTTTTATCTGATTGTTCACAAGGGTCAGGGAATGCTTGACCACGGAATTGAGATAAACAATGTTATCCTGGCCGGACACATCCTGGCGGGAGTAGTTTTTCAGGTCGGAAACAATGGCCTTTATCCGCCGGGAACCCGTGATAATCCCGCCAAACAATCCGGGAATCTTTTCCCTGGCCATGGAGTACTTCAGTCCCCCAAGATAGAATTCGCCATGGGCTTCATACTCATTGTCCAGTATTTGGGCGGCATCGTTCCACACCCGGCTGAGAAGGGGGGCGTTTAAACCGATATATTGATTGGGATTATTGATTTCATGACCCATGCCGGCAACCAGGATGCCAAGGGTCACCATTTTTCCCGCCTGCTCCAGCTGCCTGCTGCGTATCTTCTCCTCCGTGATATCATGGCAGGAGATCAGGATGGTTCCACCGCCAATGTTTGCTCTTTTCACCGAGGCAACGATATGATGTTCTTTACCGGACTTATCCAAGACGGTAATTTCACTGCTGGTTATCTTCCGTTTTTCATCCAGCTCCTCCAACGAAAAAAACCGTTTTCCCAAAAGCGTCTCAATATTATCCATCCACCAGACCTCTTCCTGGGTGAATCCGAAAATATTTTTCACACTTGGACTGATGAAAAAGAAATTCCCCTCATCATTGACGATGAATACGGCATCTGAAATCGTTGATAAAATGACCCGGTGCATCTCTTCGGAGGCCTTGAGCTGATCAACCCCGCTCTTATAGGAACCAAGGTCCTTGAAACTCTGGAGCGTACCCACCCGTTGTCCGGAATAATCCCGGAGTGACCTTGCGAATACGATATAGGGAATGATCTCCCCCTTGTGATTGATGCACCGGGTTTCAAATTCAGCCCTGTCACTCTTGAGCAACAGCTCCTCGGCCCTGCATTTCAATCCTTTTTCACACCCTTTGCAGGGAAACAGATCATAACATTTTTGAGATCCCCGTTTATCGAGCATCACGCCTGTCAGCCTGGAAAAAGCTGAATTTACCTTCAGGACGTTCCGATGGTTGTCAAAAAGCACCAGCCCGTTGTCCGCTGTTTCAAAGGCATGCTGGAGTTCCGTATCCGCAAGTTCCAGTTCCCTTTCCACCATGCGGATGTTCTCCTGCTCCTCCTTGAGCGCCATGGTGGACCGGGCAAGGGCTTTTTTCCGCTTGCCCAGGATCAAAGCCATTTTTTTAATCAGCTCAATGGAGTTTTTTTCTTTTGATTTTGACTGGGTCACATCCCGGATGGATGCTGAAACATGCTTTTTCCCATTTATGATGACCTGTTTTAAAAAGACTTCCGTATCAATGATGGAACCGTCAGCCAATTTATCCTTCCAGAAAAAGCGCTGGGGGTTTCCGGAAAGGGCGGACCGGACTTTTCTTTTGGCCATGTCATGGGATTTTTCACCATTGGGCTGGTAAAGGGGGGCAAAATCGGCAGGAGATTTCCCTATAATCTCGTTTTTCTGGGTTTTCCATATTTTACAGGCCTGTGAATTACAATCCACAAAGGTCTCTGTCATGATGAACGCACCTTCAGCAGTTGTTTCCAGCATGGCCTGGCGATGTTGCAGCTTCAATTGAAGGGAGCGGTTCTTATCCTTCTCCCGGCTTAACGCCTGCTTCAGCCTTCTGTTTTCAGCCTGGATCTTTTCAATATCCAGGCTTTCAGGTTGCATTCCCATGTAAACTTTCCCGCCGGGCACGGGGGCTGTCCCTCCCGCCCATAAAAACATCGGTTTCAATTATTTTCCCGCACCGCAGGCAAACCTGCTGGCTGGGTCTTTATCGGAAAAAAGCTCTAACTGTCAAGCTTCAAATCACATGCCCCTGTTCCTGTCTAACATGCAGGGGGCATCCCCTTCCCTTTCAACCTGTATGGTGGAATGTTCTATGCCGAAACGATCATGCAGCTGCTGCTGGAGGTTTGACAGGAAATCCTTGTCCTGGAAATCCTCCCCCATGATCAAATGTACAGACAGGGCCACCTGGGTGGTACTCATGGGCCAGACATGGAGATCATGTATCTGAAAAACATTTTCAAGGCCGGTCAGGTATTGCCTTATTCCCGCCATATCAATGCCTTCGGGAACCGAATCAATGGCGAGGTTCATGGAATCACGGAGCAGGGACCAGGTGCCCCCAAGGATGACAGCCACGATAAAAAGACTGATCAGCGGATCGATAACCAGCCAGCCCGTGGCCATGATGATCATCCCCGCCACCACCACACCGAATGAAACACCGGCATCGGCGGCCATATGGAGAAAGGCCCCCCTGATGTTCAAGTCGTGCTTCCGGCCGGAGACAAAAAGCAGCGCCGTCACGGTGTTGATCACAACGCCGATGGCAGCGACAATGATCACGGTCATCCCCTCGACCGGTCCGGGCTCAAGGAACCGGCCAATGGCTTCCCATGTAATGCCCCCCAGTGCCACCAGCAGCAATATGGCGCTGGAAAGGGAGGCCATTATGGTCACCTTGCGAAAACCATATGTCCTTTTCTCGGTCGGGGGCTTTTGAGCCAGCCAGCCCGCCCCCCAGGCAAGGAGCAGGCTCAGCACATCGCTCAAATTGTGCCAGGCGTCCGCGATCAGGGCCAGGGACCCAGAAGCAACGCCATACCCCGCTTCAACGGCGACGAAAATAAGATTAAGCCCGACGCCAATGGCAAAGGCGCGATTATAATCACGGGTTTCATGGTCATGGTTGTGGTCATGGGACATATCCACCTCTCCTTGACAAGGTTAACCAGGATACAGAACATCTCCCATGTTATATGAAAAACAGCGGATTGTTAAAGGATAAACCCTTGGGGACCAATTTTGATTTACCGGGCTGCCATTACAGGCAACCCGGCTGTCCTCCGTCCCTACCTTATGAGGGGGATGACGTTATCTTGGAAAAACAGAAACGATTTATACCCGCCGGTCAGGGCTAAAGATTTTTATAACGTCGGAATATCACACCCAAGCCAACAAAACCGATACCGAGCAAAGCAAGGGTTGCCGGTTCGGGGACGGTTGAGATATGCCCATCAAACAGGACTCGCTCGTAATCTCTATCAATACCGGTTGTATCAGACCACCCGTCTATCCCCCGAATCGCAAGAACATTCTCACCATTTTGCAAATCCGATAAGAAATCCACAAAAAAGATATCATCCGCCCCGCCGTGGTCATGATTACCCAGGAGAAACTTCCCGTTCACATAAAAATCAAAATCATCATCAACAGCTATCAACGCTTGTGCCACAAGGGGCAAACTATCGATTGCAAGATCTAATGTGAATTCGTACCTAAACCAGGCTATACCCAATGTCATAAAGTTAACGAAGTGGCGATAAGCTATTGTAAATATAGAAAATTATGATATACTTGTTGAAGTATACCAACTTTAACCCCCTCTTATGAAAGGAGAATGGAATGCCAACAAAAATCAAAAAACAAAGTAAGCTTGGCATGAAACCTGCTTTCCAAAACCTGTGCCGAGTTAATCGAATATCTTAAAGAAATCCTGCATTCGCCACAATTTATCAACAGACACAAACAATCTGAAAAAGACTTTACACGCACACGAATTCTTCCGTTTCAAACGCTTTTCCTGTATTTTATTAATTTCATCAAAGGATCATATCAAGACGAGCTGGACCATTTTTTCAAAGCATTGTTCCGGTTGGATGTTCCTATTACTTTTGTCACGAAAATGGCTTTGTCTTTGGCTCGAAAGAAACTCAAATATGATGCTTTCATAGAATTCAATCAGCATCTCCTTGATTTTTTCTATGATCATTTTAAAAACACAAAAACATGGAACGGTTTTAATCTTCTTGCAATAGACGGGAGTACTCTGAAGTTATTTAAATATAAGGAGATCAGAGAACACTTCGGCATATTAAAACCCAACAAAGGACCTGCTTGTGTTATGGCACGTGTCTCACAAATGTTTGATGTTCTGAATAAAGTCACAATTGAAGCCATCATCAGTCCTTACCGCATCGGGGAAAGAGACCTGTTTCATAGCCATATGTTCAATCTGCTTCCAAATGATTTGCTTTTATTGGATCGTGGCTATCCTGCTTATTGGATTTTTAATCTCATTATGTCTCAGGATGGTCATTTTTGTGCAAGAATCTCAAACCAATGGAAAATCGTTCAAAATTTTGTTGAATCAGGGGCCCGGGAAATCTTAATTGATCTTCAACCATCATACCAATCAAAAAAAGAATGTGATGACATGGGGCTTGATACCCGTCCTTTACGTTTGCGTCTTATAAGAGTCGAGCTTGACACCGGTGAAATTGAAGTCCTTATTACATCTTTAACCAATGAACAAAAGTTCCCCCATGAAATATTTATGGATTTGTATCATAAACGCTGGCCGGTGGAAGTTGATTATCTTTTTATGAAACAGCGTATTGAAATCGGTAATTTTTCCGGCAAGTCTTCATTGTCTGTTTATCAAGATTTCCATGCGAAAGTCCTGGCAAAAAATCTTACATGGATACTGTCCTCTCCTGCTCAAGTAAATATAGAAAATGAGGAAACTGAAAAAAAACACGAATATCAATTAAACATGACACAGGCAATTTCAAAATCCAAAGACACACTCTTTTTGCTCTTTGAAAGACCTCGTGAAATCATTGTACAGTTAATCCAGGACATCCATGCGGTTTTCATGGCAGCAACAGAACCGATTAGACCAGGACGTAAATTCAAACGAAAACATAAAATCAACAAAAGAGAGCATTACATGAATTATAAACCTTGCCGCTAACTTTATGACATTGAGGCTATACCCGGCCCGGATTCTCCATCGGCAGGGTAGGACGCATCCCAATACCACATGAACTCGGCAGAGGTTCCGGGGAGGACATCACCCGGTGTGTTCGGAAGTCCCTGATACGGAGCACTGGCATTGATCCAGGCGCTGTCATCAAAGCCGACGTCCGTCCATCCTGCTCCCGGATCGGTATTCGTTGCCAGCCAATCGCTGCTGCTTATAATATGCAGATCAATCGGTGCTGCCTGTGTTACTGAAATACCCAAAACAAATAACACTAATAGAACCAGACTGACCGACAATTTCCATTTTAAATTTTTCATAATGTATTCCTCACTATTTTTTTTATTAAAAATAACAATATCGCCCCATTTATAAAATGAAGAACAAAAGTATTTGCATCGATAGCATTTACCCCCTTATTTTTTCCTCATCAGTTAGTTGGTCAGATTCTGCGATCCATACTGCCGCAACAGATATGGTTTTTCAGCAAAATCGCAAATTTAGGTTATAGTATTCTCCACATCACCTCCTATCCTTTGCAGGTATGTTTGAATCTTCCGCCACCTCTCGTCACGAAGAATAGTAACGTAAGAGATATCAGGCCGCAGATATGATTTACCCTTAGAACAATGGAAAGCAGTTAGAAAGGACAACGCATGAATTACAATACTGAGAAGTACACCTGTTATCCATAAAAACGGACATTTCACTATTTCTTCAATCTAAATTAGATTATAGCAAAAATCATGCAAACAGATAGTATTTGTTTCACCCTTAAAGAAAGAAACCCGACAGATTCTCGATTTACTCTGTTTTTCAAAGCCACACACTAATTTTATGTTTATTGCTTCATGGAATTTAATGAAAGGGGATGTTGAATTTATGATACACAAACTATGAAGTTTTATGACTTAAAATAGATAAAAAAACACCACTATTTCATTTTGCATAGGTAAAACTGCCAGCATGTAGAAAAAGCACCAGCGCTTTGGGGAAACAAGACCCGCATAGCCACTACCACGAAAATGGTTGCCATGATGATAAGTTATAGAAAATCCCGATAGGAGCTTAGATGTGCATTTTTTTATATTGTGCAACCTCAGTTTTTGTGATTTATTTCGACAAATGGAATTTATCAGACAAAAACAGACTCAAACCGAGGAGCTCAGACAATAAGTAATGTTTTTAACACCCTTTATAGTGCCGGTCAAATGACGTGATGCCCAAATTACCCTTATTGATAAGTGGCGGTATCAATTGGTCTGACCAGAACTATAGTCGTTATTTTAATCACAAACATGGAAACACACATTGAAAAACAGGAAAAATATATCAGCAATTATCCCCGTGGCCGGTCTTTCTTCCCGGATGAAGGCGTTTAAACCGCTTTTACCCCTTGCCAAAAGATCCATCCTTGAAACAACCTTGAACCTGTTCAAACTGAATGGAATAACCGATATCATAGTCATAACAGGCCACAGGTCAGCGGATCTTGAAAACCGCATTACAGCGATGGACGCAACCTGTATCCATAATCCCGACTTTCACCAGGGCATGTTTTCAAGTATTTTAACCGGGGTGAAAAATTTGAAAGAGGATTGTGATGCCTTTTTCGTGCTGCCTGCGGATATCCCAGCCATCAGGGCCCACACAGTCCGGGAGATGCTCAGGGTCTACAGGAGTGGAAAGGAAAAAATCATCTACCCTGTATTTGACGGTTTAAGGGGGCATCCACCGCTTATATCAACCGAATTCAAGGAAAAGATAGAAAACTTCAGCCAGGGGGGAGGATTAAGGGCCTGCCTTGCGGATTTCGAAAACCATGCCATGGATCTCAAGGTCTGTGACAAAGGGATTCACATGGATGCGGATACCCCGGAAGATTATGAAGCTGTCCGGCAAAAAGCAGAAAGGATCAATGTCCCGGAACCTTGTGAGTGCATCTGCATGCTTGAGGACAGTTCCCTTGCCGATGAAGCCGTCATGAAGCATTGCGTGAAAGTCGCTGAGATCGCGGTCAAGCTCTGCTCCCGCCTGGAGCATAACCCGCCCCTGTTTGATATCCATCTCATGGAGGCGGCGGCACTTCTACATGATATAGCAAGAAAAGCACCGGATCATGCCGTAAAAGGCGCGGAGATTCTAAGGGACAGGGGATTTTCAGAAGTTGCCGATATTGTTTTGACGCACATGGATTTAAAAACAACGCCGGACTGCCCGCTAAATGAAAAAGAGATCCTCTATTTTGCGGACAAACTGGTAATAAAGGATCAGCTTGTCATAGATTTTGAAAAACGCTTCAAAGAGAAACAGGTTCGTTATAAAACCAATGCCGGGGCTGTTGAAGCCATTGGTGCAAGACTTGAAACCGCCTGCATCATCAAGGAAAAGCTGTCAAAAAGTTTAAAGAAAGATCTGACGGAGGTGCTTCAATAGAAAATGATCTATCTACTCAGACACGGTGAAATCACAGGCGCATCCACAAAACGCTTCATCGGGCAGACAGATGTGGGCCTGAGCCGGGCAGGCCTTGACCAGGCGAATTTCTGGCAAAAATATTTTTCAGGGATCCACCTTGACCGGGTTTTCTCAAGCCCCCTTTCAAGGGCTGTTCACACGGCTGAAATTGTATCCGGCCTTGCCCGGGATCAGATCACCCTGATGGAAGAATTAAAGGAGATCAATCTTGGTGAATGGGATGGAAAAACATTTCAAAAAATAAAGGAACAATTTCCCGGCCAGTGGGAAAAAAGGGGCAATGACCTGACGGGTTACAGGCCGCCCCGTGGGGAGAGTTTTTCCGACCTGTCCAAACGAATCCTTCCGGTTTTCCGTGGCATCTCAGCCGGCCCCACGGGCAACATACTCATTGTCGCCCATGCCGGGGTGAACCGGATGATCCTCTGCTCCCTGTTGAAAAAGGAGCTGGAAGATCTATTTATCATCCCCCAGGCTTATGGGTGCTTGAATCTCATTGATAATGAAGGAAAAGAACTCCGGGTTCAAGAGCTCAACCTTATTCCGGAATAAACGGGGACAGCGTATTTAAATTGTAAAACGTCCAACCATCCCATTAAGCATTTCTGCCAGGTTCGACAATTCGGCTGCCGATTTCATTATCTGCCGGCCACCGGCGTTTACTTCATCGGCAGATTGGTGGACCGCGGAGATATTATGTGTGACCTCCTTGGCAACCAGGGAGGTCTGGTTCACGTTCTCGTTAACTTCCTCCACACCCACGGCAACTTGATTCACATTATCGGATATTTCCTGATTGGTTGCAGACTGTTTTTCAATGGCTTCCGCAACAATCGTTACTATACTATTTATTTCATTAATAACACCGACGATAGACTCGATGGCCTTCACGGATTCATTAGTTTGAGATTGCACACCTGTTATCTTAGAACTGATTTCAGACGTCGCTTCTGCAGTTTGCTGGGCAAGGGCTTTTATTTCTCCAGCTACAACGGCAAACCCCTTACCCGCCTCTCCCGCCCTCGCTGCTTCAATCGTGGCATTAAGTGCTAAAAGATTCGTTTGTTCGGATATATCAGCTATTGTTTCTGTCACTTTGCTGATTTCCACAGCAGTTTTTGCCAACACATCGACTTGTGTCGAAACATAGTTTGCTTGTTCAACCGCGCTGGCTGTCGTTTCACTACCCTTGGCCGTATTTTTAGCTATTTCAGTTATGGTAGAGGTCATTTCTTTTATGGCTGCCACAATCATTTGGATATTTGCCGTTGACTGTTCAGATGCAGCAGCGACACTGCTCATGTTCGTCGTCATCTCTTCTGCCGCATTAGCAACGCTGTTGGAAGTATCAGCCGTTTTATCAGCGTTCAAGGAAATTTGTTCAGAAACAGAGGAAAGCTCGGTTGAGGATGCAGTAAGAGTCTGTGTGCTGTTGACGATATCTGAAATAATCTCTTTAAATTTCCCTATCATCTCATTTAACGAGTTGGTCAGAGTCCCAATTTCATCTTGTCTCGATTTCAGGTTTTTCGGAAATTCACAAGACAAATCGCCTTTGCTCATGGTCTCGATTAAAGCGACAATTTCCTTCAACGGATTTGAAATGCTGCGTGAAATATAAATAGATAAAACAGTCAGGGCAATTAAAGTGGAAAATAAACCGATAAAAAAAATTGAATTTCGCAATGTGGTGGCAATTTGCTTGAATTTCCCTGCAATATTGTCCTCAGCCGTTTGTTGGGATTTGATGTTGACTTTTTTTATACCGTTAATCGCCTGCTTCAGATCTCTTTGGACAGCCTGGGTCTGCAAGCTTATGACATCCCGAATCTTGGCCTGATTACCGTCCATCATGTCATCAAACCGGTTGGCAATTTTAGCGACCTTTGCTTTATAGGGCTTTTTGTCCAGCCCTAAAATTATTTCCCCAATGATTTCCCCTGACAAAATCATTTTTTGTTCAACGATCATCAGATCCTGGTCCGACCTTGCGGCATCAAGAATTTTTTCAGCCGTTTTTTTGCCTTTTCCCTGCTTTATATATGCCTTGATTCTCGGTTTTTTCCGATCATAGGCACGGGAAATGATTTCTCCGGCTTCGTTGCGGAACATGGCAAAAAGAACACCAGGCTGACTGATAACGGATTTTGCCAATGTTCTCAATTGGGCATAGTTTTTTGTCACCATGGCAGGCGGTGCAATCTGGCTCAAGAGCAGGGCGGTTCCCTTCCCCTGCAGCACCGTATTCTCCTCCCAGTCCTTAAAGATAGAAGCGGTTTCCGATGTAAGCGCCTGTTTGGTCTGATCCCCCACGTGCAAAGCAGTCAGCTCTGCCATTTTATTCATCTGAGCATTCAGTTTATCGTTCAGAGTTATCAGTTCCCGGTTATTAGCCTCGCCACTTACCTTCATCGCCTCAGCCACAACCCGTTTTAAATCATTATTGGTATTGTTCTGTAATGAGACGATCGCAATGTACAGGCTAAGAAGAACCAGAATCCATATAACAAAAACCGGAAGCAGGATTTTAAATTTAATCGACTTAGATATGCCCATGGGAATCATTTCTTTAAAAATCATTTTTTGTAAAACGCATCACCGTAAAGGTTTTGAATCATGGTACGAATAACGTCATAATCCGCATCTTTTGCGTCTTCCACACCGGTATACTTTTTATTGATTGCCGTCATCACTTTCTTGGCTTCATCACTTCCGTTGTTCAATTTTTTGAATGCCGCCAATATCTTTTCTTCTAATTGGGCACTGACATGTTTGTTTATGCAGATGGGAAATTCAGGGATGGGATCGGATTTAGCCAAGATTCGGACCTCTTCACTCTCGACATATTTCTCAGCCACGGATTCCTTGACTCCGCCGCCATAGAATTGTTCCGCGCTTACTGCTGCAGCCACACTACTGTGGCTGCCAAGGTATTCTGCCTGGATATCCTCGAATTGAATTCCCTTGGCTGCCAGCATGGACCGGGGCATCAGGTGAGACGAGGTCGAATTTTTACTGCCAAATGCAAACTTTTGTCCTTTTAGATCTTCAATGGTCTGGGATTCCCCGTCAATGGGAACAATGATGCAGGACCGGTATGTTCCGTGCCCTTTGGACTGAAAGCGCACCAGGGAACGAATATCCGCATCAGGGTTCTGTCTCTTGCTTTTTGGGTATGTGGTAGGGGTGAGATAAGCGATCTGTACTTTGTTCGTTCCGATGGCATCCATTGATTCCTGGTAACCCTTGCCAATAACCAAGTTCACCTCAATCCCGAGTTCTTTCTCCAGATACTTGGCCAGGGGAACAAATTTTTTAAACATAATATCCTGTTTTTCAAGGGGGATCACCCCAAAGGACAGGGTGTTTCCTGCTTGGGTAGCAGGCGTCACGAACAATGCGGTGAAGGACATTAGAATAAAGGTAACAAATACGAATTTAATTCTATCCATTTCGTCAACCTCACTAAATAAATTTTGGTGTTGTTATCCTGGTCCGATAAATTGTTGTCTCCATTATAATTACAACAAAAACAGAGGATATGCAAAGACAATCTTCGGACCTACTGGAATCGTAATGAGAACACAGTACATCGCTGAAGGAGAGGATGACAATGCTGACCGCTCGGCCAGGGTCTGGGCCCCGATAGAAAGGCTAATGGAAAACCTGCCAAAACAGTTCTCGAACGTATCCACGACATGCCCCTCCGCCACGGGAAAGCGTTCTTTGTTGGAAAACGGTTCCCGGTCATCCATGACGACGATCTTGAATTCGGCTAAAAAAATACTTTTCCTTTATCGATGTGTCCATATTGACATATCCGGTTTTGAATGATAGCTCATGATTTCGTTGACTATTTTCAATCAATTGTCATTCGGTGGACTGAATGAGATTGAATTATAGACCCTCGCACATGATTCGATGCCATTTTATCGAATAAGGGTAAAGCGGGTATCACGTCACGTGCGAACATATATAATATAATGCTATCGATTTACTATGACAAGGATCAGATTCATTTGACATGAAAACCGGAGAAAAAGGAAAAATACATGCAGGGATTTGATAGTGAAACGGTTATATGCAGGGGCATGGAGACGGATGCATTAAATCGACGCTCAACTGAAAACACATGTGATATCGTTGTACCGCATTCCCACGACAGTGACAGAATCAACAGGCTTATCAGATATAATGAAGATTTAGAGGTACAGATGGATTTGATTCGACTTAACGAGAGTTTTCTTGAATCAAAACTGGAAGAATTGGAATCAATATTGTCTGCTTCTGACAGTATTGAAAGGTATTCTTTGAGCAGGTTGACGGAATTGACCCTGTTTTGTGCAGGTAATTATGCAAACAATAATTGCATTACCGAGGTTGGAAATCTTATGATTAATCCCCGCCTTATTCTTATCCATATCAAAGGGGAACAATTTCCTGTTAAAAAAGAACGGTATACACCTCTTTCAATACAGTTTGCGAACAGGGCTACTGAAAACTGTTCCGTATTCGAGTGGCTTAAATTCAATACTATAATTGAAACGGTTAAAGAACCGATTTTACCGTATTTGCTTAAGCTATTAAAAGAAACCGGCTGCTCCAGGGAATACATAGACTCAGTTAAAAAACAAATGAATATGATAGTCGAACTTCTCAGCTATTTGTCCATGGCAAGGATACCCAAAGAAACAAATATTGAAGATTGGAAATCCTCTCTGGAAAAGAATGACAGGATAATGATGGAAGACCTGTTTTATCGATTTGATAAAACGGTTTTTTACGATTTAGGTGAGAAAATTCGTCATAGATATGAAATTGGTGAGATTCACGTTTCATAGACTGGCATAGCGGGTCAAACACCAATTCCCTTAGGCATACGGAGGAAAAAAGCTCTCCATAAAAAAAGGTTTGACCCGCCATTCAGGAAACATTTACACGGACAGGTACCGGGCCTGGATCAGTTCGGCAACAATGCTCACCGCGATCTCCGCCGGGGTCTGGGCCCCGATGGAAAGACCGATGGGGGCATGGACCTGGTCCAGCCGTTCCTGGGTGACGCCCTGGGTGAGCAGGTAATCATAAATCACCTTTTTCTTGGATTTGCTGCCGATCATGCCGATATAGGTGGCATCGGTTTTAAGGGCCTGCTCCAGGATGAGCCGGTCGTAGAGATGTCCCCGGGTCATGATGACGATATAACTGCCGTGGCCTATGGAAAACCTGTCAAAGCAGTTCTCGAAGGTATCCACGACATGCACGTCAGCCATGGGAAAGCGCTCTTTATTAGCGAACTGGTCCCGGTCGTCCATGACGACGATCTTAAATCCGGTGCCGTGGGCCAGCCTTGCGGTTTCCACGCCCAGGTGCCCTGCCCCGAGGATATAGAGGGTGCCGTTGAACTGGGCCGGTTCCACAAAGAAAGTCCCCTCATCGATATTGATAAGACCGGGGGAGCGCATCAACGCGGCCTGCTCCGACAGGTGGGCAATGGTTTCCCCGCTGAGCTGCAAAGGCCCTGTCTGCTCCTTGCCTGAAATAATGCAGCGCTGCATCTCGAAATCCTCACGGCTTTCCCGGCTGAGCCTGCTGACCATGAAACCGTCCCGGTTTTGGCCGAGCATCTCCAGAAGCTTTGAGAAAAGCCCGATATTGTCCTCCGTGGCAGGCAGGTATTCCAGCAGCAGGGTTACATTACCGCCGCAGACCATATCCATGTCTGCATATATCTTGGAATCCAGGGTGAATTCCCGGATGGAAGCGCCTTTTCCTTTCTCAAAAAACTCCTTGGCCAGCTTTTGCACCTGGGCTTCCACCCAGCCCCCGCCAATGGTGCCGGTGATCTGGCCGTTTTCATGGACAACCATCTTTGTTCCGGCCGATCTGGGCGCGGACCCCTGTTTGCTCAAAATGGTGACCATGACCACGGGTTTGCCCTGCTTTAAACTATTATGCAATTCTTCAATATTCTTGCGCATCTTCTACTCTCTTTATTTTGCGTTTCATTGGGTTTGAAAAAAGTTTTTTACTGGAAGGGGCGACATGGGTCAAGCTTAAAACGCCCCGGTCCATGGACTGCTTCAGGGAAGGAATGTTATTCAGCTTCCGGCGGATTGCAAGGTCAAGGCCAAAGCCAAAGCTAGAACCTGCCCCGGGCACGGCCCAGAACTCTATCTTCATCAGGTGTCTGTTTTCCCGGCGCTCCATGCGGACCTCAAAATCCAGGATGTCGTCCAGCTGAAAAATGGCCTCATCCATCTCGTCCAGGCGCAGCTCGCTCCCTTCCAGATTGTACACACTGCGGCCCCTCACCCTGTCCAGACGTCTTAAATTGGAACCGCAGGCGCACCTTGATGTGAGAAACCGGGAAATATCCCCGGTGCGGTAGCGGATCAGGGGCATGCCCGTCCGGGTCAGGGTGGTGAGGACGATCTCTCCCCAGCGGCCATCATGTACGGGCCTGCCCCGGCTGTCCACGATTTCCAGGTAAAGATCCGCCTCCCGGAGGTGGCATCCTTCAAGGGCCCGGCATTCCACTCCTCCCCCAAGCCCTGTCTCGGTAAGACCATAATGGTTGAACACGGGGCAGTTCCAGGCCCTGTTGACGGCAGCGGTTATGGCGCGGGGCACATAATCCCCGCTCAAAAGCACGCTTTTGATCCGGCCCGGAGCTGTTTTCCGGGAGCAGCGGGCAAGGCTGAGCACCTGAACCGGCAGGCCGATGAGGCAGTCTATTTCAAGATCATTGATCTTTTCCATCACGAGCCCCGGATCTTCCACCAGGCCGTGGACCACGGCCTCACATCCTATTCGCTTCAATCCCGTGGACAGCCTTTCCCCCACGGAGCCAAGGTTGGGTCCGGGCATGAGCACCATCACCCGTTGTCCCGGTTTTGCCACCAGGGCTTTCATGCCCTGGGCAAAGAAATCCGAGGTCAGCTCAAGGTCGTCCAGGGTAAAATAGATCCGCTTGGGACTGGCCGTGGTGCCCGAGGTTTGAAGGGTTACCACCCTTGCGATCTCCCCCTGGGAGACACAGAGCATCTCCAGGGCCGAATCCGCAAGATCCCTGGGAAAGGTAAACGGCAACCTGGAAAAATCCGCCATGGATTTCATGGCATGGAGATCCACGTCCTTTAAATGCCGCCGGTAAAAAGGGCTGTTCCGGCGTGCATGGGCAAGGGTCCTGCCCAGCATGGCCAGCTGATAGTCACGCAGACGTGCCGGGTCCGGCGCATCGCCCTTGGGAAGGCCGATTTTGGCGGCAATCCATTCCTGTAACGGGGTTGTCTCCATGGTCATTGTTTCCTGTACAGGCTCCTGCCCTGGACATCGGTGAGGTTATACATGCAGAACGGGATCAAACCGCCGTCAGGGGAGAGCACATGGATGCAGCAGTCCCGTACCCTTTCCAGATCCAGGTTCCACGCATCCTGAAAGGCCATGCAGGAGATGGAAAACATGTGGGTCTTCAACCGGCCCAGGAACATGTCCAGGTCCACGGGCTCGCCTGCTCCGGGCAACCCGGAGGCCATGGGCTGAAAAGAAAATCCGGGTTTTGACCGCTCCTTGCTTTCCGGTCCCTGCCGTCCACTGTTTCCTGTTTCCATATTTTTATGTTGATCTTTGTTCTCCTTTACCAAAGGAGAGGCCCATTGCCTGGCAATAAAACCGATGGTTTTGCTTGCACCCTCGTGACCGTCTTCAAGCGCTTCGGCTGGTTGATGGCGGGTCAGGGGCATAAGCGTTCCATCGGGCATAGGCACAAAATTGCCATGGAATGAGCACAGGGCGTTTTCTCAGCCAGGGGGCCGAAAATGCACGGCCCTGATCCCGGTCTGGTCTTCCACGGCCTGGATCACCTGGGGCAGGGTCATCCTGTCCCCGTCTCCGGGGGGCTTTGGATAGCGGCCAAAATAGCTGACAGGCTGGAAATGCACCCCCCGCACATGGGGACAATTTTCCATGCCGAAGCGTATGATATCCCCCACCTGGTGGTCGTTTACCCCCGGCACCAGGGTGGGCACCAGCACCACCCCCAGGTTATGGGACCGGCAGTTGGCAATGGCCTTTTCTTTGATCGCCTGGAGGTTTCTGCCCCGCAGCTCACGGTGAACCCGGTCGTCCACCCCGTCAAACTGCAGGAACACACTGTCCAGCCCCGCCTGCTTCAGCCGCCCCGCAAAATTATTCTCTTGGGCCAGGCGCAGGCCATTGGTGTTGACCTGGATAAAGCCGAACCCCAGCTCCTTGCCCATGGCGATGATCTCGGGAAGATCATCCCTGACCGTGGGTTCTCCGCCTGAAAGCTGGATATTGCACCCGCCGCCGGTATAATGTTTGATCTCTTCATACCAGGCCCGGATTTGGTCAAGTCCGGGATCAACAGGCCCATCACCGCTGTCGGCAAAACAGACCGGGCAGTGAAGGTTGCAGCGCCAGGTGATCTCCAGAAGCGCCGTGCAGGTGCGCTGGCGGTGGTCCGGGCACAGGCCGCAGTCAAAGGGGCATCCCTTTTCCACGGAGGTGGCGTGTTGGGCCGGACCGGCCGGGGTTTTGCCCCGAGTCCAGGTTTTCATGTCCGGCTCACCCTTCCAGATGATGGTTTCCATGGGGCCGTGCTCGGGGCACTCCTTGACCAGATAGACCCCCTCTTTTTTTTCAACCCTGGTTGCGGACAGCTTCTTCAGGCAATAGGGACAGAGGCTCCGGGTGCGGCCTACAATAGAGGGAGCATGCTCTTCTTCAGTCGTCATCTCTGGCCTGGCCCGGATCGATCTCATTCTCCACCAAAAGCTGCATCACCTTATCATAGGTGTCGGCGATAAGCTGACCGCAGCGGGGCGCCATTTCCACGGACCCGGCCTTGTTCTCGGTAATCTGATGGCAGAGGCTGCCTCCATACTCCCCGGTCCGCTCGGCAAACCATTCATTGAGTTGAGTCCGCATGGGTTTAAACGCTTCCAGTTCCTGTTCATCATCACCGCCCTTGCCCGCATAAAGGGCCAGGATGCAGGCGCCGCCGGTCATGGCGCCGCAAGAGCCGGCGCAGTTCCCCACACCCTTGGCAAGTCCGGCCATGGCCCGGACCAGTGCCGGGTTCTCCCTGCCCTGCTCTTCCAAAGCTAAAATCATCATCATCTGGCTGCAGGGATAGTCTTTCGCCTGTAACGGCATCAGGCGCATTATGGTATCACTCATCTTTTCCTCTAAACTCCTCTCAACGTTTTTTTTCGGCAATGATCCTGAAATACCCGGGACGGCTGGCCTTGATGGTTTCACAGGTTTCACGGGCGGCCCTGCAGTCCTGTCCAAACACCCCGGCCCAGAATTTTTCCAGGGAACCGTGGTCAAAGATGGCCTGGCCTGCCAGCTGGGTCAGGACCGGGGAGAGATCCTCCCATATAATATGGTCAAAGCCTGCCCGGGCAACAAGGTTTTCCACCTCATCCCTTCCCACGGCCTTGCGGAACCCGCAGGCCAGGGGAATGCTCTTCATGGAGCCGCAATACTCCTTTTCCCTCAGATAAATATCACAGAGCACCAGCACGCCCCCGGGCTGGAGCACCCGCCTGAACTCCGCCAGGGTGGCCGCCATGTCCGGCGTCAGGGAGAGCACGCACTCACAGAACAGGGCGTTGAAACCTGCTGACCGGAACGGCATGGTTTGGGCCGCGGCCTGCACGGCCGGGATATCCGAACCGCCTTTCAGCATATCAAAATCCCTGTCAAGCCCGAGGGAGCACACGGAGAACTCCCTGGCGAGCATCTCCGCCGCAGCGCCATACCCGCACCCCACATCGAGGACCCTGTCCCCGGATTTCAGACCGCATTTTACGGCCGACTCCCGGGTAAGCCCAAGCCCGCCGGGCCGGAGCACGGGCCCGGTCAATTCTTGCAGAGCACGGCTTTTATACAGGGGCTTTGACATCACATCATTCATAAACGTTATTTATCTTCCAGTAATTTTTCCACTTCAAGCATCTTGCCAAGGGCGATCTCCTCCGGCACCAGGGCCATGCCGCATTGGGGGCAGCAGGGAAGTTCAACCGTGAAACTGCCGTTCATATAATCGATCCTGACCTTGCCGAGCTTGAGCAGCTCATCGCAAAGGCAACATTTCCACTCGGTGTTCTCCCCTATTCCCAGGTTGGTTATCATGCGTTCTCCCCCATGATCTGCATACGGTGACAATAGCTGTTATAAATATGGTATCCGTTTTCAGCCACGGCATATTCGACCCAGAAGGTTACCATGAGCGGGCGGTGACAGGCCAGGAAATGACCGCTCTCCCGGCTTTGCATTTTGCGCCCGGTTTCTTCGGCATGGGCAATGGCCGCCCGGATATCCGAGTGCAGGATTCGCCTTTTGTCCAGATTTGCCTGAACCTCAGGGCTGATATGGAGCATAGCCGCCGCCCCATCTTCCTCCGGCGCTTCCTTCCACACCCGGCTAAGGATATCCTTCTTCAGCCGGACCCTGTTTTCCCGGCTGTCCGACAGCCCGGTCCTGGCCCGGTCGGCGGGATCTCCCCCGGCCTTCCCCCGAGGAAAGATGAAATCCAGGAGATGGGCGGTGCGCTTGCCCGCTCCCCTGAGGCTCTCCCGGCACATGGCGCAATAGGCCAGATAGTCGAGATCACTTTCAGCGGTCCTGCGCTCAAGCTGCTTTTGGGCAAGGGCTGGGTTGACATTTTCCATGAGGCCGCCGAAACCGCAGCATTCGGTCTTTTCCCGGCTGAACTCAAGCTCCTCGAGGGTGATGCCAAGCTTTGCGGCAAGACTTCGGGCCGCTTCCTGGAGTCGGGGTTCATGGCGGGAGGTGCAGGGGTCATGGACCGCCATGGTCCTCCCCACGGAGTTATCGGCATCCGAGGGCAGCTCGCATTGATCCATCACCTCCCATAGAGAAAGGATCTCTATTTGGGACAGGTATCGCCTGAACATATCCAGGCAGGAGGAACAGGCCAGGATCATCCGGGGCTTGCCCATCTTTTGCCAGTTTTTTTCAAGCAAAGCGATGGCATCTTCTGTTTTTGGTTCATCCCCGGACCAGTGGGCCGGAGCTGCGCAGCACTGGAGCATGAGGCCGGTATCTTTTGCCCAGTTGTCGCGTAAAAAAGAATAGGTTTGGAGCACGTGCTCCGGGTTTGATCCGCTCAGCTGGCAGCCGGGAAAAAATGCAAACCGGCTTGCTTCATGGTCCGGGGCATGCTTCGTCAGCATGAACGGTTCCGAATTGCTGAACTCCATATCCTGGAGGGCGAATTCATGGGCGGACGGCGGCATCTTCTTGCGTTCCACAAGGTCCCTGCGGGCATCCAGGCAGAGGTCGGCCATGGAGAAGTTTTCCGGGCAAATCTCCTGGCACAGCCCGCACAGGCTGCACGTATTGACCATGAGGTTGGCGGCGTGGTTGCCCATGACAATGGAGGCGTTGTTGTAGATCTCCCGGGCATAGCGCTTGGGATACCCCTTGAAATGATCCAGGTAGGGGCACACCTTGAGGCATTCCAGGCATTGGCACTGGATGCAGCGTTGGGCCTCGGCCCGGGCCTCGTCAAGGGTATAACCCTTTTCCCCATTGACGGGTAGAACCAAAGGCAACGGCTCGATATCTTCCGTATTGGTAAAAAGCCGGGTGGGATACGGCCCTTCGTCCCCGCGCCCTTCCATCAGGCTGACCTTCTGGACAAACCGTTCCATGGAAAGGGCCGCTGCCCTGCCCTGGAAACACTGGAGCACGGTTGACAGGTTGCCATGCTCATCCAATGCGCCGCCGGCAAACACGCCGTCGGTCACAAGGGCGAATGTCTTTTCCGAAGGCGCTTTGCCATTGGCCACGCGGGTCCCATTGGGACTGTCCAGGCCAAGATAGACGGCGGAGAATTCTTCCCGCAACGGGGCGAGCAGGCCCTGCCCCAGCTTCTTTTTCTCCACCTTCAGGCCAAGGGCGGCAAGGATCTGAAGTTCCTGTTCCAGGATATCCTTGGGAAGGGTGTCGTCGGGAAGCTCCCATAGTGGCCCCCCGAGCTTATCCAGGGAGCTGAACAGGGTGACATCATACCCTTTACGCAAAAGATCCAGGGCCGCCACCAGGGAACTCAAACTCTCTCCCACCACGGCCATGGACTCGCTTTTTTTCGGCATGGGAATCACCCGAATCCTGGGCTTGGGCTGGTTTACGCAAACTTTTTCCAGCTCGCCTATGCGGACAGCACCGCCAAGGCCGCCCCTCAGGCAACTGTTTTCACAGGGATGGTCACAGATCCGGCCAAGAATGCCGGGAAAAGGCAGGGTCTTGTTCAGGGTTTTCCAGGCATCATTCCATTTTCCCTTACCCGCCTGATGAACAAAGGTGCGTACATCCATGTGCAGGGGACAGGCAGACCGGCAGGCAGGGGCCTCCTCCTGAATACAGTGCTTTTCCACCTGGCGCAGTGTTTTCTGATCCATCTTTCTCCTCATACGACAAGGGGCGGTTCCGGCATATGCCGGAACCGCCCTTTGTTGGTTATATCATGCTCAACGAATCAAGTGATTACTTGGGCATGGCTGCCAGCACCTTTTCAGGACGGGCGGGCAGATCCCTGACCCGTGCGCCGCAGGCATTGTAAATGGCGTTGATGATGGCCGCATGGGGAGCGGTCAGGGGCATCTCGCCGGTACCGGCAGCGCCGAAGGGTCCGCGCTCACGGGGAGTCTCGATGTACATGATCTCCATATTGTCCGGAATCTGCTTGATGTAGGGGAATCCGGCTCCGGCCAGGGTGGAGTGTTTCTTGATATCTTCATAATCTTCGGACAGGGCCAGGCCGACGCCCTGGGCCACACCGCCGTAGATCTGACCGTCAACAACCAGCTTGTTGTTGATGGAACCGACATCGGCGCCAATCACGATATTATCAACCGTGGTTTTACCGGTGGCGGCTTCAACCGAAACCTCTGTGAGGAACACGCCGTACATGTAGCCTGCAAGGGGATCACCCTGGGCAAACTCATCACCATCGGCGCAGGGCGCGGACCATTTGCCGTGGAACTTGGTTTCAAAACCGTCGGCCTTCATCTCAGCATGGTTGCGGAAGGTGCCGTCCGCCTTCTGGGCAGCGTCGAGCAGGGCCTTGCAGCCGTTGAGGATCGCCTGGCCGATCACCATCTGGGAACGGCTGCCGCCTGCGGGACCGCCGTTGGGGCAGAGGCTGGTGTCGTTCATCACAAGCTTGATCTGATCCGGTGTGATCTTCATGGGACGCAGGGCCTCATGGGCGGTTCCAAGAACCCCCTGGTCAGCACCCTGGCCATGGTCATGCCATGTGGCGAAAACAGTGACCGTATCGTCATCATTGAGCTCCACATCGATCTCAGCCGTATCCGGGCCGTCAAGGCCGGAACCGTAAACACCCACGGCAACACCCACACCGCGCTTGATCTCGGCTGTGGACTCGGCTTCGGCCTTTGCCTTGGCAGCCTCGTACTTGGGACGAATCAGGTCGATCAGATCCGGCAGAGAGTACGCATCGGGTTCACATCCGGTGGGAGTGGTGGCGCCTTTGCGATACACATTTTTGTACCGAAGCTCCAGGGGATCCACGCCCATCTTTTCCGCCAGCTCGTCAATGAGCACTTCCGAGGGGAACTCGCTCTCGGGAGCACCGTAGCCACGGAACGCCGCGCCCCAGCAGTGATTGGTGCAAACGGTGCGGCCTTCGCCCCGGATGCTTGGAATGTCATAGCCTGCGCCGATGAACTGGGCGCCGCGAAGGGTGAGGAGATCACCGAACTCTGAATAGGGACCATGGTCAACAGACCAGTCGGTCTCCATGCCCAGGAATTTTCCATCCTTGTCGGCGGCCAGGCGCACATTGGTCAGGAACGGAGAGCGCTTGCCCGTATACTGCTGCTGCTGCTTGTAGGTGTACTCGAGATAGCAGGGACGGCCTGTGGCAAGGGTCGCAACACCCAGCAGGGCTTCCATGGTCGGGCTGAACTTGTAACCGAATGTGCCGCCGGTGGGATTCTGGACCATGATCATGTTTTCAGGCTCGACACCGAGGCCCGGAGCGATCATGTGCATGTGCAGATGCAGCCCGATGGACTTGGACTGGATAACCAGTTTACCCTCTTCGTTCATGTAGGAGTACCCTACATCCGGCTCAATGGGCAGATGGGGCTGGCGGCCGACATAGTAGTCGCCTTCCACCACATGCTCGGCCTTGTCAAAGATGGGAGCGGTCTCTTCGCCCTTGGCGACCTTCTGGATATAGTAGACATTGGGTGTTCCGGGATGGATCTCGATGGCATCGTCAGCCATGGCGGCAGGCGCGCTCATGTACTCGGGGAGCTGCTCGAGCTCGACCTTGACCTTGGCTGCGGCAGCGTCCGCGTTTTTCTTGGTGTCGGCGCATACCAGGGCGATTGCGTCGCCATACTGGAAAACCTTTTCGTCACAAAGAATGGGACGGTCCCAACCGTCACCCTTGTTGGAGGCGAAGGTGATAAGACCCGTGATGCGGTTCTTGCCCTTGACATCCTTATGGGTCAGGACACTGTGAACGCCGGGCATCTTTTCCGCTTCGGAGGTATCGATGGAGAGGATCTTGGCGTGGGACACTTCCGCCTGAACCATGGCGATCTTCAAGGTATCCTCGGGCATGAGGACGCCCTGGTCAGCACCGAACATCCATGTACCGGTAACCTTTGCCACGGATGAGGGACGGGGCATGCTGCTGCCC
This sequence comes from Desulfobacteraceae bacterium, assembly GCA_024225635.1. Taxonomy (GTDB): domain Bacteria; phylum Desulfobacterota; class Desulfobacteria; order Desulfobacterales; family Desulfobacteraceae; genus Desulforapulum. Next base: position 4,075 of record JAAEMK010001353.1, on the reverse strand, counting down.
CAGATGCGGCCGTCTTCGGGAATCTTGAAGGCAAGCTCTTCCTCGGTCATTTCGCCGCGAAGCACCTTGGAGGCATCCATGACAGAGTCCACAAGCTGTTTGTAGCCGGTACAACGGCATGCATTCTTATACTTCTGGAACCAGTCGCGAATATCATCCCGGGAGGGGTTGGGGTTGGAATCCAGCAGGGCCTTGGATGAAACAATGAATCCAGGGGTACAGAATCCGCACTGGGCGCCGCCGTGGGCGATCCAGGCAAGCTGGATGGGATGAAGGTTGTCAGGGGTTCCAATGCCTTCGATGGTGGTAACGGCAGCCCCTTCAGGCACACGGCTCATCTTGGTGATGCAGGAACGGATAAGTTTGCCGTCCATGATAACATTACATGCACCGCACTGGCCTGCGTCACAGCCGACCTTTACACCCAGCACCAGCAGCTGCTTGCGCAGCACGGTGGAAAGAGTGTCTTTGGGATTCGCCAGAACAGTTCTGAGCACCCCATTAACATTGAGTGTTTTTTTTAACATCCTAATGCTACTCCTTTATGGTTAAAACGAATTTTCGATAGAATCAGTAAGGCCCAATTGCTTTCCTGAACGAAATGAAAATATTTTGCGGATTCCCGGACAACGTTTAGCTCTTTCCGAAAGGACAGGCGGGATAGTGGCACTCTGGACAGTTTTCGCAGAACCCGCCATGGCCAAGTTCCACGATATCCTGACGGCACACCCTTTCTCCCGCCACAAGCCGGGGAATGACCAATTCAAAAATAGTGGCTTTGTAGTACATGACGCACCCGGGAAGCCCCACCACAGGCACATCACCCAGATAGGCCAGCATGAACATGGCCCCGGGAAAAACAGGCGAGCCATAGGTTTCCACTTGAGCGCCGGTGGCGCGGATGGCCGCCGGGGTCTGGTCGTCCGGATCAACGGACATGCCGCCCGTGACCACAACCATGTCCGCCCCTTCATCCACCAGCTCCCTGATGGCGCTGACGGTCATGTCAATGTCATCCGAGGTAAGGATCTGCCGGGTGACGGAACAGTTGAGATCGTCGAATTTTTCCCTGAGAACCGGACCGAACCGATCCTCGATACGGCCCTTGTAGATTTCACTGCCGGTGGTGACCATGCCAATCTTAGCGGCAATAAAGGGTTTCACCTGAACCACGGGAAACGCCTGGCGGCAGATCTCTTCCACCTGCTCGATCTTTTCCTCTTCAATCACCAGGGGCACGACCCGGGTTCCGGCAACAGCACGCGTTTTGCTCACCTGCTGATCCGTGTGGAGGGTGCCGAACACCATCTGGTCGATTGCATTGATGCTGTTCAGGGCCTGGACATTGATTTTCAGCAATCCGCCCGTGTCGGCAATGAAGTTGATGCGTCCTTCACTGGGCTCGGTCAGCCGTATGCCGGGCCCGGCGGCCGCGATGGCAATACGCCTTGCCGCCTCGTTTTCATGGATAAACCCGTTGGCCACCTCCCAGACATAGAGATTCTCCTTTCCAATCTTCAGAAGCTCCTCAACATCATCTTCCTGTACCACATGGCCTTTTTTAAAGGCCCTTCCCTTGAACTCTCCAGGTACGATGCGGGTCAAATCGTGACATAATACCATACCAACAGCTTCCTGGACTGGAACAGTCTTCATCTTCTCTCCTCAATGGATCTATAAACCGGCTCTTTTAATCAGAAGAGTCTGTCATGAAATTTCAGGGTCCATCCAGCACAAACCCTTTTTTTGGCTTAATAACGTCACAGTTATCGTTTGTCAATCGTTTACTGTGGAAATTATAAATACATGTTACAAACAACCAACAATGACCAAAAATAACCGCAAAAAGGTACTATCCGGGCATAATCCCGGTTCAAACCACCAACCGTTTAAAGGCAGGATAGAAACCGGCAAGGGATATGAACAACATAAATTGGATTGGATTGGATAATTATGAAAGGAGGGAGATTAACAGAAGCGGATGGTCTTTTTTCTAAAATGCAACCAGACACCCGTCCCAGCGATGACAACCAATAAGATCAGACCGTATATGGGCTGTGGGGGAAACACAAAAAACACCCAGAGCCAAACAATGCCATAGGTTGCCGGCAGCAAAACCCTTTGGACGCCCCGGCCAATGAAAACCATTGCGGCGATCCCCATGGGCGACAAGACAATCCCCAGAAACCATAAAACATCCAAGGTTGATGACAGCCGGGTACCCGCGCCGCCTTCGACCCGGGCCTTGATCCCCATCATCATTCTTCGTTCCATGATGTAATGCAGCGGCGTCCCAATAAACAAACCAATTCTGCCCACCAGGCTTGGCAGTTCCCGTCCGTGGGTTCGGATAATCAGGCGGGTCTGGTTTGAATTGACCGCCTGCAAAACAAAAGCCCCCCACTCTTTGAGAACAAAAGACCGACCGGGCTCAACGGCGACCACTGGAAATCTATATTTCAATATGCCCTTCACCCCATCCCGTGATTCCAGGATGCGGCCAACTTTCATCCCTTGAAATTCCGGTACGATCTTATTTGAATTCCCGGTTTCATATCCCAATGCCTTCTCGATAAAAGTGTAGCTGAAAAAACCGCCCCGGTCCGCTCCCAGTTGAATCAGCCATTTCCAGACCTCGGAAGCTGGAGCATTTATGGATATCGCCCGGGTGGAACTTGCATACGGCGCGATATCATCGCCGACCAGCGACATATTCACTTCAAAGGCTGATGCGCCCCAGGTAGTGACCAACGGCCGCAGGATAATCGCATATACGATTATCTGGATACTGAGAATAGAGATGAGGACCAAACAGGATTTTATCGTATTTGACATTGTTGCCTCTCAGGGTTCAAATATTCAAAGCAATAATCTCATCTCAGGCAAAAACAGCTAACCAGCACCGATGCATCAGTCCAAGGGAGTTTGCCATGTCATCCTGCATATTTGTGCATATGAATCACTGCCACCCTCTGTTCATTTCGCGTCAGCCGAACTTCCATATCAACCGGCGTAAACCCTAATTTGCGGTACAGAAGCAATCCCGGAGTGTTGGCATTAAAGCATGAAATTCTGACGAACCGAACCTTCAACTGATCGAATGCAATTGTCAGCAATGTTTCCACAAGGTATGAAGCGACGCCCTTCTGCCTTATCTCCGGATTGACCACCACATTCCCTATGGAGCAGGAATCACCATGTTCAGCATGGATAAAATTGCCGTATCCGGCCAGTCTATCGCCTGATATCACAACCGTTGGGTAAAAGCGTTTTCCAGCTTCCTTAAGCAGAATTTCCGGTTGCAGCGGATACTCAGCTTTCGGAAACATATAAAACAATTCTTCCTCTGATTGAGGAAATTTTGAGATAATTTTCGCATCTGATGATTCAAGAGTTCTATGATCAAGCATCCTTATCTTCCTTTTGTACTGCTACACCAATAGCGATTTATCAATAAGGTTCGGACATATGACCGGAACATCTATTCCTGCTATGGGTTTATATCGTTTATTGTACTGCGGTGCAAGGGATAATTCGCAGTGGCCGAAACGAGAATCAAGGCCCTTTTTTAACATGCTTATCCAAGAGTTTTTTCAATTCCCCGGATTCCCTTAACTCGCCTATCGCATTATTGAAGTATGTCTTAAAGGCCTCTGCATATTTCCATTTTTTAGATATCATCAGATGAAATGATTCAAGAGGAACTCCGGGTACAGGTAAAAAAACCAGCTTGTCATTTTCCACATATCTTTTATTAAGCACATCCCCCCATCCGGCTAAAATTTCATATCTTACAAAAGAGATATCACATCGCAAGTTCAAAGCCTTTTGAACCAAACAGTCATAATTCATGCACCCCATATCAACATCTGCGTTTTTTTGCCCAAAATTCACATAATTAAATCCCAGCACTCCGCAAAGCCGTCTGTCATTCTTGGCATCCTTCATATGACCCCAGAAGTGCCTTACAGTGTTTTTAATCAGGATTTTGCTCGCAACTATTGCATAACGGCAGACTCCTGTGTCTCCCGTGTAGCTATACCAAAATTTAATTTGTGATTATCTCGACAATTTT
>JAAEMK010001352.1 GCA_024225635.1 Desulfobacteraceae bacterium | reverse complement strand
AGGTCCAGTCGCTTTGTCCAGCGTTCAGTCAGTCGAGGCTTCGAATTCGAAAGAGAACGTTTCTTCTCTTCTTCCACCATTCGAGACCATCGAGACGCAACCAGCTAACGCCGACCGTGTCGCTTTGTCTTCGGCGGTGAACGACGAGCTGAGAGCGACAATACGACGACTGGAAGCGATGAAGAATGACGGACGCACGGCCGACGGTGACGGACGGCCGGCGAAGGGCGGCGGTGATGACCAACAAGTAGTGCCGCCGGCAGCAACCAAGAGCGAACGACGACGACGGCAATCAAGGCGCGCTAGTCAGAAAGCGTCGGTGCATCGTCCAGTCCAGGCTAGAAAGACAGTCGTCCAGTCTTCGTCTGGTATTACGATCTCGTCAGACAGAGACGTGCCCTGAGTTGTTGTTATCGCAGCAGCTTATGTAGTAGTTTATTAGAAGTAGAGTAGCGGCTAAGGAGAAGTACTTATGGTGCTTTACGCGAGCTAAAGCTCGTTCTTCTTAGGTCGGCTTTGAGTGAGTAGTGATAGGCGGAGTCGTCTACTACTAGTCGTGTGAGGAGAGGCGATTTTGTGTCCTCTTCTCTTCTTTTTCGGTGTTCTTGTCGTTTAAATGTGCTCGCGTTCTGTTCTTTCAAACCCGCCCACCGCGAGCCAGAGAGCGCTTCTACTCGTCTACCGACAAAGAGCTGTGGGCGAGCGCCTCTCTACCGTTCACTACTCGACCTGCGAGCAAGAGAGCTCCGACCGGTTCACCAAAACTGATGAACGAGACTCTTGACTCTGCTGTTTGTTCGTTTTCTTGTTGTTTTTGTTTTGAATCGATACGTCTTTGTGTCAGGCGAAGTATCGATTGTGGGCGATTTGTAGGGTGGTGATTAATCGTCTACTGTTTGTCGTCATCGACCGCTACGTATGTACGTCGATTCTACGTATGTATGTGGGTTACGGTGGGAGGCGACTCCTCTTGGTGTTTCGTGTTCATCGCTGATTGGTCGACTCCGCACTCTTCTGGAAGGTTCTATTGTGTAGAGAGGCAGACTCCTCTAGAGTCTGACTCTCATTCGTTGCTTTTGTGATAAAAGTTTGCTCCACTTAATTTCTTGACCAAACGGAAGGCACAGAAGAATCACGTTTCGAGTCGATTTCCTATCTTCATCGGAGTTTTAGGTACCTTGTGGAAATGCTTGCCTACTCGAACAACAAATAATATCAATTGTGAGAAGGAAGCAGAAGCACCCCTCTTACATTGTGGAGGT
>JAAEMK010001351.1 GCA_024225635.1 Desulfobacteraceae bacterium | reverse complement strand
GAAAATGAAATCAACATCTCTATACCTACGTTCGTAGGTACACCTTTGTATGGTTTTCTCGACTCTCGTTCTCTTCTCAGAACTTGATGGGCAAGACGGACGTGTACGACGACGTGAAGGGGGAGCAGACGGTGGGGCAGCTGAAAGAGCGCATTCACCTTCGCGTGGGCATTCCATCGAAGGACCAGAGACTGGTCTTTGGAGGGGCCCAACTGCAGGATGGACAGACCTTGGCCCACTACAGGGTCCAGGCTGGCTCCACGCTGCACCTGGTGATTCGATTGCTGGGTGGTGGGTTCTGATTTGAGGTTGGTTGGTAGAATGAATGGATTCGCTATCTGGTTGATTGGTTGATTAATTGATTGGTTGGTTGATCCATTGATTGATTGATTGGCTGATTGATTCATTGATTCATTGGTTGATTAATTGATTGGTTGGTTGATTCATTCATTGATTGATTGGCTGATTGATTGATTCATTGGTGGATTAATTGATTGGTTGGTTGATCCATTGATTGATTGATTGGCTGATTGATTGATTGATTCAATGATATATTGCCTTGGAATATTTGGATGATGGATTTTCCGTTCAGATTAGAGAACAAGAACCGGATTACGTACGTAATACGATGCGTACCTTCTGAAATGTAAACCGTTCAATCGTTCATTATTGATTTTACCTACTGAAATTGATTAACCGTGGTTTTCACGCAGTCACAGAGGTACGCTTTTGTCGCAGTCACAGAGTACTGAAACACCTCAAATAAGCCTCCCCCTCGAAT
>JAAEMK010001350.1 GCA_024225635.1 Desulfobacteraceae bacterium | reverse complement strand
TATTCGATTTTTATCCGATCAAGAAGTTAAACTCATTCACAATCAATCATTGCAGATATTGAGCGAAATCGGCATGCGTCTTCCCCACGAAGAAGCACTTGATCTGATGTCGCAAAAAGGGGCTGAAATCGTGGATGGAAATGTGGTGCGAATTCCCAAACGCCTGATCGACGAGGCCATCGAAACAGTGCCCAAGCGAAAAGATGTGACCCTTTACGGTCGTGATCCGAAACATGATGTCACTTTTGAAAAACACGATCCTGCCCTGGCGTGTATGACTATGGCGGTGAACGTCATCGATCCGTACACCCGCAAAAAACGAACGGCAACCAACGACGATCTGGCGGCATTGACACGCATTGCCGAACAGATGGAAAATATCCGCGTCAACGGCGGTCTGGTGACGCCCCAGGAGGTTCCCGGAGAATTTAACGACTGGTACACATGGGCCACGACAATCAAAAACACAACAAAGCATATCACCGGCGGCATGTTAGGTGCCAAATGTGTTCAAGATGCCGCAAAAATGGGGGCGCTCGTACTTGGAGACGAAGCCCTGTTCCGCAAGCGACCGTTCATCTCCGGATGGGTGTTGACCTTGCCGCCTTTCGCAATTGATACGGAGTCCTTAGAAGCC
>JAAEMK010001349.1 GCA_024225635.1 Desulfobacteraceae bacterium | reverse complement strand
TCTCTCTTGACATTTTGTGTCTCCGGAGATGATTGCGCCACATTTCTGGTATGAGCTGTTGCAAGTATCTTCTTGATGGTATGGACTTGTACAGACAGAGCACCCCTTGTGTTTCTCAAGATACTCCGCGCGTGCTGTCTCATCCAAGCGCATGTAGTCTGGACAATCATATAGGCGCGAGCTTGGGTAAGTCTTGCCGGTGCGTGCAGAGGTAAAAGTGTGAGACTTCTTACCACAGAATTTGCAGTTTTCCGGAGAAAATGTTTGTCCTCGGCCTCCTCCTCGGCTTGCTCCTTGACCACCTGGTTGGCGCTCTTGATTGTTGATGTTGACACCGCCGGACTTTGGCCGGCAGTATGGGAGAGGATGAGTTCTCTTGCAGACTCTGCAGTAGGTCTTCGTCTCCGTCTTCTCGGCATCCGCGGTGAAGCTGTGATACTTGAGCAAGTTCATCCTGGTGGTCTTGAGGTAGTTGAAGATGAGCTTGAAGGCGCCAACACGTTGGGCTGGTAGAGCCTTTTCATCTTTCATGAGGAGGTCCACGAGTTCATCCTTGTG
>JAAEMK010001348.1 GCA_024225635.1 Desulfobacteraceae bacterium | reverse complement strand
ATTTCAGTGTTGGCGACCGCGATTTTGGTTCGGCCCGTGTACAGGGAATGCTGATACAACACTTGAACATTAAGACCAGGGATCTGAGCCAATGAAATCCTTTCTGCGCAGAACAATACTTGCTCTCCCTGTTTTTCTGTTTTCACTCCCCAGCCTTGCCGAACTCGCCCGCCTGGGAGATGAAGCTCTCTCGCATATCTCCGGACAGGGTGGAATCTACCTGTCCGGCGACATCAGCATCAATGAAATGGGTGGCCCGGTTGAGAACAGCTATTTCGGACGCTGTGATGATGCTGACAAGAAGTGCGGTGCCCGCTTTGCCTACCGTCTGAAAGAGGACGGGGGATGGATGGTTCTTGATGATATTCGGGGCAATTTCGCGTTTGAGGGCCTGACACTGCGGGTCCGCAAAGTCGATTCCGGATTCGGTGGTGATGGCGAACTGTTCAATCGGGATGTGCTGGAGCTTGGGCTACCCAATACTGTTCGGTTCAACGACGTTCAATTCAAGATTTCTTCCAGCAGCACGGCCCGGCCCACCGACCCCGGCTTTCAGCAGACCGACATATTCTCTGTTGATATGCGAGGGGACGTTGTGATGGAAGGAAACCTGCT
>JAAEMK010001347.1 GCA_024225635.1 Desulfobacteraceae bacterium | reverse complement strand
GGGAACAGGCGCCGCCACTGGTCCACCCGTGGGCGGCGAGCCTTCTTTGTCTGATCTGATGACTTTGCTGTGCCAAATGGATAATTCTCTTGCCTTTTTGGAAGTGGCCTTGGGACAACAGCAACCGTTGGCGACGATTCTGGCGACGATTCAAGGAGCAGCAGCGGCGCCGACGCCTACGGCTTCGTGGGCAGGTGGTGCGACGAACGTCCTTCCTCCTGTTTTCGCTCCAGCGTTTCATTCGCCTGTCAGGTTGGCTGGTGTGTGTCCTCCTTTGTCCAATTGTTGTCAAGATGAAGTGCGTGCTGAACAGCTCCATTTCGATTCTGGTTCACGGTCCGAGTCTCCTCGTAGTTATCATGGCGAATGTTTTCGTACTGATCATCAGGGGGCAGCGACTAGTGTTCTGGGCGACGACGACGACGACGATCAGGTGGACGACATCCAGCCCTCTGTTGACGGTCCCGCTAGCACAGTGCCGCTTTTGTCTTTGTCCCAGGCACCGGGGACGATGCCTTCTCTAGGGGAGGAGAGTGCTGAGGAGAGTAGTGAGAGTGCTGAGGAGAGTAGTGAGAGTGCTGAGGAGAGTAGTGAGAGTGCTGAGGAGAGTAGTGAGAGTGCTGAG
>JAAEMK010001346.1 GCA_024225635.1 Desulfobacteraceae bacterium | reverse complement strand
GGGGGGGGAGGGGGAGCGGTGCAGCCGGCTAGACTAGAATCGGCTATCAAAGGCTCAAATAGGCTGCGAAATAGGCTAATTAGGGATGATTCTGGTACATTTGTACCACTTTTTGAATGAAATCGGTAATATTTGCACCCCTCATCCCTAAATTTTGGTCCAGCCAGAACCGGATTCTGGTTTCCAGTAACCCCCACACCCCATCATGCCCGGAGAACAGGGGACCCCTCTCCCCAACCCAACCCAACCCCCCTCCCCCCCCCCCGAACTTTGTTTTCATTTAGCAACGGAAGCAGGGGAATCGGCGGTACGCCTTCTGACTGCAGTGGACGGATTGGCCGCTCTGTCACAACGTAAGACATTTGACTGATGGATTGATCGACGTGCCTGTAAATTGACTTTTCACGGCGTAGTTCCTGCTACTTTATGCTTTGCTAGCTTGCTTTCAGTCGCTTAGCTTTGGAAGTTGTGTTGCACACATTCTTTTCGAGTGCACAATATGTGTGTACCTCCTACCTACGTAGCTCCTCTGCACCATAGAAATCTTTGTTTGCATGCTCCTTATAGACGGACCCTTGTAGACGCGACCCTTGACCAGTGGTTGACGGAACCGATCGTCGTCGTCCTCAGCGTTGTCAGGAGCCGCCGACGGGCCAATCGACGGCGAGTCTCTATCCGGGTCGTTGACGCGAACCTC
>JAAEMK010001345.1 GCA_024225635.1 Desulfobacteraceae bacterium | reverse complement strand
GTGCCTGAGCTGTAAGCCGCCTTGACCATGCCGGGACCGCCGGTGGCAAGGATCAGGTCCGCCTGCTTCATCAGCTCGTTGGTGCCGCCGATGGAGGGAAGGCTCATGACGTTGACAAGATCTTCGGGAGCTCCCTTGGCCTTGAGGGCCGCCCTGATGATTTCAACGGTCTTACCGATGCATTTGCCTGCACTGGGATGGGGAGTGAAAACAATGGCGTTACCAGCCTTGATGGAGATCATTGACTTGTAAATGGTCGTGGAGGTCGGATTCGTGGAGGGAATGATTCCGGCAATGACTCCGGCAGGCGTTGCGATTTCGAGGATCTTCTGGTCCTTGTCCTCGTTGACGATGCCGATGGTTTTCATATCTTTGATGCAGGTGTAGAGCTTCTCGGAGGCAAGGATGTTCTTGGCCTTCTTGTCTGCCCACTTGCCGAAGCCGGTCTCTTCATTGGCAAGCTTTGCAAGGCATTCAGCCTCTTTGGCGGCAGCAACGGAGATGGCGAGCATCAGGTCGTCAACCTGCTCCTGGTTCATCTCTGCAAGGATGGCCTGGGCGGTTCTGGCAGCCCGGACAAGGGACCTTGCCTCTTGTATGGATAGTAGATCTTTATCAACCATTCTGGTTATTTCTCCTCGTTTCTATGGTATTCAACAATTGCTTCTATCAACTCTTTTTTCCTGGCATACTTGATCTTCTTCTGCGCCAGGGGGAGTCCGGGAAGCTTCCGGGCAAACTGTCTCAACTTTACGACGCTCATGTTCTTGAGCGCGGCCCGATCCACTGTTTTTTTAACGGCAGCCTTTTTATCAGGGGCTTTGTCAATAACCGGTTCCGTCTCAGCTTCAAGGGGCTTGCCGATAACCTCTTGAGTCTTTGTTTCAGGGGCTTTGCTGGTAACCGTTTCAGGCTCTGTTACAGGGGCTGTTTTTTCCGGGCCGGGCCTGGGCTCGAGCACGGTTTCAAGGCCCTCGCCGGTCCTTCCGATCACGGTGCTGGAACGCACCGTTCCCACCCGTGTGGCAGCTGCTTTGCCTGCGTCAACCGCAGATGAAACAGCGCTGATGTCCCCGACGATTTTGATGGTGACAAGACCTGCGCCGATCATCTCCAACCCCGTCAACTCCACATCCGCGGATTTGACGGCGGCGTCGGCCCCCTCGATGGCAGGAACCAGACCGAGGGTTTCCACAAGTCCAAGGGCTTTTTGTTCCATCCTAATCCTTTCCTTAACTAAAACTAACTTTTTAAAATCTCAGTTGAGCCCCATTACGCAAAAAACAAAAAATGTTGATGCATAATGGCCACATACTTCAATTTTTGAGCGAGCATATCTTTTCCCCTAAGGGGAATGTCAATGTATGTTTTTAAAAAAAATAAAAATATTTATGAAAGGTTTTTGCGGGATTTTCGAAATGTTATCCCGGATATTCCGTCATGTTCCGGCTGACGGTTTCCATGGAATTGCGAACCCGGCGCTCAATCGCGCCGAGCGGGGTTCCGGGGCGGGAGAACTGATCTGTAACCGTTCCGGGCCGCTTCATATGCGGTCTCCCATGGGGCAAAATCGGTGCCGTCCCACCCCGGAACGAAACGGTTTAATTTGAACCGGGTGATAAACAGGCAGGGGCGGGGGGATGGGGCCGAGGGCTTAAACTGAATAGGGTTCAAAAAATTCGTTTAAATCCAGATCGTTCCGTAGTACGTTAGGCCAGAGAAACAAGCATCCCGGGGAGGGCGGCATAAACCCGGAGCGGAAATGATAAGAAGGAGAATGGATACGCAGTGGGTCTGGGCACCGTGCAGGCAATGGACCATCGGACAAAAAATTGACGCCTGATACATTACCAAGCGAAGAGGCTAGTTTATGAAGTATAAAGACAGATATTCCATCGGAGAAGTGAGTCGGTTATGCAATATATCAAAGAAGGCACTTCGATACTATGACAAAATTGGTCTTATTAAATCCGAGCGAGACTGCGTCAATAATTATAGATATTATTCCAACGAATCATTATTGGCTGTCCCTGTAATAAAATATTATAAGCAGATGGGATTTAAACTTGATGAAATGCGGGAGTTCATCGAGGGTAATGTATATAAAACGATTAAAAAATCCTTTGAATCAAAGATCGGCGAGCTTGAAAAAGAACAGGAAGAGATCCGCAGAAAGTATGTATCCGTCAAGGACTGGTATGATCTGATCCTGGAAGCCGAGATGGTAATAGATAATGAAATTCAGGAAGTGGCCGTTAAATATGTTGACACGTCGGATTATCTCTACCTGGACCAGACCTTTAATAATGAAATCATGGAATCCATTATCAACATTGAATTTACAAATCATGTGGAACAGGTAAACAATGAGATAACAGGGCCTGTCATGATAAATTTTTCTTCCTTTAAAGACCGGATGGAGAACAAGAGTCAAAAGATAAGAATTATGCAGAAAACATTAAAGGAATGTAAAGAAGATGAAAAAATGTCCTTTGGCGGGCAGATGATGATTTCCTGTTATCACATCGGTTCCCATGAAAATATTAATGAAACATACGAAAAAATATCCCGTTGGGCCGGGAAGCACAGGTATAATATAGGTGAAGATTCCTACGAAAGGTATGTTACGGATTACTGGACCACCAGAAATGATGCGCAATTCGTAACAGAGGTGATGATGAATGTTTCAAGAAATAATCATTTATAGTACCTCCCAAAGTCAGCCCCCGGAACGATAGGGCGCCGTGGAACCCCGGGGGGCAATGTTTCTCCTTAGGTGAAAGTTTCTCCTTAGGTGAATGTTTCTCCTTAGGGGAATGTTTCTCCTTAGGGGAATGTTGGTCACCTGGGACAGATAGAGGAGAACAGGCAGATGAAATCCGTTGCCGGAAAACCTCATCCGGAGAGTGTATTCAGGAAAAAACATAATGCGGTTCCGTTGCCGCTGAAAAATGCCCCCGGCACTGACAGCCACCACCAGGCATCAACCATACAACTCAAACCCATCTGTCCCTGTGATGGCGGCTGCCCACGGTGTGCGCCTTTGATTCAGCCCAAACCCATGATGACAAAAGTCCTTTCCCATGGGACTTATCCGGTAGCGGATGGTTTGCGTACCCGGTTAGATCGCAGCAAGGGTGGGGGAGAGGGATTACCGATAGCCGACAGGCGTTTTATGGAGAGGCGGTTTGGGGTTGATTTCAGTGACGTTAAAGTTCATACCGATAGTAATGCCGACATAATGAATAGGGAGCTAAATGCCCAGGCATTTACTTATAAGAAAAATATCTATTTTGGTGCGGGAAAATATGCTCCGGGCATATCATCCGGTAAAAGATTGCTTGCCCATGAGCTTGCACATGTGGTTCAGTCCGGCGGATCTTCTAACAAGATCAGGCGCCGGGTCAGGGCCAACCTGGTCAATTGCGGGGGAGCCAGCCCGGCAATAGTCGGCGGTAATCCGTTAGACACCATAAGGGCAGCCGACAGAAGGGCCATTGAGCTGCTGGACGACATAATCGAAGAGCTTCAGTCCGCGCGCAGACAAATTCGCAGGGGGCAACCCATTGATTCGACAACGCTTTCGGATTGTGTCGGCGCGCAGCTTCGGGCACAGTTCAACCTGAATCCTGAAGACAGGACAATCTGGACCAGCCATGATGCCCGTTCGGTTCATACTTTGATTCGTCGATTTCAATTGACGAGAAGAATGTTGAACCGTGGCTTTTTGAGGTATGTATGCCTGGGACCGGCAAATCTTACAACCGCTAACTGTCCGGGTTATTCCGGTCCATGCTGTGGTGCCGGGGTGTGGGCATGCGCATGTCCGACCACTGCTCGAATTTACCTGTGTCAAAGATGGTGGAATGGGGCGGATACGAGTCCTGATATGCGAGCCCTGACGCTCATACACGAAACGTTCCACATATACTTTCATGACATTGCTGACACCGGTGTCTGGAGAAATGCCCACAGATATGAGCAGTTCGTTGCCAATTGCCGGCCCAATCTGCCCTGACCCCGCAACGATATCAATTTGCAATGCCTGATGTATGGAACGGGTGGGGGGCAGCCTGGTTCAGGACCAGGTGGTGAAAGTATGAATCCTGCAAAAAAAACTATATGGGTTCAAGGGTTATCTTGAGTTTGCACCCTACAGCTTCAGCGTACCGACGTAATGTTGCGATGGAGGGAGAATGTTTCTTGCTCCCTCCTCCTGATTCGATCCGTGCCACTGCAGGGGCTTGGGTTTTCATCGCCTCGGCCACATCTGCCTGGGTCATGTTGGCCCTTTTTCTTGCCTTGAGCAGTTCGTCAAGGAGGCTGAAGTCATCCTCAAGGGCATCATACTCGGATTTGACAGCGGGATCTTCGAGCATCTTCTTTATCATTTCATCATGGGTTAACATTTTTTACCTCCTTCAGTCGTTGTTTTGCTTTGTTCAACTCTTTAACGGGTGTTTTTTGAGTCTTTTTTACAAAACTGTGAAGCATGATGATTTTTTGTTCGATCATGATACCATAAAAGACTCTGCCGATTCCCTATTTGCTTTTGAGTCTCAATTCAAAAAGTCCGTCTCCCATGGCCCGGGTATGGGGCATTCCCAGGTTGGGACCATATTCAAGCATGCGTCTGGTCAAATGAATATACCTGGCCTGCATGCCTATGGGTAATGACATGATTTCTTGTTGCAGAGTATCGTTGTAATAGCTGATTTCCCATTCCATGGTAAATAAGATAACAAATATGTTAACACTCGTCAAGGGGGGACCATAACTCCATTTCTCACCAAGGTGGGGCTGTCTGTTCTGTGGCGCTAAGTTCCCTGCCGCCAAAGGAATCTACAAAGAATTAAAGTAAGGTAACAGTGCAGATTACACGGAAAATAGTTTGTAGGCTAACCAGGCAGGGTCGGAAAAATACTGGAATATGCACCAGGCCCGGCAGGAAACCCATGTTGTATCCTGCCGGGCCTGATCATGATTTTATCGTCAAAGCCTTCTAACCGCTGTAGCGTCCCTGGATGGTGTGGAATCCCGGGGTGTCAACAAAGCGTTCCATGGTGAGCCCGGCATTGTCAAAGAGTTCTTCCATTTCGTTTTTGTCTGGGAGACGGTCGTTTGAGACCGCGCTCTCCGTCCTGTGATGGTTCGAAAGCTCACTGGATGACATAAGGTGGGCGATCACCAGGAGGCCGCCGGGCTTAAGGACCCGCACCAGGCTTTCAAGGGCCAGGGCCTTGTCCGGAAAGTGGGGAAAACAGGCAAAGCAGATCACCCGGTCGCAATGGTTGTCCCCAAGGGGAATGTTGGTCACCGGGGAGCAGATGAAGCTGATGTTCTCTCCCTTGTGGAGTGCCTGGTTGACCTTGATCATCTCCTCGGCATAGTCCAGCTCATAGAGCCGGCCTTCAGGGGAGAGCCGCTTCAGGAGGTAGGGGGCAAGCACCCCGCTGCCGCACCCTGCGTCCAGCACCCGGTGGTGGGGGGCCGGGTCAAGGGATTTGATGATGCGCTCTATTTTTTCCGAGTAGCGGTCATGGTTTCCGGTTTCGGGATTCTTGTAGAATTTGTCCAGCCAGTTTTCCGCCCTCTTGTTGAAAAAGCGTTTTCTTTCAATATCCTGTTGTGTCATTTCCATTGGTTACTCCTTGATGGTCCATTCCATCCATTGGCAGGCCCTGAGTTCTTTTGCCGTGTTTTTGTCAACGCCGTAGAGGTTTTGGTAAAATGTCAGAAGCCAGTCGCCAAGGTCGATATCCCGGAAGCGTTCGGGATAGGCCGCCTTTGCCATGACCATGACATCGATGGGGTATTCCAGCCGTTTTTCGCAGTTGCAGGGGGTCCAGGGCAGGGCGGATACCGCCCTGTTCCGGACGGCGGTCATATCCTTTAGATTCTGATAGTAGGGCGCTTCGTACAGTTCCCTGGGGGGGTGGTAGCCCCAGGCCGTGACCAGGACGATCACATCCGGGTCAAGGGCCAGGAGCTGCCCGGTGTTGAGGATGCCCCAGGCGCCGCTGCCCTTGTAAGCGTTGTTGGCATTGACATACTTGTTAAGAAGATGGGTCTGGATGGTGTCCCGGCCCTTGGCATGGCCCGCGGCCCCCTGGCTTCTCGCCTTGGGCGACAGGCCGAGGAGGAGTACTTCCTTTTTATCCGCCTCCGGGATATCACGGGTGCGCTCCCGGACAAGGTTGATGCTGTCTTCCAGAAAGGCGGCAAGCTCGTTTGCGGCCTCTGATTGCCGGAACACCTCGCCGATGATCCTTATCTCCCGGCCCAGGGAGCCAAGATCCGGTTTGTCAAGGGTGTTGGGACCGTGGAGAACCACCAGGGGGATGCCCAGGGATTCGATCAGCCATATTCCCTTGTTGATCACGTCCCTTCCCCCCATGAGGGAGCAGGAGCCGGTTCTTATGATCACGACATCAGGTTCCAGGCTTGCAAGCCGTTCATAGTTGATGCCCGTGCCGGACCGGGCGACAAGGGGCAGATCCATGAGGCCCGGGTTGAGATAGGTCACGGGATTCATGCCGTCGTGGTAATCATAGGTTTCGGCGCCAAGGGTGGGATAGGTGTAGGACCAGGTTTTGGGAATGCACCCTGAGCCCAGGCCCACGATTTTGTCGGCTACCTTGAGCCGGGTCATCACCCCTTCGATCATGCCGTCGCTGATGGTGACCACCCGGTTGATGGTTTTGGGGACCTTGACGTCAACCCCCCGCTGGTCCCTGACCGTGATAAACCCCTGGGCCCGGCAGATAAGGGGAAGGGAAAGCACCAGGGCCAGGGCAAGGGAAAGACCCAAGGCCAATCCCTTGAGGGGGCGTCTAATGCCGGACATGGCTTTCCTCCCCTGTTTTCCACCAGAACTTCATGGTGGTGTGGTCAAAGCCGTGGACATACCCGCCGTTTTCCTTTACCAGGTGGGTGTCCAGGTACTCTTCAAGCACGGGGCGGTGGTCATCCAGGATGCGTTCAAACCGTCTGCAATAAAACTCCACGGCCTCGGACCGGCTGGCAAAGGTCTCATGGAAATGTTCGTTGGTCACCTCGATGTTGGGGTAGATGCCCATCTGGTAGAGGACCTGGAACAGGATGTCGCTCTTGGGACCGCCGTGGTACTTCTGGTTGAAGAGCCTGGGCCACACCGCCTTGGGCATATCTTCCCATCCCGGGATGCCTGCATGCCAGTAAATGTAGACATATCCCCGGCTCACTTGGACCATCTTTTCCACGGCCGCCCTGATGTCGGTCATGCCGAGGCTCATGGAGGCGATGACAAGGTCGTACCTGTTGCAGAGCTCCGGGGTGATCTCCACATCCTCCCAGGGTTTTTCGATGCATCTGATGTTTTGGATGTTTTTTTCCCGGATCAGCTCCCGCATTACGGTGTTCATTCCCGGGGAGGGCTCCACCGTGGTGACCGAGCGGACCCTTTGGGCCATGGGAACGGCAAGAATGCCGGGGCCGGAGCCGATGTCGATAACCCGCATATGGGGTTCGAGTGGCAGATCTTTAAGGGTGTTGTTAATCCGGGTCTGGTGTTTTCCAGCCCCCTCCTTGAGGTAGATCTTTGCCGATTTCGGATCGGCCCAGAACTCCTTGCAGCTCTTGCCCGAGGTGGTGCGCCATTGTTCCATCCGGTGTTTCCACTCGTCGTTCCAGTCAACATTTGCTAGCTCCATGTACTCGCTCCTTTGATCTTGTTGGTATTGTGACCCCGGCCATGGCTGCATGGGGGTGGTCATTGCTCTTTTACCCAAACCCGTTTCCGGTTGAGGCGCCTGCCGCCAATAAAAAAAGGCCATGAAGACGCAGAACTGATTCTGCAAGCCTTCATGGCCTTTGGTAATTGCTTATTTCTTACAACGTTTTTTCAGGGACATCTTCAGGATGTCATTTTCTATCTTCCTTAATATACGGATATCAGGGTGTCAACCAAAAAAACTCCCATTACCTCAAGTTAAATCCGGGTCCCATGGAAAGGAGCAGGAGAGCGATATCCGTTCTCTCAGCGGTAGGGTTCATTCAGGCATGGATGGGAAAGTGTTTGACAAAAGACCGTCTGAATTACAGAATGCAGTTTAATCGCTCTTCTGAACATTCGTTACGATATACAGACCTTTCTTCATACAAAATTATTTGAGGAAAAAATCATGAACAACGAAATTTATAAAACATTGGCAAATGTATTGGATACACTTCCAAACGGATTCCCGTCGACCAAAAGCGGCGTCGAGATCAAGCTGCTCAGAAAACTTTTCACTCCTGAACAGGCCATCCTGTTTTGCAACCTGAGACTGACCTATGAATCCGCAAAAGACATTTCCGCACGGGCCGCCATCCCCTTTGACGATCTGGATGATAAGCTCAAACTCATGTGGGAAAAAGGGCTGGTGGCTTCCGTTGAGGTGAAGGGGAAAAGAATCTATAAAATGGTACCGTGGATGTTGGGTATTTATGAGTTCCAATTAAAACGGATGGATCATGAATTCTGCGAATTGTGTGAAGAGTATATGAAATCCTATGGAATTCAATATTTCCAAAATCAGCCCCAGCAAATGCGAGTTGTCCCCATTGAACGGAATCTGGAAGGATTGCATCAAGCCCTGCCCTATGAAGTGGTCTCTTCCATAATTGAAAAGGGAATCTCCTTTGGTATCGAGGAGTGTGTGTGCAAAAAGGAAGCTCATATTCTGGAGAATGGCTGCAACAAGCCTCTGGAGAGCTGCCTTGGCATAGCACCTGTTCCGGATGGTTTTAAGGATTCCAACTGGGGACGCCCCATCAGTAAAAAAGAAGCTTATGAAATTATCGAAACGGCGGAAGCTTCCGGACTCGTCCACATGATCTATAATTCACGGCAAGACCATTATTTTATCTGTAACTGCTGTGGGTGCTGCTGTAACGTGCTGCGCGGAATCAACAAATTAAATATCCCCGCAGGGTGGGTTGTCAGTTCGAACTACTACGCTGCAATTGATATGGCCCAGTGTTCGGAATGCGGAATCTGTGCCGATGAGCGGTGTCAGGTAGCCGCCATAGAAAATGGTCACGAAGGTTACCAGGTGACGGTGGAAAAATGCATTGGGTGTGGGCTTTGTGTAACAGCCTGCCCCTCGGATGCCATTCGTCTGGTGCGTAAAAATGAAATAGATTGCGAAATCCCGCCAAAGGATGAAGAAGAGTGGTTTAAGATGCGCGGGGTTAACCGGGGTGTCGATTTCAGCCTTTATAAGTAAGATCAGGTGGGCATAATGTATCCTGGATTCAGCACCCGGGCCGCAAAAAGATGGTTTTGGGAACCCTGACGTACCCCCCCCCCGCCAAAGGTAAGGTTCATGCAGCCATGGCTGGGAAAGTGTTTGACAAAAGACCGTCTGAATTACAGAATACAGTTATATATTTTTTTTCGTAGTGTTTTGGGCGATCTCCTTATCCCCCCGGAGCATCGCCATGGTTCTTCTTTTAATGCAAGAGGTGGAAAGAGAGCATGACAGAGCACGAATTAAAAGACATTTCGCGGCGTGACCTGTTTCGCCTTGCCAAAACATTCGGCTGGACTTCCCTGGTGCTGGTATCAGGAGCCATGACCGGAGCCGTTTCCCTGCCCCGGCTTGCCCATGCCGCGGAGGAGACAAACAAAAGACGGCTGAAAACAAAAGCCAGGTTGAATCTGACCTATGTGGCTCCTGTCCTCGGGGATGCTCCCTTTCGGATCGGCAAACTCGGCACCCCGGAATTTATCCGTGATTTGGAGGAGCGTACGGACGGCGAAATCCGGGTGGAGCTTATCACCGGCATGGGAATCTGCAACCAGTTGGACTGTGTGAAAAGAGCGCAGGAAGGGATCGTGGATATTTTTCATTCATCCACCCAGAATGCAGCGGGTGTCGCTCCTTATTACAATGTGCTGGATTTTCCCTACCTCTTTTCCGGCCGGGCGGCCCAGAATTATTTTTTCTATCATCCCATGGGGGATAAATTGTTCCGGGAACCGTTGCGCAGGAACCACGGCATCCATTTTTTGTTCACAACCTGCAGGCTCCGTGGGCTGATGATGGGGAAAAAATGGCAGGACAAACCCGATGTTCAAACAATAGCGGAGCTGAAGGGGGCGAAAATCCGGGCCACTGCCAGTAAGCTCGGCCAGATAGCCCTTAAGCTCCTGGGAACCGACCCCATTCCCTTGCCCTGGAATGAAACCGCCAATGCGCTTAAATTCGGTCTCATCGACGGTATGGAAAGCTGGGAATCGGCCATTGCCGCAGCCATGCCCGAGGTGCTTTCCCAGGTGATTGATCTCCGCCTTTTCAGCGGGAACGGTCACACCGCCATGAATGCCGGCGTGTTTGACAAAATGCCGGGTGAACTGCAAAACGCGGTCATGGAATCCGCTTATCATGCCCAGGTGTTTGTCCATCTTGCCAGCGAGGCTGCGCTGATCAATACCGTGGGCGCATCCAATCCCCAGAAACCGGGAACTATTTTCGCCAAAAACAATGTGCGTTTTGTGGAACTGCCCGGCACGGAAATGAAAAAGGCTGAAAAGATGTGTTCCCCGGAGTTCAACCCCGCACCCTGGGAAAAATGGCGGGGGCAACTGAACAAGATGGCGGGGGGCATTGACGTTTATCGGGAGATTCACAAGGTCGCCCGTGAAATTCCCCGGGATACCCTGGCTGAAAATGTGGCCCCCCGGCGCTGGTGGAAGGACGCGCAATAGCACACATCGGTTGGTCAAAAAAAGGAATTCCCATAACAGGAGGTGAGGATGACGGCACATGGATTGGGAGGGATTTCAAGACGTGACCTGCTTAACCTTGGCAGAACCTTTGGCTGGACGTCTACTCTTCTGGCCGCCGGCGCCATGACCGGGGGCCTTACGCTGCCCCGCCTTGCCGCCGCTGCCCGGGCCGTTCAAAAAAAGAGGGAAAAAAAGAGCGCCAGGGTGGAGCTGATATACGGCATCGCCTCCCTGGGCGGAGAACATTACCGGATTGACCCCATCGGGTGCCTGGAATTTGTCCGGGATCTGGAAGCGCGCACCCATGGTGAAATCCGCATCGAGATGATCGAGCGGGATCAGGTTTGCAACCAGATAGATTGTGTAAAAAGAGCGCAGAAAGGCATCATTGATCTTTATTTTTCATCCACCCAGAATGCGGCAGGGGCCGCGCCCTATTTCAATCTGCTTGATTTTCCGTATCTCTTTCCTTCCCGGGCGGCCCAGTACTATTTCTTGTATCATCCCCAAAGTGAAAAACTGGTGCGCGAGCCCCTGATCAGGAATCACGGCATTCGTTTTCTGTTCTCCCATTGCAGGCTGCGCGGCCTGATGATGGGAGAAAAATGGCGTGAAAAGCCGAATATCATTTCCCTGGAGGAACTGGCGGGAACCAGAATCCGGGTCACGGCAAGCAGGCTTGGCAAGATTGCACTGACCCTCCTGAACATCAAGGCGGTACCGGTTCCCTGGAGCGAAACACTTGGTGCCCTTGAGCACGGTATGATAGACGGGCTGGAAACCTGGGTATCCGCCGCAGCCGCTTTCATGCCGCATCTGATTTCCCAGGTGGTTGATCTTCGTTTGTTCAGCGGTAATGGCCATACCGGCATGAACGCCAAGGTGTTTGACGGATTACCCCCTGATTTACAGGATGCCGTCCTTGAATCAGCCCTGCACGCCCAGATGTATGTCCAGCTTGCGGGGGAGGCGGCATTGCTGAACACGGTGGGTGCGTCCGAATCCCAGAACCCCGGCAGTATTTTTGCCAGAAACCGGGTGCGGTTTGTGAAACTGCCGGATGGGGAAATGAAAAAGGCGGAGCGGATCTGTTCGCCGGAGTTCAACCCGGAACCCTGGGAACAATGGCGTGGGAGACTGAACAGGATGGCGGGGGGCATTGACGTTTATGAGGAAATTCACAAAATCGCCCGTGAGATCCCGAAGGAGACCCCGGCTGAAAACGTAGAACCGCGCCGCTGGTGGAAATCCGCAAGTTAGCATTGAAATAGCACGGTTCAGGTATGTTTATGCTGATGAAAACAGCAAGTGTCAAAAACAAACTGATGCTTTCCTTTATGGGG
The DNA here is from genome assembly GCA_024225635.1 of Desulfobacteraceae bacterium. Classification (GTDB taxonomy): domain Bacteria; phylum Desulfobacterota; class Desulfobacteria; order Desulfobacterales; family Desulfobacteraceae; genus Desulforapulum. The sequence continues at coordinate 29,424 of JAAEMK010001345.1, read as the reverse complement.
GTCGCAAGTTTCGTGGTCTTATCAAGCGCGCTTGCCTTCTATACGTTTGTTTTTCTGGGGCAGACCATGGACCGGATAACAAAGGACCGCCTGCCGCCCATGGTGCTTGCCCAGCGGCTGGCCGCCCAGAGTGAGCGGATTATTGGCAACGCCCCGTTGCTGATCTCTTCGGTGAAGGATGATGAAAGAAAAGCTATCCTGGATGCCATCAGGACGGATGTGGGGGTGATCTCCCAGCTGATTTCCGAAATCAGGGAGTTTCCCGGAAGTGTTCAAATGGTTGCGGTCATCGAGTCCGACTTTACGCAGATGGTAAAATATCTCAGGCAGATCGATGAGGCTGTGAAACGAAAGCTTGAACTCATCAAGGACAGCAGGCGCATCTATAATGAACTCCTGGGCACCCACCGGGAGTTCCAGGCCATCATCAAACCCGCCATATCCATCAGCAAACAGCCCATTGACGAACAGGAGGAGTTTGCTGAAGAATATGGCCGTGAAAATATGGATATGGATCTTGTCCGAAGTTTGCCGGAAGCCGTTGAACAGCTGATGCCCCTGCTTGAAATCGAACGTCTGGGCAATGCCCTCACAAATCTGCTGCTGTCGTCGGCCACGGAACACAATCTTCGAAATCTCAGAATCATCAGGCTGAAAGGACGTGCTTTGATTTCTGATATCAAGGAACAGACCGGCCGGCTCAAGGCTGAGATGGCAGGCGCCTATGCCGAACTCATGATCCTGTTCAAACCTTATACGGTTGGTAAGCTGGCCCTGCCGGAGCTACGCAGGCAAGAACTTGAGACCACGGCCGAGGCATATGAACTGCTGGAGAAAAGCAGGGCATTGTCGAACAAAATGAACGGGACCGTGAAGGAACTTATCGGTAAGGCAAATGCGGATATTCATCAGGCAACACTTTCCGCAAAAGAGACCCGGAGGTTCATGTCGGTGATTCTGGGGTGCGTTGCCCTGGCAAGCCTTGTCTTTTCGGTGTTTATGGGATGGGTATATGTCGGAAAGCAGGTTATTCAGCCGATTAACCGGGTGGTTTACCTGATCCGAAAAGTGGCGGAGGGGGATTTGTCAGCGCCCCTGGATCAGCTCAGGCCGGATAGAAACAGAAAGGATGAGATAGGAATCATGACCAATAACCTGGTTCAGCTTATTGACGTAACCAGTGAAACCGCCCGTGTGGCGGAAGAGATCGCCGGCGGCAACCTGGGGTTGGAGGTCAGGGAACGCTCGGACCGGGACCGGATGATGAAAGCATTGAACCGGATGATCCGGCGGCTGAATGGAATCATGGATGAGACCAACGGAATGATCAGGGCCGTGGGGCAGGGGCGGCTGGATGTCCGGGGAAATGCGGGGGCTTTTGACGGCGGCTGGCGGGACCTGGTCCTTGGGGTGAATGACCTGATTGACGGGCTGGGAAAGGCCGTGGCAAGATCGGCGGCATTGGGCCATGAAATGAAGCTTGCCAGGAAAATCCAGACCTCCCTGCTTCCGACATCCTTTAACAATCTACACCCTGACTTCGAGATCTCGGCCTCCATGGTGACCGCCAATCAGGTGGGAGGGGATTATTACGACATCACCTCCGACAGGCAGGGGCACCTCTGGATTTCCATCGGAGACGTGTCCGGACACGGCGTGACCTCCGGCCTGATCATGATGATGGCCCAGACGGTTCATAAGACCATCACCACAAGCACGGACTGCGATGCCAGGGAAGCCGTGATCATGGTAAACAATATTTTGTACCGTAATGTCCATGAACGGTTGAATGAAACCCATTTTATGACATTCAATGCCTTGAAATATCAGGGAAACGGGAGATTTGAACATGCCGGGGCCCATTTGAGAATCATTGTTTACCGTGGGTTTTCAGGCAGGTGCGAACTCATCAGAACCAAAGGCATCTATCTGAACTTAAAAAAGGATATTACCCGTTCCACGGGGAATTCATATTTTGACCTGGAAAAGGGAGATGTCATGGTTCTGTACTCCGACGGCCTGACAGAGGCTGAAAATCCGGAGGGTGAACTCCTCGACATCAATGGATTTATGGAAATCATCGGCCTCCATGTCTTCCATGACCCCGAAACCATGAAGAAAAAGATCATGGCCGATGTGCTCCGCTGGAGCCGGGACAGGATAGATGATGATATGACCCTGGTCATCGTGAAACCAAAAGGAAGTACGGATGAATGAAGAAAAAACCATTGTGATCGGAGACTTTATCGAACTGACGGACCGGGAACAGTTTGATCTGTCGAGTACCCTGAGGCTGAAGGCCGGAACCATTGACCGGGGAAAACTCTGGTTCTCAAAGGATTGTTCCACGGAATTCATGGGAAATATCTGGTCCCTGTATGTTGATACCGGGAAAGGGGAACGGATAAAAACCGTTCTGCATTCCGTATGCGTGGAATTGATGGAAAACACATTGAAATATGGCTGCCGGGATCGGGATTACCTGATTACCATGGAGTTCTGCCTGAAAAAGGATGAATTTCTGGTCTATATCGTAAATGAGAGTGACCCGGGCCGGATACCCGACCTGGAAAATTGCGCCCGCCTGGTTTTGAACACGGATGACATCAATCAACTGTTCAAGCAAAAGCTGAGGGAAGCAAAAGCGGCCAAGGAAGAGGGGAAAAGCAAATCACAACTCGGATTTATCCGGATTGTGATGCAGAAGGTTAAGCTGGCCTGGCAGATTAAAATGGATTCAAAAGCAGCTGTTGTGACAACCCTGGCAAGGATTTCACTATCAACAACGGATGGGCATGGACGTCTGCACCCGGATTGATACCTGTTTTACCTGTAGTTATGAGAAATGGGCTCAATTCACATGGGAGGAGCTATAACATGGAGATCGAAGGAAACGGTTACAAGGTGGTCTTTGACGGTAAAGGCACCCTGGCAATATCCGGCAAACTCGCCGCAATGCCGGAGGCATACGAAGAGATGGAGCTGTTTTTTGAACGAGTGTTATACGCGGTATCGGAATCCAATCAAACGGAACTCATACTTGATTTGAGACAGCTGGTGTTTCTAAACAGTTCGGGCATAAAGACCGTCTGTGTTTCCCTGGTGATGGAAGCCGACGAGGTGGAGGGGCTCCACCTCAGGATATTATGCAGTAATTCCCTGACCTGGCAAGTGGAAGCCATCCCGACGTTCAAGGAATTGATGGCTGACCTGGAAATTATCTTTGAATAATGCTTAAAACCGAAACGGGCACCGGGGAACCGACATGGCGGACGATAAAGATAAAGAAATAGAGCGGCTGCAAAGAAAAATAAGAAAACTGGAATCCGCGCTTAAAATCGTGGTTATAGTTCCGGTCAGACCAATTGATACCGCTACTTATTATTATAGGGTAAGGTTGGCATCACGTCATTTGACCGGCACTATAGTCATTCCGGCAGTACGGAAATGCGGATGCAAAAGCAGTTTGAGGTGGTCTCGGAAACGATTCCCGTCACCATGATTGTCTCAACCGAAAAAGGCGAAATCCTATTTAGCAATTTGAACGCACAGGAAGTATTCGGCTATTCCGCCGGAGCGTTTAAAGGGGTTGAAGCCTTTTCTTTGTATGATGCCCCCGGGGACAGGGACGCGCTTTTGGAGATTTTGTCGAGTAACGGTGAAGTCAGCGGCTTTCGTACTACATTCAGAAAGGCGGACGGTACGGTTTTCCCGGCCGCGCTTTTTGGGCGGATGATAAATTTTGACGGCCGGGACAGCGTTTTGATCGTGGTGTATGATCTTACCAAGGTGATGGCGCTGGAGAAACAACTGCGGCAGACCCAGAAACTTAAAGCCATCGGCGTGCTGACAAGCGGTATTGCCCACGACTTCAATAATTTACTGTCGATTATCTTCGGATATACGGAACGGGCGGTGGGATTGCTGGATTCGGAAAAAGACAACGAGAAAATAGAATGCCTGGAAAATGTGCTCAAGGCGGCGGACCGGGCGAAAATCATGATCATGCAGATGCTTGATTTCTGCCGGCAGACCGAAAAAGAAAAAAAACCGTTTCATGTCAGTAATATCGTTTCCGAGGTTGTAAAGATGATGAAGGATTTAACGCCCTCCAACATCGATATCCGTTCCCATATCAAAAACAACGATATGATTATCATGGGCGATCCTATACAGATACACCAGGTGGTGACAAATCTGGTTACCAATTCGGTGCATGTCTTGGAGGACAGGGGAGGAATAATTGAAGTCAATCTCGAAAAAGCGGCTATTGTCGAAGGCCGGGCCGTTGAGATGCTGACCCCCAATATTGAACCGGGAACATACGCAAAAATTACAGTAAAAGATAATGGGCCGGGCATTCTCAAGGAAATAATCCACAGCATTTTTGACCCTTTTTTTACGACCAATCCGGTTGGAAAGGGAAGCGGCCTGGGACTGTCCGTGGTTCATGGAATCGTCCTGGGGCACAAGGGCGCCGTAGGCGTGGAAAGCGAGCCCGGAGAGGGGGCCCGTTTCTATTGCTATTTTCCCGTAATTGAAGAAAAACATGAAGCCGACCAACCGGATGTCAAGCTCGAAATTCCAGGCGGCGGAGATGAAAGAATTCTCCTGGTGGATGATGAACCCATGCTTTTGAGTTCATCGACCAACCTTCTCCAGGACCTGGGATATCGTGTCACCTCCTGTGGGGAAAGCAGGAAAGCCCTGGCCGTTTTTACAAATCATCCGGAAGATTTTGATCTTGTGATTACGGATAATATCATGCCGGAAATGAGCGGGATAGAGCTGAGCAGGGAGATGCTGAAAATTCGCCCGGATATCCCTATCATTCTGGTAACCGGGCTTCTGACGCTGGATGAAGTTGAGTTGAAGAAAGCGGGCATTCGGGGATTGCTTAAAAAACCCTTTTTCTGGGAAAAAATGCAATCGGTAATCCGGGAAATCCTGGATGTAAGCGTATAAGCCCATCCAGGAATTTTTGCATGCCCGTATCTTGCCGTTTCAGTCAATTCCTTCCAACGCCGTATACATCGTTTTATTTTGCCGCCCTTGGATACTATACCATGATTTCCTCGCGGGCGAGCCGTTTATGGGTGATATTCTTTGGTAAAATCATCTTTATGTCCTCAAGGTCCCTTACCTGGCAGGAACCCTGGTAGATGTTGTCCATCATCTCCTGGCAGAGAACGGTGGCGGGCGAGCCGGTCGCGGCCACTTCAGCGTCGTTCAGGACCACGGTGGTGTCGCAGAACCAGGCCACATGGTTGGGATCGTGGCTGCATGCCAGGATGGTGATGCCCTGGTCGGCAATGGTTCTCAAGGTTTTCCAGATCTCCAGCTGATTTTTGAAGTCAAGGGCCGAGGTGGGCTCGTCCAGGAAGATCAGCCGGGTCTCCTGGGCAATGGCCCTTGCGATGAGCACCATCTGCCGCTGGCCCCCGGAGAGGAGATCATAGGGCTGGTCCCCCAGGTGGGCGATGCCCAGGGTCGAAAGCGCCTTTTCAGCTTTTTCAATGTCCCTGGCCTTTGGCACGGACAAGCCGTTCAGGTGGGGGGTCCTGCCCATGAGCACCATCTCCTTCACAAGGTAGGGAAAGGGCGGTTTATGGTCCTGGGGCACATAGGCCACAAGCTTTGCCATCTCCCGTGTCTTGATGCTCTTTATGTCCATGCCGTTGATGGAGATGGCGCCCTTGTAGCCGGTGAGAAATTTCAGGCAGCATTTGAACAGGGTGGTCTTGCCGCATCCGTTGGGGCCGAAGAGACCGCACAGCTCTCCCCTGTTAAGGGAGAAGGATATGTTCTCAAGGATGGGGCGGTTGGTATAGCTGAAATTCAGTGTGTCGACGGTGAGCATGTTATCCTCCGAATATTCTTTGTCCCTTGTTCCGTATGAGGAAAAAGAGGTAGGGGGCTCCAAGTATGGATGTGATGATTCCAATGGGAATCTCGGCGCTTGTCAATGTCCGTGCCAGGGTGTCGCAGACGATCAGATAGATGGCCCCCAGTATCCCGGCCACAGGGATGACGATCCTGTGGTCGGGGCCGGTGATCATCCGTGTGGCATGGGGCATCATCAGACCCACCCAGGCGATGATGCCCACGGTGGAAACGGCGGCCGCGGTCATGAGGGTGGCAAGGGTGATGAGGAGGATCTTGGTGGTCTCCGGGTTTATCCCCAGGCTCTGGGCTTCCTGGTCACCCATGGAGATCACGTTGATCCGCCACCCCGAAAGCCAGATGATCACAAAGCAGGGCACGACAATGGGAACCAGGATGGCGATATCCCGCCATCCGGCATAGTAAAATCCACCCATGAGCCAGAACACGATCTCCCTCAGGGCCGTGTCCTGGGCAACGTACTTGATTATGCCCACAAAGGCGGAAAAGATGGAGCCCGTGATTACGCCGGCAAGGATCAGGGTGACCACCGGGGTCTGGCCCCGGACCCGGGCCATGGTGTAGGCCATGGCAACGGCCAGGAACCCGAACACAAAGGCCAGGAGCTGGACCGACAGGAAAAAGTCCGGAAACACAATGCCCAGGGAGGCGCCAAAGGCGGCGCCGGAGGAGATGCCAAGGACATAGGGTTCCACCAGGGGGTTTTTGAAGCAGCCCTGGAACACCGTGCCGGCCGTGGCCAGGCAGACGCCCACGATAACGGCCAGCAGGGTTCTTGGCAGGCGGATGTTCCACACCACGGTGTTGTGAATCCGCTCCAGGGAGTCCAGGTCCGGATAAGAGAAGAGGTGGGCCGAGATGGTCTTTACAATGGCGGAAACAGGGATGCTGCATGCTCCGCACTGCATGCAGAAAAAGGCGGTCATGATAAGAAGCCCGAACAGGCCGGTCATTGAGAGGTTTTTTTTGTTGATAATCTGGGTCGTGGTCATTGCTCTTTTGTCCAAATCCGTTACTGGTTGAGGCGTTTCCCGCCAACAAAAAAAGGCCATGAAGATACAGAAAAAAATCTGCAAGCCTTCATGGCCTTTGGTGTTTGCTTAAAATTTCTTACAACGGTTTTTGAGCAACATCTTCAGGATGTCATTGGAGACCTTCATTAGTATATGGATTGCAGGGTGTCAACTAAAAAAAATACAATAGGATTATCATTGATTAAGCTATTCAATATAGGTATAGTTATTTTTGTGCTTATGCTCATCCTTCACAAGGGGGGATGACGTGGAGTGGTTGTTCTGGTACAGGCTTTGTTATAGATATGAGCACATGAATTGATGCTCTTTTCATCATTATAAATAAGCGGAAGGTGTCAATTCATGTGCCCTGAGCTATAGATGTTACTGTTAAAGGAAAAGGAGACCTTCTTGGACATTTATGTTGCAAGACAGCCGATTCTGGACCGGCAGCAAAGGACGGTTGCCTATGAGCTCCTGTTCCGGGACGGGCTTGAAAATTCTTTTCCGGATATGGATGGTGATACCGCAACCTTCAGACTCCTTTCCAACACCTTTTTTTCCATGGGCATCAACTGGATCTCCATGAGAAAGCCTGTTTTCATCAATTTCCCCCAGGCCCTGATCGAGCATGAAATCCCCCTTTTTTTCCCAAAAAAGAATGTGGTCATAGAGGTGCTGGAGGATGTCAACCCGGATAAAAAAGTGATCCGGGCGCTCACCCGGCTTAAAAAAAAGGGGTTTCGCATCGTTCTGGATGATTTTCTCTATTCCCCGGAGCTTACGCCCCTTATCCGGAATGCCGACATTGTCAAATTCGATTTCAGGGGATCTTCCATAGAGGAAATCGAGAAAATGATGACCGCCCTTTCAGGGTTCCCCAACCTCAAGTTCCTGGCTGAAAAGATCGAAACCCATGGGGAGTTCAAGAAGGCCCTGGAAATGGGGTTCCATTTTTTCCAGGGTTATTTCTTTGAAAAACCCATGATCCTTACCAACAAGAGTATTCCGGTTGTAAAGATCAGCCTGATACGGCTCATCGCCCAGGTATCGGTAAAGGAGATCGATTTTTCCCGGCTGACCCGGATGATCCGGGAAGATGTTTCCATCTCCTTTCGTCTTCTCAAGTTCATCAACTCGGCCTATTACCGGCGGACGATTCCCGTGGATTCGGTGAAGGATGCCGTGACCCTCATGGGAGAGAGGGAGATCAAGAAGTTCATTCTTCTGATCGCGTCGGCCGGACTTGCGGCAGGAAAGCCGAAAGAGATTGTCGCCACAGCCATTATCACAGGGCGGATGTGTGAACTCCTGGGACAGGAGGTGGAAACCGGCTTTTCAGACGAAGAGTTGTTCACACTGGGGTTGTTTCGGAACATTGACGCCATGCTGGACATGCCCATGGAGGAGGTGTTGCGGGATCTTCCATTTACCCGCCGCATCAAACAGGCCCTGTTGGGCCGGAACAAGGAGCTTGCCCAATTCTTCGGGGTCATCACGGATTTCATGAGGGGAGACTGGGAAAATCTCAGGCACCACAGCCGGCGTCTCTCTATCCCTGTGGAAACCATGAAGGACGCTTACCGGGATGCGGTCACCATGGCCGACGAATTTCTGGCCATCAATCCAAAATAAAAAAAATAAGAAATCGAGAGCTGAAATCCAGGAGTCCGGCTTTGTGGATTAAAGGATAATTATTGATTAAGGGGCTCAATGTGGTTATAGTCCTTCTGTTGCAGGAACGGTGATCTCCTGCTGAGAATCAACCCTTTTAAGAGAGAGATGCTGAAGAAGATGGACGAGGTAAAAATCGACACGGAGCCCGTGGAGCTCTATAAAATTTTAAAATTTGAAAACCTGGTCATGAGCGGCGGAGAGGCAAAGCACGTTATCGCTGAAGGAATGGTGACCGTCAACGGCCGGACCGAGACCCGCAAGCGAAAGAAGATTTTTGCCGGGGATGTCATCGAGTTCGCGGACCATACATTGAAGATCATCCTATAGGAGCCCATGGTGGAGAAGCGGGAAAGAACGGAGAAGATCCTGGCCCATGCAGCAACACTCGGCATAAGCGGCGTGAGCATCATCGAACCCGGCCAGGTGCCGGTGGACAACAAGTTTATTGAATTCTGTAAATCGCCCGGGTGCCCGGGGTACGGCAGTTCCATGAGCTGTCCCCCCCATGTCAAGGGGCCGGACTGGTTCCGGGAGTACCTCAAGACCTTTGGGCAGGTCCTGGTGTTCAAGTTTGATGTGCCGACCAGGATACTGCTTTCCGAGGAGCGCCACGAGGTGACCCGGGTTATCCATGAGACCGCCTCCGGGTTGGAGCTGTTTGCCCTGGCCAACGGATACGGCAGGGCCAAGGGGTTTGCCGGGGGATCGTGCAAACTGGTCTTCTGCAACGAATACCTGGGCTGCCGGGTCCTTACCGGAACCGGCGGGTGCCGGAATCCGGACAAGGCGCGCCAGTCCATGTCAGGCATGGGCGTGGATTTCCTGGAGCTGACAAAGCTTTTGGGCTGGAAGATGGAGATCATCACCCAAACCACCGACGCCGAAGAGGTGAAAACGGGCATGATGGCCGGAATGGTGTTGATGGGGGATTAAAACCATGGATACGCCTTGACGTGGTAACCGGGTCCATCATGGTGTTTTTCGGAATCACCTGGGACTTGAGGAGTGATTCCGCAACAATAAGATAATAAGGAGGCGGTTTGGACGAGAAAGACGTTGTTGGCGGATACCTTGGCGTGGAAACCCCGTTGCCCGGATTGAACGACATCGAGGGCCCGGCCGTTCCTTCCACCATGGGCCGCGTCATCGACAGCCATGTTCACCTATTCCCAAAGATGATCTTTGACGCCGTATGGGACTGGTTCGACACCTACGGCTGGCCCGTGCGCTATAAGCTTGGCTCCTCCGATCTTCTCACTTTTCTGTTTGAACGAAACGTTGACCATGTGGTTGCCTTTCAGTACGCCCACAAACCCGGAATGGCGGCTTGGCTCAACGATTACATGGTGAGGAAGGTGGCTGAGTTCAAGGGCCGTCTCACAGGACTTGCAACGGTGTTTCCCGGGGAGGAGGGGGCGGTGGAGATCCTGGACCGCGCTTTTGACCAAGGTCTCAAGGGGGTGAAGCTCCACGTCCATGTCCAGTGCTTTGACCCTGTGGGCAAGGCCATGGAACCCATTTACGAGCTTTGCGCCCGCAGGGGAATGCCCATGGTGATACATGGGGGACGGGAACCCAAAAGCCCGGCCTATGACTGCGATCCCTATGAACTGTGCTCCGCCGGAAGGATCGAGCAGGTGATCCGCACCTATCCGGATCTACGGCTGTGCATACCCCATTTCGGCATGGACGAGTATGAGGCGTACTCCCGCCTTATCGATGAATATGACAACCTATGGCTGGATACGGCCATGGCCGTTACCGACTACCTGCCGGTGGATTCTCCGGTGGACCTTTTGGAACTCAGGCCGGACAGGATTCTCTACGGCTCGGATTTTCCCAACATCCCCTATGCCTGGGACAGGGAGCTCAAGGCCCTTGAGAACTCGGGGCTTTCCAGGGAATCCATGGCCCGGATCACCTGGAAAAACGCCGCCGAGCTCTTTGATATCCGCCTGTAGAAATTTACTTAGTTTTGCTGTGTTGGCGAAAAGCGGGAGATGGTCCGGGGACGATCTCCCGCTCCTAACAAGGTCGCGAATGTTACGGGTGGTGCGCATGGGCCTGTCAAGCCGCCTTGATTTCGATCTGCCTGGGCTTTGCAGCCTCTGATTTCGGCAGGTGGAGCTTCAGTACGCCGTCCTTTAGCTCGGCATTGACCTTTTCGATATCAATGGTCTGGGGCACGGAAAAGCTCCTGACATATTCCACATCCCCGAACTCCACCCAGTTGGCCGCTCCCTCCGTCTTGAGCCCCCTGACGCCGGTGAGATGGAGCTTGCCGTTGTCGATGTTGATGGAGATATCCTCCTTTGTCACACCGGGCATGTCGGCATGGAGTAAAATTTCGTCTTCGTTTTCGTAAATGTCCACCAAAGGCTTTACCTTGGGGATGCGACGGGTGTTCTCAGGTGTTGTTTCTTCTTTTTTGACAAGTTCTGTTCTCTCGCTCATGATTAATCTCCTGTATGAATGATATTCGTATTTGTTTGTTTATGTCTGTTTATTATCGCAGGTGTTACTTAATGGTGATCTGCCTGGGTTTCGCAGCCTCTGATTTCGGCAGTCTCAGGGTCAGAAATCCGTTTTCCAGCATCGCCTCGACCCTGGTGGCGTCCACATCCGAGGGCAGTGTAAAGCTTCGTGAAAATTTGGTGGCGCCCCGTTCGGCCCGTTGGCTGGAGTATCCTTCCGGCGCGTCGGCTTTTCGGGTTCCCTTGAGCTCAAGGTAGTTGCCCTGGATCTTGACGTTGAGATCATCCTTGGAAAAGCCGGGAAGCTCGGCCAGGATTTCAAAGTTATCTCCCCTGTCATAGAGGTTTGTCCGTGGGGTGCTGTCTGCGACTGCCGAGGGCCTGTCATACCCGCGGGTTCTGTTGACTTCGTTGAACAGCCTGTCCAGTTTGCCTTGAAGCAGGTCCATGTTTCCGAACATCCGGTCTATATCTCTCAGGTTTGCAAACATCATACGATCTCCTTTTCTATGGATTGTTGTTTGGGCTTCAGCCCGTTTGTTTCTCTCTCTTGGAAACAATAATATGCATAATTAATTCTATGTCAATAATATTCCATTACTTTTTTTGAAGATAATGCAAAAGGTAATGAGTGCGGAATGGTAAACGGCCACGGAAATCCGGGGCGTTCATTCTCCTGAAGGGGCGCCAAGGATGGTGCCCCGGGGGGATGTTACAGCTTTCAGGGGTGGTTGGAATTCAAGCGTGCCGGATGGGGTGAAGGGGTGGGTCACACAACAAGGTCGACCTGCTGGACGGTACCGACAGATCCATTCTCGGCAATGTAGACCCCTGTTTGCCGGATTTTTCCTTTGGTGGCGTTTGTCTCGTCCTTGAGGGTGAACTCCGTTTCAGCCGTTGAGAGGGATATTGCGCCCACGCCCGCTTCCTTGAGGCTTACCAGAAAGGAGCTGTCCCAGGAGGGGCCGGACCAGATGGACAGGTCGTCAAACACGGAATCATTTTCATCTATCCAGCCGTTGCCGTCCTCGTCAAACTCTGAAAGCTCGGAAAAACCGTTGCCCGTTTGGGGACCGAAAAGCTCTGATCCGTTGTTGACCACGGTGTCCTTGTTCCGGTCGAACACAAGAAAACCGCTTCCCCGGGCCAGCCAGGCAATTGAGTCCTCTTCTCCGTCCGCGTTGATGTCAAAGGAGAATCTGGTATCGGTCAGGTCGGCGCTATTGCCGTTGAAATTGATGACCAGGGGATCCCGGAGTGCATCGCCTGCCAGAAACCGATACCGCTCCTCGGTATAAAACTCCCGCTGCATCTCAAGTTCCAGGGTGAAGTCGATGGTCTTTCCGTCCGCGGTCCTGACCGCGCCCATGCTCTTGAACCGGCTTGTTTCAGCTTCATAATAGGAGTTGGATTCTTCGTAGCGTATGCCCCATCCAAGGCTTTCAGGGACGGTTTCCCCAACCGGAGCGGCCCCCATGGCCGGAGCGGCCTCCAAGGCTGGTGCAGCCCCCATGCCTGGTGCAGCCCCCATGGCCGGGGGGGCGGTTTCGGGGTTGACCTCCTTAAGATTGGAGATCCTGATTTTTCTGCCGGTCAGGATTTCGAGTATCCGCCTTATGGAAGCAAGCTCGGGGGACAAGGCTTCAACTTCCAGGCATTGGGGTTCCGCCGGGGCGGCAGGGGCTTGAACAATGGGGGGCGGGACGGGCTCCCGCCATATTTCAAGCTTTTTTTCAGATGTTCTTTTTTGTTCAAATTGTCTGGATGAAAAAAAAGACAGGGTCGATTCCATGATTTTCATCGTGTCACCTCCTTTTTATTAAATATCGGATCTGTGGGGTGGCGGCTGAAAAAAAATATTGATTCACCAATTGGGTTGGTGTAATGTTTGCTTGATAATTAATTCTTATTATTATTTTAAATAGAGTAGATATAATAATGCTAACCTCCTTTCCAGAGGAGGGGGATATGACAAAGAAAAAAATAGAAAATCCCATGGCTGCAACCCTGGATCTCCGGGGACGGCAGTCTGTGAGAGCGACCTTCAAGCTCTCTTCGAGGGCCATCGAGTCGTTGAGCCTTGTGGCGGTTCACCTGGGCATCAAGCAGAAGTCCCTGTTTGATCATCTTATTGAAGATGCAGGCGCCCTGGAAGACATTGCCGGCACCATCCGGATACGGCAGTTCAAAAAGATCGACAGGGTTCAGAAGACCTATGTGTTGAGCCGTCGGACCCTGGAGGCCCTGGAGATGATCTCCAAGGCCCACGGCACCCCCAGGGACGCACTGGTGGAGTACTCCATCAAGCGGCTGGAGTCGGTGATCCTTGCCGAAAAAAAGCGGCATGAAAAGCGCAAAGAGCTGTTTGAGGAGGTGAAGGCCCACTGGGACGAGGGCCTGAAGATTTTGCAGACCTCCAGGGAAGCCCTGGGGGAGGAGGACCCCTTCTGCCGTAACCTGGAACGGGCCCTGACCGCCTGTCTCAGGACAAGGAAGGAGCTTGCGTCCTTTATTGAAAAGAGCAGTATCATCGAAGAGTATTGACCCTGCGGGGGATAATAACCATAACAGAGGTTTCATAACAAAAAACAAGGAGGCAGTTGTGATACAGGTCGAGAATCTGACCAAGTACTACAATGACTTTTGCGCCGTGGACGGATTGAGCCTTACCATCAACAAGGGCGAGATCCTGGGGCTGCTGGGGCCGAACGGCGCCGGGAAGACCACCACCCTGAGGATGCTCACCGGGTATTTCAGGCCCACCTCGGGAACCATCAAGGTGAAGGAGTTCTCCATGCCCGGGGATACCCTCGAAATAAAGAAAATCATGGGGTACCTTCCTGAATCGGCTCCCCTTTACCACAATATGCTGGTGTTCGACTATCTGGAATATGTGGCAAAGGTCAAGGGGATTCCCACGGAGAAACGCCTTGAGAGGCTCAGGGAACTGTCGGAGCTTTGCGGGCTTTGTGATATCATGCACAAGTCCGTGGATGAGCTTTCCAAGGGGTTGAAGCAGCGGGTGGGGCTTGCCCACGCATTGATGACAGACCCCGAGATCCTGGTGCTTGACGAGCCCACATCGGGCCTCGATCCCAACCAGATTGCCGAGATCCGGTCCATCATACGGCGGATCGGAAAAAAGAAGACCATCATCTTCTCCACCCATATATTGAGCGAGGCCGAGGCGACCTGCGACAGGATCGTCATCGTCAACAGGGGCAAAATCGTTGCCGACGACACCACCCGGAATCTCAAGAACGGTAACGGCCGGGGCGGCTGTCTCTCCCTTTCCGTGTCGGACGCCGATCCGGACAAGGCCCTGGCCCTGATCCGGGACGTCAAGGGGGTCGAGCGGGTGGAGCCCGTGGAAACAACGGTTCCCGGCAACCTGCGGTTTGAGATCCACGGGGCCAATGGCGCGGATCCCGGTAAGGAGGTCTATCTTGCCGTCAAGCAGCAGGAGTGGATCATTACGGAACTGACCAGGGAGAACCGGTCCCTTGAGACCATCTTCCAGGAACTCACAAGGGGGAACTAAGCCATGATACAGACCACCCATATCGCAGCCAAGGAATTCAAGGATTACTTTATATCTCCCATCGCCTATATCGTGATTTCACTTTTTCTCGTGGTCACCGGCTGGTTTTTCTTTTCCACGTTTTTCATATTTGACCGGGCGGACATGCGGGGATTCTTCTCCCTGCTGCCCCTTATCTTCTCCTTTGTGATACCGGCCGTGACCATGCGGCTCTTTTCCGAAGAGAAGAACGTGGGGTCCTACGAGACCCTGCTGACCATGCCGGTCACCTTTGCCGACATTGCCGTGGGCAAGTTCCTGGCAGCCCTTGGCTTTACCGCCGCGATGCTGCTGCCCACCCTGTTCTACCCGCTCTTTATCTCCCTTGTGGGGGAGGTGGACCTGGGGCCTGTGGCCGGCGGGTATATCGGGGCGATCCTCCTGGGGGGGGCCTATTGCTCCCTTGGGATCTTTGCCTCGTCCCTCACCCGGAACCAGATCGTCGCCTTTATCCTGGGGGCCTCCATGTGCTTTACCCTGACCATCCTGGACAAGATGCTCTTCTTTTTCCCGGGCAGTGTTGCAGGTCTGGTGGGGTATCTCGGGGCGGATTTCCATTTCCAGAGCATTGCCAAGGGCGTCATTGATTCAAGGGACCTTCTCTACTTTTTGAGCGTCATGGTCCTGGGACTGTTCGGAACCTATCTTGTGATGCAGGAAAAGAATTAAGGAGTTAATACTGGCATGAAACAACAGAAACAGGCTTATTTCAAGTTTTTGATCTATCTCGTGGTGATAGTGCTGGTAAATGTCGCGGGGGTGACCCTTTTCTTCAGGCTCGACCTGACACAAAATGGGATCTATTCGCTCTCCGACGCCAGCCGGACCGTGGTGTCCACCCTGTCCGAACCCCTGACCATCAAGGTCTTTTTCACCAAGAACCTGCCCGCGCCCCACAACAACACCGAGCGCTACCTCCACGACCTCATGGATGAGTACGCAAGGGCCGGGGGCCGGTTTTTCAATTATATGTTCTACGATGTCACGGCCAGGGAGGCGGGGCTGACGGACGAGGCCGACCGCAACCGGAAACAGGCCGAGGATTACGGTATCACGCCCGTTCAGATCCGGGTCATCGAGAACGATGAGGTGAAATTCCAGCAGGCGTACATGGGCCTTGTGATCATCCACGGGGACATGGTGGAGAAGATTCCCGCCCTCACGGCCACCGACGGCCTCGAGTACAAGCTGACCACCGCCATCCAGAAGCTCAACAACAAGGTGAGCACCCTTTTGAGCCTCGAGGAAAAGGTGAAAATCCGGATGTATCTGAGTTCCTCACTTTCCGCAGTGGCCCCGTTCATGGGCCTTGACGGGCTTGACTCCCTTCCGGAGCGGATCACCCAAATGGTCGGGCGCCTCAATGCCAGGAGCCTTGACACCATCGATTTCAAGTATGTGGATCCCAGCAAGGAGAACAACCTCGACACCATCGCCGAAAAGTACAAGATCATGGTCCTGAAGTGGCCCGATCTTGCCCGGGAGAATATCCGCGCCGGTAAGGGCGGTGCGGGCCTTGTGGTGGAGTATGGCGAGAAACGGGTGGAGCTGCCGCTGATTTCAAGCTTCAACGTTCCCATTCTCGGCCCTACCTACCAGATGACCGAGCCTGAAATGCTCGAGGATCTGCTTGCTGACACCATGGAGAGCATGATCGGCATCAACCAGCCCATCGGCTACCTTGGGGACCACGGCACCCCGGTCCTTTCCATGCCCGGCATGGGCATGATGGGCCAGCAGCAGCGCAGTACCATGAACGTATTCAACCAGCTCATCTCCCAGCGCTACTCCATCAAGCAGGTGAACCTGAAGGATGAGGGGATTCCCGAAGACCTCACCTCCCTGATTATTTCCCGGCCCCAGGAGAAATTCACGGATTACGAGCTGTTCCAGATCGACCAGGCATTGATGCGGGGAACCAGCCTTGCCATCCTGCCGGAGCCGTTCAAGGAGACCATGCCCGGCCAGTCCGCGGGCTTCATGGGCGGCGGTCCCGTTTACACGCCCATTGACACCGGTCTTTCCAAACTTCTGGCCCATTATGGGGTAAGCGTTGGTGACTCCTATGTGATGGATGAGGAGTGCTACAAGCAGATGATGGACCCGAGAAGGGGCGGGGGGGAGCAGAAGATCTATTTCGCCCCCATGATCGATGCGTCCAACATCGACAACACCCCCGGCTACATGGAGAACATCAAGGGGCTGGTGGCTATGAAGATCTCTCCCTTGACCGTTGAGCAGGAGAAACTCGACAAGGCCGGTATCAAGGCCGTAAAGCTGTTCTCCTCCTCAAAAAAGGCCTGGGAGATGAAGAAGAACATCAACCTCAACCCCATGTTCCTGCAGCCGCCCGCCGATGATGAAAAGGATTCCTTTGCCCTTGCCTACATGCTGGAGGGAAGCTTCCCAAGCTATTTTGCGGGCAAGCCCGTTCCCCATAAAGAGGTGGCGGAGGCGGAAACCAAGGAAGGGGAGGACGGGAACGCCCCGGATCTCTCCCGGTTCCAGGCCTCCAACACCATGATTGCCACCGGAAAGCCCGGCAAGGTCTTTGTCATGGCCTGCCCCTCCATGCTCCAGGACAACATGCTTGACAGCGAGGGCCGGACCACCAACGCCACCTTTGTTTTGAACGTCATCGATCATCTCAACGGCCAGAACGAGATTGCGGCCATGCGCAGCAAGAAACAGAGCCTCAATCCCCTGGCCGAGACCACTCCCCTCATGCGGAGGGCCATCAAGGTGGTCAATATCGGCGGCCTGCCGGTGCTCGTGATCATGTTCGGGTTTGGTATCTGGGTGCGGCGAAGGGCAAGAAAACGCCGGATCAAGGGATTGTTTGTAACGGATAAAAAGGAGTAATGACCATGAAAAAGGAGTACCTGATCCTGGGGATTGTGATTGTCGCGCTGTCCTGCTACCTCGTGTTCCACTCCGAGGAGAAGACCAATTATAAGCTTCCCGAATTTTCAAAGGTTGCGGTGGAGACCGTCACCGCCATTGATATTGAAAAAAACAAGACAACCGTCACCCTGGCGAAAGAGGGGGAGGGTTGGACGGTGTCCGACAACCGCTATCCCGTGGACAGCGACACCATGAAAGAGCTGCTGGACGTCATCGAGGATTTCCAGGTCACGGCCCTGGTGTCCCAGAGCCGGGACCTGAAACGGTATGAGCTTGACCCTGAAAACGCGGTCAAGGTCACGGCCAAAAACGGCTCGGAAGCGGTGAGAACCTTTGAGGCGGGAAAGGTCGCCCCCACCTATAAGCACACCTTTGTCAAGCTTGACGGGGAGAACGGGGTCTTCCATGCCCCGGGGAACTTCAGGCGGTATTTTGACAAGGATGTGGAGGGGTTCCGGTCCAAGAAGGTGTTCACCCTTGACCGGAAAGCCGTGACCTCCCTGGTGGTGGAAAAAGGGGATGTCAAGCGGGAGTTCGTGCTTGAGACGAAAGAGGGTGAGGACGGGCCGCCGTCCTGGAAAGCCGGGGACGACAAGGCGGTTGACCCTGACAGCGTCAATGCCCTTGTTTCAGCCGTATCCGATCTTGAGTGTTCCTCCTATGCCGCCGACGCGGCCAAGGGGGAGGACAAGCCCCTGTTCACCCTGGTGGTGGATGACGGCGAAAAAGAGACCCTTTCCGTCTATGACAAGGCGGAAAACGACGACTATCCCGGTGTCTCTTCCGGCGCTTCGGACCGGTTCATTCTTGCCTCCTACCAGGGAAATGAGATTGTCTCCAAGATTGATGCCGTTCTCGGCATAAAACCTGAATAGGCCTGATCCCTAATAGAGTGGAAAAAAGGAGCGGTCGGTGTTGTGGATGCTATTTTAAAGACAGTGTATCAGCCCTACAAGTGGTTATTCGTCATTCCCTTCATGGTGCTTTCCACCCTGTTCCACGGGATGGTCTGTATCATCGTGGTGCTGTTCTTTGGCGCCGATGCGGGGAACATCGTTGCCGTGACCTGGGCAAGGATCGCCTGTATCGTGGCTCCCATCCGTGTGAAGATCCGGGGGCGTCATAACTACACCCGGAAAAAGACCTATGTGGTGGTGGCGAATCACCAGAGCATGGTGGATATTCCCGTGGTTCAGGGCTGGCTCGGACTCAGGATCAAGTGGGTGATGAAAAAGGAGCTGAAAAAGGTGCCCGTGTTCGGGCCCGCCTGCCGGAGCCTTGGCTGCATCTACATCGACCGGTCCGACAGGGAGGCGGCCATCAGATCCATTGCAGAGGCAAAGGCCCGGCTCACCCGGAAATCCGCGGTTCTCTTTTTTCCCGAGGGAACACGGAGCCGGGACGGAAAGATGCTGCCCTTTAAAAAAGGCGCTTTCCGGTTTGCCATGGATGCCGGGCTTCCCATCCTTCCCATCACCATCAAAAACTCCCGGGAGATCCTGCCACCGGATTCCCTGGATCTCACTCCGGGGGAGGTGGAGATCATCATCCATCCCGAGGTGCGGATGACCGGTATCGATATCGGTGGCAAAAGCCTGGACGAGACCATTGCCCGGGTGAGGGAAACCATCTGCCAGGCCCTGTAACGGCATAAAACCTGAATAGATCGGGGTCAGGCTTAGCTTATTGGTGGTATTGCTCGTTTATTTGAGTTTCGTCTCAATAAGCTAAGCCTGACCCCTAATAGAGTGACCCCCTGATAGAGTCGCAATAAGCTAAGCCTGACCCCTGATAGAGTGCCCCCCTGATAGGGGCGCAATAAGCTAAGCCCGACCCCTGATAGAGTGTGACCCCTGATAGATGACCCGCAAATGGGGCGCTAGGCGGTGATGATCTTCTTGTCTCCGGCATAGGCCTCGTTGATCAGGTGCTTGAATCGCTTGGTCACACTGACCCGTTTGATCTTCATGGTCTGGGTCAACAGCCCGTTCTCCGAGGTGAATCCCTCCTTGAGAAAGATGAACCGCTTGGGAATCTCGTAGGAGCCGTAGTTGGGCCGCAGGTGCTGCTTGATCTCCGAGCTGATGAGTTCCAAAGTCGCATGGTGGGACAGGACCTCTTCAGGGGAGGCTTTCAGGTGGACCGCTTCCGCATAGGTGTGGATGGTGTCCATGTCCAGGACCACAAAGCAGATATTGTATGGCTTTCCGTCTCCGTAGATCATGGATGATTCCACATAGGGAAGGAAGTTGATCTCTTCCTCCAGCGCGGCGGGAAACACGAATTTCCCGTTCTCAAGCTTGTACTGCTCCTTGATTCTGCCGGTTATGTAAAGATATCCGTCCTTGTCGATCCGGCCCCTGTCCCCCGTGCGCAAGCCCCCGTCCGGAGTGAGGGTTTCGGCGGTTTTTTCGGGGTTGTTCCTGTAGCCCATCATGATGCCCGGGCTGTAGACGATGAGTTCGCCATCGCCGTCGTCCGCATCGCTTTCCATGCCGGTTTTGTCGAATTCGATCCGTACATGCTCCAGGGGGCGTCCCACGCTGCCGAACCGGTTCTGGCCGGGCCCGTTCATGGCAATGGCAGGCGCGCACTCGGTCATGCCGTAGGCGTCAAAGGTGGGGATGCCGATGTCCTCAAAGAACTGGGCGATTTCCGGGTTGGAGGTGGCGCTTGCCGTGAGGGCCCCCTCAAGGTTGCCGCCGAACCTGGCCCGGATCTTTTTAAGGACGAGCAGGTCAAGGAGGGCGAACTTGAGGTTTGTCCCGGCGGAGGGCTTGTTTTGTTCTCTCAGCTCCCGTTTCTCCCTGGCCGCCGCAAGGGCATGGTCAAACAGGAATTTGGTGATCCCTTGCTTTTCATTCACCCGTGAGAGGATGCTGTCATAGATCTTGTTGAAGATCCGGGGCACCCCGATCAGGAAGCTTGGATGAAGGCTTGCCATGTCATCGGCCAGGGTGGCGACCTTTTCCATGAAGCCGATGCTGCCGCCGAACTGGATGAAGTTGACAAGCTCGGCCGTGAATCCGTAGGAGTGGGCCCAGGGAAGGATGGAGATGCTTCTCGCCTTTGATGAGAGATTGGGAAACCGCCGGTATCCCGCCCTGGCATTGGAGGTGAAGTTCCCGTGGGTCAGCATCACCCCCTTGGGATTTCCCGTGGTGCCGGAGGTGTAGATGCAGCAGGCCGCATCGCCACAGCCGGGGGAGACGGAGGGCACCGGGGAAGCTTTGCCCTTTTTCTCGAGGCCCGCCATGGTTTCCTGGCCGTTGGAGTCGATGCAGACCACCTTTTCCAGGGTGTCTATCTCGTCCATCAGGGGAGCCACCGCGTCAAAGATCTCCGGGGTGGAAACAAACAGGACTTTTACGGCGCTGTCCAGGATGATGTGTTTCCAGATCCGGGGAAGCTCTTTTTCATACATGGGAGAGAACACCGCTCCAAGGCCAAAACCCGCAAAGGCGGCCACGGCCCATTCCGTGCGGTTGTTGGCGATGATCCCCACGGTATCCCCCTTGCCGACACCGAGCTGGGCAAGGCCGGCCCTGAGGTTGTCCACCCGGCTGCCGAATTCTTTATAAGTGATCCAGCCGTAGCGGTTGTTGCTGTCCTTTGTCCCGAACAGGGGATTGTCCGGAAAAAGTCCAATGCTTTGTTCCAAGGTATCCACTAAATTGTCGGGTTTTTCATACTCAAACATCGTCTCTCCCTGCTATCTGATGATTAATGGTCATGGTTTGTGTTTACGCCATCCGGGCGTGAAGATCAAACCCTTTTAACCGGCTTCTTTGCGGGTGTTGTTTATGGTTGCTTATGGTTTGTTTTGTCTCCACATTAGGCGTTTTGAAAAATATGTTGACTTTGGCGATGGGTTCAAATAAGCGATAGCTTAAATCTCAACCCATTTAAAAGGAGTTAGTATGAAAATGATAAAACCGTTACGTTCCATTGCACTTGCGTCCGCAGTGCTCTTCCTGTCAACGGCCCTGGCTTTTGCCGCCCCAAAGGGCAAGGTGATCGTGTTCCATGCCGGAAGCCTCAGTGTGCCCTTTGCCAAGATTGAAAAGGACTTTGAGGCCCTCCATCCCGGGATCGACATCCTGAGGGAGGCGGGCGGAAGCACCAAGATGGCGCGGCTGATCTCCGAGGTGGGAAAAAGGGCCGACATCATGGCCTCTGCCGACTACAAGGTGATCGACAACAACCTCGTCCCCAATTTTGCCGACTGGAACATCCGGTTCGCCACCAACCAGCTCGTGCTCTGCTATACGGACCAGAGCCGGTTCAGCGACACCGTCACCAGTGACAACTGGCACGAGATCCTCACCAAAAAAAGGGTTGTCTGGGGCCATTCCGATCCCAATCTCGATCCCTGCGGCTACCGGAGTATCATGGTACTCCAGCTTGCCGAGAAGTTCTACAACATTGACGGCCTCTACCAGAAACTGATCGACAACCGGCCCATGAAGAATGTCCGTCCCAAATCCGTGGAGCTTGTCAACCTTCTCAAGACCGGCAACATGGACTATGCCTGGGAGTACCTCTCCGTTGCGGTTCAGCACGGCCTCAAGTACGTCACCCTCAACGACCACATCAACCTTGGCAACTACAAGTACGACGCGTTTTACAAACAGGCCAAGGTAGAGGTCACGGGAAAGAAACCCGGCACCTTCAAGACCAAGAGCGGCAAGTCCTGCACCTACGGCATCACCATGATCAAGAACAGCCCCAACCCCGAGGGGGCCGAGCTCTTCATGGACTACCTGCTTTCGGCTGACGGCGGTCTCAAGATCCTCCGGTCCATGGGCCAGCCCCCCTTTGTTCCCTGTCGCGTTTCCTCCGACGAAATGAAGGCGGCCCTGCCCGCAAGCCTTGGAAAGCTTGTTGAGGTGAAAAACTAAATCCCTCATTAGCCTTGATTCCCCCATGGGATGATGGTAATTCTTTGGATACCTGTCCACACCATCATGACCGCGTCGTTTCTTTTTTGTCAACATCGCAACCCAAGGGGGAACCATGGTTAAATTGATCAAAGAGGAAGATGAAAAGGGTAGACTCCATATTGACACCCCGATGATGGGAGAGTCCCTTGTCAGTAAGGAGTTTCTCAAACAGACCGAGTCGGACGAATATTTCCACATGCACCCGGATGTGAACGTCCTGAAGATCGGCGGCCAGAGTCTCATGGACCGTGGGGCCAAGGCCGTGCTCCCCATCCTTGACGAACTGATCAAGCTCAAGGAGGAGTACAAGATCCTGATCATGACCGGCGGCGGCACCCGGGCCCGGCACGTCTACAACATCGGCGTGGATCTGGGCATGCCCACCGGCATCCTTTCCAAACTGGGTGACAAGGTTTCCTGGCAGAACGCGGAGATGCTTTCCGCCCTCCTGGCAAAGCACGGCGGGGTGAAGATCGGCCACGGCGACAACCTTGAGCAGCTCACCATGTTCTGCCAGCTGGGGTATCTGCCCATCACCTACGGCATTCCGCCCTACGGCTTTTTCGAGCATCCGGCCGAGTTCGGCTCCATTCCGCCCCACCGCACCGACTGCGGCGCTTTTTTGCTTGCCGAGAACATCGGTGCCCGGTCCCTGATCTATCTCAAGGATGAAAAGGGGCTGTACGATAAAGATCCCAAAAAGGCGAAAAAGGGGGAAAAACTGAAATTCTACGACAGGATTTCCGTTGACGAACTCCTGGAGATCGACCTTGACGACCTGGTGATCGAGCGTCCCATATTGACATTGATGAAACGCTCCAAATGCCTTAAGGAGCTTCAGATCATCGATGCCCTCAACCATCCCGAGTACATCGCGGCCGCCCTTAGGGGGGAGCAGGTGGGTACCGTCATCCATAAATAACGGCATGTTTCGATCCCCCGGCTGTCAGGCCAGCCGGGGGGAAGTTTCTCTATTTCTTTCCTGAACCGTCCTTGCTGCCCTTACCCCTGGCCGGGAGATAGACAACATCAGCGCCGGTATCGGCGGCTATCTGTTTCAGTTCATTCCTGCGGATGTGCTTTACATAGAGTTTGATATCGCCTCCGCTTACGCCCACGACACGGAATCTGGGCTTTTTCTCACCATCTTCGATTTTTCTTCTTTCCCTGACAAAGATCTTTGACATGACCGGCCTCCCTTTGTTGCGGTTTTTGGGGGGGCATACTACTATGGTGTAGTATGTGTTAATTAAAAGATATATCCTTGAAGGATATATGTCAAGAAGGAGATCTATGAAGAGAAACCAAAGCAAAAACAAGAGCCGGCTTTCGGGCCGCCAGGAGCGCTATATCCAGCCCTCCATCCTCATGGGGCTGCTCTCCAAACCCTGCTACGGGTATGAGCTGATCAACACCATCCACCATTACGGATTCATCCAGGGCCAGGCCCCGCCGGGAATGATCTACCGCCATCTCCGGGGCCTGGAGGAGGACGGCCTTGTGACCTCGGAATGGGACACCACCGAGGCCGGGGCGGCCAAGCGCATGTACACCATCACCGGGGAGGGCCGGGAGGTGCTGGCCATCTGGATCGAGTATATGGAAGACCAGGCGGAAAAGCTCCGGCGGTTTGTGGCCATGTACCAGGATAACCAGGGGTGACCCCATCCTCGTTTTCTGTCGATTTTCGTTGTTATTTGTCTGTTTTCGATCTTATTAAAGATAAGATTGACACCCTGTAAATAAGGATCTATAAAACCTATTTGTTTGAAAAAACCGGCCATTGAGATGCCGGGTGTTTAATCGTTGTAGATCGGAGGAAGTGTGAAGGTACTGGTTTGTGTTGATGATACCGATAATCTTGAGACCATCGGAACGGGAAAACTCTCCCAGACCATGGCGGAAATAATAGAGGAGAAACATTGGGGAAGCTGCACCGCCGTTTCCAGGCACCAGCTCTTTGTGCACGACGATATCCCCTACACCTCCCATAACAGCTCCATGTGCTTTGGGATCGACTTTTCCGGCGACCTGGAAGGATTGATCGATTTCGGCGCGGGATTCCTCAAGGAGCGGTCGGCGGAAGGTTCCGATCCCGGGCTCTGCGTGGTTCCCCTGGACGACGGCCTTGACAGGGCGGCATTGATGGACTTTGGCCGCAGGGCGAAATGCGAGGTGCTTTCAAAGACCCTTGCCTACAACCTTGCAAAGGATCTCGGGGTGCATCTTTCCGAGCACGGCGGCACCGGAGACGGTGTGGTGGGGGCCCTTGCCGGCATCGGCCTCAGGCTTTCCGGCAATGACGGACGGTTCAGGGGCTGGGCCCGTTTCGGCGCTCCGGGCACTCTGACAACTGTGGCAACCCTCTGCTCAGAGGGGTATGTCGACGGGGTAAAGACCGTTGACGGCGATTTGCTTGCTCCCGACACCGGGATCTGGCTTGCAGCCGAAAAGGTCAAGACCATGTTCTCAAAAAACAGGCGGGTTGTCATGGTCACCCGGACCGACGGGGACCAGGGCGGGGACAAGGCCCTGTGGCGAACCCTGACCAAGCCGGAGATAAGGCAATACTGATTCCCTTTCCAAAAGCAAAAAGGCCCGATCTCTTCTGGCACTGCTTCGCGCTGTTGAGCCTTCCCCTGATCTGTCTCATCATCTTTCCCCTGGGAAAGATGATGCTCATGCCGGAGTTTTCGGACCTCATGTCCGCCCTGAAGGAGCGGGTGGTGCTGGAGGCCCTGGGCCGGTCTCTGTTCACCGCACTTGGGGCCACTGCGGTCGCCATGGTGTTCGGCACCCCCCTTGCCTATATCATGGCAAGGAAAGACTTTGCCGGGAAAAAGGTGATCGAGGGTCTCATCGACCTTCCCATCATGATTCCCCACCCGGTGATCGGCATCGCCATCCTGAGCCTCTTTGGCAGGAACTCCATCCTTGGCAGAATCCTCGCCCAGGCGGGCATCGAGATCATGGGCACCCTGACCGGCATCATCATCGTCCTTGTGTTTGTGGGCGCGCCTTTTTACGTGAACACGGTCAAGGCGGGATTTGAAAGCGTTCCCGTCCGCCTTGAAAAAGCCTCCCGCACCCTTGGGGCCGGAATGACCTCCACCTTTTTCAGGGTCACCTTTCCCATTGTATGGCGCAACATGGTCCTGGGGGCGGTTATGTGCACCGCACGGGCCATCAGCGAGTTCGGCGCGGTGATCATCGTGGCCTACCATCCCATGACGGCCCCGGTGCTGATCTATGAGCGGTTCACCGCCTACGGCCTCAAATATTCCCAGTGCGTCGCGTTCTGGCTCATCGCCATCTCGCTTATCCTGTTCGTCCTGATGCGGCTTTTCTCCAGGCAAAGGAGGGTTCAATAATGATCGAGGTCAGGGATCTCACCATCCACCTGCCGGGCTTCAGCCTCAAATCCGCGAACCTCAAGGTGGAAGACCACGATTTCTTCGCCCTGATCGGTCCCACGGGATCGGGAAAATCCCTGCTCCTGGAAGCGATCATGGGCTTGCTTCCCGTGGACGGGGGAACCATCCTCCTCAAGGGCCGGGACATCACCGCCACCCCCCCGGAAGAGCGGGGCCTCGGCATCGTCTACCAGGACTACGCCCTGTTTCCCCACCTGGATGTGAAGGCGAACATTCTCTTTGGGGTGCGCTACCACGCCATCCCGGAAAAGGAGAGCCAAGAGCGGTTCCAGTTCCTGGTGGACACCATGAACCTTAGCCATCTGTTGACCCGGCATCCGGGAACCCTGAGCGGCGGGGAAAAGCAGCGGGTGGCCCTGTCCCGTGCCCTGATCCTCAATCCCGGGGTGCTGCTGCTGGACGAGCCCCTTTCCGCCCTCGATCCCATGCTCCAGGACGATCTCAAGAACCTTTTGAAATCCCTGCACCAGGAGCTCGGCACCACCTTTGTCATGGTTTCCCACGATTTTTCCGACGTGCTCTTCCTTGCCAACCGGGGCGCAATCATCCATAAGGGCGAAATCAAGCAGGCAGGCACGATCCGGCAACTGTTCGAACAGCCCGCCTCACCCTTTGCGGCCCGGTTCGTGGGCATGAAGAACGTGTTCCCCATCACCCCCTGCAACGGTTCCGCCGTCACACTCAACGGCCTGGACCTCCAGCTCGGCCATCCGGTCATGGACCACGGCCACCTTGCCCTGCGGCCGGAAGAGATCGTCTGCGACCCCAATGGCCGCGCCGACAGCGCCAACCGCTTTCCCGGAACAATCAATAAGCTTGTGAACCGGGGGTTCTACTACGATGTCTTTATCCGGGTCCGGGAGGTGGAGTTCATGGCACAGTGGACCCGCCGGGAGGTCCTCAAAAACAGGCTCGAACCCGGAACCGAAACCCGGATCGCCATCCCCCGGAACAGCCTGCACACCTTTTAACGGGCAAACTGCCTGCCCGATAAATCAAGAACCATTCTTTCGCAAACACTGTTTTTCCTTGACGAACCCATTGTAATTTGCAATTTTTTAGAAACCTTATTCATGAAAATCAAGTCTGAAAATAGCAGCCGTCTGAATATTGTGTTGCCCGGTTTCCCAAAATTTTAATGCAGGATCAATGGTGGCCATCCTACCATGTCCCAAAACGGAGGCGTCGCCACAGTTCAACATAATTAACTTTCAAACAAGGAGAAAGAGTTATGGGTGAAAAGGGGAAAAGAGACAAAGGCAAAAAGGATCAGCTGAAAAAGCCCCAGATGGATATAAAGGAAAAACGCAAATTGAAGAAAGAAAAGAAAAATAAATAACCAGCTTTGCCCGGGGGCTTTCTTCTTTAGCCCCCACCCATCCTGCCATGCCCCCCACCCACCTTGCCATGAATCTTGACCAGCTCAAATTATTGGTATAGGCTCCTTTGAAAAAACATGTGGATCACTGATTATCGTTATTCAAAGGAAATGAAAAATGACAATTCAATCATGGCTCATGTATCTGACGTTGGTAATCATTGCAACATCAACCCCCGGCCCGGCGGTTCTTTTCATCATGACAAACTCCACCCTGCATGGATGGAGAAAAGCCGTATTTGCGGCACTTGGTAATATTGCCGGTCTGTTGTGCCTTGGCATCATCGCTGTCACAGGGCTTGGAACCATACTCAAGACCTCCGAGATCATATTCAATATCATCAAATATGCCGGAGCTGCGTACCTGATCTATCTGGGGCTAAAGCTGATTCTTCAAAAAGGTTCGGATTTCACGACAATGAAAGACCAGTTGATTGCAAAGAATGTCGCATCCCAAAAATTGTTTTTCCAGGCCCTGGGCGTTGCGTTGAGCAATCCAAAGGCAATTGTATTTCTCACCGCCCTGTTTCCCCAGTTTGTAAACATCAACCAACCATTGATTCCTCAATTCACCATGCTGATTGCGGTATTGATGACGTTTTCATTCTTATTTTTGATGTTCTATGCCCTGCTGGCCCACAAGGCAAAAAACTGGCTCACCAAGCCCAATCGAATCAACGTTTTCAACCGGACCAGCGGGTCCGTCTTTATCGGCTTTGGCGTGCTTCTGGCGACATCCTCAAACAAATAGCCGTGGGATGGGGACGCCTCCCTGTTTTTCCTTGACAAAAGGTTGCACAAGTAGTTCGATTCCTGCGGGGACGGGTGTTTGAAGCTGGTGCATCACATCTTTTGCGTTGTAAATATCTGACAGCGATCAAACCAACGGCTCCATGTTCGCAAAAAGCGTTGGATAAATTGCAGCTGTAGGAATAAAGCCCGTTTTGGGGTATATGGAGGGTATATGGCGATTGGTGAAGGCCTGATAGTAAATGCAATATCAGAAATTGTAAAAAAAGCTGCCACGGAAGGCTGGAGAGCCTTAAAACGAAAAGACAAAACCCTGGAAGTCTTAAAAAAGATAGGGCTTGAACCGGGCAGGCCGGAGCCGGTCTTTGAATCTGTTTATGCCCATGCGCTTGTGGAGTATGGCCTTGATCAGCCGGAATCCATTCTGAATTTTTTCAGGCATGAAGATATTCAGAAGGCTTTCCAGGAATCCTTTACCAAGAACGATTTCTCCATTCTCTATAATGAAGCCGGAAGCCTGATTGACTGGAACCGTATCGGGGATGATCTGCGCGATGCCGATATAGATCCCCGTGATGAGTTTGCCGCATTTACTCTTGTTTTTAATGCAATGGTGACCCTCACCCGCACACCGGCGGAACTCCAGGACCACCAAAAACTGGATGAAATAATAAAGCTGATCAAGGAAGGAGATCAGGAAAAAATCCGGGCAAAAAATGTTGAAATGATTCAGGGAAGTTTGCCTGACCAGCTTAAGAAGTGGTTTCAGACCCTGGGCTATACAATCACCGGCCATGAAAAACAGACGGAAAAATATTTTGAATTGATTGTGAATATTCCGGCAAGGCGCGGTTTTGACCGCATTCTTGTGAGATATATTGAACATCAGGCGGAGATCGATGATGTTGAGGCTCTTCTCTCTTCTGTTCAACAAC
The DNA here is from genome assembly GCA_024225635.1 of Desulfobacteraceae bacterium. GTDB lineage: Bacteria > Desulfobacterota > Desulfobacteria > Desulfobacterales > Desulfobacteraceae > Desulforapulum. The sequence goes on along the minus strand of JAAEMK010001345.1, from coordinate 432 downwards.
ATGACGTTGTTGAAGGGTGGCTGGTTGCCGCTCATCGGGTATCACGGACAGCCGAAGAAGAAGCTCAAAAAGGTAAGTTTGTATTTTGCTATACCTTTGATGAATTGCTGGATGACCATGCCGATTTCAGCAAGTATTTTGACTGGCTGGAAAAATATGTAAAAGACCGCCATATCAACAGTGATTATATCCCCCTTGCCTGCAAGAGGGAGCTGATCGACAAAGAAACAAATGAAAAAAAAGGCGAAGAGATATATGGGAAAGATCATGGCTGGATAGAGGGGTATATTGCATGCCTATCCGGTTGTTGCACTACTTATTCAGCGGGGCGTCTGTTGAGAGTAAAAAGCATGGCGCAACCCCTACCTCAATGAGGAATACTGGATTTTGAGTAAAATAAATTTAATCAAAATAGTAATTACTCATGGTTTT
>JAAEMK010001344.1 GCA_024225635.1 Desulfobacteraceae bacterium | reverse complement strand
GTTCTGAAATCTCAGTTCCCCTGCAGTCCGCCAATTTTCCAGAGTTTCCCCAGTGAACTCAGCTGTCTCCGTCTCAGCCAGTTTCACTGTCCAGAACCTGAAATATCGGATGTCTATGAGGAGAGCTTCCATTTATCGAAAATATAAAGAATCATGTATCATAAAGACTGAATTGCGAAATATCGCAAGCACCTTTTGATGAGGAAATCATGGAATTTGTTGTAGATGTAGCTCTTTGTCAGCTTCTTGTCTTCCATGTCAGTCCCCAGACTAGCGTCGTGATTCAAAATGGCGCAAAAACACTCCAAAATAATTGGAACAGAGCAACTCTCGTCCAGTTCTCTCTTGTTCTCCAGCAGACGCTCGGCGCACTGCACTTTTCTTTCGTCTTGCAGAAGGTTCTCCATCATTTTCAGCTGCTGGTATTTGTCCAGACCGCAAATGCGCACTTTCGCTATTGCACTGGACAGGCTCTGCGTAGTTGGCCTGAAATTCGTCGTCGTCGTCGTCGTCGTCGTCGTCGTCGTCGTCGTCGTCGTCGTCGTCGTCGTCGTCGTCGTCGTCGTCGTCGTCGTCGTCGTCGTCGTCGTCGTCGTCGTCGTCGTCGTCGTCGTCGTCGTCGTCGTCGT
>JAAEMK010001343.1 GCA_024225635.1 Desulfobacteraceae bacterium | reverse complement strand
TCGACGACGACGACGACGACGACGACGACGACGACGACGACGACGACGACGACGACGACGACGACGACGACGACGACGACGACGACGACGACGACGACGACGACGACGACGACGACGACGACGACGAGAATTCAGCTGTGCCTCAAGGCTGTCAGAATGGGAATTCAGCTGTGCCTCAAGACTGTCAGAATGGGAATTCAGATGTGCCTCAAGGCTGTCAGAATGGGAATTCAGCTGTGCCTCAAGGCTGCCAGAATGGGAATTCAGCTGTGCCTCAAGGCTGTCAGAATGAGAATTCCGCTGTGCCTCAAGACTGTTAGAATGGGAATTCAGCTGTGCCTCAACACCATTAGAATGGGAATTCAGCTGTGCCTCAAGACTGTTAGAATGGGAATTCAGCTGTGGCTCAAGACTCTCAGAGCGGGAATTCAGCTGTGCCTCAAGGTTGTCAGAATGGGAATTCAGCTCTGCCTCAAGACTTTTAGAATGGGAATTCAGCTGTGCCTCAAGACTGTTAGAATGGGAATTCAGCTGTGCCTCAAGACTGCTAGAATGGGAATTCAGCTGTGCCTCAAGACTGTCAGAATGGGAATTCAGCTGTGCCTCAAGGCTGTTAGAATGGGAATTCAGCTATGCCTCAAGACTGTCAGAATGGGAATTCAGCTGTGCCTCAAGGCTGCCAGACTGAATTCAGCTGTGCCTCAAGACTGTCAGAATGGGAATTCAGCTGTGCCTCAAGACTGTCAGATGATGATGATGGTGTTGGTGATGGTGATGATGATGATGATGATATGATGAT
>JAAEMK010001342.1 GCA_024225635.1 Desulfobacteraceae bacterium | reverse complement strand
CATTTTATAGTTTCAGGGCGAAAAATGTTTACCTCGACGAATTTTTCACCAGGACCAAATAATCAAAAATTTAGGGCTAAAATTTCGGTTTTTGAGTCCTGGTGGAAAATTCGTCGAAGTAAAAAATTTTCGCCATGAAGCAAGAAAATGACCGCAAGGGTCGGTTTTGGGGGGGCGGAGCCTATTTTTAGGAAGATCCGTCCAGAAACATCAGAGTTAGGGCAAAAAAATCGAAAATGATTCGAACCCACGCCCTGAATATAGTGCTACAGCCTTAAGGAAAAATTGAAAACTGTACATTATTTTTTAAAAATTCCTTGACACGTATGTAGTTATATACTGCCCAAACATTTTCACCGATTTTTATTGATTTCCAAAAAAAAAAATTTGGCTATTTCCTTCAGCTTGACACGTACGTCATAACTCTGGCCTCAGACAACCTATAGAGAAGGTTATTACCATTTTGGAATTGGCATAAAATTTGAAGGCCAGTTACCATATACAGAATGTCCATTTTCGACCCCAAACAGCCTCTATTTTACATTTGTAGTTATTTCACCTTTTTTGTAAACTTTGACACTTAATATCTCCAGAACGGCACCACCTAGGGTCAATTGGTCAAAACCATTGAATTTGTATGGAGCAGATCTAACGAATGACGTATTAAACATAAATGTGGGGTGAAAAATAAAGTATTGGGAAGCAATATGTGTAAAATACATATCGCCATCTAGCGCCTTTTCTATAAACTATTTTCAAAAAATTCCTTGACACGTATGTACATATATACTGCCTAAATATTTTCACCAATTTTTATTAATTTTCATTGACTGGTTATGGAATCAGAGGATTTTTCATTTACGGAAACTTTGTTGCTTAATATCTCGGAAAATGCTCCAACAAATCGAAGATCTGCAGAAAAGACGAAAGTTTTGTCTCATTGAGATCTACAAAAACAAATAAAATAAATTTTCTGAGAATTTACTCCTTCTGGGTGTTTGTGATGCGAAAAGAAAGATCGATAAATTTTCGATCGATTTTCGACGGATTTTCGATAGATTCGATGGATTTTGATGGCATATTCGTGTTTCTGGCTTCGAGTAGATGCATTTAGACCGTTCAAACGTCAAAATCGGATAAGAAATGACCATTTTAGAAGATTTTATTTATCGAAAATTTTAAATCGTCAAAAAATTCTCTTTTTTGTCTTAGCTCTGTTGTTTCTTGAAGGATTGTCCTAAAAATTCTCATAACTTTGGCCACAGACCACCTACAGAGTTGGTTCCTACCATTTTGGAATCGCAAGGGTCGGTTTTGGGGGGGCGGAGAGCATTTTTAGGAAGATCTGTCCAGAAACAACAGAGTTAGGGCAAAAAAATCGAAAATGATTCGAACCCACGCCCTGAATATAGTGTATAGCCTTAAGAAAAAGTTGAAAAATAATAGCTCTGTTGTTTCTGGACAGATCGTCCTAAAAATAGGCTCCGCCCCCCCAAAACCGACCCTTGCGGTCATTTCTTGCTTCATGGCGAAAATTTTTTACTTCGACGAATTTTCCACCAGGACTCAAAAACCGAAATTTTAGCCCTAAATTTTTGAGTTTTTGGTCCTGGTGAAAAATTCGTTGAATTAAAAATTTT
>JAAEMK010001341.1 GCA_024225635.1 Desulfobacteraceae bacterium | reverse complement strand
TAGTCATTTACATGATATCAGTACAACCCTTATCCCAAGCTCCTCTTCAGAGAGCGTCATTCATTACGGTGACTTAATTTGGGACACCTGCCAAACACGGCTAGGGTGAGGTAATGATGAGTAGCTCCCATGAGACAGCGTGTCATATCATAATGTACTTGAACGTGGAGCTTGAGCTGGCACTAGTGGTTATACAAAAGTGTCTCGCTTACCCCTCCATGACTACTTAGGTCCAAACACTAAGAAACAATGGCTACAATATATATATATATAAACAATCGAAGCTTTGGTTATTAAATCAAAAAGTTTTAATACTTACTTGTACATCTTATCACCCTTGCCCTCACCAGACATCATCATAAGCCTCCTACGAACAGTATCGAAGGGGTAGGCAACGGTTACAGAGCTCATAGCAACGAGCTAAATAAATAAAGATCATTAAAACCCGATCATGTGCCATATGGAGGATCAAGAAACATCTTAAAAGCATACTGACCAGGACCTAGTCAGTTTTGTTACATAATTTACTATCACATCTTGAAATATGC
>JAAEMK010001340.1 GCA_024225635.1 Desulfobacteraceae bacterium | reverse complement strand
TTAAAAGGTTCAAAATTGCCACTTCTGGGTGTAGGTCCAAAGTTGCCAACATCCGGTGGATACGGTAGGTCCGAAAAACATGACACACAATATGGCTGTAAACAGACGACTACGCAAAGATATTCAATTATACGGTCCCCAGTTTATACCATCCCTCGATGTGGCAAACGACACATTGTTTTTCCCGACCAAATTATATACTTCCTAATTTTTGCAAGCACTCGGGGATTCGGATCGAATAATATTCCTCCTAATAGGTGGTGTTCATAGGATTACGGTAGTACCTCCAACCATAAAATACGGCTCCGTGTCCGAATGTACTAGCTCCGTGTGCGCTGTGCGTAGCGCCCGTACTAGCTCCGTGTCCGAATGTACTATCTCCGTGTGCGTAGCGTGCGAATATTATCTCCGTGTGTGTAGCGTGCGAATATAATCTCCGTGTGCGTAGTCCGAGAATTACGGTGCATTACCAAAATCCTATGGAACATTATTAGCACTTTGTTAAAAGTCACTACAGTAACCCTATACTGAAAGCAACCCCTCCCAATACCCAAAGCAACCCCTCAAAAACGACTAAGTCAGAAAACATCCAAAATGACTAAGTCCAAAATCCTATGGAACACGCACTTTGTCAAAAGTCACTACAGTAACCCATTTACCACATTTCGATGTTTTGCCGACCAAATAATATAACTCCTAATTATTGCGAGAGGTGGTGTTATTCGGAATATTCGCCTGTGTTAT
>JAAEMK010001339.1 GCA_024225635.1 Desulfobacteraceae bacterium | reverse complement strand
GGAGTAGTCTGTGTGTCTTGAGTGAGAATGAGAGTAGTCTCTACATCTTAGTGAGAATGGGAGTAGTCAGTGTGTTTTGAGCGTGACAGGGAGTAGTCTGTGTGTCTAAGTGAGAATTGGAGTAGTCTGTGTGAGAATGGGAGTAGACTGTGTGTGTGAGTGTGAGAATGGGGGTAGTATGTGTGTCTTGAGTGAGAATGGAAGTAGTCTGTGTGTTTTAAGTAAAAATGGAAGTAACTTGTGAATCTGAGTGAGAATGGGAATAGTCTGTGTTTCTATGTGAGAATGAGAGTAGTCCGTGTGTCTAGTGAGAATGGGAGTAGTCTGTGTGAGACTAGGGCTAGTCTGTGAGAAGGAGTAGTCTCTGTGTCTTAAGTAAGAATGGAAGTAACTTGTGAGTCCGAATTAGAATGGGAGTAGTCTGTGTCTCTATGTGAGAATGGGAGTAGTCTGTGTGTCTGTGTAGGGGTAGTCTGGGTGTCTTGAGTGAGAATGGGAGTAGTTTCTATGTCTGAGTGAGAATGGGAGAAGTCTGTGTGTCTTGAGTAAGAATGGGAGTAGTCTGTGTGTCCAAGTGAGAATTGGAGTAGTCTGTGTGAGAATGGAAGTAGTCTGTGTGTCTTAAGTAAGAATGGGAGTAACTTGTGAGTCTGAGTGAGAATTGGAGTAGTCTGTGTGAGAATGGAAGTAGTCTGTGTCTCTATGTGAGAATGGGAGTAGTCTGTGTGAGAATGGGAATAGTGGGTGGGTGGTGGGCATGGTTCATTAGATAAAGGGTGGGATTTCTGGGAGTAGTCTGGGAGTAATCTCTCAGGGAGTAGTCTTTTTGTTTATCAGTATCTACTAGTGATTTGGGTTCTTTCCTTGTTAAATTAATAGATTGACACAAAATTTCATTTTGGTATCCAAATATATCAACTAGGTAGAATATTCATTATTGAATCTCAGTTCTTTTCAAGAACTCACTTTTTCCAGAGCATTAAGCTCACCTTGGCAGGGCCTGTCTGCTCTGCTTTACACCAGAATTGGATTTAGTTCTGGTTAGCCTTGCCAACAGTTGCTTGGGGGCCAGCCTTTATCCAATTGGAGTGTATGTTTCTAGAAGACATTTTCTAGAAAATAATTACCCATTATTTTCTAGAAAATTTCTTGAAATATTTTCTAGAAACACTAGTTCAAATAGAGTCCAATAGCCCAATAAACTGTCCATCCTGATCCTGAACATTTTTGTCAATGGTCATCAAGTCAAATGGGAATCGGGTGACCAACGGACTAGGGCGAGACATATCAAATTAATTTCCAACTGATGATAATAAGAACTAGACCTGGCGTTCAACAATGTCAAGCCCAAGGACTGGTATTTTGTCCTTGATTAGGTTCGATTCAGGACAGGACTAGGATGGCCCATGTGATTTTAGTGTCACCCCAAGTCCTTTGACTAGGATTTGGACTTTTGGACTT
>JAAEMK010001338.1 GCA_024225635.1 Desulfobacteraceae bacterium | reverse complement strand
TAAATAATTTTATTATCCTCCAGGGTAATGCGAACGTCTTTTGTTCCATAACCGGAGTTATATATTTAAAATGAATTATTACTTTTATAAGAGCTAGTTTATGATTATTGTGAAGCACAATAACAATAACATTTTCGCAAATTCGCACATACCTTAAAAAATTTTGCAAGGGTTCCCCCTTCTGAAAATGAAGTCACATTATAGAAGTGTGAAACTCCGATCAAAAATATATATATGATTATATGATATGAGTATTTTCTTCACTGGGCACTTTCCAGCCAAGCTTTCGAGTGTACACGCTTAAGATAATAAATTATCCCCCCTACTACGTGAATAATAGGGGTCCGTAGTACCTAGTCACGGAACCACACGTATACTTACGACTAAGATACGCTGGCGACTACTACTACAGGAGTCTCACCTTTGAAAATACTACAATGCCCACCATATGAAGTCAGATAAGAAATCGAAGATGCAGGAACACAACATCAATTAATCACTTAAATTGATTAATTTAATTGATT
>JAAEMK010001337.1 GCA_024225635.1 Desulfobacteraceae bacterium | reverse complement strand
CGCCAGGGTGGTCGCTGGAACTCAAAGAAGAGACTGGCGTGAGTAACAATAGCTTCTCTTCCTTCTCTCCGGATCAGTGGTGGCCATGGCTGGTCTGGATGTGGGCGGGCCAGCGTGGCCAAGTCGAGGCCCATCATAGCACTGCTTTTGATGACGTGTAAATTTTGTGATTGCAGGTGTCCATGCTCGACTACATCAGCTACCGCCTTGCAACTCGCCTGCAACAACCAGCAAAGGCTGCTGCTGTTGAGGTCTGTGATGACGGTGCAGGGTTGGCAGAGGACGCTGCTGACGTCGAGGGAGACTGCGCCGGTGGTGAGGGCGATGGGGCTGAGGAAGATGCCGGCGAATGTGACGAGGCCGAGGAAGACAGCGAATGCGTCGTGGCCGAGGAAGAAGGCGAAGGCGATGCGGCCGAGGAAGACGGCGAAGGCGTCATGGCCGAGGAAGAAGGCGAAGGCGTTGCGGCCGAGGAAGACGGCGAAGGCGTCGTGGCCGAGGAGAAAGGCGAAGGCGTTGCGGCCGAGGAAGACGGCGAAGGCGTCGTGGCCGAGGAAGAAGGCAAAGGCGATGCGGCCGAGGAAGACGGCGAAAGCGTCGTGGCCGAGGAAGAAGAAGAGCCCAACTTCGGCTTCTAGCGCACACTTCTGTTCTCTCGCCCATTGCTTGGGATTTAGGCTGTCTTTTTTGTCGCTTCATGTTGTTCGATTTAGTGATAGAGGCATGGCGCACTGGCCGATAGAAATCCGAGACGACACCTGATTTCGTTGAT
>JAAEMK010001336.1 GCA_024225635.1 Desulfobacteraceae bacterium | reverse complement strand
CCGACGACGACGACGACGACGCCGACGTCGACGACGACGACGACGACGACGACGACGACGACGACGACGACGACGACGACGACGACGACGACGACGACGAAGAGAGAGAGATAGAGAGCGTGAAAGAGCAAACTTCGCATCTCCATGTGGACAGTTCGGCGGGACAGAAATCTATTCAATCTGTAGTACAAAGACCTTTTGATGTTCAAAATGGGTGTGGTGTGAGTGAAGAAAACCCGTAAGAAGTTGTTATAAAACCGACGGCGCTTTGTAGTGCGCTTGCTTCGTGTGAGAGTCGTCCGTATAATGGCTTTCATTCGCGTATTCAACGACACTCCTGTGTCAATTTGCTTAGAGAGTGGCCATTCTGAATAGGAACTATAAATTTATGAAATGATAGAATTTTGTTTCGTAACGCGGCTTCGCGGCTGCGGCTGTGGGGCGGCGGCGGCGACGACGACGACGACGACGAAAGACGACGACGAAAGACGAAAGTCTACGAAAGACGACCACGACGACGACGCCGACGTCGACGACGACGACGACGACGACGACGACGACGACGACGACGACGACGACGACGACGACGACGACGACGACGACGACGACGACGACGACGACGACGACGACGACGACGACGACGACGACGACGACT
>JAAEMK010001335.1 GCA_024225635.1 Desulfobacteraceae bacterium | reverse complement strand
GTCAGCTTCAGGTTCTCCACAAACGCTGGCATTCTTTCGTGCTGGCGGTCGTTCTGGCCTCGACGTATCACCATCTGCAGCCCCTGGACGAGGTCCAACGTTCCCTTCGAGTTTTCCCCGAAAAGCACCTCGCTCGGCGTGTGGCCATGGGCTCTGTGCGGCGTTGAGATCTTATAAAAACACCACAGTCTGGCGGCCGCTTCCCAATCGATCGGATCCAACATCTCATCTTCCCTTTCCAGGTCAGCGATGCGCTGAGCTAAGAATCTTTTGAGATCCCGGTGTGCCCTTTCGATTGCCCCATTTCCCTGAGGGTAATAAGCCGTAGCAAATAAATGCTTGTATCCCCAAAGCTCGCTCATGACTTTTGCCATTTCTGCAATAAAGCAGTTTCCGTTATCGGATAAGAGCTTTGTTGGTGCCCCGAAATGAGCCACCCAATTTGACATAAAAGTCATGGCGGCGTCCAACGCTGAAATGCTCCTCATCGGGTACACCTGAACAAACCGCGAGAATTTATCTTGCACGGTCAGGAGATACTTGTATTTGGCTGAGGTCACCGGAAGCGGTCCCACGACGTCCACTGAAACCATGTCGAATCGTCCCTCTGCTCGTATCGGCCGATATTTGCCTTGCTTCTTCTCTCGAATCGGGTGTCGATATTTCTGGCAATGCGTGCACTGCCGTGAAAATACCCGGCACATCTCGTCGATCCCTGTCCAATGGCACACCTTTCGTATGGCTTGTGCCATTATCTTCCACCCTTTGTGTCCCGCACAGGTATGGAAATAATGGAGCACGGGTACGACGAGAGACCTCGGGATCTCCACCCGTCCCTCGGCGTTGGCTTCCTCGGACGCTCTCCACATAAGTAGGTCACTATTGTCGTCCACATAGTACCTTTTATTCTTGACATGCATTCGCACAGTCTTCCCCAAGGCTTTGCGGTCGCCGTGACGGCCCAACGCCAATTTCCGTACGATGTCAAGCCAAGGGTCGTCCTTTTGTTCTTTTACCACCATTCTTGTGTCGAACAAACATTGGAGTCCCCTTTTGAAGCGCACGAGTTTCGTCTGCTGCCATAGACTTCGGCCATAGGTATCGTACATGTCCCTCTCGTAGTCTGCCTTGTCTTTTGGAGAGGAAAACAAGTGTCTCAGTTCCATCTGGTCCTCCTCGTTTTCTGGCAGAGCGAGTGGGTCCCTCTTTGGCACGAGTTGCCGGTCCCTTTCCACCTGGAGCTGACTCTCCAGTTCTTTGGCTGCCAGCTCGGGCGTGGCATGAACGATCCTTTCGAGACGACTCAACACCTCCCGCGGGTCATCACCGGTCCCTCGGTGGCCCACGCGCTGTTTGTCGGCGACCTCGTCCAACGGTTCCGCGAATATGGCGCTGTCCAACGCAGGAATGTTCGCCGTAAAAGGCTCATCTGTTTTCTGCGCACAGCAGGCCACCACCAAATGGTTGTTTGGCGAGTAGTTTGCCATTAGAAATGTTCGCAGCTGCACCGCGTTGATGAGTCGCCCTTGACCTTTATTCCACGAGTCCATCCTTCGCTCTTGTCTCCGCGTCAAAAGAAGTTCCTTCGTCATTGGGATCGCCGAGTGCACCATCGCCATCAGCCCAAGGACCTTCCGCCCGTCTCGACTCAAGTAATCGGCGATTATGTTCTTCTCGCCCTCCAAATACTTGACCGTGAAGTTGTATCCTTGCAAATGTACCGCCCACCTTTCCCATCTCGGGTTTCGTTTCTTTGTCGGATTATTAAACAAATAGACGAGATTCAGGTGATCACTCCAAACCGTGAAGTGTCGGCCGTACAAATAGTGGTTCCATCGCTGAATGGACCTCTTTATTGCAAACAACTCTTTGTCGGAGACGTGCCAATTCTTTTCGCTGTCTTTGAACAGTCGGGCGTAATGTTCGATGGGGCGCAGCACACGGTCTTTCGACTTTTCGTCGGTGGCGTCCCTTCCCTGCCACTGATAAAGCGTGGCTCCAATGGCGTATTCCGACGCGTCGCACTCTATGACGAACTCGCCGTCCCCCAGAGGCTCGTGCAGGTAATCGATTTGCGACACTATCTTCTGCAATTCCTCATACCTCTTTTGGTGCTTGGGCTCCCACTCAAAGAGCGTCCCTTTCCTGGTGAGAGCATGCATTGGTTCGAGTAGGTCAGCCAGTCTTGGAATAAAGCGACTTATCCACTCGTAGCAACCCAGGTATGCCTTGAGAGTCTTCCTATCCGTTGGGACCGGAAGATTTAAGAGTTTGGCTTTGTAGGAATCCTCGGGGAACTTTTTTCCGTATTGGACGATATGCCCTAGGAATGTAAATTCCTGGCATCCAATCGTTGTCTTTTTTGCGTTTATCTTCAGATCCACCCTTTTGCAGATTTCCAAGAACTTCCTCACGGCTGCGATGTGGGTCTCCTCATCCTTCGTGGCGATGACCAAATCGTCGATGTACACGGCGAAGAGTACCCCCGGCATCTCCCGAAGCTCTCGGAAGACGCTCTCCATCACATATTGAAAATGAGCCGGAGCGTTTTGGTATCCGAACAACATTTTCTTGGTCGTGAAGGCTCCCCAATCCGTCAGGAATCGCGTCAAGTGCTGACACTCCTCCGACACCGGGATATGGAGATAGCCCGCCCTCAAGTCGACCGACGTGAAGTACTTGTACTGCGCCAAGCGCGAGATCTGTTCTTCGATGTGCGGGATGACGTACGCCGCCTTCTTCGAGCGACGGTTGAGCTCCCTCCAATCCACACACATCCGCTTCTCCCCACTCTTTTTATTCACCAATATGACTCCCGAGCCCCACTCGCCGACATCTTTCGATCGTTCGATCACCCCTTGTTTCACCAGAGTGTCGAGTTGCTCTTTTATGATCTGTTGGTCGGTAGGGTTCCTTCGGTACGGTCGGCCGATGTCGTGGCCGGGCACCTGCTTGAAGTCCTCCTGGAGCTCGATCTTGAAGTCGTACCCTTTGATGGTCCCCACGTCGAACTGGCTCTGAGCGGCACAACTCTGCTTCTCGTTGCAGATTTCCTTTAGTGCCTCCCGCGTCGGCCCCGACATGTGATCCTTGTGCACACAGTCGCTGAGTTGGTGCCGCGGCGCCTCCGTCGGAGCCACCATCGTGTGCAGCGACAACTCATGTTCGCCTCTCGTCACCGGCCGGTCGTCAAAGCACAGCAGCAACGCTGGGTCATCGGGATCTTCTTCGTATGGGTCGCGAAGGTCGTCATCCACTGGCAACAGGAGTTCCTCCGGGCAGTAATCGTCGGGGTGAGCCATTCTTTCTCTATCCCCCTGGCCTGAGACGTACAGACTGCCTTTGACTTGACGTCGGAAGTCCTCCATCTTTTGTCCTCCCAACATTTTGTTGCCAGTC
>JAAEMK010001334.1 GCA_024225635.1 Desulfobacteraceae bacterium | reverse complement strand
TCCGCTGCACGAACCAACGGAATGTGTAAATGTGCGAACTGCGTAATTGGTGTGCGTCAAGGAAAGACAAAGTCTTGGCGTTGACTTCGTTTGTCAGTTTGGTAGTCAATTTTGAAATGAAATTGTAAACCAATTGGCGCGAGTGCCGATTCATGAACCAATACCGAGAGCGTTCCGATTCGCGTCCGTTCACCATTTGGAACGCGATATGCGCAATATCGTTGGTCACGTCTGCTCTGTCTGGCCAGTAGTCTGGAGTACAGTACTTGCCGTACAAGGGGTAGTGGTATGGTGAAAAGTCGACGTACTCGAGAGGCGGAGGGACCATGAGCTGTGAGCGTAATTTGTCCATCGCCTCGCACCAGTGGATATGGACGTTTTGGTCTTTGCAATAGAACAACTGTACGTAGATATTCACCAAATGCGTGAGTGCCGTCGCACATTGGGCCGAGGGTGTTTCGAGACCCTTCAAAATGAACTCCAATGTGTGCTCTCGGAACGATTTCATTTGGAATGGCTGTTCCAAATGCGTAATCACTTGCTGAATGCAATCGAAGTCTTCCAACTCGAAGTACCGTAGGAAGTCTTCGACGTTGTAGTTGTGCTGAGCATACAAGTCAGCGATGCCCATCATATTATTAGTATGATTTTCAAATTGGAACGTGTTGAGGAGCGCGTGCCGAAATCTGGTCGCGTCCAAAACATAGAAATGGTGATTTGCCGAAGTCAAAAAGTAC
>JAAEMK010001333.1 GCA_024225635.1 Desulfobacteraceae bacterium | reverse complement strand
GGACGAGAATCGCCACGTCCTCACCCAGCGGCTGACATGGCTGACACACAGCCAGAATCTGGAGTGGTCGTTGTTCCTGTTCTACTCGCCCTCGGACCGGGACGCGTACCTGCGCCCCCGGGTGGGCTATCAGGTTGATGATCATCTCTCTGTTGAAGCCGGCGGGAACCTGTTTTTCGGCGCCCGGGAGGAAACCTTCTTCGGTCAGTTTCAGGACAACAATAACCTGTATCTGGGGGTGCGCTATGGGTTCTGAAAAGGTTAGGTGTTGATATTGAAGGGCTGGCTACTATAGGCCTCACTCGGTTTACCCAAAGAAAAGGAAATGTATATGTCTTACACAATGAATCGCGTAATTCAGAATGTGGATTTCGAGACAGTGGATGAGCGAACCCGTAAGGCCCTGGCCGATCAGGGATTCGGGGTTTTGACGGAGATAGACGTCAAGGCCACAATGAAAAAGAAACGGGACAAGGACTTGCCCGCATTCCGAATTCTCGGTGCCTGCAATCCGGCCATGGCCTGGGAAGCGATTGGCGTGGAACCCCGGGTAGGCGCTATGTTGCCG
>JAAEMK010001332.1 GCA_024225635.1 Desulfobacteraceae bacterium | reverse complement strand
CCGGCCGTTAAGCTTTTGAAGTCCTGAGGTCACTCCATAAGTGATATCTGTCGATGCCTTTGCAGTCAGTGCATTATCCTTGCTTCCAAACATACAGTGGATCCCTTCTGAAGTGGTGGGCGGAACTTTGGAACATTCCACTCATGTAATGTTCTCAGAAGGGATCCACTGTATGTTTGGAAGCAAGGATAGGGCACTGACTGCAAAGACATCGACAGATATCACTTATGGAGTGACCTCAGGACTTGAAAAGCTTAACGGCCGGACACCAGAATGCGCTCTTTCCAATGCTGCAAGCCATTCATCCGGAGGGTTTGTAGGTTTTCCTAAAAGTGCGTGAACTCATCGGCAGTTGGGGTACCCTCGAACCTGCAGCCAAGGCAAAGAAGAGATGGAAGCCCTCTTTGCCACCCTCGAATACCTTATGCATAGCCCACTCACCGCCTAGAGTGCGAAGCCCCAGGAGCCACTTTGAAATAAGCGCATCACCCTTTAGGGGCAGGGGCGAGAAAAACCACCAGGGCTCTTCACAGAGCTCTTGGACACTCGAGGACGTAAGGTGGCTCGTGAAGCCTGTCTGGAAAGGCATGGTCATTTTTCTCACGGGTTGGTCAAGGAGCAAGATCTTTTTTGTCATTTCGACCACCCCATAAACGTACGAAGTCCGCCCAGAAAGATGTTACCACCCACAAGCCGTTTTTCCGTCCATCGACATGTAGAGTCGGACGGAAAAACCACCCATGGGCCCTTTTTCCGTCCACTTTTGACCCACAAGCTGTTTTTCCGTCCGATTTTGCCTCGACCCCTGGGCACCCCCGCCACCCTCCTGACCACTTTCCCGACATGGTTGTCTTGGGCAAGGCCAACCAGCCCCCCAACACCGTAGAACCATCCTCCAATGCTGGGCATGTGCAAAGTAGTCGAAGACATTCGCTGCCAGTTGATGATGATGACTGAGGAGTGCAGACTCAAGCTAGTAAAGGACAAAACATTCCATTCAAAGGCACACCCACTTCGCATCAAAACACAACATATTCCTTCTTCCATGTCTGTCTTTGTTCTTCTCGTGGTCATCGGCTTTGATTTTGTTTCTTGTTTCTTTCTGCCTGCGGTTGGATAGAACCAGAAGGTCGATG
>JAAEMK010001331.1 GCA_024225635.1 Desulfobacteraceae bacterium | reverse complement strand
TGAGGGTGTGGGCGTGTGAGGGTGTGGGGGTGTGAGGGTGTGGGGGTGTGAGGGTGTGGGGGTGTGAGGGTGTGGGGGTGTGAGGGTGCTCCGTATGTGTGCTATACATGAACCGGCACCTTCCACACGACAAGGGCTCCTCATGGTGGGGCACTGCGAGCGAGGTGACTCGGATGGGGTGTTGAGTGCCCGCTGTGTACATGAGTGGGGACGTGCCCGTGTTGCAGTTGCACATGGCGCTCGTGAAGTTGAGGCCCAGCGCGTGGATCAACATGTGAGGCGTGCTGGGCAAGTTGCTCGAACACATCATGATCGCGTTGATGTTGGATATGGTGCTAATGGTGACGTCATCCAGCCGTGCATGAAGGATATCCCCAGTGGCGACCTGTCCGTGGTGAAGGCGGTGCCGGTGCATGACATAGGCTATGCACATGACGTGATGCAACGTGCTGGGCGCCCTACGCACGCTGCTCGAGCAAAGTGTTGGTGTTACGGGTGTGGTGCCTTGAGTTGACACCCGTGAACCAGGATAGTCGTACATGTGTACAGTGGACAGTGTCACCGCCACAAACGCGCACGAGAGCAGGCACTTCTCCGTGGTGTTGCGGGTGCTCCCGGAGTTGTGCCACCACATGTAGTGCAAGGGGCAGTGCAGGCGTCCTGGACGTGGTGAAGCTGCACGAGCACATGGAGACCGACAAAAACTCGCACTCGGACCTCCAGTGGTCGTCCTCGGGGTCCCCTGTCAAAGGCCTGGGAAGGTGCGTCGGGGTCACTTGCTGCAGTCACCGCCGGGCCGTGCGAGTTTGTTGGTTTGAACTTGCGCGGTCCGGCGGTGACTGCTGCAAGTGACGTTCCCGACGCGCCTTCCCAGGCCTTTGACAGGAGACCCCGAGGACGACCACTGGAGGTCCGAGTGTGAGTTCCGACCAGATGTTCCGACTCGTGCAAGTGCGCGGGGACTTGCAGGGTTGCTTTCCCGCCGGGCCGTGTTTATGTGTGTCTTAAACGCACATACGAGTATTCTGGTTTTAGGATTTAAATTGAAGATTTCAAAGCTACAATTTAAATTGACAGTTTGAATTTCGAAACTTGAATTTTTACTTGATTGTGTGAACCCAGATCCCCAGTGTGCATTCCCTTTGCATCTGCATTTGGCCAGGCGACTCCGGCGTGGCTTGGGCCTCGCTCGCGGACCTCCAGTGGTCGTCCTGGGGGTCGTCTGTCAAAGGCCTGGGAAGGTGCGTCGGGGTCACTTGCTGCAGTCACCGCCGGGCCGTGCGAGTTTGTTGGTTTGAAC
>JAAEMK010001330.1 GCA_024225635.1 Desulfobacteraceae bacterium | reverse complement strand
TTGATTTTGTTTCGTGGTCTCAGGTCAGCTGTGGTCTGGTCTCACATTCCGCTAGGGCATTGTCCGATTGCGATTGATCTCAATTTGTAGTGTGATCTCGATCGTGACTCTGTGAGCTGCCGTAAGGACGTTGTCTGACTGCGATGGAGGGGTCAAGCCGCTTTTGCGCTGGACGTACTCTCGCCGATGGAGATTTGTGCCGCTTCCGACGGCTCTATGATGACATAAAGCGTGGAAGGATGAAGAGCAAGTTGAAACGGCAATTTGTCAAGGCGTTAGTTGACGAAGGAGAGACGAAACAGTTCGCTGAGGTAACTTGTTTGTTCGTTATGCCCATAGTTTGTTCTGTTGTGAGAGTTGTCGCATCTTTCAGGAAATTTTCGAATTCCTGAGTGGCAAGAAGAAGCCTGAGGCGAAAGGAAGTCCCAGCAGGACGGGAAGCAAGAACGAGTCGATGGAACTGGTTTGTTACGGACTGATTTGATTCTGCGCATTCCAAATCAATTGAAT
>JAAEMK010001329.1 GCA_024225635.1 Desulfobacteraceae bacterium | reverse complement strand
CACAGGGTATTGGAGCACTTCGGTGGCGCGAGCTCTGGCAGAAAAACCGCTGAAGACTCCTCGGGCGGGGCCGTGACCGACACTCCCAATATAGGCGAAATCCGCTTCCCGGCAGGCATAGCTTAGCAGGCGATGGTAGCCGTCCTGATTGAGTTCACGCATGGTTGCCGGGTTCAAGGTTCCTCCGGAATGTTCAAAAAATGATAAACAGCACACAAAATCGGCGTTGTGACTTTTATGGATGCGCTGATCTAATTAACTAACGCTTTATTCAACTGCTGATTATACGGTTGATCGGCATTCTATCCGAGTTGGTAGGGCGTCCCCAGTATAAAAAAACTAAATGGAAGCGCTTGTCCCGAGAGGCAAGGGCAGTCCTTTGCACATGGAGTTTCTATGAATACCTTGCGATTTGGTTATTTAAAGGTCCTTTTTTTGATTCTTTCACTTGTCTGCTTCTCCGCGACAGCGACCTCTCAGGAACACCAGAGTGAAGGTTCCAGTGTTTTATCTGACGGCAAGCTCACAAAAAAGGAGCTGGCTGCAGCCATGTTAACGGCGGAAAAAGATCTCACTTCAATGCTGAAAGCCTCAATGTCCGTTGTAGAGGAAGAAGTAGAGAATTCGGGGATTT
>JAAEMK010001328.1 GCA_024225635.1 Desulfobacteraceae bacterium | reverse complement strand
GAATCGTATAGAAAGTAGTACGATCGATTAATTTGGCCGTAGGATTCGATGAATCCTTGCATTTTCAACCAATCCGTGCATTGTTCTCGCGAAGGACGACTCGACCACAGCGAGAGCATAAGCGTGTTGTGTCGGCATTGAGTACCAATGATATTATCCATTGCATCGACGAACGACGTCAAATTGTTGACTGCGTTTGAATATTCTGTTCTGCCATCGAGACGTCTACTGTGCAGCCAGAGGCAGAGACGATACGGTAGGCCCATAATAGGAGCTTGGTTCAGATTAATATTCCAGTCCGGATACGTAGTCCGTCCGGGCGGGTAATTGATAAAGAACCCTCTTTGTTGGGGAGTAAGAAGTACCAAATCCCAATGTTGGGGTGGCGTAGGATCATATTCCAGCGTGTCAGCCGGCGGCACGAAAGTATTCAACCTTCGCATCGGCGGTGGACGGATCAATTTCGTAAGTTGGCTCACTGGGAGAGGTGGGTCCATTGGCATGTCTCCCGGTGCAGCCCAAGGATTCGGTTGCTGTGAAGCTGACCTTCCAGTTGGCCTTCCGGCAGGGGAAACATATCGTTGGCCCCTTGGGGAAGGTCCTCTACCTCTAAATTGCGTCGGTCCTCTACTTCCAGGAAATTGGAACATTTCTTGGAAGTTTGGTGTGTATCCTCTCGGCCCACTCTCAAAGGGTGGGCCGTAGAAAGGCATTCTCTGTTCAAATCCTCTTCCTCT
>JAAEMK010001327.1 GCA_024225635.1 Desulfobacteraceae bacterium | reverse complement strand
CTTTTGTTGCGTAAATGCACCCAAATTTGCGGTAGAATCGCCGAAGTACGAAATTCGGCATTTCGGGTCCGGAAATGGATCTTAAAAATTGCCCGTTCGGGACCAGGCGGCCGTTAAACCCGTGATTTGAAGTAAACTAGGCAAATTGAATGCGTAGAATTCATTTAAGAACGTTTCAGACCGATCAGCAACCGATTTACCGACGAAACTGCACTTCAAAATGGAAAAGTTCGAAAAACCGGCAAAATCGTCCAAACAGCCACAGGCATAACTCCTTCGAATGTCATCGAATCGGCACGAAATTTTTTGAGAATGTAGACAACATAAAGGCCGTGAACGCGGGCTATGATTTCACCCGCTGCGGCCGACGCACCGCTCCCGGCGACCCGTAAAAGTCCGACTCGGCCGACCTCGGAGATTCCGAGGCCCGACGTTCGGCCGACGTCGCCGCCGGCGGGTCAAATCATAGCCTCCACCATTTCTATTTATTCCAGCTATCTCCAGGCCGAATTTGAGAACGATTGAACCT
>JAAEMK010001326.1 GCA_024225635.1 Desulfobacteraceae bacterium | reverse complement strand
TGTTGGAACTAGTCAGTCTATACTCCAGGCAGCCGGGTTGAAGCGCTCATTTAGCTCCACACCAGGCAGTGCCGAAGAGTCTAACAAGTTGCCTTCAAAAGCTGCTATTTTATTCAAGAGAGATTTCGGAGCAATGTTTAATTCTAGAGAGTGTTAATGGAGCATCATTGGGATGCTTCTTTCACCTTTTCTAGCTACCTTCAGCCATCTCACAGCCACCTTTAGCCACATCTCGCAGATTTCATTCAGAATGCCCGGCTGGCTTTTGTGAGGACCTGGCGTTGCTTTGCTTTATGCCCGGCGGGTCATTCAGCGAACCGTAGTAGCAATTTTCACTTTGGAGAGTTGAAGACACATGGCATGTTATTGAGCATAATTTTGGAGTAGTTTTTGCTTCGCAAAATTGGTGTCGCCTGGCAAAATTATTTTCAATAAGCCAAATTATTCAGAAATTTACAAAAAACCACATTGTGCATTTGTTCATGAATCATTCTATTCACAGAGACAATGTGACATTTTAATGTGACAAAACAACATTCATGGAACTATGCCACAAACATGCACACACAATCGCG
>JAAEMK010001325.1 GCA_024225635.1 Desulfobacteraceae bacterium | reverse complement strand
AGTCGGCAATTAATTTATAAATCAAGAGTCGTTTTCACCGTTAATAACTACAATGTAACAGACTAAAATTTGTAGTCATCCAATGTTTTTTGCAGTCGTTTTTGTTCGTTTACCATCAAAGGGCGTTGTATCATTACGATTAACGTCATCTGTTGATGCTGCCGCCGCGATCCCACAAATCGTACCGCGATTTGCATGACAAATAGGGTGGTGTACGTAGAAGGTAAAAGGACGCTTCACTAATTTGGGTAAATTATATCTGTGGCTCAATTAAACAAAGACTATATTATACTAATCTTACAAAATTAGACTTTTTGATACAGCTTGTTGAGAAAAACATCATTATTTGCGAACTTTGACGTGTCGCAGCAGACGAATGCGCCAAACCTTTTTCGTCAAACTTTCAGAATATGGCCGCGGACATGTTAGCTATCGATTGCGATCGAAATTTCGAAAATCGTTATTCAAGAAAAATTCATCGTTTTTTCGCCCGGCCGTCAGGCCGAGGCGAAAGCCTACGCATGGCTGATGTTAGTATGTATGTATGTATGTATGTCTGTCTTTCCCCCCCCCCT
>JAAEMK010001324.1 GCA_024225635.1 Desulfobacteraceae bacterium | reverse complement strand
GGGAACCGGTCCAACAATTTCACTTTTCACTACATTAACCCCGTAGCGTGCTGCCTCACGCTTCACGGTTTCCATGACTATGGGAATGGATGATTTTTCGTAGTTGATCAGATTCATGGATACCTGGACCTGCCCCTCCTCTTCCAGGGCCAGACCAATGCCCCGCACATAACGGAACCCGCCGTTTATATGTCGTATGCTTTTTGCAATACTCTGGGCCATCTCCAGGTCGGAGGATGCAAGATTTATATTAAGGGCAATTAAAGGGAACCTTGAACAGACCTGGATGGAACCTGTTTTTGGGACGAACTTGCACGGACCTTCATCTGGTTCATAAAAGGGGTCTTTCAGTTTCTCTTCGAGAGCCTCATACTGGCCTTTTCGCACGCCGGGCAGGCTCTGTCGTTCGGGCCGGTTGGCGGCATCTTCGTAAAAATAGACAGGCACTTTAAGTTCACTTCCGATCCATTTACCAAAATCGTGGGCAATGGCAACGCCCTCTTCAGTGGAAATACCGCTCACCGGGATAAAGGGGACCACATCAACTGCTCCCTGGCGGGGATGGGATCCTTTTTGGATAGTCATGTCAATGAGATCAACCCCCGTTTTTACCAAGTTTTTCGTAGCTGTCACAACCTGATCCGGAGCACCGATGTACGAGATTACCGAACGGTTGTGATCGGGGTCTGATGAGTGGTCGAGAAGCATTACGCC
>JAAEMK010001323.1 GCA_024225635.1 Desulfobacteraceae bacterium | reverse complement strand
AACAGGGTTCACAGGTGATGTTCCCGCCCAAAAAGAGAAGAGAGTGAGAGTTACCTTTGCATTTCACGATTTTATGCTCAACGCCATCTTCGGTCCGGTAAATCAGACTGTAGGCCTTAGGTCCACAGGAACGGAACTGGGATATCAGCCTCGAGCAGCTTTCCTCCTCCAAACAGACGCAACTTACACCGACAGAGAGACACAGCGTATTTGTGACTGATCACTCACCGACCAGGAGCCGAGTAACCCGCTGTTTACGTCAGGTAGCCCGAGAAACGGATCCTCGGCTTTCGTGCTGTAGATCAAAGAGTCCTGCAAAATTACTTCTGTAGTGATGAGATGACTGCTTAGGTAAGAGTAGGGGAGGCGATGTCACTCAAAGTGTCGACGTAGCCGAGCGTGTGACCGAATCTCCGCCCTGTTTCGACCAAAGTGCAACGTGCGTAACTGAAAGACGTGAGGTTTGAATTGACGTTGTGAACCGATCGGCCTGTTCTCACCTGGTAGTGAAGAGCGCGATCTGAAAATTTGGTGATGTGGACAAATTGTACAGGGATCGGGGCCGTGGAGGTCACTCACCGGCAGACTGGTCCCTACGGCAGGTCTAGCCAGCTGGGTTTTCTGTTTGTAAGTCGCCAGGAGGATTTTGTCGGACAGAACGCGTAAGGACTGGACTTCGAAACCCTTCGAGAAGAGCTTGGATACGTCGCAGTAATCTCGGCAGATTGACAGATTGGTCCGTCCGGGGTTCAGGCCAAAAAATCCCCACCCGGAGTTGGCCTAAACATGTGGGATTACAGTTGATGAAATGAAAAAGTTGGGGGATTAGGATATGAGCATTGCGGAGGGGAATGATTCGAGAAACATGTGGTGCAATGGAGTTTGGTTGTGGCAACTTGACACGATTGAAATGCTAGGATGTTTTGTTAAAAAGAAATACACATTTTTTATGTGAAAAAGCTATGGGTTTTGAGTGTGGTGCTGAACGTGTTGGGTTACTCGCCATGATTTTCGACAGCTGTCTTTTTGGTCCGTTTGGGGCGATGTCGGCGACGGTCAGGTCGAAACCCAAGTGATCGTTGAGCCGTTGCACGTACCGCTCCTTCTCGGCATCGGAGACGACATTTTCAGGAAATGGCGAGGACTTGATTTTCAAACCTGCAATGCCTAGCGCGTTGAGTTGTGAGTGAGAGTTCAACGAGGCGATTATCGTACCATAGAAACAGCGGATGAATCCGGAGAAGAGCGATGTGCTTGAATGCTGCCACGTCCAGACTTCGAATGCAGCTGAATCATTCGCAAATATTTCGTTCTGACTTTAACGTCTTTCTCTACTTACTTTTGTCTAACTTCTGAAATCATGGAAAGACTTTTGGACATTGTCGGTGACTTGGACACCGTGTTTGCCGACAGGCATAGAGAGCAGGAGAAGGAAGTCGAGTTCTCCGAGGACATGAAGCACAAAATCCGTCAGACCATAGTGGAGGTAGGTCGCACTTGGAGCGTGAGTACCTCCCTCAAAAACTACCCCCCAATGTCGTTCAGATTAGATTGGCGGTCGAGAAAATAGTGGGGGGTCTCGAGGGACTCCTGAGTGAAACGCAACTGCAGCTCGAGTTCGTCGAACGGATCAAGGCGGTCAGACAGGCGACGTTTCTGCGCTACGGCCCCCTACCCCAGACCCCAATCCCGTGGCCCAAAGTTCAGTCTGGCAGCTACGATTTCGCAGGAGTCAAGTCGCAGGGCGTTAAGACCAAGGTGCCACCACTGATGCGTACCATAGGCGATGGCTGGGAGGTGGACCAGAACGTGACGGTTACTCCGGAGACGCCCGCGGGTGGGCAAGACAAGAAACACGCCAAGAAACAGTAGAAGACGGAGCTCGATTGCTTACTGATAATCTTGTAGTTCTGCTGTAAGCTGAGCTCCAATTCGACCGATGTGAAAACGCCGATGAGGCTCCGTTGCATTGAGTCATGCTCGCAGAATCCTCGATTCCCAGTCAGTAGACATGTCTCGCATGGACCCTTGCAGACGCAGTTT
>JAAEMK010001322.1 GCA_024225635.1 Desulfobacteraceae bacterium | reverse complement strand
GTAACAGCATGACGCGGTGAATACGTTCCCGGGCCTTGTACACACCGCCCGTCACACCATGGGAGTTGGGTTTACCCGAAGGCCGTGCGCTAACTTTTGAGGCAGCGGACCACGGTGAGCTCAGCGACTGGGGTGAAGTCGTAACAAGGTAGCCGTAGGGGAACCTGCGGCTGGATCACCTCCTTTCTAAGGATGATGCTAGTCAGATTAGCGCAGCTTTTCTCGTGCATCACTTAGCAGAAGATCGGCAAACAAAGCCGGTCAACATCAGGACCGAGCCGTCCTCATATCTCTTCAGACAGTCGAGCCTCAGACCCCTGAGGTTCAGCAAGGGGCCTTAGCTCAGCTGGGAGAGCGCCTGATTTGCATTCAGGAGGTCAGGAGTTCGATCCTCCTAGGCTCCACCACTTTGCAATCGGCCCCATTTAGAATGGGTCGGTAGCTCAGGTGGTTAGAGCGCACGCCTGATAAGCGTGAGGTCGGAGGTTCAAGTCCTCCTCGACCCACCATTCCCCGATTAGATCGATAAGCACCGCAAGTGGTTCTTATCCGTCCAATCGGACGCAGTTTTGACATCGTATAGAGAGAAAAATCAACAACACCGTTGATCGCCCCGAGTGTGGGGATGATCTCGGATTGGTGCCGATCCCTTCGGGGTGAGGCAAGCCGGAAGATACGTCATGTTTCCTCAGACGCCTTCTGGTATGCCGGTTCGAAACGACGGAGTTGTCCAAGTCAAGTACACTAACCCGCATGATCTACCCGATCATGCATTGTTCTTTCGTCCGCCTGTGACCGACATCACAGGCATAAGGATGAAAGAGCGGGAAAGTATGCTTTTTGGTTCAGAGACAGATGATCCGGTTGTGAACCAGCTTCCGGATCCGACAGTTGTCAAAGACTGTCTCTTTCTGGACCAGATCAAGCGCGAGAAGGGCGTTTGGTGAATGCCTTGGCAGTAAGAGGCGATGAAGGACGTGATACTCTGCGATAAGTCATGGGGAGCCGAGAATAGGCTTTGATCCATGAATTTCCGAATGGGGGAACCCACCTGACAGTTCGATATTGTTACCACGGTAGCCAATATCTTGCTGAACCAGGTACTTAAAACCTGAATACATAGGGTTTTAAGAGCAAACCCGGGGAACTGAAACATCTAAGTACCCGGAGGAAAGGACATCAATTGATACTCCCTTAGTAGCGGCGAGCGAACGGGGACCAGCCGAGCCAGAGAAGTGACTGGAATGCGTTGGGAAGCGCAGCCATAGCGGGTGATAGCCCCGTACAGGAAGCTTTGATGGACGTATTAAGTAGGGCGGAACACGTGAAATTCTGTCTGAAGATCGGAGGACCACCTTCGAAGACTAAGTACTGCTTACTGACCGATAGTGAACCAGTACCGTGAGGGAAAGGTGAAAAGCACCCCGACGAGGGGAGTGAAACAGTACCTGAAACCGAACGCCTACAATCAGTCGGAGGCTCCTTGAGGGCTGACGGCGTACCTTTTGTATAATGGGTCATCGACTTGGTCTCACAAGCAAGCTTAAGCCGAT
>JAAEMK010001321.1 GCA_024225635.1 Desulfobacteraceae bacterium | reverse complement strand
TTTTTGTTGTTAAATGCTTTTATAAGATTATGAAAATTGTATATCCTAAACTATAGCTTTAATTAGAAACTTTATAAAATGAAAACCTAATCTTATATAAAATTTGACTTTTTTGATTATTGACTTTTTGTTGTCAAATGCTTTTCTAAGATTATAAAAATTGTATATCCTAAACTATAGCTTTAATTAGAAACTTTATTAAATGAAAACTTAATCTTATATAAAATTTGACTTTTTTGATATTTGACTTTTTGTTGTCAAATGCTTTCCTAAGATTATAAAAAAATATTTCCTAAACTATAGCTCTGATCAGAAACTTTATATAATTAAAACTTATTCTTGTATGAATATGACTTTTTTGCTTTATGACTTTTGGTTGTAAATGCTTTCCTAGGTTTTCTCAAAGAAATAACTTTCCTAATAAAACTATAGATCATAAAAAAATCTTTCTATAGTAAATTATTTGACAAACGTTTTCCCTAGGTTATAAAAAATCAATCATTTCTTTAGTTTGTTGGTGTCTTTTTGTTAGGTATAAACTTTCTTCTTATTGAAATAGAAGATTTTGATATGTATATAAACAAGGATGATAACATCCAAAACTAGCAAAGCACTTTAAGATTCTAAGAAAAATTAAACAGAAATTCTAACCATCAAATTTACAAGTAAAAGAAAAGAAATTATTGAAATCAATCCAGAAACAACAAAGTTATGCTTTAAATGTTTAAAATGGATGTACGGCTGTTCCAGTATTGATTATAGAGTTGCTTT
>JAAEMK010001320.1 GCA_024225635.1 Desulfobacteraceae bacterium | reverse complement strand
CATTCGGACATCGATTTTGGCTGCACAGACAAGATCAAACACAAGATCCAATTGCTGCCAGGAAGTCGGCCTGTGAAGCAGAAGATGCGTGACATTCCGTACGCAATGGAGCAGGAAGCAAAGGCAGAAATTGCGAAGTATCTACAGTATGGGGTGATTTCTCCTACGCAGTCCGATTGGGCCAGTCCGTTGGTTCTTGTGCCCAAGCCCGATGGGTCGTTGCGTGTCTGCATCAACTTTCAGGTCGTCAACAGAATGACAAAGGTCGACTCCTACAATACACCAAAGCAAAAGGTGCTCTTGTCGAAGCTGGGGTCAGCCAAATATCTCAGCAGTTTCGATTTGACCAGCGGCTACTGGAACATTCCGATGGAAGAGGAATCGAAGGACATCACCACGTTCACCTGTCCAGAAGGGCTGTTTCGATTCGAAGTGCTTCCGTTTGGCCTGGCGTCAGCGGGCGCAGAGTTCTGTCGTCTGATCCACGAAGTCTACAAACCGTACATCGGCAAGTTCATTCTCGCCTACGTCGACGACATCGTAGTCTTCT
>JAAEMK010001319.1 GCA_024225635.1 Desulfobacteraceae bacterium | reverse complement strand
GAGTCCAGAATAATTGCTTGTGCTGTCTCGACCAGTCTCGCCACACGACAGGTAGTTGGTGTGGGGACGACTTTCGGAGGCAGTAAACTTTCCTCCACTTGTGATAGGGGGGGAAATGATTCCTCAGCTTTCTGTTGTTCGTCTTTCTGTCGTTGCTGTTTGCTCGCGACAGGTTTAGGTTTGACAGGCTTGGGCTGACGCACTCCACTAGCGTAGGCGACGTCAGCGGAAGCCTTAAATGTCGACACTTTGAGTCTGTCCTTAGAAGGAACCAAAAGTTCTTTCAGCGGGACATGGACAGGTGCACCACTATATGTGGTCAAACGTGGTTGTTCTGGTTTGCCCAAATCCGACGTAGAAGACGATTTGTGTGCGTTTTCTGGCCGCGCTCATAATACTATAGGTACTTTTGGTCGACGGGTGAATTGTCAGTGCGGTCACTTTTCATTGGTCAACGGACAATGAATTTTTTCATGGCGGGGGATCTTGATCGATTTCGATTTCGTCCTCGACGTCCAAAATT
>JAAEMK010001318.1 GCA_024225635.1 Desulfobacteraceae bacterium | reverse complement strand
CTTAAAAAATGCCAAAATCGTTATGTTTTGTGGTCCTGAAGTCATTTGGGGGAATGTACGATATCGGATTTGGAATCCCCATCGAATTTCCAAGTCAAAGAAAAAAAATGTATTCAAATCAGTCAAGAAACAACGAAATTACGCTTTAATTCAAAAATGCCAAAATTGTCATGTTTTGGGGTACTGAAGTCATTTGGGGGAAAGTACAATATCGGATTTGGAATCCCCATCGAATTTCCAAGTCAAAGAAAAAAATATTCAAATCGGTCAAGAAACAACGAAATTATGCTTTAATTAAAAAATGCTAAAATCCTCATGTTTTTTGGTCCTGAAGTCATTTTGGGGAAAGTACAATATTGGATTTGGAATCCCCATCGATTTCCAAGTCAAAGAAAAAAAATTATTCAAATCAGTCAAGAAACAACGAAATTATGCTTTTATTAAAGGATGCCAAAATCGTCCTGTTTTGCGGTCCTGAAGTCATTTGGGGGAAAGTACAATATCGGATTTGGAATCCCCATCGAAT
>JAAEMK010001317.1 GCA_024225635.1 Desulfobacteraceae bacterium | reverse complement strand
GTATCTCAATTCACGCCCTTTCAATGTGACGAACCAGGTTTAGGTGTCCTGCAGAATGTGTGGTGGAAGAAATCAACACAAACTATCAGCTCTTTCCGAATGGAATACTTTCTATGAATTCATTCACTTTCCGTGACGCCGAAGGCGGCAGTTTGTCGTCCTTTCCCACCATTTAGCGCGAAGGGAATCTATACTTGAATCGACAAATTCATGATATGAAGGGCTCATACATACATTGTAACGTCGATAGGAGAGTAGTGGGCTTCACCACGAACTGAAGGAAGCTCCTGTCGGTGGGCCATAGACTTGTTTCGTAGCTAGCTTTCTTACCGTAGGAGTTCTATACCATTTTACCATTTTATACTGCAATTGGGCCTCTGTTACCGCAGTACGTGATACTTGTCCTCTTTTCAGAATGGTCACGGATTTTACTTCGATTCGCGATCGATCGTCAGCATAACATGACATACCGTAAAACCTCCAATAAGCCCCCTGGGAGCTTATTCTTTCAAACTACCTCTAGGGGGGGAGGTATTGAAGGGGGGGGGGCTTATTTGAGGAGAGGGGATTAATATTTCAACCCCTCAATAGGGCCGCGAGGTACGACAAATTACCGTTCAAAATGTTAGTAAACTACCCAATTGTAGCGTCATTTTGTACAGTACATATATGATGTAATAGGTAGTGTATACGTGTACATTCCTTGCATGAAAGCTACATAGACACTGAGACAGACGTATATTACATGCAGTAGTACACTGTAGGGTACTTATGATAGTGTAGAACTGGTATTCGTGTTGAAGGAAAGTCCGTTGAATCCCGGGACATCGGACATTTCAACGGGGCTTATTACTGTAAATCGGGAAAAGTTCGAAAAATCGGGAAAAGTTCGGAAAAGTTGGGACGAACTTAAAACCGTCCGAACTTAACTTAAAGTACATAACATAGGAGGAAAATTTTTCATGAGGTCCTCTGTCCGAACTTTTTTGTCCGAACAAGGATTTGTAGGCTTTGTCCGAACTTTTAACTGTCCGAACTTTTTGCGATTTACAGTACATGAATATTCTGTGAAGCCGTCCTTTACAGATATCCATCAGGCGAAGTCAAGTTCAAGTCGTACACCTCAGCGAAGGGCATCACAGAGTTTCGGGTATGTGTACGTACCGTAAATACTCCAGTAAGCCCCCTCCTCTGACCTTTTGTCGCCATACGCTGGAAGACGGCCGATGGGAGGGGG
>JAAEMK010001316.1 GCA_024225635.1 Desulfobacteraceae bacterium | reverse complement strand
CAGCACTTTTCTGCAACGTACGCAGCAGATACGAGCGATTTTAGACAAATGCTACAGTAACCCTACCGTAACCCGCAGAAAAATTTTAACCCATTTCCCCCTAGTTTGAGCACTACCGTAGTCAGCATACAAAATTTCAGAGCTCTAGCTGTTCCCGCGAGCGAGATAGGGGGGGGGGAGAAACGTACACAGCCTCTAGTAGTGCTTTTCGCCTCGGCCTGAAGGCAGGGCGAAAAAACGGTCTCTTTTGGTGCGGTACAGCTATGGCCCATGGTCGTTTCAATGTTCCATCTGACATTATGAAAGGGTCGAAGGCTGCAAAAAATCTGCCAAGGTCTCATACTCTGTGGAAAAGCACAGTCGATGGTGTGTCTCTTGCTGCGTTACTCTCTGCTTCGCAATTTCCTTCGTGTCTTCTGCTGTTCAGGTGTCATTGACGTGTGCACATGGCAGGACAATCAGCCTGTCACAGTCATGTCCTCTGCACCATATATGGACCGGTTCCAGGGCCCGCCCACTGGCGAGGCCTCATTTGTCTGGCGAAATGTCAAGGATCGACATGGACGGTGGTACAAGTCGCGGTTCTTTCGCCCTGAAATCCTTCGTGACTTCGAGCAAAACATGT
>JAAEMK010001315.1 GCA_024225635.1 Desulfobacteraceae bacterium | reverse complement strand
GATTCGGATTCGGATTTTTTTCAAAAATCCGACAAAAAAAAAAGTCGGATTTTTATCGGATTGTCGGATTCTTTGAATTTGGTCGGATTCAGATTTTCGGATTCGGATTTTAGCAATATTTTTAAAGGTCTTTTTTGAAATAAAAAAGATGTAGGTATTAAATTTTGCTTTTTTTCGTATTTTCACAGTAGCTTCTCTGCTATTTCTAGCTCCTACAGCGGTCATTTCTTTAATCCTTACCTAACCTAACCTAACCTAAAAAATTTACAACAAATTAAAATTTGTCTGTAGAATTTTTTTTTGTAAATGCTACAAATGTCATAAAAATTAACAATCCGAATCCGCATTTTAAATTGCGGATTCGGATTCCTTCAATGTCAAAGAAAATTGGTCGGATTCGGATTTTCGGATTCGGATTGACATCCCTAATAGAAATAGAGACATAAGTGTTGTATATATATCCCAATCCTCACCTTTTCGCGGCACACGGTTTATATGGTAATCCAATAGTTTTTGTTGATGTGTAACTGTACTAATTATTCAAATTTGAATGCAAAAGTAGTAAATATTCCATTATCCCCCATTTCCTAAATTAAAAAAAAGGACAAATAGAAAGGGGAAATAGGAAAGGGCTTTT
>JAAEMK010001314.1 GCA_024225635.1 Desulfobacteraceae bacterium | reverse complement strand
GCAGTTGACTTGAGGCAGTTGGTCTTAAGGTTGATGCACCAAAATGGACAGGCAATTAATCAGGAACGCTTCAATCAAACCAAACAACTTTTACTGCCCGCGTACTCGAGTACGCCAACAAAGGCACGAATGCAAAGAGTCGACGACAAATGCAACACAAAAGACGCGATGAAGAAAAAAATGGTAGAACACGAAAGACGCGAAACACAAACGAAGACTACTGGGGTACCCTGTTCGCAAATTTGTTCTAATTAAAGCAGAGTGGTAATTAAAGCTGGCGTTATTCGACATTCTGTTATAACTCCACCCACATACTTTGGTATTCCTGAATGTCTACAGTCGAGTACGATACGAGATCCGAGGTACGTCAGTGACGCACCGTTACTATGAGACAGATGACCCAAAAACCCTAGTAGACACAAATGACAAGCATATTCATAATTTTTCAGATTCTAATTGTAATTCTTAGGGTGGAATTGTAATAGAATTCGCAGAATTTTTAGAATTCAGACTTATCATCTAAGTGGGGAATGTTGGTCTAGCTGGGAAATCTACTTGGTGGGTGGTTTGTAGGTGGGGTTCGCGAGG
>JAAEMK010001313.1 GCA_024225635.1 Desulfobacteraceae bacterium | reverse complement strand
AACAAGGTGGCGTTCGTGAAATATTACCGTGGCTGGTCGTGGAGTTGAGTTAGTTCTGGAACTTCGATTTGCTGGATCTCATTTTTAGGCGAGATATCTGGTGTTTCTTAGACTTTTCTTCGTCCACGACGCTCCTGGGAAAAAGTTCCTTGTTAGGTTCTTATTCCAGGATGTTGTCAGGATCTTACCTGTTGGCAAATATTGTGAAGCAGGTCCCTCTGCGAGCGTGGCTCGTGTTGGTTCTGACTCAATTTTTGTGTAGGCCCTTCTAAGTTTTTCTTCATCCTTGACCTCCTGAAAAAAGTTCCTTGTGAGGTTCTTATTCCAGGATAATGTTAGGATCCTACCTGTTAGCAAATCTTATCAAGCAGGTCCCTCAGTGAGCTAGGCTCAAGTTGGTTCTCGCTCAGATTTTGTCCTCATTGTGTTTTAGGATTAGAATGGGTCCTTCAGTTGCAATTGAAAGCAGTGTTGGGTCCATAGTCATCTGAAACGCTTTGTCATATTTTTTGATTTCCACTCAAGCAATTTTACCTTTTGTGAATACGTGCTGAAGCTATAGACTGGCGGCTAGCGTGTGAGACTAGCTGTAGCTGCTTCAAAGTGGACAAAATGGCCGCCATACACGTATTAAGAAAAAAACCACCGCGCAGGGGTGGAAAATTGGGGGCTTTTTTTGGTGAAAGAGCTTAATATTACAACACCAAAAAAGGATCCCTTTTTTTTTTTTTGATGACCACGGATTGACTAAATTAGCTAGGCCTGCCTTTTTTTACCCCCACACTTCAGTAAGTGTTAAATTGTTCCTATTAATGTGGTCCAAGTTAAGCTAACCCCTGAACTGGGATTTTGCCACTAATCCTAGGGGGGCTGTTGATTTAAATTTTTCCCCCTTTTTAGTTTTTACCCCACTTCCAGTTCCTATTGCGACCCATGCCACCTGGCCTACCGGATCCGTCGCGGGGGCGCTGGTCATGCAGCTCCCTTGGCATCCCATTTGGATACAGAATGGTGCCTCTACAAAATTGTAGGTGCCACAGTACCTTCCGTAAGAGGAGTTGGTGCACCTGATGGGTCTGTCAAAGGAGATTTCATTCACCGGGGGGGATCTCTCAATACTGCCAACCCTGCTGGCCATGTTGCCCCTCCCTCCCCTCCCCTCGTTGTAGCCACTCCTGCCCCTGACCTCCATGGATCCAAGTGGGGGAGGAGGAGTGAGGAACTGCATGGGCCTAGCTGGGGCCTTCCCTCTTTTAGAGCGCTGGTTACCCTTACCTCTAGGTGCCTTGGGCTGGGGAGCCTTTGGAAGCCTGATAGGTTCGGGGTCCCTTT
>JAAEMK010001312.1 GCA_024225635.1 Desulfobacteraceae bacterium | reverse complement strand
TCTTTAAATAGTTTATCTATATAATAAAGGAAAGTATGTTGAAAAAGAGAATGAGCGTGAATAGAGACGTGAAGAGGAGACAAAAAGTAGAATTAATTTGTGAGGTGTGGTGTGAAAAACTGGAAAATTGTCACCGGATCAGTAACCCTTTCATTATATGAGATGAATCTGATACGGTGACAATTCTGTGAAAGGTGGTAGGTGTGATTAAATGAAATGAATGAAATGAGATTGAGATGTGATTGGTGTGAGAATAAAAATAAAAATAAATGAGATAGTTGTCGTAATGAAAATGAATAAGGGTTGATAGAATTCATTAGCGAGAGGAGGAGGTCGACACTAGTGTTGTCACCGGATCAGTAACCCTTTCATATAAGGAAATGAATCTGATCCGGTGACAGTTTTGCGGAATTTGAAAAGGGTAATTATGAATTAATTTTGACCCCCCTTACCCCCCTTTAATAAAAGTAGGTAGAGTTGGGACAGAAGTGAAAAAAGAAGTGTCCCAACGTACCGGTGTGTAGAATGGTACGTTGTGAGGTGTGATGAATGTGGAGTGTGTGAGAATAGTGGTGCATTGGTACGTTGGGACACTTCTTTTGGGCATTCACCAAGTTTTATTTAAGTTGTAAGATTCAATTACACAACTCAATTTTTTTTACACAATACTCAAAAAGAAGTGTCCCACTGTCCCACCTGACCATAATAATTCTAGTAGTTAGAGGATATCTTACCTCTTAAGGTGAGGATAGTAGTTGGGACACTTCTTTTAGACTTCTGTCCCAAACTGTCCCAACTGTCCCACTTCTGTCCCACTTCGAGATTTGTTGATTTTTGAAGAGGTAGAGGATATTATTCAGGGGGGTACCTTGCGAAGGGTGTCGAATAAGTTTGATTCGGGTGTTTTGAGATTTGATTCAGGGGGATACCTTGTCGAGGGTGTCGAATTGAGAATTGGAATACTTTTTGGCGATTGACAAGGGGGGGGTCTTGTGATGAATGTGATTTATGGTTGATTTGAGAGATTGAGGTTTGAGAGACGGAGAATGGTGAGACGGCGTGTGTG
>JAAEMK010001311.1 GCA_024225635.1 Desulfobacteraceae bacterium | reverse complement strand
GCCCCGGAAGGAGCAGCTCATCCGGGCCATGGCCATGAAAAAGAGGGGGCTTCTCGACTATATTCCCTGGGGTGAGGTGAGCCCGGACCTGCTGGAAAAGAAGATCCATGGGATTCTTGCCCATCCGGAACCTTTTCGCAAGGCCATGGCCGGTTTCGAGCTGACCGGCATCAATCGGATCTGTTCCCGGATATCAACCTTTAAGGAGCGTATCATGCCGTGATCCCCCGGGACGGAAGAAAGGAGCGAAGGCGGTTGAGGGCGGGGCGCCAGGTGACCCTTCCCTTCCTCAAATCGGTGGAGATCGCCGTCAAGAGCATCCGGGCGAGGTTTTTCCGTTCGTTCATCACCCTGTTGAGCCTGGTGCTTGCCATCTCGTTTTATAGTTATGTCTCCGTTAACACCATCCTTATCAAGGGGATGCTCCTGTCCCGGGATTTTCCTTCCGTGGAACGGCCGGTTATAGGGGAGGAGGGGGCTTTGGAGACCGCCGACGACCCAAAGCAGCGATGGATTCTGTTTCTTTCCTTGCTGGTCTGTGTGGTGGGCATTGTCAACACCCAACTCATGGCCGTGACCGAGCGGTTCAGGGAGATCGGCACCATGAAGTGCCTGGGGGCCCTGGACCGGTTCATCCTGAGGCTCTTTTTGATCGAGGCGATCATCCAGGGGGTGATCGGCGCCGCAGCAGGGGCGTTCCTTGGCACCGGGGTCTCGCTGTTGTTGTCGGTTTTCCGGTTTGGCGGCCAGGTGCTCATGGTGACCGCCTGGTCCGATGTCGCCCTTTCCCTGGCATGGGCAATGGGGCTTGGGTGTCTGTTGAGCGTTATCGGCGTGCTTTATCCGGCCCTTGTGGCGGCAAGGATGCAGCCGGTGGAGGCCATGAGGGGCAGGGAGTGAATATGGAAGGTGCTAGGGCATGCTTACCGCCGCCCGGGAAAGCCACTAAGGACCATGGGGTAAAGGAGTGAACATGGAAGGGGCAAGCAGGATCGTCCGGGTCGTCAGGGTAAAAAAGGACTTTACCATGGGACGGAGCGTGGTCCGGGTGCTCAAGGGTATCGATCTTTCTATCCTTGCCGGAGAGTACATCTCCATCATGGGGCCCTCGGGCTCGGGCAAGAGCACCCTGTTCAACATGATCGGGGGGCTTGACAAGCCCTCTTCCGGGGCCGTGTTCATCGACGAGGTGGATATCGCCCAGCTGGACGCCTATGAGCTGGCCTGGCTTCGTTGCCGGAAGATAGGCTACATCTTCCAGACCTTCAACATCATCCAGGTGATGACCGCCCTGGAAAATGTGACCCTGCCCATGGTTTTTGCCGGGGTGGGGCCCATGGATGCCGTGAAAAAGGGGATGGAACTCCTGGATATGGTGGGGTTGAAGGACCGGTTCAGCCACAAGCCGTCCGAGCTTTCCGGGGGCCAGCAACAGCGGGTGGCCGTGGCCAGGGCCCTTGCCAACGATCCGGTCATCATCCTTGCGGACGAACCCACGGGAAACCTGGACCTTAAGACCGGGGAGGAGATCATCGATCTTTTGAAGATGCTCAGTGTTGAGAAAAGGGTGACCGTCATCTCCGCCACCCACGACTTCAAGATGCTCAATGTGTCCGACCGGGTGGTGTGGATCGAGGACGGCAGGATCGACAGGATCGAGAACCGGGAAGAACTTTCCATCTCCATGGGAACCATAGGAGAACGATGAGTTGAAACGGGTGCTTCAAAAAACGGGGGGGATGATTGTCCTTGCACTTTTCCTTGTCGTGCCAGGAACAGCTTGGGCGTCTGCCGCTGGGAACCCCGGTTATTTCAGGGCGGTTGTCGAGACCCTGGCAAGCCCTGGTGAGAGGCGTCCGGGCAGCCCCGGGGCCCGGGAGGCGGCCCGGTTCATCCAGGGGGAGTTTGAGCGGCTGGGGTTTGAAACCCGGGGCTCCCATAGGTTTTCCCTGCCGGCCATCACCGGTAAAGGGGCTGCCATCACCCTGGCGGCAACCGGGGAAACTCATGGGATCAATCCCTTTCTGGGCAATGTGATCTCGCCCCCCACCATTTCCCCGCCGGGGCTGGAAGCGGATCTCGTATATGTGGGAGACGGCGGGCTCGAAGCGTTCAACAACAAAAACATCGCCGATGCCTGTGTGCTCATGGATCTTGATTCGGGCGGGAACTGGCTCAACGCCCTGGCCCTTGGAGCAAAGGCCCTCATCTATCTCAGCCCGGAAGAGACCGACCGTTTCCTATATGAAGATAAGATGGAGCTGTCGCCGGTCCGGTTTCCCAGGTTTGCCATGGACCGTTCCAGGGCGGAAAAACTCTTTGGAAACCTTGAGTCCCTTGGAACGGAACGCAAAGGAGTGACGGTGCGGTTAACCTCGGATCTCTCCTGGAACCGTGTTCAGGGGGAAAACCTTTATTGCCTGGTGCCGGGAACCTCCCTTGACCCGGAACTGATCGTGGTGGAGTCGTTTTACGATACCTCGGCCTTTGTGGCAGGCCGCGCCCCCGGGGCGGACCAGGCCTGCTCCATGGCGACCCTGCTTGAGCTTGCCCGTTATCTCAGGGACCATCCCCCCAGGCGGTCGGTTTTGCTGATGGCGACCTCGGGTCACGGATCAAGCCTTGCCGGCCTGGGGGAGATCCTCTGGAGCCTCAGGGTAAAGCAAAAATCCCTGGATGCCATGATGGCTCGCCTGGATGGTGAAATCGAGGCGTCCGGCCGCTCCCTTTCGGCCCTGGCCGGATTCAGGGCCATGGAAGCGCCCGGCGCCAATGGGTTTTCGACCATCCTTGACCATGTTACCGAGGATATCAAGGCCAGGGTGGAGGAGCTGAACAGCCGCCTGATGCAGCTCAGGCTTGCAGGTATGGACCCGGAGGGGCTCATCCCGTCCCTTGCCCGGGAGCGGATGATGCTCAAGCAGCTTTCCTGGAAAACCGGGGCCCACTTCTTTTCCCCAAGGGAGAAAGAACTGGTGGCGGCCCTTGTGCCCGGGGCCGTCACCCGGCTGGAGCGAAGGCTCGCGGATGCCCGGACCCGGAAGCAAAACCTCGACTCTTCATTGGCCCTCAGGCATGTCCTGGCCGACCGGAAGATACGGCTTTTCATATCGCTCCACCTTTCCAGCCACGGCAACGGGGTGGGGGCCTTTAACCGGGGCGGGCTCTATCCCATCAAGGAGAAGATCAATCCCTATCCGCCCTATGCCAAGGTTGACAGGGTGCTTGCAGAGGCTGCAAAGACCCTTGACCGGCGCCTGAACATGCCCGGCTTTTTCAAGGACACCCTGCGGCCCAGCTTCCAGCGGTCCTGGGATAGCCTGCTGTTTGACACTCCTGCTTTAGGGGGTGAGGTGAGCCAGCTGGCAGGTTTCCTGGGCATAAGCCTTGTCACCCTCTCCGATGCCCGGCCCCTGTGGGGAACGCCCCGGGACCGTGCGGCGTTGGTGGATTTCAGCAACGCCGGGGCCCAGAGCCGGTACTTAACCGAGCTGATCGCCCATGTGGCCGCCGCACCCAAACTTGCCACGGGCCGTAAACCCAGGAATGGTTTTGCCACCATCAAGGGCCGGGCCAATTTTTTGCGTTCAGGGGAGCTGTTTGCCGACGCGCCGGCTGCACAAACCATGATCCTCTCCTTTCAGGGGCCGGGCATCCGTTACGCCATGGCGGATGAAACCGGCCTTTTTTACATCAAGGGGGTGGCCGATAAAAAGCATGTGCTCCATAAGGTGATCCTGGAGGGGTACCGGTTCGACCCTGAAACCGGGCGGGTGGTGTGGGCCGTAGACAAGAAAAGGACCTCAAAGGCGGGCTACCGGGTCAAGGTAAAACGGTTGACCAACGAGACCGATCTTGTGATCTTTCCCTGCCGCCAGACAACCCTGGTCAACCTCCTGGAACCCAGGACCTTTGAATACATGACAAAGATCCAGGTGCTGGACGGCGTGTTCGACGCCCCCCCCATCCGGTACTGGTTCAGCCGGATCGACACCCGGGCATCGACTCTCTGCTCCCTTTTTCTTGCGCCCGGCTCCACCCTCAAGCTGACCCTTTCCGACACGCTTCTCACAAAGAAGCTGATTCTCACCAATGCGGGCCCGGCTCATCCCCGGGGAAGGGGCTATGCCATGGAGGAGCATTCCCTGATAGCCCCCACCCGCTATCTTGCGGCAAGGGACATGTGGGCCCTCCTGAACCCCAGGATCGCTAACCTGGAGGAGAAGGGGATCAACAACCAGAAAATACGGGATCTGAGAACCCGGGGCAATTTTGCCCTTGATGAGGCGGCCCGCTTGCGGGGGGCCGGGCTCTATGACGGGTTCTTCCGGGCCGCGGGAACGGCCCTGGCCCTGGCAGGAAGGGTTTACCACCATGTGGAGGCGGTCCAGAAGGATGTGCTGTTCGGGGTGCTTTTTTATATCGCCCTGTTTGTTCCCTTTGCCTTCTGCCTGGAGCGGTTTCTCTTCTGTTTCACCAACATCTACAAGCGGATCATTGCATTCCTTTCCATCCTGTTTCTTCTTATCGCGGTGATATACAAGGTGCATCCCGCGTTTGAACTGGCCTACTCCCCCCTGGTGGTGATCCTCGCCTTTTTCATCCTCTCCCTGTCCGCTTTGGTCGCGTGGATCATCTTTCTCCGGTTTGAAGAGGAGGTCAAGGGCGGCGGCCAATCCCCGGGGGAGGGGACCGAGATCGGTCTGTTCAAGGCTTTTTCCGCCTCGTTTTTCATGGGGGTGGCCAACCTGAGGCGGCGGCGCATGCGAACCGTGCTCACCTGCACCACCCTGGTGATCCTCACCTTTACCGTCATGAGCTTCACCTCGGTCCGTAACATCCGCAGGCACACACGGATGGCCTTTGACGACCATGCCCCCTACCAGGGGATGCTCATCAAAAAGCTCAACTGGAAGTCCCTTCCCGAATCCGGGGTCAAGACCCTTGGGAACGCCCTTGACGCGCCTGCTGTCACCGCCCCCCGTGCCTGGCTCGAAGCCAGGGACAGGACCCGGGCCCTGGCCGTTCCCATCCGGTTCGGGACAAACAGCGCAGAGGGCCACGGTCTCCTGGGGCTGTCGCCCCTGGAGCCCCGGGTTTCGGGCCTTGGCCGCCGGGGGGTGCGGGGAAAATGGTTCACGGGAAATGATCGTTACACCGCCATGATTTCAGAGACCATGGCCCGGCAGCTCAACCTCGATGCCTCGAACGTGGGTAGCGCCGTCATCCAACTTTGGTCACTTCCCTTCCGGGTGGTGGCTGTATTTGACGAAAAAACCTTTGACGATTTCAGGGACCTGGACGGCGAGCCCCTGACCCCGGTGACCTTCCCGGACGAGGTGTTCCAACAGACCACCCAGGCGGAAATGGACGCCATGGAGTCGGGCCAGGATGTCAAGGCGTTCCAGAGCCGGTACCGCCACCTGGGCTTTGACAGGACCGTGATCATCCCCCACAGGACCCTTGTCTCCATGGGGGGCCGCTCCATGTCGGTGGCCATCCGGCCGGGGGGGGATATCATGACACTGGGGAAAGAGCTGGTGGACCGGTTCGGGCTGTGGCTCTTTTCCGGGGAAAAGGACGGGGTCTATCTGTACAGCGCCAGCGACACCCTGGACTACAGCGGGATTCCCAACATCCTTGTGCCCATTCTGATCTCCGTGTTCATCGTTCTCAACACCATGATCGGAAGCGTGTACGAAAGAAAGCCCGAAATCGGCATCTACACCTCGGTGGGCATGGCCCCCCTCCATGTCTCCATCCTCTTCATTGCCGAGGCCCTGTCCTATGCCGTGCTGAGCGTGGTCCTGGGCTATATTTTCGCCCAGGTATTCGCCACGGTCTTTGCCGGGACATGGGTGCTTTCCGGCATCACCGTCAATTACTCCTCCCTTGCCGGGGTGGCGGCCATGGCCATGGTGATGGGTGTGGTTATCATCTCGGCCATCTACCCCTCCCGGGTGGCGGCCAAAATCGCCATCCCGGATGTTGAAAAGTCCTGGCGGTTTTCCATCTCCACCGGGGATCACATGGGCATCGAC
This sequence comes from Desulfobacteraceae bacterium, assembly GCA_024225635.1. Classification (GTDB taxonomy): domain Bacteria; phylum Desulfobacterota; class Desulfobacteria; order Desulfobacterales; family Desulfobacteraceae; genus Desulforapulum. Next base: position 2,830 of record JAAEMK010001311.1, on the reverse strand, counting down.
CTGCCTTTTCTGATGAAGCGGGGGGAGGAGGAAAGCGCTGCAGGTTACCTGTTCGATTATATATTCGCCCACAGGGAGATCTCCCACGATGTCTTCACTGCGGACGATCTTGTGGTGAATGACCCCATGGAGCAGGAGGAGGGCGCTCCCATGCCCGTGTTCTCCATCGATTTCAGGGCCTGGGTCGCTCCCTTTGACCTGGGGCTGATGCAGGATGTCACCCTGACCTTCCGGGAAAGCGACATCCATCCGGGGTATGTTGCCATTAAAATGGAGATCACCCGGCGGGCAGGGGAGCATAACGCATGGTGGCGGGCCAACCAGCGCTTTGTGAACCGTATTCGAAAGCAGCTCATGATCTGGCGGTCCCTGGACGGGGAGCAGAAAAAGGTGTGGATCGGTTTTTTCTGCTTTATTGCCAACAGGAGGATAAAGAATGTCTGACCGTGCCGATAACCGGGTGATCCGCCCCAGGGCCTTTTTGCTTTGTTGCCAACAGGAGGATACGGAATGTCTGACCTTCCCGACAACCGGGTGATCCGACCCAGGGCCTTTATATTGGGAATTGTGCTGGCAATGGTGATCTGCGCGTTGACCCCCTTCAACAACCTCTACCGCCAGGCAACCCCTTTGGGGGGCGGGTATTTTCCCTTGGCCCCCTTTTACATCCTTGTTTGGATGACGTTGCTGACGGCCCTGGGCCGGCGGCTTTTCCCCGGCCGGACGTTCATGACCGGGCTTGAGCTGATTTTCACCTGGATGCTCATGGTGCTTGTGGCAGGCATTGCCTACACGGGATTTGCCCGGACCTTTTTCATCAATATCACCGCGCCCCTCTACTTTGGCGCTGCGGATCAAAAGTGGCGGACCATCCTCTCCCCTCTTTTACCCGATTCCCTTTTTCCCACGGATAGGACCGCCGTGGAGATGCTCTACAACGGTATTGAGGGGGGGCGGACAATGGGGTGGGGAGAACTTGCCGCCGCCGTTCCCTGGGGAGCATGGCTCGCTCCCTTTCTCTCCTGGGCCCTGTTCATGGTGTGCGCCTATTTTCTGATGCTCTGCCTGATCAACCTGATCAACCGCCAGGCTACCGTTAACGAACGGATGAACTTTCCTTTGCTCATCGTTCCCAGGATGATGGAGCAGGCCGTGAACCAGAGCCGGGTGGGACCGTTCTTCAAGAACCGGTTCCTGTTGACGGGCATGGCCATCCCGGTCTTGCTCCATGGGCTCAACGGGCTTAATTTCTATTTCCCCTGGGTGCCCCAGATAAATACCCTGGTTCTTGCGGGGTCCTATTTTCCCAGGCAGGGAATATTCGCGGGCTTTGTCAAGCTCAAGCTTTACTTTTATCCCGCCTTTATCGGGTTTGCCTACCTTGCCTCAAAGCAGGTGTCGTTCTCGTTCTGGTTTTTCTTTTTTATAGGGGCGCTCTTTACCGGGCTCCTCACGGTCACGGGCCACAGTTTTCCCGCATCCGACCTGGGCGTCACCTTCGGCCCCACCCTTTCAAGGCCGGAAGAGACCCAGATGATCGGGGCCTTTATCGTGTTTTTTCTCTTTCTCATGTGGCTTGCCAGGTTCTACTTCAAGGAGGTGGCGGCCCATGCGTTTTTCCTGAAAACCGGTCATCCCTCCGCTCCCCGGGTGCGATGGGACAGGCGGGTGTTCTGGGCAACCGTTATCTCCTTTTTCCTCCTGGTTGCCTGGCTTGTCTTCCATGGGATGAATTTCTTCGGGGCCGTGGCCCTGCTTCTTTTTTTCGTGATGTTCATGATGGTGGCCACCCGGGTGGTCTGCCAGGGAGGGGTTACCTATTTCACCCTTACCGTGGCCCCCCTGGACGCCCTCAACACCCTGGTGGGTCTGAAGATCTTTTCCAGTCTTGGGCTGCTGCTGGCCGGGGTGACCCAGAAGGTGCTTTTCGTGGACCTGCGGGAGTCGGTGATGCCCTCCATTCTCCATACCCATAGGGTGGCGAGAAGGGTTCGCTCCCAGGGGGTGATCGCAGGAGCGGTGTTCGTTGCCATGGTGGTCTGCCTGGGGGTGTCGGCTATTGCCATGGTGCTTGTCTGCTATCGGTACGGGATACGGGAGCTGGGACTTGACTGGGCCACCCGGACCACGGTGTCGGTCTATAACAATCTTGTTCCCCTGATCCACGACCCGCCGGGCCAGGGGGATTCCATTCGATGGTTCGCCCTGATGGGGGCCATGGTTATGATGGTGCTCGTGGCGGGCTACCACAGGTTTTACTGGTGGCCCCTCCATCCCATCGGTTATCTCATGGTGTACAGTTCGGCCATGAAGATCCTCTGGCTCAGTTTCTTCATCGGCTGGATCTTCAACGCCCTGTGCATGCGCTACGGTGGGGTGACACTGTACAAGCGCATGCGATATTTTTTCGTGGGGTTGATCCTGGGGGATTTCCTCATGGGGGGAACCTTTGCCGTGATCGGTTTCTTCACCCGTACCGGGTATCAGGTGCTTCCGGGTTAGGGGGACACAGGGGACAGATTTATGAGGCATAGGGGACAGATTTATAAATCTGTCCCCGAGGGCTTCAAAATCTGTCCCCGAGACCGAAAAATTTGTCCCCGCAGACAGTTCCTGCAGGAGAGGTTGATAGATAGTATTTATTTTTCTATATATATTCTATATAAAAACAAAAAAGCTAACACCGAAGCAAGCGGCTGAATATTTTGGGGTTCATGTTCAAACTTTAAGGGTTTGGGATCAAGCTGGAAAAATAAAAACAGATAGAACCCCAGGTGGAGACAGAAGGTATTTAATTCCGATAGCTGATGAGGTTCATATCTGCTATTGC
>JAAEMK010001310.1 GCA_024225635.1 Desulfobacteraceae bacterium | reverse complement strand
CGGTTACTTCTTGCATAAAGCTAACTGTAAATCCTCCAATAAGCCCCCCCTCCTCTTGCTAGACTTCTGAACGATGTCCAGGAAGACGCCGAATAGGAGGGGGGCTAATTGGAGGATTTACGGTTACTTCTTGCATAAAGCTAACTGTAAATCCTCCAATAAGCCCCCCCTCCTCTTGCTAGACTTCTGAACGATGTCCAGGAAGACGCCGAATAGGAGGGGGGCTAATTGGAGGATTTACTGTACGTAGTTTGTTCCGTTCTTTCTCACGAACCCACCGACGCCGTGAAGGAGACCGCGGCGACCGGATGCAGGAGGACGACGAGAACGTCGAACACGTATCTGGACTGGACCAGGTTCGTGGCCGACAGGCCGTAGTAGCCGATGCTCGTTCCCATGAGGACCATGTCCCAGAACCAGAGGAACTTCAGACTGGCCCTGTACCTGCGGTTCATGACCAATGGGGCCCTCAACTTGGTCCAGTAGAGCAGCAGGCCCAGACAGAAGCCGGACAGGGCGACGACCAGGGTCAGGTAACCGGCGACCACCAGCTGGTAGTAATGGAGCAGGGAGAAAGAGTCGTGCCTCCTGCGCATGCTGCAGTTGAGTAGTGACTCGTCTCCGCCAGCGTGTGTTGGTGACGTCATGACGGATGATCCTTCTGAAATGTATTCGAACCCTCTCTGAGTCTTGTCTTGCTTGACGTCGAGGATGTCGCGAATTGCGATGCCGAACCGATTGAACACCTTTGGGAAACCGAAGGTTTAGGAAGTCATAACTCAGGCACGTACATTGTATTCTACTGTACGTAGAGTGTCACTCAACTGCATGGCTACATATCGTATGAATGGCAAACGAAGCTACTTTGTTGCGGAGCAGGAAACAGCTAGCGAAGATGTCATTAGTT
>JAAEMK010001309.1 GCA_024225635.1 Desulfobacteraceae bacterium | reverse complement strand
CTGCCTGTAAGGAGGTTGACAGTCAGAGATCGAGTTGTGTCTTACGTACATACGTATTCATGACTCGTGGGCGGTGAGATTCGTGTTTGCGCCTTGCTCCGTCCCCAGATACGGTAGTCTGGTCGTTCATTGGTCTCCTCGTCCCTTGCTCTAGGCAGAAGGTACTGTATGATGCTATGCCAGATGACGTCACTTACGCCAGGTGGCGTCAAATGGGAATCAGCTGATATTCTGCCTTTGCGTGCTCGATGCTGTCGCCTTTTTGATTCGGAGGTTCAGTTCTGGTTTGAGGAAGGAAAATACGTTTGACTTTACTCGTTTTATAGACATGACAAGCATTCTGAGGACTTAGACGTTTTCGTAGGAACAATCCGAATCCTTGAAGAGTTCTTCTTTCACCAGTCTTTGAGCGCGAGCCTCTCGACCATCTGTCTAGTCAACAGAACAACTGAGCCAGGAACAACTGCCCTGCCCGGCTTACAATGGAGGTCCTGCCGAGATGGCACCCT
>JAAEMK010001308.1 GCA_024225635.1 Desulfobacteraceae bacterium | reverse complement strand
GTCTAAGGCCTAGGCTACCTACGGTTGTACACCCACAATAGAGGCTCAGCAATGGCGATACTGCGAAACATAGAGAAAACACATCGAGCATTATCTCATATCTTTGGCATATCAGTAAATCGCCGCTGAATAGGATCTCATCCTTGTAGTGGGTGAGGTGGAGCACCGAAGTGTCGGTCCACTGTAGGGTAGTGCGTCTCAACCAAGTCGGATCCAATAGACACTAAAGAGAAATAGAATCTATGTTGGTTAGGACAAGGAAGAACACACATACAGTAATACACAAGGTATAATATACGTACTTATTGCCAACACAATGTCAAAACATTGGTGGTATACTGTGAAAAATAGAATCTAAATTCTATTTATAATATTTTTCAGACCTGGGGTGGGGTAGTTGCCAACACAAAGCTGTGACGCAACCCCACCAACAGTCTAGTATAGTATCTTGATATTAGAATCAAATTCGGTTCACGAGTACCTGTTTACTGGGCGGTCGCGAACTAATTAATTCGAACAAGCAAGGGTATGCTAATTCAAATTATATACAGATTTAAATAGAATTATT
>JAAEMK010001307.1 GCA_024225635.1 Desulfobacteraceae bacterium | reverse complement strand
GGTTGGCAATTCATAGGCGCTGATGATTCGCCAGCCGCTTTCAAGTTGAAACTGGTAACTTTTATCTGCATCCTTGCCAAACGCGGCTGTCATTTCACCCAGCCTGTCATCGGTGGCATCTTTCTCGTTGATCTCCCAACCGGTTACCAGCTTGATGACGGTTTTGTGCAGGTTCAACCAGGATTCCATGCCCGACAGTCGATGTGTGAGCGAATGCAAAACATAGGTCACAAAAAGAACCGCCAATTGACCGTAGCTCAATCCGCTCCGGTTTGTATGTGGGATGAATATGGAATCAATAATTTCCTGAGTTCTCATTTTCTTAAGACTGGCGATAATCAATGGAATGGTGTCCGCTCGTTCAATTTTGTACTTCATCATAAACCTCCATGCTGTTTTAAAGTTTATGATGGTTATCGCACGAAAACTTATCGCTTGTCCAGCGAAATCAACCTGAATAGCAATAAGCCGAGCTTCCGCACCCCCCTATAAAGAATTCCGTATTTATGTATAATATGCTTGATACCCTAAGAGATTGATAATGTTCCAATGTCGCTCTTCGAGATTCAGAATTCCCACACACTGCCCATCCTGACACAAGACATGAACTCCTGCAAAACAATGAAAGATCCATCGGGCAGTCGGTCGATCTGTCGGCTTGTTGACCTGATTGAGTACGGTTTGCCCGTGCTGCTGTAATCCCTGTCGAATCCGATACTCCAGGGCGGCATAGACCATGAGGCACATTGTCATAATCATCAACAAGGCCATAATGCGTTCCGGTTTCTGTAAAAACAGGGCGCTGGCGAGAAACTCAGGATGTTTGAGGAAGCGAAAGCCCCCTTCCGCATGGGACCGCCCTTTGTATTCTGTCAACACATCTGGCGCTGACAAGCGTTCCGCATCGAGTTCATCAGTCGCGAGTACAAACATCCCCTGTCGACGCATCCGGGCTCTCCGGGCCTGAAGACACGAGGCCACGGCCCCTGTCAGGAAGTGCTCCACCCGTATTGGGCGTTCTCCGTTCTTGGGTTTCCCGCGTCGGGCATAATGGGGCTGCTCCCGAATCTGGAGATCGACCACGCTCTGCCAGGTCAGCGTCTTCTCAAATTGTTCCCAGGCCCGCTGCGCATCTTTCCGGCAGGCAAAGGGACGACGACACAGGGTCGCAAACGCCTTCCGCTCCCGTTTCCCCTGGGTTGACATGCGACGGTTCAAGCTCTGGATGTCTCGGTCATACGCCTGCTGGCTGTAGACGATCACCCACCGCTGTTTGACGCCGGCATACACTCCGCAGACCTCCTGATAGCGATACGTCTCATCAATGACATGCATCAGACTCACGTCGACCTTCGTGAGCCGCTCCTTCGCGATGGACAGCGTTTCAGGCATCCGGGAGATAAACGTCACCCGGTCAGCCGGCACTTGTAAGGTCTCTTTGACATACAAGGCGCTATCAGCTGCCAGGGAGGTAAACCCATGCACATTCTGCAAGCTGTCAATATGGGTCTGAATAAGGGTTCGAAAGCCGGTTTTGTCCTCGCTGTCACCGTTCGCCGCACTCATATGGATGGGAATGGATGCCTGGGACTCGACAATCAGATTGAGGATGCATTGATTCAACTCCGGACGATGATCCCGACTGTACCCTTTGGTGATCCAGATGACGCCCTCGTCGGGAGGCTGCTTGGAGTTATACTGCCCATCCACATGGAAACTGGTGGAATCCAGATGCACAGCCCTCGACTTCAACCCGAGATGCTGGCAACTGTTTGCGGCGATAGCGGCATAGACTTCCGTCGGATTGGCGGTATAGATGGCATCTAATGTCCGACCTGACGTATCATCATTGAGCTGTTCTGCTGTGATGCCAGCTCCCAGAAGTCGTTCCACGGGCTTATTGCGAAAAAAATCCGACACCAGATAGAGTCGCTGATTCACAAAGCCTAAGCCGTTGAGAATCATGGCGCACACTGCCGTCCCATGCCCAATGTGTTTCTCTGTGGGGGGCAGCTGCTGATCAATCGTCTCAGCAAGCTTCAATTCCTGACACATGCCAGCTACCAGGCCTAAATGGCCTAAGTCTTGTGTGGTATAGAGGGTTGACGGTTCCATAGGGGTTCCTCCTTGTCTTCTCACGTTCATGATTGCTGATATGGCGACATTGACGCATATGTTATCTTACAATCACTTCGCTCAAGATGATGCAAGAAGAAAATTCTGAAAATCATAAAAAAGGGTGCGGAAGCCCAGATAAGTGCTTGGACATATGTTTTCAAATAGATAATCCTGATTTATCAAGGGAAAATGGAGAAAAAATACCGGAAAACTTTTGTCCAAGCACTTACAGCCTAAATTGTGTTAAGAATCCGAAAAAATGTAGGGGCAATCCCTTGCTGCCACAAGGATTGCCTCTACCGGGAGAACGAATGTTTATTTTGGG
>JAAEMK010001306.1 GCA_024225635.1 Desulfobacteraceae bacterium | reverse complement strand
CGGCAAGAGCCTTCCACCCCCGGCATGTTATCCTTCCTCCCCTGCATTCCCGGTTATTTGAGTGATGGTGTGCGTGTCCAGGCGGCCGCAGTTCACCGCTATCCTGGCGGTTCGATACCGGCCCCGTTGGCCGTCAGGCGTTCCATGCCGGGGATGGCAACCGCCGGACACGATAAACACAGGCAGGATGCCCTGGCCCCGTTTCCCAAAGCGGCTGTGCAAGATCGAGTGGACACCTGGGCGGATTCCGGCGGATCAGGATCGACGGTATTGCGGCGTATGCCCATCAGGGAACGGTCGGATTCCGGCGGATCAGGATTGAAGGTGTCAGGGGGGCTGCCCGTCAGAGGGCGGTTGGCCAGGCAAATCCACCGGGAGATCCAGGGCCGGCATATCTTTCGCGCGAAGGGTCGTGCACATATGGCGGCCGTTGATTTTATTCCCGGGCGGCAAGAGCCTTCAACCCCCGGCATTTTATCCGTCCCCCCCCGCATGCCCGGTTATTTGAGTGGTGGTGTGCGTGTCCAGGCGGCCGCAGCTCACCGCTATCGGGGCGGTTTGATAGCGGCACCGTTGGTCGTCCATCGTTCAATGCCGGGGATGGCAACCGCCGGACACGATAAACACAGGCAGGAGGCCCTGGCCCCGGTTCCCAAAGCGGCTGTGCAAGATCAAGTGGTTTCCTGGCCGGGTCCTCGCAGATCAAGTTCGACGGTGCCAGGGGGGCCGCCCATCAGCGGGCGGCCGGATTTCGACGGATCAGGATTGACGGTGTCAGGGGGGCTGCCCATCAGAGGGCGGTTGGCCAGGCAAATCCTCCGGGAGATTCAGGGCAGGCACATCTCTCGCCCGAAGGGTCGTGCATATATGGCGGCCGCTAATTTTATTCCCGGGCGGCAAGAGCCTTCCACCCCCGGCATGTTATCCGTCCCCCCCCGGATGTCCGGTTATTTGAGTGGTGGTGTGCGTATCCGGGCAGTTGCAGCTCACCGGTCACCGAGCGGTTCGATACCGGCCCCGTTGGCCGTCCAGCGTTCCATGCCGGGGATGGCCACCGCCGGACATGATAAACACAGGCGGGAGGCCTCAGCCCCGGTTTCCAAAGCGGTTGTGCAAGATATAGTGGACACCTGGGCGGATTCCGGCGGATCAGGATCGACGGTATTGCGGCGTATGCCCATTAGGGGACGGTCGGAATTTGGCGGATCAGGATTGACGGTGCCAGGGGGGCTGCCCGTCAGAGGGCGGTTGATCCGGCATATCCACCGGGAGATCCAGGGCCGGCACATCTCTCGCCCGAAGGGTCATGCACATATGGAGGCAGCTAATTTTATTCCCGGGCGGCAAGACCTTTCCACCCCCGGCATGTTATCCGTCCCCCCCCGCATGCCTGATTATTTGAGTGGTGGTGTGCATGTCCAGGCGGCCGCAGCTCACCGGTCACCGGGCGGTTCGATACCGGTACCGTTGGTCGTCCAGCGTTCCATGCCGGGGATGGCAACCGCCGGACACGATAAACACAGGCAGGAGGCCTCCGTCCCGGTTCCCACAATGCCTGTGCAGGATCGAGTGGACACCTGGGCGGATTCCGGCGGATCAGGTTCGACGGTATTGCGGCGTATCTCCATCAGTGCGCGGCTGAATACCGGCGGATCAGGATCGACAGTGTCAGGAGAGCCGCCCATCAGGAGGCGGTTGACCCGGCACATCCAGCGGGAGAATCAGGGTCTGCAAACCTCTTGCCCCAATACGGTGTGGACACCGACCGGGAAGATCCCGGGGCGGAACGACTTTCGCCCGAAGGGTCGTGCACATATGGCGGCCGCACTTTCTATTCCCGGGACCGGAAGGCAAGACTTCCCACCCCCCGGCATGATGTCCGTTCCCCCGCGCTTTTCAGGTTTTTTGAGTGACGGGCGGGGTGTCAGGGCGGCCGCAACTCACCGGTCACCGGGCGGTTCGATACCGGCACAGCTGGTCGTCCGGCGTTCCGCCGTGCCTGGCATGGCAACCGCCGGACACGATAAATACAGGCAGGATGCCCTCGTGCCGGTTTCCACAATGGCAGTGAAAGACCGGGCAGGCATCTGGCCGGATTCCGGCGGATTAAGTTCGACGGTGTTTCGGCGTATGCCCATCACCGGGTGGCCGGTTTCCGCCGGATCAGGATCAATGGTGTTGCGGCGTAAGTCCATCAGCGGGCGACCGGTTTCCGGCGGATCAGGATCAACGGTGTCAGGGGGGCTGCCCATCAGCGGGCCGTTGACCCGGCATATCCACCGGGAGATCACGGACCGGAATAACTTTAGCCCGAAGGGTCGTGGACATATTGCGACCGCAATTTATATTCCCGGGCGGCAAGACCTTTCCCCCGCCGGCATGCTATCCGACCTTCCGCGCTTTCCCGGGTATTTGAGTGGCGGGTTGGGGGGCAGGGCCGCCGCAGTTCAACGGGCACCGGGCGGTTCTATTCCGGCACCGGTGGTTTTTCCCCAGATGAGCAGCCGGTTGCTGAAAATGCCCATGGGGGTAATGGGCAAAGCACCGGGCTCACCGCTGCCCCTTCGTCTTCAAAGGTCGATTAACCGGGGAGAAGACGCCCCCGGTTTCATTGGCCGGGGCGCTTCGGATAGTATGCCGTTCCCGGGCCTGAGGGGAACCGGAAACCCCGGGCGTTCGCCTTCCGAACACCCCATCCGTCATTCCTTTGTTCAAACGGCTCCCCAGCCTTCGGTGGCATCGGATGCCGGGGTGGTCCCGGCGGCGACCGCCGCTGGGCCGGAAGAGGTCGAAACAGCCGGAAGGGAAACAACGGATACCGAAAGACCGCTTGGCATAGCTGAAATGGATGAACTGGTGGAGAAAATCTGGCGCAGGTTCAACCGCAAGCTGACGCTTGAACAGGAACGCAGGGGGTACAGGAGATGACCTTGGCAAAGCTGCAAATTCTTGTGGAGAAAAAGGACGCGGTCCTTGTTTTCGAACGGGGCAGTGGTATCGAGGCCTTGTTTAATCCCGACAAGCTTGTGTTTAACAAGACTGTCAGTTGGAAGTCGCAGAATGCGTCCCAGCGTGACGTTCCCGAACTGCAGTTTACCAATGCCAAGCCCCGTACCCTGAAATTGGATCTTATCTTTGACACCTATGATACTGGGGAAGCACAAAAGGTTGATGTGCGGACCCATACAAAGAAACTTCTGCAACTGTGTACCGTTGAAAACCATGGGGATAAACACCGCCCACCGGTGTGCCGTCTTTCCTGGGGGTCGGTGGGCATATTTTTTCAAGGCGTTTTGGAGCGGCTGGAACAGCAGTTTACACTGTTTATGGAAGACGGCACCCCGGTGCGGGCCACATCGCAATGCACCTTCAAGGAATGGCGGACCAATTATGAAGATCTCAACCGGCAGGCGCAGGAGTCGTCGGACGTGGTAAAAATGCGGACCTTGAAGCGGGGAGAGACACTGAGCAGTATTGCGGCTGAAGAATACCGCAATCCTAAGCTGTGGCGGGCGATCGCGGATGAAAACAGCATTGATGATCCCCTTGGCCTGGTGCCGGGAACGGTGCTGTTGATTCCCAAACTTGATCGGCAAAACCATTCAAATGGCGGGTATGGGGCATGACGGATCGTCGTAATTTCGATACACTGACACCTGAGTTTCGTCTTAAGATCAACGGACAGGAGTTGCCCCTTGCTGCTAAATCCGACCTTGTATCGGTAAAGGTGCTGGAAGACGTTGGCGCCATGAGTATGTTCAATTTAACGCTGCCTTGCTGGGATAACGCAGAGATGAAGGTTAAGTGGATTGACGATGATCTGTTCAAGGAAGGAAATGTCGTTGAGATCGAGATGGGATACCGTGATAACCTTGAGAGGCTTTTTCGAGGCGAGATCACGGGACTTGAACCTGATTTTCCAAGTGAAGCGCCGCCAATGCTGACCGTGCTGGGATATGACCTGCGTCACCGCCTGATGGGAAGGTGCAAGACCCGGGCCTTCTTAAACATGAAGGACAGCGATATAGCAAGTCAGATCGCCGGCGATTACAGCCTGTCCCCGGATGTTGATGATACCCGGGTTACCCTGGATTATGTGCTCCAGCACAACCAGACCGACTTTCAGTTTCTGTATGAAAGAGCTGAGCGGATCGGCTATGAAATGGTGGTCAGTGATCGAAACCTGCATTTTCGTGAGAGACAAAACCAGGGCGGTTCCGCGGTGATCCTGGATAGAGAGGTTGAGTTGCTCGATTTCAATGCCCGGCTCAGCACTGTGGGCCAAGTCGAAGAGGTGTTCGTGAAAGGCTGGAATGCCAAGGACAAGGCCCGGGTGGTGGCAAGGTCGGGTATCGGGGATGAACGGCGAATGGGCGGGACGGCTTCGGGTCCGGCGGGGGTGCGGGAGGCCTTTGCAGGAACCGGCATGATGACCGTTGATCTGCCCATGCTCAGTCAGGCGGAAGCGGATGAGCTTGCCAGGGCGCGGTTCGGTGAGTTGGCCCTGCGTTATATCGAGGGGCAGGGCGTCTGCATCGGCCGTTCGGACCTGCGTGCCGGACACCTGGTTGAAGTCCAGGGCCTGGGACGAAGGTTCAGCGGTATCTATTACGTCACCGGCACCGAGCACACATTCAGACCGAACTCGGGCTATCGTACAACTTTTGAGGTCAGGAGGAATGCCACATGACAACTTCCGATGCGTTGCGCGCACTGTTTGCACCCATGGAGCGGACCGATCGTTTTTACGGCGTGGTGATAGGGGTGGTTACCAATAACAAGGATCCGGAAAACATGCATCGGGTGAAGGTGAAATTTCCCTGGCTCAGCGATGATGTGGAAAGCAATTGGGCCCGGGTGGCTGCGGCCATGGCCGGTGGCGGCCGGGGGGCTTATTTCCTTCCGGAAGTCGATGACGAGGTTCTGGTGGCGTTTGAACATGGCCGGGTTGATTTTCCGTTCGTTATAGGGGCCCTGTGGAATGGAAAGGACGGTACGCCCGAGTCCAATTCAGACGGTGAAAACAACCACCGAACCATTAAATCGCGTAGCGGTCATGTGTTGCGGTTCAATGATACATCCGGCAATGAGACCATCGAAATTATCGATAAGAGCGGGAAAAACAGCATAATTGTCGACACCGCGAATAACAGTATTACCATCGAGGCCCATTCGGACATAACCGTTCGGTCGTCCACTGGAAAATTGACCTTGGAGGCCAACGGAATCGAGATGAAATCACAGGCGGGCATCAGCGCCCAGGCGGCCCAAAGCATGGACTTGCAGGCGAATGCCCAAGTGACGGTCAAAGGGGCCACGATTCATCTGAACTGATGTAATTATGGAGGTGTCATGCCGGGTAAACCCGCAGCAAGAGTAACGGACAACGTGAGTCATCCCGCGCCTCCCATGCTGGGACCGGGGCCGGGCAGCGTCAATGTATTTGTGGGCTCGTTGCCTGCCTGGCGAGGGGTCCCGGCTGCTGTGGCCGGTGCGCTGCAAAGCGCCAAACAGGTTTCCGATGCTACCATCAAGGTGGCTGAGGCCGCTACTGTCGCGGCTGCCGGTACTCCGGGCGCACCCGCAGCCAAGGCCGCTGAAGAGGCGACCAAAGCCGCTGCCGCCGCTCAGATGGGCGGCATGATCACCAGCATGGCCGGCGGGGCGGACATTCATGCCTGCGGGACGCCGTTACCGATTCCTCCCCATGGTCCCGGCGTGGTGATTGACGGCTCACAGACCGTATTTGTCAACGGCCTGCAAGCCTGTCGCCTGGGTGATACCATCTTGGAGGCGGTGGGCCCGCCAAACAAGATTGTCAAGGGGGAGCCCACGGTGATTATCGGCGGTTAAAAAAGAAGGAGACCGGGCGGATGACCAGATTTCTCGGCACAGGGTTGGGGTTTCCCGTTGAAAAGGATGAAGATACATGCCGTTTGACATTGGCGGCATATGAAGAGAGCATCAAACAGGGCATTTGGATCGTTCTTTCCACTGCCAGGGGCGAGCGGGTCATGCGTCCGGATTTCGGCTGTGACATCCATGAACTGGTGTTTGCCCCAAACGATGCCGCCACCCGGGGACTTGCGCAGCATCACGTGAGTGAGGCGCTGCGTGTCTGGGAACCGCGTATTGAAGTGCTTGACGTCAAGGTGAGGTCCGGCGGCGTCCAGGGGGAAACACTGCACATCGGCATTGAATACCGTGTGCGAACAACGGATAACCGGTTTAATCTGGTATACCCGTTTTACCTGCAAAGAGGCCTTCCGTGATGATCCATAAAGCACCCAAGATCGATTGCCGCACGGAAGAGGATATCTTCCGGTATACCGCCGAAAAATTAAAGGATCGGCTGGCCGTCTCCGTTGACCGGGATCCTTTGGCGCGGGCGCTCTTGCGAGTTTTTTCCCGGTACTGCGGTCATGTGATTCAGCGCATGAATCAGGTTCCGGACAAAAATCGTATTGCCTTTTTGAATGTGCTCAATGTCTCGCGGATTCCGCCGGTTCCGGCCCGGGTGCCCTTGACTTTCACTCCGGTAAAAACGCCTTCCATGGCATCGTCCGGCATTGTGGTGCCCGCTTACACAAAAGTTGCGGCATCACCCGGTGAAGGTGAGACGGAAGCAGCTGTTTTTGAAACCATGTTCGACCTGGCGGTGACGAATGTCGAGCTGAAAAAGGTATTGGCGTTGGATTCCCGGACCGACAGGTATGCGGATAAAAGCTTTCTGGCCACGGTTGGTGGCAAAGCCGGTCCCGGTCAATTTGCTTTTGCGGCGGATCAGCCGGCCGGACACGGGTTCTGTCTGGGGTTCAACCCCATTGGGGAAAGGGATGATATCACGGAACTCCGCATTCGGTTTGAAATCGGGAACAGCGGCGTCTCAAGTTGCCCCTGGCAAACGCTTGAGTGGTACATTCCCGCCCTGGACAGTGAAATTTCGATGAAGCCCGCCGGTGATACGACCCGGGGGCTGAGTCAAAGCGGTGAGGTCGTATTCAGGAATTTACCTGAATGGCCCACTTCCCCGATGCACGGGCGTGATCTGGCGTGGCTAAGCTGCCGGTCGTCCGGTCCTCTGCCGGCTGCCGCCAAGGGTGAAACCCCACCTCAACTTCCCCTTGTAAGAACCGTGACGGCCTCCGCCGGATGGGATGTCTCTGAAAACGTACCTGCGGGCGCATTTTTCAACAATCTGCCCATCGATTTTTCCAAGGATTTTTTTCCATTCGGCCAGAGGCCTCAATTTGGTGATCTGTTTTATCTGGGGTGCGACTTCCTGGCGACACAGCAGTGTGAAGTCACCCTGAAGATCAAGATGACCAATCCGGCTTCGGATGGAAAAAGAGCCCCCATTGCGCCCGTCAACAGGGCCGGTGACCCCAGGATCCAGTGGGAGTATTGGAATGGACGACGCTGGGTCGGGCTGGAATGCCGCGACGACACCCAGGCGTTGACAGAAGATGGCCGGGTTTCTTTTGTGGTGCCGCCCCCATCGGCCCGGACCACGGTGAACGGAGTGGAAGGCGCCTGGATACGGGCGCGTCTCATTTCCGGAAACTATGGCCGGGAAGAGCGGTTTGAATTTGATAACGCCGACCAGCGGCTTCGCCACATCCCGGCCACACTGGCCCCGCCGTGCATTGAAACCGTCACGCTGGCGTCGTCATTGACGGCTGGTTCCCGCCCACCCGAGCTGGTGGTTACCGATAACAATCTGGTTTTTGAAGAGATCAATGGCCGGACGCCTTTCCATCCGTTTCAGGGGGCTTCAGAGCCATACAGGGCATTGTACCTGGGCTTCAGTGTTCCGGAGGGAGAGCAAAACGCATTTGCGGATCGTGGGTTGGATCTTTATTTTCATGTTTGCGGTGCGGAGGGCAGCGTATTTGTCCGTGACGACATGGCGCGGGCGCAATTGGCCTGGCAATACTGGAATGGCGGGGATTGGATCGAAACCAGCGCGAAGGACGGCACCGGGGCTTTGAACATGTCCGGCCTGGTTACCGTGCGCCTGGGGGCCGATATCGCGCGTTGGAACGAGTGCTCCATCGAAGGCGGGTCTGAACTCCATTGGCTGAGACTGTTGTGGAAAGAGGGCGCGTTCGAATGCCGTCCCAAGCTTCAGCGCGTGGTATTGAATACCGTCCCGGCCACACAAACCATGACCCTGGAGAATGAACTGCTGGGGTCGGGCAATGGAAGGCCCATGCAGACGTTCAGGTCGTCCCGGGTACCGATTTTGCAAGACGTGCATCTGCAGGTCCGGGAACCGGATATGCCTCCCGGAGAGGAGCTGGAAACTCCCGGGGAGGAGCTGGAAAGAATCCTTGAGCAGGACGGCATGGAGGCTGTTGAGACCATCCGCAACGCCCAGGGCGAGATTGAGAAGATTTGGATACGCTGGCAGGAAGTGAATGATTTTATTTCGTCGGGTAACCGTGACCGGCATTTCGTGGTTGACCGGCAGAGCGGAGAAATATGCTTTGGTGACGGCCAAAGGGGGTTGATTCCACCTCCCGGCGTAAATAATGTCCGGCTGCGCAGATACCGGACCGGCGGGGGATCGTTTGGTGACAAACCTGCTGAGAGCATCACCCAGCTTAGAACCAGCGTTCCCTATGTTGATTCCGTTGTGAACCTGGAGCCGGCCCTGGGCGGACAGGATATCGAGGATTGGAATTCGGTCCGGGAGAGAGGCAGCCGCTGGTTGAGACATAGGGACAGGGCGGTAACCATTGAGGACTATGAGGATTTGGCAAAGCTGGCCGCACCAGTGGTTGCCAGGGCCAAATGTTACCCTAACCGGGATCTGGCCTCGGATCGAGGCAATCGGGTAATAAAGCCGGGGGTGATAAGTCTCATTATCGTTCCCCATGGTATGGAGCGCAAACCCTTACCCGATCTGAATCTGCTCCGTCGGGTGACGGATTATATCAATCAGCGGCGCCTGCCGGACCCGGAGCTTGTTGTCCTGGCGCCCGAATACGTTCAGGTTTGTGTGGAGGCGGTTATCGTGGCCGGAACGGGCCATGGCGAAGCCGGTGTTCTTGACAGGTGCCGGCTGGAATTAGACAGGTATCTGCACCCGCTCACCGGGGGAGCGGATGGAAACGGTTGGGAGTTTGGGGAAAGGCCCCATGGGTCTGATTTATATGTTTTACTCGAATCAATCCGGGGGCTTGAATATGTGCATTCTCTTGATATCAGGCCGGCCGAAGAATCCCCTGGTCTTCTGCAAACAGGGATTTTTCTGATAACGCCGGGCGAATACAATATTCGCCTTGGGGTGTGACACTGGCGTAAAGGAATTTAAAACTTACTTAAAGATATATTATGCCACTTAAAATCTTGAACATAGATGATCGTAATTTTACCGATTTGGTGGAAGAAGGACTTTCACTTTTGCCGCGCTACGCTCCTGAATGGACAAACCATAATGCGTCCGATCCCGGAATTACTTTGATCGAGCTGCTCGCGTACTTTACCGAAATATTGATTTACCGCCTCAATCGGGTCACACGGGAAAACAAGATCATGTTCCTGCAGTTACTTCGCATGGTGGACCCTGCCGAGAAGCGGTATTTGGCGGATACCGGCACCCCCATCGAAGAAGTGGACGAAGCACTGAGAAAGACGGTATTGAGGCTCCGGGAGCCCCGGCGTGCCGTGACCGGTGAGGACTATGAAAAACTGGCCCAAAGGGTAACGGCGTGTATCCTTCTTGAGGAAGAAAATATGGTGCTGACACGTTGCTTTGCGCGGCGGAACCTGGAAACAGCCGACAGGAGCACGTGCATGGATGATCGTCCGGGACATGTTAGTGTGGTGATCGCGCCCGGCGGCAACCTTGAATCAGAGGACTTTGAATTCCTTATCAAAAAAGTGGGCGACATGCTTGAACCCATGCGTCTTCTGACGACGCGGTTGCATGTGGTCAAGCCTTTTTACGTTTCCCTGTCCCTTGGGGCAAGCATTCGCACAAAACCCGGCGCCTCCTTTTCCGGGATGCGCAGCCGGGCCATCAAGGGATTGCAGGAATATTTCAATCCGTTTCCCAATGGAGGACCGGATGGCAAGGTTCGGTCGTTTGGCCGTTCCGTGTACCTCTCCGAGATTTACGCAACGTTGGAAGAGGTTGAAGGCGTCGATTACGTCCGGAGCGTTCGCATTCTGCATCTGGCGGAAACAAGTGATTCCACGGACGACCGGCAAAGCGCTTTGGGGCTGCAGATCGGTTTCAGATCAACCGTCGGAATCGATTCAAGGCTTGGGGGTGAGGCCTTCATTGATATGGACCGCCTTATGCGGGATGGCCTGGGACGGTTAACAGGGATCAGAATCAAACCGTATGAACTCGTAAAAATTGTGGTGGAAGAAGATTCCATCTTGTCCTGGGACGCTTCCATGGAAACATCATTTATTTAATAGGATGTGCAATTGTGCTGAATTTGAACGGACGGTTACTTGACTACTTGCCGGCGATCTATCACACCTCAAAAGACCTGCGTGAACTATTAGCGGTTTTGGAGGCCGTGCTTTTGGGCTCTGACGCGCAAGGATCGAACAAAGAAGGGGGAGAAGGGGCCATAACCGAAATCATAGCGGTTGCCGACCGTATTTCCAGGGTCTCTTCTTTATTCGATGTGTATGATACACCTGCGGAATTTCTGCCCTGGCTGGCCCAGTGGGTGGCCCTCATTGACCTTGACGGTCTGGACGAGAGCCGGCAAAGGCAACTGCTGGCCGGGATCGTACCCCTGTATGCCAAAAGGGGAACCAAAGGGTACCTGGAAAGACTTCTCAAGCTCTTTGTTCCGGAAAATGCAGCCGTGGAGATTGATGATGAGGAAATCCTGGGCGTTGTCGTTGGAAATACAAAAGTTGGAATCAATTCATGGCTTCAGCACGACAGACCCTTTTGCTTTCGTGTGACAATTCAAATGTCCGGGACGGACAGGCATGGGGCAGGTGCGTACAGGGCTCGCCGGGAAGAGCTGGTCCGGCGGGTCATTGAGCTTGCCAAGCCCGCTCATACCCTGTACGAACTGGACTGGCGGTCCAGGGGAGAGGAAAGAGGCGATTGATTTAATCTACTCGTAATTGAAGCGCTAACATAATGATTCTGCGAGAGAGGCAAACTATGAAAAAAGCGTCTACAGTGTTCACATTGATCGAGCAGCGGCCCCATTACTACCGGGGGCAGTTACTTTTAGAAGACGATTTTCTGGCTGAGCAGAACTACCATGTCAATGCGCGTCTCCGTCATAATCTGCATCTGCACGGTTGGGGAGTCGTTCATGGATTGAAGGTATCGCGCGCAAGCAGAAATTCAATCGATATCACGCCGGGTTTTGCAGTGGACGCGACCGGTAATGAAATTTTTGTAAGTGAATCTCAGCATCTCACGATTACCGGTTTCGAGCCGAACGAGTTGGTCACGATCGGCCTGACCTACCGGAAAACGGCCGATTCTTCAGACAATGAGGATGATCGGCCCCGGAATCTGCAAAACCGTTATGCTTTGCTTTCGGCCTCCAGGAGTTCAGAAAAGGGGGAAGGGCTGACACTTGCGAGGATAGAACTCGATGATGACGGCGGCATAAGCGAGGATAAAATCGATTGTTCCCGGACAAGGTATCTTAAGCGCCTTGCGTCCGGGGCTATTACGCGTGACGAACTTCACCCGGAACTGAGAAAAGGCTGGGTGCGCTTGCCCTTTCGTCCCCATGCCCTGGTGAATCTTCCGGAGAATGAGACCGAGATGCTGCCGGCTTTCCGGGTGGGCGCCACCGAATCCATGTCATTGGCTCCCAAGGAAATGGGGGAAAGGGATCGAGGCGCAGCCGGAACCATGGCCATTCCAATTCCTCCTAATTCCACACAGGTGACCCGGCTGCGAATCGCAGGCTCACGGAATGAAGGTGAAATCCGGCTCGAGCTGCTCAAGGGAGGGTGGGATCCGGTCGGCAAGAAGCATGTGCGCGTGAAGATCCTTGAGGAGACAATCAAATCGACGTCTGATAAAAAGTGGTTTGAGAAGACCTTTTCCATTGACGATACAATCCTTGATTCCGAGTACAATACCCTTTGCCTCTGGTTAAGAGGGACCCGCAGAACGGCGGTTTCAATTGTTGCGGTCGAATTCGCTTATTAAGGGGAGCAGGCAAAAGAATGCGCAACACCAGGGATGAATATTGATATACCTCAGCAAAAAGATATGAACATTCAAACAGGAAGCCACATAAAACAATACACCATCGATGGCCTCATTGCCAAGGGAGGCATGGGGGTTGTCTGGCGGGCATGGGATACTGCGAAAAACGAATTTGTCGTCATTAAGGCGGTTACCAATGATTTAATGGCGGACCCGGAGTTCAAGCTGAGAATTCAAGACGAGGCCCGTCGGCATCAAGGGGTCGAACATCCCAATATTGTACCGGTTTTGGATGTTTTTGACGCCCATGGGGCGACGTGCATTGTCATGAAACTCATCGAAGGTAGCTCCCTGGATAGCCTTCTGGAAAGTGGAGAAAATCATCGCCTGGAATTCCGGGAAACAGTGTCCATTATTTCCGATATCCTCAAGGCCTTGGATCATGCCCATCGGCGCGGTATTGTACACCGGGATGTCAAACCCGCCAATGTACTGCTGGACAAGGATCAGAGCGCCTTGTTGATCGATTTCGGCATCGCCCTGGCAGCCGGTGAGGAACGGCGAACCCGTACGGGCCAGGTTTTGGGTACGCCCCTGTACATGAGTCCTGAACAGATTATAAAGCCCATGCACATTGATCATCGTAGCGACGTGTACAGCGTGGGGTGCGTGTTTTATGAAATGCTGACCGGCAAGCCCCCTTTTGTCAGGGGACAGGATGGGGTAGGGGACACCGATTTCTCCGTGCAGGAGGCCCACGTTAAAACGCTGCCCATCCCTCCGGCAAGTATAGCGCCCGGAATCCCTGCCCCTGTCGACCAACTCGTCATGGCGGCCCTCGAAAAAGATCCGGATGACCGTATTCCCGGATGCGGAGAGTTCCTGAAACTACTGGAGCATGCGGTTTCACCCCGGGGGGATAAGGCGCCATGGCCACCGCAATCGGCAATTGCCATCGTACTGCTGTTATTAATATTGATTGCGCTGGCCTATCTAATCCTGACCTGGTAGTAAGACCAGCCCTATGCTAAAAACAGAAGAAGCCATAAAAGTCACCTGACTTTTATGGCTTCTTCTGTTTCAGGCATTCGAATTCCAAGGGGAAAGGGGCAACTTCTTTATGCGTTTTTCAACATCACGGTACAGGGCCACCTCTTCCGTCTCGATCTCTTTGGTGTTTAAAGAGTGTAGCAAATTGGGGAAAAAATTGATATTATTGGGAATAAGGGTCCCCGCTCTTTTTCGGAGCCCGGATCACCACCTTTCAATAAAGAATATTTGGACAGGTCATAAAGATGCAAGGCTGGATCATACCACCCCCCAGGTCGCCGGTTAAACTCAGGGATGAATTCATGAGAGAGAGGGCGGATAAGCTGAGGAAACTTACCGATTGGGGATATCTCGTCTCCGAACGTATCAGGCAGGCAATGGAGAAGGTCTCAAGGGAAAACTTCATTCCCAGCCTCTACAGGGATTATGCCTACAAAGAGATACCCCTGCCGCTTCCCGGAAAAATGGCAACCATCTCATGCCCCCACAGTTATCCCCTTTTTTATGAACCCCTGGGGCTTGACAGGGGCCACAGGTTCCTGGAGGTCGGTCTCGGGTCTGGCTATGGCGCCGCCATCGCAAGGGAGGTCGTCGGGAGCGGGGGGCTGGTGGTATCCATGGATATCGATCCCGTTACTTTTGAGTTCGCAAGGGAGAATCTCGAAGTGGCGGGGTACGATGATATTGTCCTTGTGCAGGGAGACGGAGGGGCCGGTTACCCGGAATTTTCGCCCTATGACAGAATCAGTGTGACAGCGGCATGCGCCTGGATACCGCAACCGCTGATCGATCAGCTCGCTCCGGGGGGGAGGCTGATCGCACCCGTTGTTGAAAGCGGTGTCCAGAACCTTGTCCTGCTTGAAAAAATAGGGAAGCAGATCAAAAGGAAGGTGCTCTGCCAGGTTCTCTATGTCTCCTTGAGGGGTGAGTACGGTGAAGGCGAGGTGTAGATAAGGAGATGGGAAGGATCTCGCCGATGTTCATTATCTTGAACCGGGCCGGATCAAGGCGGTTTCTTGTTATGTGGCGTATCAGGTCCAGGCCCGGATACCCGGCGGGCTCGCTGCCCAGATGAAAGCAGCCCCACTGGGTGGGAATGAAAAAGCGGGCGCCAAGGTCCTCAAACCCTTTGACCGCTTCGGGGATATTCATGTGCTGGTGATGCATGAACCACCTGGGGTGGTAGGCAGAGGTGGGCATGAACGCGTAATCAATGGCAGGATATTTCCGTTGGAATTCCCTGAACCCCTTGAAATATCCCGAGTCTCCCCCGAAATAGAGGGTCACCGACGGGGTGACAAGCAGCCAGGAGGCCCAAAGGGAGCGGTTCCTTCCCTGGTTGATTCTCAGGGACCAGTGTCAGGGCCGGCGGGGTCTGCCTTGGCGCCACCAGGGCCCGTTTGGAAAAGATGGGGTCCGTCATCCACCAGGTGCCGTCAATGCGGATCAAAAAGGTGTTATGGCCGATCCAGAGGATGAAATCCCCCCGGGTCCGGGCAAGTCTCTCCGCCGTGCCGGGGATCACCCTTGGCAGAAATGTTTTTTCCGGCTCGGTGTAGGCTGTTTTTGAAAACAGCTTCCAGCCGAGTACATCCAGGAAGCTTTTGCCGGGCATCTCCATCCAGGGGCTGAAAAATCCGTTATCCCCGTGATGGAGGGCATGGAGATCCTCAAGCCGGGTCTCCTCTACCTGTCCGGCCCACTTATGTTCTGAAAAAGTTTCCTTGTCCCTGGATGAACAGGCGGATAATGCCGGCATGAGAAATACCGCCAAGGCGATAAAAAGCCAGGGGCGGTGGAATTTCATCATGCCGTCATCTTTACCGGTACACCTGCCTGATATTGTCATGGTGGTCGATGATGTATATCAACTCCGCTTTTGCCTGGAGCTCTTCGGTAATGGATTCGAGCCTGACCCGGTCGATATCGCTCATGCGCATGAATACCTTGCGGTATCCCTTGGGCAGGTTATCGTCGGAGGTCAGAATGCTGATCACCCGTCCCCCATGATTCCGAAGGAGTTCATCAATTTCTTTGATGGAATTGCGGGTATCCTTGACCACCACGCCGAACTGAACGCTGTCTTCCCGCTTGCCGGTCAATGATATCAGGGCTTTATAAACGTTGGTCTGGGTGATGACACCGACAAGGTTGTTCATGTCGTCAACCACGGGGGCGCCGGATATCTTGTGCTCCAGGAGCAGTTCCGCGGTTTCATCGATGGAGAAATTATACGGGACCCGGATGGGGTCACTGGTCATGATGGAATTGATTCTTACCCGGGCCAGGGTGTTGAGTTCCGTCTCATTGGCGGTCACGGCATCGGAAGCCGAAGCCCGTTTCAGATCCCTGTCCGTGATGACGCCTTTTAGCACGCCGTTTTTCAGAACCGGCAGCATCCGGATCTTTTTGGACTTCATCAGCTTAATCGCTTCTTCCAAGGTGCAGTCAGGGTCAATGGTGATCACTTTTCTGGTCATCCAGTGTTTGACAAGCATCGGGGGAACCTCCATTCCTAGGGCTAAAGGGTTGACATTTCTCCGTACGAATCACATTCGAGATGGCGGCGGCACGGCGGCAGGAAATTCTACACCTTGAATTTCCCCACCATCTGCTTAAGATGATCCGCCAGACCGAACAGCTCATTTGAATTGATATCCAACTGGGAACTGCTGGATGACATTTCATCCGCAGACCTGTTGACATCGGCAATATCCTTGGCGATCTCTTCCGCGACCGTGGAACTCTGTGCAACGTTTTCATTGACCTCCTCGATTCCCAGGGAGGCCTGGCCAATATTTTCAGAGATCTCTTTTGTTGTAACGGATTGTTCCTCGATGGCGGTGGAGATCGTGGTAACACTTTTATTTACATTCCCGATAATATCCGAAATCCGCTTGATTTCCGAAACACTTTCCTGGGTCGCCCCCTGGATGCCGCTGACCCTGTCCTTGATTTCAAGGGTGGCTTCGGCCGTCTGTTTTGCAAGCTCCTTGATTTCATTTGCGACCACGGCAAACCCTCTTCCGGCCTCGCCTGCCCGGGCCGCCTCGATGGTGGCGTTGAGGGCAAGCAGGTTGGTCTGTTCCGAAATATCGGTAATCACCTCCGTGACTTTGGTTATTTCCGTGGCGGCCCTGCCAAGTTCGTTAATTTTCTCCAGGGCTTTACCCGCCTGGCCCACCGCCTCTTCGGTTACGGAATTTGCTTCTTCGGAATTCCGGAGTATCTCATTTACCGTATTTGTCATCTCCCCGGTTGAAGCTGTGACCACGTTGACATTGGTGGCCGCCTCCTCGCTTGCCGCCGCCACGGAATTCATGTTCGCACTCATCTCTTCCGCCGCCGTGGCAACCGTGTTTGATTTGCCGGACAGGCTGTCGGCCTCCTGGGACATGGCGTTGGAAATTTCCGAGAGGCTTGCGGAGGAGGTGCTCACGCTTTCGGCGCTTGTAGCCACTTCTCCGATGATCCCCTGGAGTTTTTCAACAAAGTTGTTAAACCATTTTGCCAGTTCCCCCAGTTCGTCTTTTCTGTCGGCATGGAGCCGTTTGGTGAGATCTCCTTCTCCCTCGGCAATATCCCTGATCATGGCAACGGTGTTTTTTATGGGACGGACAACAATGAGCTGGAGGCTCAGAACGATTGTCGCGATCAATGCGGCAACGATGCATATTGTTACGACAACCTGGATGGATATGGCATTATTTATGCTTTTTTCTGCGATATCGCGAAAGTTCAGGATCTCCTTTTTGATCAATTCCTCTTTTTGCCGGATTTCCTCCACAAGCAATTTGTCGGTATAATATACCCGGACCATACCGACCTGCTCCTTTTCATGGTAGGAGGCGGATTTAAAGGATGAGTTTTCATCAAGGGCGATATTGGCCGGAATCTTTTCCCCTGTTACGACTGCCGGGGTTTTCCATGCCGCGGCAAAGGGCGCATTGTCCGAATCCAGGACCTGTATGGCCTGGATGCTCGGCAGTTTCATGAATGTTTTCAAAAGCGCGTTCAGGCGGTCTGAATCAAAATTATAGAGGAAGGATTCCGATATGCCGCCGCAGATCTCGGAATTGATTCTTGTTCTGTCACCAAGGGACAATCTCTGGGTCTCGGAATGGGATTCAAGTGCTTTTTCCTGCATCTGAACATAATTGTCGATCATAACCTTGGAAAGGCTTGACTCAAGCCTTATGAAAACCAGGCTGCTGACGGTCAGAAGAATCAGGATAACAACACTGGTGATCATAGATGTCTTCAGTGAAATTCCTATTTTCATGCGATTCAAGATATTGTTTTCCATAAAAATATCCTTTCATGGTTTCGGAAAGTTCATATCTCTGCTTTTCCCGCGTACGGTCTATGACCGGGATTACGGATGACACGGATCTACTCGAATCCGTGCCGCTTCAGAATCTCTATCACCGTTCCGTCTTCCAGTATCATTTTCAGGCCTTTGTTGAAATCCTCCGCCTTTTTTTCATACCCCGGAACCGTTTTTGATAATATGGTGTAAAGCTTGTTGGTCTGGAGCGCGGGGGTGAGGAATTCAAATTTTCCCACGGCGTTTTTAAAGTTACGGTTGATCCGGTCCTGCAATACGGCTTTTGAATCGACGATCAGATCGACCCTGCCCTTGAGCAGTTTTTTGATATTTATCTCCGTCTTTTCCACAGGTTCCTTTTTCAGAAAGCTTGCCGCGTCAAACTCTTTGGAATTTACGTATCCCCTGAGCACTCCGATTTTATAGGGTTTCAGGTCTTCAAGGGAGGTGAATTTAATATTGTCCCCTTTTCTTCCGCATAAAACCACCTCAACGTTTCCGATGGAGTCCGGGTATTTGAAAAAATTTGCCCTTTCTTCGCTGAAGTAGGCGCCCACAATCCCGTCATATTTTCCTTTCTTGGCCATCTGCATGGCGCGGTTCCAATCCATGAACTTGATTTCGATTTCATAGCCGGCTTTTTTGAACGCGGCCCTGGTGATTTCAGCAATAAATCCGTTATTTTTCAGATCCGGTCCATAATAGGGCGCCCATGAGTCTGTCGCAAAAATGAGTTTTTCCCCTCCCGCGGAAGCAATACCGCTCCATGGGACAAGGATCAAGCAAAAAAATGATGCAAGAATAATAAGCGCTTTTCTTTTTTTCATGACAGTTCCTCCTTAATTCATGAAGATCATCCTTTGACCACGGCAAGGGGGGTCAATTCCATAACTACCTCCACCAGGTCCTTCTGGTTTTCCATCACCATATCAATGTCCTTGTAGGCGCTGCTGGCCTCGTCCAGATCCCTCACATGCCTGATGGCGTGGATTACGCCCAGCCGCTCCAGTCTTTCCACTTCCGTCTGAAGGTTAAGCACCTTGCGGGCCCGGGACCGGCTCATGACCCGTCCCGCCCCGTGGGAGCAGGATGAAAAACTGTCTTTGCATCCCAGTCCTTTTACGATATAGCTTTTTGAACCCTGGGAACCCGGGATGATACCGTCCTCTTCCTTTCTGGCAGAGGTGGCGCCTTTCCTGTGTACGTAGACATTTTCGCCGAAATGATGTTCAAGGGCGGCGTAGTTGTGGGCAATATTGATCATCCGGGCGAAATCCCCGGAAGAAAGGGGGCCGGAAGGGCCGGGAATTGTTTCGGCCACGATTTCCATCAGCCGGTCCATCATCAGTCGCCTGTTGGCCAGGGCAAACGCCACGCAGTACTCCATCTCCCTGAGATATTCCCTGCCCGCGGCCGAGGAGAGCTTGAAGTAGGCCAATTGCCATTGCTTTGGTATCCCGTCCCTTTTTTTCCGGTTATCCTTGATGGCAAGCTTGTTGTAGTATGACGCAACGGTGTAGCCCAGGTTTCTGCTTCCCGAATGGATCATGAGCCAGATATGGCCGTCAGATCCCCTCTGGAGCTCGATGAAATGGTTGCCTCCGCCCAGGGTGCCCACCTGCCTGAGTGCATTGCCGTACTCGCGTTTGCAGATGGGGCCCAGGGGAAGATCCGGCATATGGCTTTTATCCTGGGGTTTCTTGTGGCGGGTCATGCCCAGGGGTATCTGGTCACGGATTCTTCGCATCACATTCTTGAGCTGTTCCCGGGTCACTTCCGTAAGGGCGGTTTTCACGGCGCACATGCCGCAGCCGATATCCACCCCCACGGCATTGGGGATGATCACCCCCCGGGTGGCAAGCACCCCGCCTATGGGCATGCCGTATCCCTGGTGGGCATCGGGCATGATGGCCACATGCTGGTGGGCATGGGGAAAGTTGGCGATGTTACGGGCCTGCTGCAGGGCCCCCTCCTCGATATCATCGAGCCATAGTTTGATAGGGATCTTTTCCGTGTCTATGATTGTTTTCATGGGATTTATCGCTTAACCCCTTTATCGTTCACTGTTAACGCACGAAATAAATCATTAACCTTATGGTCAGGACTTATTTTACTGTTAACATAAGTATTAACTGAAAACAAGGGCGGAACCGCCTAAGGGGGGGTGAAAAAATCCAACGGACGACGGGACTGGTTTAAATTTTACTTTCTATACTTTCAATTTGCTTACGATGGTACTCAGCCGGGCGGGCGAATCATTGGCTTTATCCCAGGGCCACATCGAGGATCATCATTACCGTAAAACCGACCATGGTGGCCATGGTGACCATATCGATATTTTCCTCTTTGCGCTGGGATTCCGGGATCAGCTCTTCCACCACCACAAAAATCATTGCGCCTGCGGCAAAGCAGAGCGCATAGGGCAGGATGCCCTGCATATGAATAACAAACAATGCCCCCAGCACCCCGGCAACGGGTTCAACCATGCCGGACGCCTGGCCCAGAATGAAGCTTTTGGTCCTTCCCATTCCTTCCCGCCGCAAGGGCAGCGAAACCGCGGCCCCTTCAGGGAAGTTCTGGAGACCGATTCCGATGGCCAGTGCAATGGCGCCGCCAATGGTGGCGGAGGGGAGATCGGCTGCCACGGCCCCGAAAGCTACGCCAACCGCAAGGCCTTCCGGGATATTGTGGAGTGTGATGGCAAGAACCAGCAGCGTACTACGCTGCCAGGAAGTCTTGATTCCTTCGCTTTGCTCCAGCTCCAGGCCCAGATGAAGATGGGGCAGCAGGAGATCGGCCACTCTCATGAAAATTCCGCCCCCCATGAATCCGATCACGGCTGTCAGCCAGGGGAGATGCCCCAGCTGTTCGGCCATTTCAATGCCCGGTGCGAGCAGGGACCAGAAACTTGCGGCAATCATGACGCCGGCGGCGAAACCGAGCATGCAATCCATGAGTTTCGGGTTTACCCTTTTTGTAAAGAAAACCAGTGCCGCTCCCGCCGCAGTCACGCCCCATGTAAAAAGTGTGGCCATAAGGGCCTGGGTGACGTGACCGTATTGCTGCATAAAGTCGATCATCGTATTTCACCATTCTTTAGTTGCGGAACATTTTTGGTTGGAAACTGAAGAAAATTTTAATCATTTCACCAAGGGATTGTCAATATCTATTGATGGGTGCCGCAAGATTGGAGCCCACCCGCTATCATCATTTTTTTTGCCCCGGACAAGATCATTGCCCATCCATGCTTATATTGCTGTAAGAATGGATTTTTTTGGGCAGGAATATAAGCAGGAGGGGAAAGATGAGCAGAAAGTGTTTTAAAACCACGGGCAACCTTCTGTCCATGGAGATTTATTCCAGCATCACCCGGCAGAAATACAAGGCTATCTGCCGGGAGATCGAAGAGGCGGCGGCCGCAGCCGCAACCGGAACGGTTCGGCTGCTCCTGATTATGAGGCATTACCCCACTTTCAGCAGCGCCGAGGATCTGTATTACGACCTGAGGTTTATCATGATTTATTCGGACCGGATCGAAAAGGTGGCGGTGGTGGGCGACAAGCCCTGGAAACGGACCTGGGTGGCCTTGTTCGGACTGTTCAGCCGGGTTTGCGTGGAATTTTTCGATATCGCCCATCTGGACAGGGCCAAGGGATGGCTCGCAATTCCGAAAGCCGCCTGATCAAGAGATTCCACACGGTTCATAATGAATCCAGGTTACACAAGATGGGGAGAGACGTTTGCGGTTTCCTGAAGCCGGGCCTTTCGTTTCAATCGAAATGTTCTGATAAGATTGTTTAATTGTGACCTGGAAATGGATAGCTCCCTTGATGTCCTGCTGATATTCCAGTTTCGAACTTCCAAATTCTTTTTCAGGAATTCCTGTTGAAACAGAAGTGTAGCTTCCTTGAAGCTTGATATGTATTCATTTTGTTCCTGAGATGTTGCATTATCAGGAAATAAGTGGCTGGGTAATATTTTTCTTTTACCATCAATGGCAGCGTAGATTGTCGCGCTTTCAATTGCATGCTTCAATTCCCTGATATTCCCTTTCCATGTTTTATTATATAAAATGTTCAGAACAGATGGTGTGATGGTGATTTCGGGCAAGCCGTGTTTTTGACAACTCTCTTTACAGAAAAAAAATGCCAGATCGGTAAGGTCGGCTCCTCTTTCAGATAAGTTGGGCATATGAATAGAAAAAACATTGATGCGGTAAAACAGATCTTCCCGAAATTTTTTTTGTTGTACAGCTTTTTTCAGGTTAATATTGGTTGCGGTTATAATTCGGATATCTGCTTTAACCTGTTTGGAAGAACCCAGGGGATAATAAAACCCGGAATGCAGCAACTGTAATAATTTAGCCTGTATATTAAAGGGAAGTTCACCGATTTCATCAAGAAACAGGGTGCCTCCTCTGGCCGCGGCAACCTTCCCCTGTACTGGCCTGGTTGCACTGGAATGTCCTCCTTCGACAGAACCGAAGAGTTCATTTTCCAGGAGAGTTTCCGGCAGGGAAGCGCAGTTCAATTCAACAAAAGGGCTGTTTTTTCTGGGACTGTTTTGATGAACCATTTCTGCTAATTGAGTTTTTCCTGTACCTGATTCTCCGGTGAGAAGAAGATTCAAATTTAATGGCGCGACCTTCGATGCTGTTTTTAGAACCCTTTTCAGGGGCATGCTGCGTCCGATGATTCCCGGAATGTTGTACTGCTTTCTCAGACATGCCGTATGATCGTAGTCTGTCGGTTTTTTCCTGTTTAAATAAATCTGTTCCATCAGGGGCGTAATGTGATCAACAATAAGTCGGGAATCCCTGATGTTTTCATCATCATAGGGTCTAAAACCATTGCCGCCTTGCAGAT
This sequence comes from Desulfobacteraceae bacterium, assembly GCA_024225635.1. Classification (GTDB taxonomy): domain Bacteria; phylum Desulfobacterota; class Desulfobacteria; order Desulfobacterales; family Desulfobacteraceae; genus Desulforapulum. The sequence goes on along the minus strand of JAAEMK010001306.1, from coordinate 12,624 downwards.
AAATTACACCTTGAATCTGATCCGTGTGAATTGGGACACACAAAACCGCTTCTATTTTAGCCGACCTTACACTTTCCCTTGAGCTGAAACGGGGATCACTCAATGCGGATACCGTTTGCACCACCGTTCGGTTTTTCAGGGCTTCCGCAATAATTCCTTTGGAAATGGTATTTCGAATATTTTGGATTTCGCTATTTGAGAAACTCTGGTATGTCCAGAAGCTCTTCCCCCGGTTATCTTGAAATTCCATATAAGCCTGACTGCCTCCTGTGATTGAAATAAATAAATTCAGGAGTTTTGGAAGGAAAATATCAAAATTATTTTTACATCCGGCAGTGAGTAAATGGCGATAAAGCTTATTTTGAAGTAGAAGTCTCCGGTTCAGTTTTTCCATACAGATTCATTTGTCCTCTCTGTTCTTTTACAAATTAACAATCAGTCTTTTATGCTGCATGGGAATGTGTTTCTCGAAAACCGTAATAAACGTTAAGTTATGAACTAATTTACCTCGATACCACCACAAAATCAAACAATAAAACCTCATTCGGAAAATTTGGCTGCTGCTTCTTTGCGCTAAAATTATAATGGTATTATCTTTTCGGGGAAATTGTGTAATTACTTTTGTCGGAAAGTCCGGAAAAATTTTTCATCAGCTTCAAGGGCAAGAGCTTCATTCTCGTGGTGTCGGGCTTTTTCGTTCTCTCCTTTTTCACGATAGAGAGCTACCAGCGCCTGGTGGATTTTTTTACAGTTCGATTTGTCTGTTTTTCCCTCGATCTTCCCTTTGACCTTCATGAGAGCTTTTTTATAGGCTGAAATGGATCTGTCGGTTTCCCCTTTCCTGTTATGAAGATCTCCCTTGGCCATGAGAGCCCGACAGGTGTAATAAAAAAGTAAAGGATTGCCTATTTCTTCCCTTTCCAGGATGGATACGGCTTTTTCGCAAACGGTCCCGGCCTCATCGAATTTATTGTTCTTGATATATAGTGTCCACAGGGTCTCCTCGATATTGAACCAATGGAAAAGATCTTTTAATTCGGGATTCAGGCTAATGGCTTTGTTGTAACTTTTCCGGGCATCATGGGGGGCGTTTTGAGATAAAAGACATTTAGATAAATATAGATGCGCGATGCCCAGGTCCGGCAGGATCTCCAAGCTTTGCCGTAACTCATCCAAGGTTCGGGGGGAGCTGACCAGCTCCTTCAATACACGCTGACCGCCTCAAGAGGGACAGGTGTTTTTCCCCTTTTCATAAATTTTCAACGCCTTGTCCCGGCGATTCGAACGCCAATACAGGTTCCCAAGAAAAAAATAGACCGGCGTTGCATCCTTGTTCTTTTTCAGGAATAACCGGTATCCCGCCTCCGCCTCATCCATCCGCCCCTCTTTTTCACGGAGGATGGCCTTATTGACAATCCTCATATGCATGCGGGTAAGGATGAAATGATAAAAAATCAAGACGTAGAGAAAGGGCAGCAGCGCCAGGCGTCCAAGGTAAGCTAATTTTTTGATGATTTCGTTTTTACGCTTGTCCATAATAAAAATCTCGCTTTTCCTGTTCCACCGTTGAGCCTGAGAAGATTTCTGGAGAGTGTTTATTAGGAAATAAAATCGAGTCATATTTTGGCGGGGAATTTTAAGACGGGATCGTGTAATAAAAATCCCCGCCACATTCTATCACTAACTTTTGAAAATTAAGAAAACAGACTCAATTTCGTTAATTCTCAATTATAAGCAGCCAGAGATGCAACCGATGGCTTCCGGGGCACAGGTGGCATAGCATCCCAGGTTCGTACCGCACCTGGGGATACACTTCAACGCAGTGCCGCCAGCGCATTTTGCAAGACACCACCAGTTTATATTGGGATTGACTCCACCTGCGTTAAAAGATTGCATGGTTTTCAGATTACGGTTGACCGGTTTGGTTGACTTGGGAAGTCTCATTCTCGTTTCTCCTTTCATTCACTAATAATTAAAAGATTGTTGTTGACCGACTGCGTGGTTACTTTTTTCCTTTTTTAATAATTTTGCATCACCTCCTTTTCTGATCATTCATTAAGGGTTTGTTCTTCCATATCAAAAGGTCGTTTAAAATTCAGACCATTTGCGAATTTTGCCGATGGTGACCGGAATGACATCCGTCACATCTATGGTGTATCGATAGGTCGTTTTTGCTGCCTCTATCACTTTAGTGGGGTCGAAAAACGTCAGCTTCACATCCCAGCAATCGGAGCCGGGACGGCATAAAGGACTCTGCTCCAAACTTATATTTTGCATTTCAAGGCTTTTGTTACGGGTTTCCGTTAGAATGGTTGAGGCGATAAAGGCGTCCGTTCCGGCGTGGTTCAGGGCTCGATCCCTGGATGTCTGGCCCAGGTTGCGCATCTCGTAGTAGATCCTGCCAAGGAAATTGTCCAGGTCCTGAACCTGTTTTGGTTCGGGATCTTTGCCCAGCGTATCTGCAATCAGGTTGCGCTTGTCCCAGCAGAACATGCCCCTTAACTCGGGAATAACCATTGGAAGTATCTGACCGGACATCAAGGTGGTTTTTCCCGCGATATATCCTGGTATGGAAACCCGAACCACATTTCCATCTATTTGTTCCTTGAGAAAATCTCGTATGTATTGATAGACTATGTTCGCAAAAGGGCAACCGGGATGAATGGCGTAAACCGGTGTTTCATCGATATTCAGGGTCCATGTGATTCCAGCAGCCGCGTATTCATTTCCTTTCAAATAGTCCAGTAAGTCTTCGGGGTTATTGGGGTCTGTCCCTTCCTTCATGCTTTGTTGGTAAGAGTCCTGTCGTGCCTCGGTTGCAAAATCGTAATCCAGGGTTCCCAGGGCATACACGAGAGCCGGTTTCTGGATCTCCTGGGATGGAGTTATTCCGCCGGGGGGCGGGGACGGCATGCTTTGTGGAGACAATTCGGTTCTTGAAATGGATGTTTCGGGTGGGATACTTCCGCTATTTGAGACCTCGGAGTCATCGTTCAAGCTGTGTTCGGGCGATATCCCTTCAATGTTGTAGTCACAATCACAACCGGGTGAAGAAGTTATTTCGCCGCTCGGGGTTACCTCATTATCTTGCGAGGCCATGGATATTTCATGTTCAGAATCCGCCATCTTGGTACCCTCTACATTCTTTTGTTCATTCATCTCGTTCTCCTTTTTTTTCTTAGTATGCTACCGTACACTTAGATTAGTAAACTGACCATGAGCGCACTTCACCTATGGTCACAGGGATTACTTCGCTTACATCCACGGTGAAACCGTATCTTCTTCCGGCCCGCCTGGAAGGTTTTTTTGGATCGGAAAACATGAGCACAACCTCCCGGCATTGGGACCCGGGACGTTGAAAATTCAGCTGATTAACCCTGATGTCCGTGAACCTCATCTCGTTTTCGACCGCCGACTCGAACACCTGTCTTATCTCCAGTGCTCTTGTGGCTGCAAAATTCAGGACACGATCCCCGGGAGCGATGCCCATGTTTGAAAAATCATTAATTAAACGATATAGAAAATCGCGAACGCCTGCTTCTTTTTTGTGGAAAATCACTCTTTCGTTATCAGCATGGGGCGCTTCTCCAAGCAGTCCTTCGATAAGGGTTTCGATGGTCCACTGGTTCATCAATCGTGGATTCGGAATTACGACAGGCACCCTCTGCCCGGATAGCAGTCTTTTGGTTCCCGCTATCACACCTGCGATGGTGATCATATGGTTTTCATCGCCAATCTGTTTTTCCAGGTATCTCATGAGCCGCTGGTATATTACCCCGGAAAACGCGGGGGAGGGACGAATTGCGTATACGGGCGTGTCATTAATCGTTAGAGTCCAGATGATGTTCGAGACTTCCTGGGGTTCATGGGAATATGCGTCGAGGTGACGCAAAAGATCCGAAGGGGAGTCGGGAAAAAGGCCGATAGCTTCCATTTTCTCTTTATACGTATCCCGAACAGCCACTGATCCGTAGTCAAATCCAAGCCTGCTGATAACGTATACTTTGGAGGTTTTTCCCTGGGTGACGGTTTTTCCCGGGGCCGGATCGTCGGGACCAATCCTTCCGTTTGTGGTACCCGTTTCCGTTACTTCTTTTGCTGGATTGCTTCCAGGAATAGAACTGGCATTCAACCCGGATGTTGAGAGAATGGGAGGCATTCTCGGCGCTGCGGGCTGAATAACTGATGCCATTTTCCCATGGAAGCCGTTTTCTGAAAGCCCTCGGTGCATGGCCGGTCCCGGCGCCTTTTTTACAAGGGAATACGCGCCGGTGATATTGAGACTGCCCGACAGGTATTTTCGGCAGTCCGAGCCGGTTTGCGGATTACAGGGGCGAGCGGATTCAAGGATTGCCCGGCCGATAAAATGTGGATCCGGTTTGTCTCCACGCTTGAGTTGCATGCTTAACAGCAATCCGGCAGTCCCGGAGACAATGGCTGTGGCAAAACTCGTTCCGCTCACGGTCGAAATGCCACCGCCGGGTACGGCGCCTGTAATCTCCTGCCCAGGCGCAAGAATCCCCCGGGTTTGATAGGCATCGCCCCAGTTGCTCAATTCTATGGGCATATTCCGGGAATCCATGGCCCCGACGACAAGCACCCCCGGTCCCGCCGCGGGCACGTGGGTGCATTGGCAGCCGTCATTACCGGCGGCGGCGACGATCAGTACATTTTTTCTTGCGCAATGGAGAATTGCTTGTTTGAGAAACAGATCTATATGCTTCGGGTCCGCCGATTCTCCTCCGCTGATGTTGATGACATGGGCTCCATGGTTGACGGCCTGATTGATGGCGTGGGCCAGATCAATCTGCCGGCAGGGCATGAGCCGATCTTTTTGCTCGAAAATCGGCACGATGAGACCATGGCAACCTGGAGCAATTCCGGGGACAGCCCCCCCATGACGTCCCAGAATGATGCTGGTAACATGGGTGCCATGGTTGGAGCCCGCTCCTCCCCGGGCTGGCGCGGCAAGCGTGTTCAGCTGTACCAGGCGGACGCCGTTGAAACAGTGATGAGAACTGTCCACGGGACCGTCAATAATGGCGATTTTTATCTCGGGTACGCCGAGGGTCTCTTTCTGAAGAGCTCTTACTTCCGTCCAGAAAGCCATATTACTATTACTTTCTACCATGGTGCTGTTTTTTTCCATAAGTCCTCTACAGATTGTTTTGATAAAAATTACTTTTTAAGGCGGAGAAGACAATTTGATATCTGTCGGGTAGCTCCAACTTTTATCTAAGAGCCAAGAACAGACGTTTGCTTATTCTCATTATTTTTTATCGGGAAATTTATCAGTAGCACAGCAAGTTGTATGCCATACCTGACATGTTGAACTTCAGGAACACTTAAAAAAATATATTAACAGGCCTTACGGAAAAATGCCTGTTAATATATAGCGTTCATTTTTTAGGTGCTACCCAATATGCCAATCACATAACAATAAATAATTATGAATTTATGGGTGCGATTTGAATAACCGGTAAAAAGTGTCCGATTTATAGGACATAAGCCCAATAAATTGAACAAAACTGTTCTGATAAATTTGGCAGTTAATAAAGTTCCGCATTGCAAAAAAAAACGGCATGATCAATACTTTTCTTGACAAATAGGGGGGTTATGGCCTAAAAAGACCTCTTTGTATAGTTTGCGCATGGGCGATCATGGCTTTACGGCCATGGTCGCTCATTGTTGTTTAATGGAAATGTTTCCTTCGTGACGAAGGAACAGGGTTGAAAAAAGGATGGAATAGAGTGGCTGACAACGAGATAAATCTCATTGCAGGGGTGGACGATAAATTGCGTGTGCGGGATGCTTTCTTCATGGGGCTTCAGCACGTGCTGGCCATGGATCTTTATCTTGTTCCCATTATCATTGCGGGTATACTGGCTTTAAGTACCAGCGACACCGCGTTTCTGATTCAGATGACCTTTCTTGCGGCTGGGATTGCGACCCTGATTCAGACGGGGTTCGGCATTAAGCTTCCGGTGATGCAGGGACCGTCCTATGTTCCCATCGGGGCGGTGGCGGCCATCGGCAAGGGGCTCGGCATGGCGGCTGTCATGGGAGCCATGATTCCGGGCGCCCTGGTCATAGCCCTTCTTGGAAAACCCCTGAGGCGGTTTGGCGGGATTGTCCGCCGCATCATTCCCCCCATTGTGGGCGGCACGGTGATAATCGTGGTGGGAATCGCATTGATGCCCATCGCCATTCAAGGTGTGTATACGGCCCACGGGGATATCGGCAACAATTGCCTGGTGGCCCTGTTCACGGCATTTCTGCTGGTTTTTTTCACCATGCTCGGGACCCGTATGAAAGGCATTGGACAGATGCTGCGGCTTGTTTCAGTTCTGCTTTCCCTTTCCCTTGGCACCATCATGGCTTCCTTTTTCGGCATGGTGGATTTTTCGCCCGTGGCCAAGGCCGCCTGGATCGCGCTTCCCCGTCCCTTTCCCTTTGGCACCCCCACCTTTGACCTCTATGCCGTCCTCACCATGGGTTTCATCTATTTTGTGGTTCTTGTGGAAACCACGGGCACCTGGTTTGCCGTGAGCGCCGTAACAGGCAAGGAGCTGGATGACGATAGCCTGAACGGCGGCGCCATGGGTGAAGGCCTCGGCTGTTTTATCGGTTCCCTCTTCGGCGGCCTTCCCGTTACCGGTTACTCCACCAACGCAGGCATCATCGCCATCACCGGCGTTGCCAGCCGCTGGGCCATCATGGCGGGCGGAGTGATCCTCATTGCCCTCGGCCTGATGCCGAAACTCACAAGCCTCATCGCCTGCATCCCCGAGCCCGTCATCTGCGGCGTGTTCGGCGTTATCTGCGTCATCATCGCCATGAACGGCTTCCGGGTGGTACGGCACATTCATCTTGATGAGCGGAGCATGCTCGTGATCGGCCTGCCCATCCTCGTCACCCTGGCAGCCGTGCTCATGCCCAAGGAGCTTCTCTATTCCCTGCCCCGGTTTGTGGGCTACCTGCTTTCCTCCGGCATTGCCGTGGGCGCCGTATCAGCCATTATTTTTAACCTGATCCTGCCCGAGGAGAAGAAAGAGCAGGGCGCAAGGGCCGCCAAAAGGAAGTAAGCAACAAGCAGTCTTAAGCAGCCTTCCCGCCGGAGGCTGCTCCATTTTACCTGTTACCTGATTTAACGAGATTGATAATGAAACAGACCCTGATAAAAAATGGATACATCCTCTCCATGAACGCCGGCCGCCAGATCTTTGACGGCGGCGACATACTGGTGGAGGGAGACACCCTAAAAGCGGTCGGCAAGGTGCCGGCCGAAATGATCTCACAGGATGCCGAGGTGATCGATGCCGCAGGCAGGATCGTGATGCCCGGCATGATCAACACCCATGTGCACCTGTCCCAGCAGCTGGGCCGGGGCCTGGGCGATGACGTGCCCCTTCTCACCTGGCTCCACGACCGCATCTGGCCCTATGAGAGTTCCATGGACCTCGAGGATTCTTATGTTTCCTCCCTTGCCTGCTGCGCCGAGCTGATCCGGTCCGGTGTCACCACCTTTGCCGAGCCCGGCGGCCAGGAAGTGGACGGCATGGCCAAGGCCGTCGAGGAGATCGGCATCCGGGGCATCCTTGCCAGGTCCACCATGGATTGCGGGGAGGGACTCCCCGAGAAATGGGTGGAGACCACGGATGAGGCCCTGGACAAACAGGTGGCCCATATCGAACAATGGCACGGCAAGGCGGACGGCAGAATCCGTGTCTGGTTCGGCCTTCGCACCATCTTCAACTGCACCGACGAACTCATGGTGCGCACCAAGGAACTGGCCGACAAGCACGGCGTGGGCATCCACATGCACGTGGCGGAGATCTGCGAAGAGGTCCGTTTTTCAGAAGAGCACCGGGGGGACACCACCGTTGCCCACCTGGCGAAGCTCGGCGTGCTCGGCCCCAACCTTCTGGCCGTTCACACGGTGTGGATGACCCCCAGGGAGATCGATCTCTTCAAGCTCTACGATGTAAAGGTCTCCCACAACCCGGGGGCCGCCATGCGGGTGCTCGGCTTTGCCCCGGTCCGGGAGATGGTCGACCACGGAATCGCCGTGTCCATCGGCACCGACGGCGCACCGTCCAACAACCGCATGGACATGTTCGACGAGATGTACCTCACCGCCCTGATCCACAAGGGCCGCCACCTGGTTCCCAACGCGCTTCCCGCGGAGAAGATCCTCGAGATGGCCACCGTGGACGGGGCAAGGTCCGTGCTGTGGGACGATGAGATCGGCTCCCTGGAGCCCGGCAAAAAGGCGGACCTCATCCTGGTGAACCCCGTCAGCATGGGAAGCCTGCCCCTCCATGACAAGGTCTCCAACCTCGTTTACGCCATGCACGCAAGCAACGTGGAGTCCGTGATGTGCAACGGCGCCTGGCTCATGCGCCAGGGCAGACTCACCACCATCGACGAGGAGGCGCTCAAGGCACGGGTCCAGACCCAGGCCGACGCCCTTCGCGAGAAAGCGGGGATTACCCTTCCCGAGCGGTTTCCCGTCGTAAAATGCTAAAATAAACAACCCGGCCAAGGCATTTTGCTTCTGCCCTGGCCGGGCTGTTCCATGGGAGCACGGAAACGGGTGCTTCCGTCAACAATGCTATAATTATGAGAACATGGCGAACCAACATGGGGGACGGAAGAAAAGCCCCTCCCGGCTCGCAGCCTATTCAGGGTCCGTGTCTTCAACCCCATCCAACAGCTTTTCTACCTCTTCAACCGGTGACCCCAACAGCTCCCCTAATTTGCGTGTAATTTCGGCATTATGGGTTTCTCGCCAGGCACGGGCAAGGCTGGCCAACACAATTCCCAATTCGTGTTGCGACTCATATTCAATAAAAATTTCTGCCGCATCCAGTCCATACTGTGTAGCCGCTTCCCACTGTCGCTGTTCCTGGGCCACGCTCCCCAAGTTGTGCAATGTTGAGGCTTGTGAGTATCGGTCGTTGAACTCGATTTGAATTATCAGTGCGTCTTTGTAGTACGCTTCCGCCGCTTCCCACTGTCGCTGTTCCTGGGCCACGTACCCCAATTGGTGCAATGTTACTGCTTGTGAGTATCGGTCGTTGAACTCGATTTGAATTTTCAGTGCGTCTTTGTAGTACGCTTCCGCCGCTTCCCACTGTCGCTGTTCCTGGGCCACTCTCCCCAATTGGTGCAATGTTGAGGCTTGTGAGTATCGGTCGTTGAACTCGATTTTAATTTTCAGTGCGTCTTTGTAGTACGCTTCCGCCGCTTCCCACTGTCGCTGTTCCTGGGCCACTCTCCCCAATTGGTGCAATGTGGTCGCTTTGCCTATTTTTTGAACATGGGGGTCTTTAGACAGTCGGGCCAGGACCAGTCCATGTTCATAATATTTCTGTGCTGAAGCATAATCCTTGATTTGAAGATAAGTACCTGCCAGCCGATCATTTGCAGAAAAAAAGTCCGTCCCTATTGTCCCTTGCATTTGCAGGGGAGTGTAATTTGCCTGATGTGACGCAACCAATCGGCAAATCAGAAGGCGATTGGCCGTGTCATTGCGTTTATCAGCAAATTCTTCCAACGCATCAAACGAATTATAAAAATCCGTCCCTGCGGACAAGCTGATTTTCAAAGACGTCAACAGGTTTTCATATTCCACTTCCGTCAAAGCAAGTCCTGTCTGCCGCTCCTGTGGTTCTTTGGATCTGATCGCTTCAGCGAGCGCCCCGCCCATGCCGTTGCAGTGCTCACAAAAGGCGGTTTCGACGGCTTGTTTCAGCGCGGATAGCGATTCATCATTCAAACGGGTTTTGAGAAAGTAGGGGAATATGGGCTGCAATGACAGATAGCCGCTTTCGCCATACCGTTCATGGGGCTGGAGTAAACCCCAGTTCAAGGCTTCCTTCAGCACCGCCTGCCACCGGTCATAGGGCAGATGGGCGAGGGGTGCCTGGGCCTTCAACAGGGCGGTGTACTGATCCAGCCCATTAAGATTGATCACGCCGGTAAAGGGAGCCAGGCACAGGAGCAGCGATTGTGCTTCCGCTGATAAATTACTATGTGAATAGTCAATGCACTTGAGGATGCTTTCGGTTTTTGTCGCTCTTTCCTTCTGGTTATCCAGGTTGACGTCCGCCGCCCGCAAACGCTCGATAATTTCAGCCGGGGTGGCGTGGGCCAGGCCTGTCAGGACCACCTCCATGGCCAATGGATAGCCGCCCAGCAGTTTGAGCAGGCGCTGGAAATCGGCCTGATGCTCATCCTGATCGGGATAGTGGGGTGCTTCCGCCGTTTGCAGAATCGCTTCGGCCAAAGCGGTTTGGGCTTCGTAATCAAGTCCATGCAGGTCGTATGTGTCGGCGTCGCGCAGGGGGTCGCGCAGCCATTTCTCGCCGCTGCGGGACCCCAGCAGCACCAGGGAACGGGCCCCTGTCAGCTCCTGGAGGAAGGTGCGAAGTTCGGCCCGTGCTTCGGGGGGCAGGGTGTTTTGTACCGACAGGGGCTCGCCGGTGATGGATTCCAGGTTATCCAGAACCAGCAGATGGCGGGTGCTTTTCAAGGCTTGCAGCACCGCAGCCCGGTCATTGGCGGCAATCCCGGAGAGGTTCAGCCCCAGCTGCCGGCCGATGGAATCCACAATCTCAGGCAGATGGTAGGCTTTGAGGTCGTAGCCGAAATAAAAGACCTGGTTCACAAAACGGGTTTTTTGCCACCACCAGCCCAGATGATGGAGCAGGGTGGTCTTGCCAGCGCCCCCCATCCCCCTTACCAGCAAAAGGTTGGTGCGGCGGAGCAGCCGGCGTTCTATTTCGAGGATATCAATATCCCGTCCTACGAAACGGTAGGTGGTGCGGGGCGGGGCATAGGCCGTGGCGGTTACCGCCACTTGACCCTGGAAGGTGTTGCGGTCAAAGCCGGGAACGCGGTTTTGATAAATAACCGGCAGCATCCAGTCTTCCAGTTTGATCTTCTGCCCAAATGCCGCGCGCCGCCGCTTATCGTTGTAAAGTTCCAGCCGTGCCCGCCGGATCGCTACGGCCGGGTCGCGTCCGTCCAGCAGTTGGCGGTAGAGGATGGTCATCAGCTTCCCGGCCGCCGATACGGTGACCGAGTAGCCCATTGCCACCACCAGCTGGGACCCGGACTCGAGGAGCCGGCTGCCCAGGCTGGTTTCCGTATAGCCCACCTGTTTGCCCGATTGGCAGGCATTGAGGATCACTATGGGAATCTGGCGCATGTTGAGCAGATGCGCCAGATCATCGGCGCTGACAGGGGTGCCGCCGGTATCTGCTTTCTTACCGGCAGTGTCAAAAAACAGGAAGGCTTTCAGCCCCTGATATTCCTCGATGGCCGTTTGGGCGTAACCGTCCCGGAAAGTGTAACTGGCCGGCTGGTGCTCCTCTGCCATTTTCACGTATTGCCCATGGGTGAGCAGGGCGCCGTGCATATCGAGATGGATTATGTGGTAATAACCGTCCCCGTGTTCATCCCGCACATCTTCCAGATGGTTGACCAGGGCCTCAAATGTGCCGGGCCGCACCATATCGATTTGAGCCGCGATTCTGCCGGTTTCCAGTGCCTCAACCAGGGGCCTGGATATGGTGCGGTAGCTCACATCCTGCCTCCCGGCAGGCCGGGCGGTCACCAGCAGCACCCGCAGCCGGGGGGCGGATTTCACCTCGGCCCGGTAGGTAACCGGTTTGCTGTTCTTGCGTACCACCGGTTTGTCCACGGACAGGGGGCGGGCCTGGAGCGGGTCGTGCAGGGCCTCCCAATGCAGGGCGTGAAATTCGGGAGACCCGATGATCTCCAGTTGAAAGTCCTCCTGCCGCAGGCGGTCATATTCAATACCCACAGCGCGATTGGAACCAAAGACCTGCTCAAACAGGCTCTCGCCATAAACGCGAATACTGGCTGCGGCTTCCCGGGCCAGCACCTTGTCGGTGAAGGGAAAATCGAGCCACTTCTCAAAATACCATTCCAGCCGTTCTTCCTGCTCATTGGAAAACGGATCGCTGACCGTAATCTCATAGGGTTCACCTTGAACACCAAATTGGACAGTGGCGGTAAAGTCCTCTTCATTCCTCTTCACTTCACGGATACAAATCAGCTGGGGCATTGGCGTCACCTTTCAGGTCTTAACGGTGTGGGATCTATTCTTCAGACTGTTTGATAATCAGGACGGGTTGCCCTTCCGGGGTAGTGGTGGTGGTCACCGACACTTTGGGTGCTTTCTTTTCCAGGAATTTTTTCTTTAAAACCTCTGTGACAAAGTTGGAAATGACGGAGGCGGGGATGCTGACGGCAGCCGCTATCAAAACAACAGTGATTTCAGGTGACAGAAATGATTCGCTGGAATCGCTTTTGACGACAGCCGGGGCATCTTCGTTGTATTGACTTGCGTTCCAGGCCTCCGTAAATTCAACGGCGGACAAATCAAGTTGAGGATCGATGGCAATGCGGTAGTTCATGGAACTCTCCAATTCATCTAAATTGAATATTGAAGGGCGCATTCCCATTTTCCCGGTTTAAATTTTCTATCCTTTGATGGAATAAAAATGATATGCTCCATCTCAACTATCAAAAAAGGAGGGACGGAGAGTGAATATCATGCAGATCAAGGAAGCCCACAAATGTGAAACAGTT
>JAAEMK010001305.1 GCA_024225635.1 Desulfobacteraceae bacterium | reverse complement strand
GTATTGATACAAGAACATCATGATACTCCTTTCGCAGGTCATTTCGGCCCAAAACGAACGTTTGGGAAAATGATACCAAAGTACTACTGGCATGGCATGCGAAAGGATATCAAAGACTACTGTGAACGGTGTATTGGCTGCGCACAACGCCGAGGACAACACAAACCACATAGAGTCCCTATGATGCACGTTCCATTCGAACCATACCCGATGCATACATTGTCGGTCGATGTTATGGAACTTGCCAAAACAAAACAAGGGAACAAGTATACGATCCTGGCATACGACTTGTTTACGAAAGCAGTATACGGTACTGCAATACCAGACCAAAAAGCGACAACACTGGCACGTGCGCTAGTGGATTTCGTATTCTCTCAACATGGAATTTGCAAAATTCTACTATCGGACTTAGGAGCGAGCCTTCTAAGTGCAGTATTTAGAGAGATGTGTAAACTGTATGGAGTCAAACGACTCTACACGACCGCGTATAATCCTAAATGCAACGGTGGGATCGAACGATTACACCAAACATTACAAGGGATACTGGCAATCACGGCACGTGATGACCTAGAGAATTGGGATCTCTAT
>JAAEMK010001304.1 GCA_024225635.1 Desulfobacteraceae bacterium | reverse complement strand
TTGCCTGTGATGACCTGCTGCAAGCTCCACTCCATCAGGATGGTCATGATCAGCGTCTGCTCCACGTTGTTTTTGTGCTCCATGAAGTTTGCCCTAGTCGTGCCCATGCTTTGGTGATTCCTCCAGCTTTTGGTGGCCCCGCTGCAAGTCTGTCTTCATGGAACCCACCTCGTCCAATGATCAAGCGTGCGCAACTGGGACTCGTCCACGAGAAGGGCCACCAAAAGCTGGAGGAATCACCAAAACATGGGCAAGACTAGGGCAAGGTTCATGCAGCACACAAAGCACGTGGAGCAGACGCTGATCATGACAACAATCCTGATGGAGTAGAGCTTGGAGCAGGACGACACAGGCAAGCACTGGCACATGGCCTTCATGTTTTGGTGGTTCGCAGTTGGTGAGGGCCACTTGGCGCGGTCTTACCCTCGTCGGCAGCACGGCTTGTGTGGAGCTGGTGGCAGGAGATGGACCACGCCCTCGGCTAGAGCTTCCTACTCCTTCGTTCCTCGGAAAAGCTTCCTCCAAAATGTGGTGCTGAGAGTGTGTGCGCGTTGTGTGTTTGTGACTGAATATGGTGAACGCTCACTCGAGTCCGTTTGTTCCTCTCGGCGGTTCGATCAGAAGCTGAGGTTCGGTTTTCTGTTCAAAGATTGTAGATCCTCAGATCGTGAGTTGGAAAAAAGCTTAAGGATCCTCTACGAGCTCGAACCATTTTATGGCACCTAGGTCCATAAAAGCAGTTTTATCGGGTAGCGCGATCTTAAGGTTTTCAGGTTCGACTGCAATAAAGGCGCTTTTTCAGCAACCCATAGAAAATTACTAGTACTAAAAAAAGTTGTAAAAAAAAGATTGCATGCAACTTTTTTTTTGAGAAAAAAAGTTGCATTCGATTGATTTAGTTTTTTAAAAAGAAGTTGCATAATAAAAAGTTTT
>JAAEMK010001303.1 GCA_024225635.1 Desulfobacteraceae bacterium | reverse complement strand
TATTTTCAATGTAATCATTCCATTCATTTCATTGTTTCTTTCATCATATTTTATTTCTCATAATTTATTTTACTTTTTAATCTCATTTTTTTTTTCATCGTTTTACCTTATTACCATATTTTATTATTATTAAACACCTTTTCATTTTATAACATATTATTCATCCCTTTTATTTTATCTCTCCCAGTTTATTTCACCTTTGTATCTTAATATGTTATAACATTCCTATATTCCACGCGTAATATTCCATACTTTTTATTATCGTAATATAGTATTATTATATCCTCTTGATATTGTTCCTATTGATGCCATAATATTTCCACATTATCCTTATTATATTCACATTTATACTGTTCTTATATGTTTCCATAATGCGAGGCATATGTCGTTTTCGCACCTAAATGATGTAAAATGACAAAAAAAAATTATTTAAAATAATGTAAAACAACAGCTAAAATAATGTAAAATGAGATAAAATCAGATAAAACGAGATAAAATGAGATAAAATAATATTTTCTCATTTTATGTCATTTTACGCATTCTCATTTTATCTCATTTTAAGTCAAAAACTCATTTAATGTCATTTTATGTCATATTTTCGTTTCATTTTAAGTCATTTTAACCACGTTCAAAACAACATAAAATGATACTTAAAATGAAACTTAAAATGAGATAAAATGAGGTAAAATGAG
>JAAEMK010001302.1 GCA_024225635.1 Desulfobacteraceae bacterium | reverse complement strand
GGAATTCGGCTTCAAGCAGAAAGTGCGGTTTCCCGGCCGGCTGGAAAAACGCTCCGACGGCAATGTGCTGGGCCAGAACCTGGTCCATGGCGTGATGATCCCGGACGGCGCCCTGGCGCTTTCCCGCACCGACGTGGCGCTCATGGGCCGGGGGCCGCAATTGAGTTTTACCCGCAACTATTCGAACCTGGGCGGGGACACGGGGTTTCATCCAATGGGCTACGGGTGGAGCCACGGACTCGAAAAAAAGCTGACCCCGGTATGCGCCGAGGGGGATGCGAACATGTCCTGCGTGCCCAAGTGGGTGCTCGAGCGCAAGGGGGAGTTTTTCCGTTCCACCGATGTTCCGGACGACAAGGAAAAGTGGGCGAGCGTTCGCGTCAACGGCACCCTGTTTGCCAAGGTTGACGGCGAGTGGTATCCGGAACGCGGCCGCCACGGCAAATTGAAGACCCTGCCGGAGGGCTCCGATGATCCGGCCGAGTTCGAATTCACGTCAAAAGACGGCACGGTCTACATGTATGATTATCCCGAGCGCGAATTTTCCGAGACCCATTCGGCCTATATGAGCCTGGGCGATGATATCCTCACCCGGATCGGGCTCAGCCCGAAAAAGCTCAGGCTGGTCAACGGTCCGGAAGACGAGAAGACCGGGGACCCGGGCGCGCCGGCCCAACCGACGATGGTCAAAACCATCGAGGACAAAAACGGCAATACGATGACGTTCGAGTACACGGACCTGGAAGTATGGGAAGGCGTGGAACTGCCGGTGCTCACCAAGGTCACCGACGCGGTGAATCGGACATTGGAATTGGAATACGAGGAAGTAAACGCGGGGTGGATGGGAAACCAGGAACGCCTGAAGACGGTTACCGGCCCGGACGGCATCGAGCTTGCGTTCGAATATAATGACGATGGCCTGTTGTCCGCGGCCAGGCGCGACGTTAAAAACGAAACCTACGAATACGAGCGGGAACCGGATGTTGCCGGCGCCGATTTCAACCTGGCGCGCACGGAGGATAGCAACGGGAACGGTTATAAATACGAATACCACGAGAACAAGGAACTCGAGGAGGCCGCCCCGGCCTATGTAAAAGGGGTCCGGTCGGTGGACGTCATCAAATCGGTGGAGTATCCGGGCGGCTGCGCTGCCTCTTTCCAGTATGTGCTGGAAGGAGAAAACAAGCGGATAATAACCGACCCCAACGGTGATTCCACCGAGTATGTGCTGAATTTGTATGGAAATGCCGCGAAAATCAAAATGCCCATTGGAAAGACAATTTCCATGAGCTGGTCCATCGACGAACAAGGCATGGACGACAACGTGATGATATCCAAAACCGACGGCAACGGCAATACGAGCGAATATGAATATGATGAAAAAGGCAACGTGGTGAAAATGAGAGATCCCAAGGGGGATACCATCACAACGGCCTGGGACCTGGAATTGAGCGTGCCGGAAAGGCGCCAGGACCGCAACGGCAACATCGAACACTGGGAATATGACGATAACGGCAATCCTGTATCTCATACCGACGGGGACGGCAAAAGATGGTCTTACGGGGTGAACTCTTTCGGGGAGCGGGAGTCCATGACGGACCCCAACGGCGGCATGACACAGTATAAATATGACGCCCGGGGGAACCCGGAATCGACAACGGCCCCGGAGGGGAGCAAAACGAAATTCGAATATGATATCCGGGGGCGCCTGATGTCGAAAACCGACCCCAACAACAACGAAACCCTTTACGGTTATGACAACCTGGATTATCCGAAAACGATTACCCACCCGCCGATTTCAGCTTACGGGCTGGCCTCGCCATCCACCAACAAACAGCTTTTCAGCCATGACCCGGAAGGAAACAAACTCTCGGAAAACGACCTCCTGGGCATGAATCTTACCTATTCGCACTCTCCGCGCAACCAGGTGAAAAGCATTACCAGGAGCAAGAACGGGGGCAAGAGTTTCGATTACGACTGCAACGGCAACATGGTGTCGGAAACCGACTGGAATGGAAACAGTATCACGCATGAGTACGACGCGTTGAACCGGAGGGTGTCCACCACCAACCGTCTCGGCGATGCCATGTCCATGGAATACGACAAGGCGGACAATTTGACCGCCGCCACCGACTATGCCGGCACTACAACGGCGTACATGTATGACGTTTTGAACCGGGCGGTATCGAAAACGGTGTCGGGCGCGGATGGCGGAACCTCGGCATATGATTATAATGCCGAGTCCGATCCGGAAAAGAACCTGGCCTCCGTGACGGACCCGGAAGGCAATGTAACGGCATACCGGTACAATGGAAGATACTTGCGGACCGGGAGAACCGACGCCCTTGGCGGCATGTATACATGGGACTACGACGGTAATGGAAATGTGTCGAAGGTTACCGACGAAGAGGGTAATGCTGTCACCTATACTTATGATAAACAAAACCGTTTGACCGGGGAAGAACGGCCGGAAGGAGTCAGCCTGGGTTATGATTATGACGATAACGGCAACCGCATAAAAACAATCGATGGCCGGGGCGGGGTGACGGCCACGCAATATGATGAGTGGAACCGGGCCTGGAAAGTGGCCGAT
>JAAEMK010001301.1 GCA_024225635.1 Desulfobacteraceae bacterium | reverse complement strand
GTTTAACCAGCGGCCAATTAGGGCATGCTCGCTGCTTATTTTAATGCGCAGCCCACTAATAGGGTCACGTATAAATTGATATTCCATAATTTTTACTTTTAAAACGCTAATGCACTAATTATACCCATAAATAGCCTTAAACACCGACCCTAAAACGCAAAATAGCGCCAATGGGCGCTATTACTTATTTTATGATCACTAATCTCTGGAGCGGTATCTCGCGGCGTCAATTATTGCCCAAACGTATACTATCGCGGCAATAATCCCTGGCACAACTAAAAACCACAGTGCGGCACCGCCAAAAAAGAAAATAGCAAATAGTAAAGCAGCTAAAATACGCCCTTGTACTAATTGACCTAAACCGGGGAAAAATATATTACATAGTGCTGCAATTACATTACCACCTGAACCTTGTCCTGACATACTCACCTCTGTAGTTAATTAATTTTAAGTTTTAGTTATTTACTTACTATCACACTTTATGCCAATTTATTAAAGCTTAAAAATCAAATAGTTAAATTACTACTAAATAACTGCTTTAGTATTTTTTACTAAATATAGGTCAATTTGATTATTTTTATTATTAATTATCGTTACTTAAGAGTACACAAAAGCGACTAAGGGATTAGTTTTACAAGTATTTTTAGAATAGCTGTTCATAAAAACAGTATTTTATTTAGCCTAGCAAAAACACCTGTTATACTGCCCTCATTATTGATTGAAAAGGCGTAACGATGGACGTTTCTGAATTACTCGAT
>JAAEMK010001300.1 GCA_024225635.1 Desulfobacteraceae bacterium | reverse complement strand
TTCATA
The DNA here is from genome assembly GCA_024225635.1 of Desulfobacteraceae bacterium. GTDB lineage: Bacteria > Desulfobacterota > Desulfobacteria > Desulfobacterales > Desulfobacteraceae > Desulforapulum. The sequence continues at coordinate 539 of JAAEMK010001300.1, read as the reverse complement.
CATGCACTTAACCCCTTGTTTGTTGTGCCATGTACAAGCGCTAAGTTGGGGTTTTCTTTTTCTACTTGGGTTAAATAAATAGCTATATCGTCAGCTACTTCACCATCAAGTACAACCATAAATAAATCCGCTGGTAAGGTCTGATTTAAAACGCTTTCAACCGCTTGCTTTACCCATTCTAGTCGGTCGTTAATATAGACAGACATACCACATACTATGCTTACACTACTTGCAATAGGGTAAGTAGATTGCAATACAAACTGATTATTAGCTGCCGATATTGGGATCATACTCTCTCTATTAAAAGATAAAACAACCAAAAAACAGTTATCTACATAGTATATACAGTGTAGCGTAATTTAATAATTGATTCAAAAGCGCATATTTAATAATAGCGCTGGTTTACACTTTTATTAACTACCTAAAAGACTTAATTGCAAAATTTTCTCTTTTTAGCGTTAAGTTAGGGTTATACGCTGGATCGGCCGCTATTACATCCGCCCATGTAGTTTGCAAATAGGCAAGTTCAGCGTTAAAGC
>JAAEMK010001299.1 GCA_024225635.1 Desulfobacteraceae bacterium | reverse complement strand
TATGGGAACATTCATGATGTCTGTCGGCGTGTTTACCATACTCGGCCTACGCGAAGTGATGGACGACGCCGGCGTTTTTGCCAATTTTGGCTTGTTGTCCCCTGGGTCATTAATTCCTAGTAGGCTGAATTTGTTGAGTGCCAGGGGGATCTGTGGCAGGGGAGGTCTATTGACAATATATGTGTGGGCCCCCCGCCCTTGCCCACCTCCTACGTTTCCCCTAGACTGTTGGGGCGGTTGGGTGCCTCGTGCGTAGCTAGTGCTAGCTGAGGACTTGGTCGGTTGGCCCAAGTTGGCCGGTTGGTAAGCGTAGGCGTGGGCGTATTGTCCGCCCCGTGTCCCCCTTTGAGACATCGGGGTTCCCCGGCCCCTCGCTGAATGCATGCCAATGGCAGGGGCGTTACTGTCCGGGCGATTGGGCGCCAGGTCGTCCGTCCTTCCCTCCTCGCTCACAACACCCAAATAAGATCCAGCAGCAACCAAAATATTTTCAGAGCTCGTTGCTATCAAATCGCCAGACCTGAACAAGGGAGTTGCATTTATAGTTTTGACGGTTACGGTATCACGCGCCGGCTGTTCTACGTCTAGTTGTTCTAACGCGCAGATGGTCTTGTGATCTTGCATATCCGCCGCTAAGGATGAAAAGGCCATACTCAACTTGTCAACATGGCATTTCTCATATTTCCACTCAGGATGATCAACATACTGTAAGATTGCAGTAAGATTGTGCAGTTCAATAATACGCATGGGACCTTGGACGATGCTCTTAAGTTTGGACAGGGCACCTCTCCTATGTCGGGTAGACTTAAACCAAACTATGTCTCCCTCTTTAAATAATGACGGCTTAGTATGCTCGTCGAAGTATTTCTTGGTGGCTGCTTGTGCTGCCTCTAAATTGTACTCTGTTGCATGATATGCAGTACG
>JAAEMK010001298.1 GCA_024225635.1 Desulfobacteraceae bacterium | reverse complement strand
CCAGTCGAGTAGTTTCGCTGGTCTTTTTGGGTCGGACACAAATAATTCCTCCCATATTTGGGCATTCAGCGGTGTATATCGTTGTTCTGTCCACCCCAGAACCATATTTGGATTGGTTGTGAGATGAAAACCGTGTCCGATATCCATCAGACCGGGGTAGAACGAGAAGCTCTGAAGCTTCACATCGTCCAGTCCCACTGTATTTGTGAATTGAGGCAATCCGAAATTTTTCAATCTCGAATCGATAATCATTTGCCGTCCCGTCTCAACGATCCATGCATTGTATGTGTGGATCGTGGTCGGTCCGGCGTCTTCAACTTCCTTCGCCCAATTAAAGGTGTGAAGGAGTTTTTGATCAGACAAATCCAGTGTAGGGAATTCTATGCGAGCTTTTCCCTGCTCCTGTTTTTGTCTCTCCAGTTTGCCTGGAATTGGCTTGAGTCGTCCCACTTGTGGGACTCTTCTGCCTTTGTCTTCCTGCGATTTGGACTTTCCAGTCTTTTTCGCAGTCTTGACTAGTTCCTCCAAAGGAACTTGCATAATGTCTGGGGACAGTTTATACCGTTCCCTTTGTACTGGGCTATTGGAAGAAGCGTTTCTTCTTCCGAATGGAACCAGTTTTGGTTTGTACGAGGTACCCGGATCGTTCAGTGT
>JAAEMK010001297.1 GCA_024225635.1 Desulfobacteraceae bacterium | reverse complement strand
TTTGAAAATGGCGCCATTACTAGAACGCGCTGTCCGATTTTAAGTACCGCCCTCTTATCAGCCCGGTCAATTTTGGCCTGCTTTTGCCTCTGTGACTCGATTATACGTGGCACATTCCATACATCTACCTAAACGAAGGGGACATTCGAATCCACACCCTCCCATCCTTCCTCTCTCTCTCTCTCTCTCTCTGTATGTCTCACCTCATTGGGCGTAAGCCAGTCGAGACGTCGAAGCTTCCTTTCCGAGTTCATCCTCGCCACGGCGGCCGCTAGAATCTCCCTCAGATGCAGGAATCCTTTTCGTTCCAAGGCGGTTTTCACCATGCTGGAGTTTCGTTGTATACACACGCAACACGTTAAATCGACGCTACAGTACCCAAGAACCATTTCAAATGACAATAAGCGCATACGATTTCAAAGTCCTAATCGAGCTCTCGGCTACTGTAAAAGAAATACGTATTAGTTTTCGAAAATACGATAAAACAAAAATGATCTAATTAGGGGCGCTTGCGGCTCGCTTTGTTCGGAACGTTGCGTACGACTCTCTGCTTGACGCCTAACCG
>JAAEMK010001296.1 GCA_024225635.1 Desulfobacteraceae bacterium | reverse complement strand
TCGGCGACTAGATGCGGTAGCGTTCTTAATGTTTTTTGTGAAGATTCGTCTTATGGATGCGCATCTATTCTGTAAAAAAAATTGTCCGTCAGTCTGTCCGTCAGGCTACCAAAGGCAGAAATGTAAAAATAAAGAAACATCAGTTTCTTGAAGGCTATATACGTTAGAGTTCTGATTCTTTTTTGTAAAGTTTCGTCTTATTTATGCGCATCTATTCTATGAATATTTTGTCCGCCAGTCTGTCCTAAATGTAATTCATTTTATAGTTGTTTCTTGATTTTATTTTCTTTCACACTTTCTTTTTCAACCTTCTGTAAATTTTTTTTTCTTAAATCTTAAAGTGCTTCGCTACTTATGGATGTTGTCATCCTTGTTTTTGTATGCTTACTTTAGGAATGAAAATTGCTAATGACTTTTAACTAATTTAACAACTAATTTTAACCACTTAGGAACTGTGGATTTTTAAAATCTTTTCTATAATAAGGTATTTCATCTTTTACAACAGAAAAAGATTTATTACGTTTTGAAGTAAAAAAAAATTGACGAACTTAATCTTTCTATCGAATTAAAACATTGTATGAATAATTCTTTAGATTTAATTTTCATATAAGTACAATAAAATTCTAAAAAGATATCTTGTACATACT
>JAAEMK010001295.1 GCA_024225635.1 Desulfobacteraceae bacterium | reverse complement strand
GCGGCAAAATTCGTATTCAAAGAGCTTGGAATAACCAAAGCCGCAACCATCGATGACGGAGACCCTTACACCCGGGGGCTTGCGGAATTATTCCGGAAAGCATTCATTAAGTCCGTGGGCACGGATGGCGTGGGTATGTATTTCGCCGATCATGCCTTTATAGAAAGCGCGGCAAATGATGAATTAGTTACCGAGTATACATCAAGATTTGGCAACCCGCCCAAAACGCTAAAATGTGGTTTTGCTTATGATGCCGCCAACCTGCTCTTCAATGCCATCGAGGCCGTTGCCGTCAGGGAGAAAGACGGAACACTGCATATTGGCCGCCAGGCATTGCGCGATGCCCTGTATGCAACGGTCGACTTTGAAGGCGTTACGGGAAAGCTTTCCTGTGATGAGTTTGGCGATTGCGGGGTTGCCAGGTTCAAAATCGTTCGTTTGGATGACCCTGCTTCCGGGCTCAGTGGGATGGAAGCAAACGTGATCCAGACGTACACGTTCGAATAGGCATCGGATAGAAAGAACAGGAAGCCAATGCCTGGATCAACGGGCATTATGGGGAAGCATATGAGAATCAATGTATATATATGGAAAACGACAATTAACCGCCGGCGCAAACCGGGCATCACCCACAAAAGGATGGAGGGAGAGGTGACCAAACATATTTTCTTGAAGGTGTTGATTGTTTTGTCGGCGATTATCTGGTTAACCGCATGCGAAAAAACAGCGCCAAAATTTGAATGCAGGGATTCCATCGGCTGTGTAACTATTGCTCCGGGAAAGCCGATAGTAATCGGATTGCTGCAGGTTACAACCGGGGGGGCGGCTATCAGCGGGATCGTTCAGACCCGTAGCGTGGAGCTTGCCATAGCAAAGCGGGGAAACCAGCTTATCGGCCACCCAGTCGAACTGCAAAGGGAAAATTCATTGTGCTCACCCGAGGGCGGTACGAATGCCGCTCTGAAGGTTGTTACCCGTCCGCAAACCGTTGCCATTCTCGGTACATCCTGCTCCGGATCAGCCGTGCCGGCATCCAGGATTATGTCCGAGGCGGGCATGGTGATGGTTTCGGGAACGAACACCGCACCTTCCCTGACCGCCATTGATGGAAAGCGAGGGGAAAACTGGCGGCCGGGTTACTTCCGCACGATGGTAAGTGCCGCCGGCCTGGGGCAATCTGCGGCAAAATTCGTATTCAAAGAGCTTGGAATAACCAAAGCCGCAACCATCGATGACGGAGACCCTTACACCCGGGGGCTTGCGGAATTATTCCGGAAAGCATTCATTAAGTCCGTGGGCACGGATGGCGTGGGTATGTAT
>JAAEMK010001294.1 GCA_024225635.1 Desulfobacteraceae bacterium | reverse complement strand
GAAAGGTTAGAGGTATCTGTTTAGAGACGTAGGACAAGTAAGCATAGTACAGGGAAACTACGTCCCTGTACTGTGGCTACTACGTTCCTCAGGATGCAAAGTTCCTATATTATAATTTTATATTTATATTTAGTTGTATTTATCCTGAGGGACGTAGTATGACAATTTTAGGGAAGTACCAAGGAAAAATCTATTTTCAAGCCTAAACCAAAATACTGACACCCAAAGTCTTACAAAAAGAACTTCCTATATTGTAACAATAAAATAACTGGACTTCCATTTCTGTCAGGGCTCAAATAAATTAGTTTCAAGTTTTTAGTCTGTATGTTATGTCTGCCTTGATATTACTTATGATTCCAAACTTTAAGTCCTGACCCTCCCTTGGCACTTTACTTCAATAATATTCTTTCTGAGTCCATCAGACAACTGTGGACTCCTTATGATACTCCCTAATATTCTCCCAATAAACCTCTTAAAGTCTTATTAATCTCTCCTAAGTAGGGTCACTCAAACATCAGGGGGTGGCCACGGTTAGATTTGCCAGAATTCAAGTTTGAAAGTAGGGGTGTACCAAAAACAAAAAAAGTCAAGTTTTTAACCATTAGATTCTAATGAGCCAGGTATGACTGCGAAGGGTTTTTATAGGGCTATCTCCTCACCCAAACATCAGGGGGTGGCCACGGTTAGATTT
>JAAEMK010001293.1 GCA_024225635.1 Desulfobacteraceae bacterium | reverse complement strand
GCTATGATGATGCTTTCCATGAAAAGAGATATAGTCCGTATTTCTTTCCCTGTCCATGAAAAATCAACGTCATGGATTTGAATTCCCGTGTCAGCTCCTTGGCGTTCCATGCCGTTTGACCGGGAAGCCGGTCCGGTTTTCCGGGGTTTTCCATTTTGGCATCAAAATTGCTGACATCTATAAAACAGATGTTCGCAAGCAGGTGTCGTAGGCGGCTCTCTTTTCCATTCATGCCGAAACGACAATCAATATGTCATGAATCATGGTGCAGGAGATCGCAATGAAGATACATTCCCTTCAAGCAAAAAACAGCCCCAACGACGCTTTCTCCAGGGGCTCATTTCAGTCGGACCGGTTCCGGGCGATGCTGGCGGACAAGGTCGAATCCCTGGACTCCCTGGGGGCGGTAAACAAGCAGGCTTCGGAAAAAGGCCTTCTCTCCCTTGGAACGGTAACCCGGGAGGTGCCGACGGTGTCCGAACTCCTTTATGCCTCCCCGTATAAAAAGGAGTGCTGGCGCATACTTTCCAAGCGGGAGAATATTGGTAAAGCCTATAAGAACATACCCCCCGGCACGGAGATCTTCCTTGATCCGGCAACCGAGGAGCTTGTCTGGAAGGGCAATGGCCGGAAAACCCAGTCCGTGGAACAGGCCGGGCCCATGGAACCTGTTTCGCCGCAACCCCTTGATGCCGTGGGTGGCAGCCGCCTCACCACGGCGGTCCGGTCCTTTCTGGGGAAGGAGTACGACCAGATGGATTGTTACGAGCTTGTGGTGGGAGGACTCAGGAGCATGGGGGTCCAATACCGGGGCGATGGTGGGCTGGGGCGCCACCTCATGGAAAAGGCCGTGACCAATGGGTATGCCTACAACCATTATCTCAACGGTGAGGGGCTCGTGGCCGCTTCGGGGCGGAACCTTTATCAAAAGCGCATTTTCAAGATCAACAACGCCGAGCCCGAGGCGGACAAGATCATGGCCGAAATGACCCCCTATCTCAGGGACGGGCAGATCCTGAGCTTTTCCACCCGGACCCGGGGGCATACCGGGGTGGTCTCAAAGATCAATGATGTCTGGACCTTTATCAATTCGGGGGATATGGACAACAACCTGGCCGGCGCCAACGGGAAAAAGGCCGTGGGGGAAGAGACCCTCAAGGCGGAGATCCGTAACTGGTTCAGCCTTGCCCACAGGCGGGGGGAGGGGCTCAAGTTGTCCCTTGGGGCCATGGACATGGAAAAGCTTGCACGGTTCGGTTCCAAAAGGGGCGGGGTTACAGAAAAAGTTTGACTCTTTGGCCGATTCCCTATATTTTTCCCCCTACTTATGACAACGATAAACCGATACATTTTCAGGGAGCTGATACCGCCCTTTGCCATCAGCTCCATTTTTCTTACCTCGATCTTCCTGATGACCAGAATCCCCCAGATCACCAATATGGTGGTGAACTATAACACCGGGATTTTGTCCGTCCTCCTGTTGATATCCTATACCCTGCCGAGGTTCATGGAGTTCACCATCCCCATGTCCGTGATGATTTCGGTGCTGCTCACCTTCATGCGCATGTCCGGGGACAATGAGATCATCGCCCTCAAGGGCGGCGGCATGACCATCTACCGGCTGCTGCCCCCGGTTCTGCTTTTCTGCTTTCTGGGGACGCTTCTCACCCTGGGGGTGACCGTCTTCGGTGTGCCCTGGGGAAAGCTTGAGTTCAAGACGACCGGCATTCAGATCGCCCGGTCAAACCTGAACGTTGCCCTGAGCGAACGTCAGTTCAACTCGGGCTTCAAGGATGTGATGATCTATGTCAGCTCCATGGACATGAAGACCAAGGTGCTCAAGGATCTCTTTATCGAGGATTCAAGAACAGAGGACCGGGTGACGGTGTCGGTAGCCCCTGAAGGCATTCTTGCCAAGGATTCCCGGACCGGCGACTTTACCCTTCGCCTCTATGGCGGAACCGTGAACCAGGTGGACCTGAAAAACAAATCCGTCAATTCCATGGACTTTAACACCTATGACATCAACCTTGATTTTGAGCAGGCGCAAAAAAAGGCGATCAGGGTGAAGAAGGACTTTGACGAGATGAGCCTCAAGGAACTCACGGCGTTTATAGAAAAGGATTCCGGGGAGAGCCCTGATTTGAATTCCGCGCTGATGATCCTCTACGAAAAGTTTTCAATTCCCTTGGCCTGTATGGCCCTGGGCGTCCTTGCCATGGCACTGGGACTGCAATCCGCATCCTCCAGGCGAACGGCGGGGTTTGGCATGGGGATCTTCTTTTTTCTCCTCTACTACATGCTGCTCGCGGCGGGCTGGTCCGCCGGAGAGACCGGGTTTTATCCGCCTGTCATCGGCATGTGGGTCCCGGATCTTGTCATGGGGAGCATTGGCGTCTTTTTTCTGTTTCGAATAGCGAATGAACGTCCTGTGCAGCTGCCCCGGGTTTTCTTTATCCTGGGCCGCCTTGCAAAGCGGATGTTTCACAGGCAGGTCGGCTAGGCATATGGCTACGATATACCGGTATTGGTTAAAAGAGTTTGCACGGTTTTTCTGTATCATTCAGATGATCCTGCTTTGCGTGTTTCTCGCGGTTGATTATCTTTCCAACATGGATAAGTTCCTGGAGGCAAAGTTCTCCATTGCCCAGGCGTTCGGGTATGTGCTGCTGAAGGTTCCCTTCATGTTTGTGCAGTTTACCCCGGCCGGGGTTGTCCTTGGAACCATCGTGGTGTTCGGTCTCATGAACCGGAACAACGAGCTTATGGCATTGAAGGGGAGCGGGGTCAGTATCTACTGCCTGGTGAAACCCGTTGTCCTGGTGGGGGTGCTCCTTGCCTTTCTGATGATCTTTCTGGGAGAGACCGTCGTGCCGTCCACCATGTTCAAGGCCAACCATATCAAGTATTCCAGCCTCAAGAAGAGCAAGAGGATCTATGCCGTCCGGGAGGATATCTGGATGCGGGGTGAAAATAAAATCATCCACATCAATTTTTTCAATCCCGTGGATGACACCATCTCCGGCATTACCGTCACCTTTCTCCAGGAGAATTTCAGGATCGGGCGCAGGGTGGATGCGGAAAAAGGGCTGTTTGAAAACGGCCAATGGCGGTTCTTCAATGTGCTGGAACAGAACTATGCAGGGGATGGCCGTGATTCCGACATTAAATCCTATGATAACAAGGCCTATGTCCTGGACATTGTGCCGGACGATCTTAAAAACGTTGTAAAGAAAACCGACCAGATGAGCATCCTGGAACTCAGGGAGTATATCAAAAAGGTTGAGTTCGAGGGGTATGACGCCACACGGTACATTGTGGATTTCTGGGCAAAGATGGCCTTTCCCGTGATCTGCCTGGTGATGGCTTTGGCTGGCGCCGGGGCGGGAATGCTTCCGTCGGTAAAGGAAAACATGCCCCTGGGCATTGCCATGGGAATCGGGGTCGCCTTTGGTTACTGGGTCATCCATGGTTTTTGCGTCTCCCTGGGGTATGGGGGGATGCTGCCTCCGGTTTTGAGTGCCTGGGCGGCCAACCTGATTTTCATCTGTTCCACAATTCTCTTTCTGGTGACCGTTGGTGACTAAAGGGCTGGCGGCAAAAATCGAGACGATCATGTCCCGGCCTGTGGCGGAGGACCGTTTGTTCTCCCTTGGGACTTTGCTGGGCCTGGCTTCAAAGGTCTATGGCGTTGTTGTCAAGGCAAGGGTGGCCCTCTATCGCGCCGGGGTGCTGAAATCAAAAAAGCTTCCCTGTTTTGTCATCTCCGTGGGCAATATCACGGCCGGCGGCACCGGCAAGACCCCCATGACCTTGTATGTGGCGGATCTTGTGGCGCGGATGGGGTATAAGGTGGCCGTGGTGAGCAGGGGATACAGGGGGAAATTCGAACAATCGGGCGGTGTTGTCCGTGACGGCCAAACGATTTGCTGCACCCCGGAAGAGTCGGGTGATGAGCCCTACCTGATCGCCCGGACCCTTGGTGTGCCCGTGCTTGTGGGAAAAGACCGCTATGCCGTCGGCATGAAAGCGGTCCGGGAGTTTGATGCCCAGGTAATTGTCCTTGATGACGCATTCCAGCACATAAAGTTGAAACGGGATCTTGATCTCGTTCTCCTGGATGCCGGACACCCCTTCGGCAATGGCGCGCTTATTCCCAGGGGGCGGCTGAGGGAACCTGTCTCCTCCCTGGAACGTAGTGACGCCCGGGTTTTGACGCGTTGGGATCAGGCCTCGGCCCCCGTTCCTTTGCCCTTGTCCGGGCCTGGTACGAAAAGTGTTCCTGTGTTTAAAACTTCACACGTCTCTTTTATTCGTCATACCATCGATGACAGGGAGAAGGGGAGTACATTGCAGCCGGGGGACTGGAGCCGGGTCAGGGGAAAATCCTGCTTCCTGTTTTCAGGGTTGGCAAACAATGAATCCTTTCGGAACAGCTGCGAAAAGAAGGGGATGAAAATAGCCGGATTCATTGAGTTCCCCGATCATTTCTGGTATTCAAGGGCTGCTGTTGACTCCATCCGTACCGGGTTCAGGAATTCCGGGGCGGATGTCATGGTTACAACGGAAAAGGATTATGTGAAGATCGAGTCGAGGTTTTCCCTGTCTCCCCTGGTGGTTGTCGGGGTCAGGATCGGTTTTGATCCGGATGCTCCGGTCTCATTTGAATCTTTTGTCAAAAACAGGCTCCGGTCACATGCTTTCGGGTGTGGTGACCCGTTAAACAAAAACAGCTTATGATGCGTATCCAAAATAGAATGGTGACAGTGTGAATCTTTTAGATACAATAATTTACCACGGCATATTGATTTTCGTACGAGCGCTTGGCGTCCTATCCCCCGCTTCCGGGGAAAAAATAGCGGGTGTGCTGGGGGCTGTCTGGTTTGCCTTGGACAAAAAACACCGGCGGATCACCCTGGAAAACATCGCCCAGGCCTATGGCTCCGAATTGAACAGGGAACAGAGGCGGAAATTTGCACTGACCGTGTTTAAGAATGCGGCGAACATGCTTTTTGAACATGCCCGGTTTGACAGGACAAAACCCAGGGATTATTCGAAAATCCTGTCGGTGAGAGGTTTTTTCAACCTCAAGGCGGCCCAGGCCAGGGGAAAAGGCGTGTTGTGCTTCTCCGCCCATCTTGGCAATTGGGAAGTTACTTCCGCGCTGGGCAGCATGGTGGATGTTCCGTTCTCCGTGGTCTATCGAAGGCTTGAATCCCAGCCCCTGGACAGGTACATAAACGAGAAGCGAAGCGCCACGGGAAGCAAGATGCTCACCATGCACAAGGCTCTTGACGGGGTCCTTGCGACCCTTGACAGGGGAGAGCTCGTGGGCCTGCTCATCGATCAGAATGTAAGAAAGAGAACCCGTGGCGTATTTGTGGACTTCTTCGGACGAAAAGCATGCGCCAACAGTGGGCTGGCGCGTCTTGCACTGTCAACCGGCGCGCCTGTTATTCCTATTTTTATCTTCAAGGCCGGCGGGAAATTTGTCATTGAAATCCTGCCTGAAATTCCCCTGGTTCGAACCGGGGACGAGGCAAGGGATATCCTGGAAAACACCCGGATTTACAACGCTCTTATCGAAAAATATGTGAGAAAATATCCCGAGCAGTGGTTTTGGATTCATAACCGATGGAGAACAAGGCCCCTGGATGAAAAGAGGAAGGGATAATCAATGTTCGACCTTAGTTCCCGGGAGCCTGCGGTCAGAAGGACAGGCTTCATTCTCCTGCTTCTTTTCTGCGGTTCGGTTTTCATCTCAAAAGCTGCTGTAAATATGGCCATGGCATTGCTGCTGCCGGTGAGCCTGGTTTATTTCTTCCGGTTCGGCGGAAGGGATGTGCTGCATAACCGGTGTTTTCCGGTCCTGTTACTGCCCCTGCTCCTGGGACTCGTTGCCGCCCCATTCTCCGACTTGGGGGTCATGGGGATATTCGCGTTTTTAAAAGAGTACCGGTTCTTTTTGTTGATCATTCCGGTTGCCGCTTTTGTTTCAAGGAACAAGGATATTGAAGCCCTGGTGGTCGTCCTTAATGTTTCCGCCCTGGTCAGCATAATTTATGGGGTGGCGAGGCAGTGGCCCGAGATTCAGCCGGACCGGTTATTTACCAGTTTTCATACCATTGGGAGAAATTCGGATCTGCTCTTTTCCCTGGTGCTGGTAAATATCGTTGCCATTATCAAATACAGGTTTGCAAGCAGGAACTTTCTGATAAAGTCCCTTTTGGGACTGAATACCCTGTTCCTTCTTTACGGCCTCTTGGCAATGACAATTGCGGGTGCATGGCTTGGGCTCCTTGTGGGCGTTTTCGTTTTGTTGTTTTTGTGCAACAGAAAGGCGTTGATCCTGCTCTGCATGGTGGGTGTGTGTTCTTCCTTTTATCTGCCTGATTTTGTCAAAACCGAGGTGACAACCACCGCCGATTATGAAAGCAGTTACAGTTCAAAGGCCAGGTTTCAGCTAAACAAGACCGGGTTCGATTATCTGGTTGACCGGGCCAGGTTTATTACCGGCACCGGGGCCGATAACGCAAAAGAGGACTATATCCGGTTCATGGAGCGTAAGCCTCAGTCATACCGTGAAAAATACGCCTTTGCCTATCACGATCTGCCAGGGAACTTTCACAACAGTTTTTTGCAGATGGCGGTTGAGGGGGGGATCTTTTTCATGCTGGCATACCTTGCCGGTATCCTCTATTTGATTATTCAGATGTTCAGGACAAAGAAACGGATGGAGCACAACGATCAGACCATCATCCTTGCCACGGTTTCCCTTGCCATTGGTTTTTTTGTCTCACAGCTGTTCCATGGCGGGCTGTTCGGTTATGCCGGGCTGGTCTTCACCGTGATGTTTTACAGCGGCTGTGTCGTTATGACCAGGTATTCACAATCATTTGTCCTGGACCGATTCAAGAATGGGAAGAAACATATTGAAAATTTGTCATATTAATCTTGCAAAGGGCTTCCGGGGCGGGGAGCGGCAGACCTTCCTGCTGGTCCGGGCCCTGTCGGGCCGGGTGGACCAGACCGTTGTGGTTCGAAAAGGCTCCGCGCTTGCCCAACGATTGTCAGAACTGAACCGCATCAAGGTGGTTGAGATCGCCAAACCCTTTTTTATAAATACGTTAAAACTGGGCGGTTTCTCCCTGGTCCACGGCCACGAGGCAAAGGGGGCGCACATTGCAATGCTGGTTAACCTGGTTCACAAAACGCCCTATATCGTGACCCGCCGGGTCTTGAAAGTGCCCCACACCAATTTTTTTTCCTCAATGGTATACCGGAACGCCAAAAAGGTTGTGGCCATTTCAAATGAAATTTCCCGAATCCTTCAACAGTATGACAAGGGGATCGGGACCCGGGTCATTCACAGCTCATTTGCCAGGCTTGATGTTGACGACGCCTCCGTTCGGCAGTTAAAGGACCGGTATGACGGCAAATTTGTCGTCGGCCATGTGGGCGCCCTTGAAAACCGTGACAAGGGTCAGGTCTACATCATTGAAGCGGCTAAGAAAATAGCCTGTGAATTTCCCGATATCCATTTTCTTTTCCTTGGCAGCGGTTCGGATGAACAGTCCTTCAGGGAGCGGGCGTCGGGCTTTGACAATATCGAATTTGCAGGATTCAAGAGCAATATAGGGGATTATTACAAAGCTTTTGACGTATTTCTCTACCCCTCCCTGAACGAAGGTTTGGGGTCGGCCGTTCTCGATGCGTTCTATTTCGAGCTGCCTGTCATCACGAGCAGGGTCGGCGGGATACCGGACATGGTTGGCGATTACAGGACCGGTATCTTTGTTCCTCCCGGAGATGCCGGGGCCATCCGGGAGAAGGTGATCGAGCTTTATCAGGACGGAAGCCTTTGCAAAGAACTGGGAAAAAACGGCAAATCCTCCCTGGCCCGGTTTGACATTGCCGGGGCCGCGGAGAAATATCTGGAACTTTACGGAGAGTGCGCCAGGAGCGCCGGGAACAGCTGAACATGAAAATTCTATTGGTCCAATGCAGTTTTATCGGGGATACCATTTTGTCTACGCCGGTGATTTCAGGGTTGAAAACCATCTATCCAGATGCCCGGATCTCTATTCTGACAACCCCCGTGGCCGCAGGCCTTGTGGAGAATGATCCCTTGATCGACGAAGTGATTCGGTTTGACAAGCGAAACCGGGACAAGGGACTTGCGGGCATTGTCAGGAAAGCTTCGGAACTCAAGGCAAAGGGCTTTGACAAGGTCTACTCGCTTCACCGGTCCTACAGAACCGCCCTGTTGCTGTACCTGGCAAGAATCCCGGAGAGGATCGGTTTTTCCGATGCAAGCCTCGCCTTTCTTTATTCCCGGACAATCGTGAAGGCCCCGGCAGAGCATGCCGTCATGCGAAACCTTTCCCTGTTGTTCCAGGATTACCAGAGTGACCGGCTGCCTTGCGATCTTCGCCTTTTTGAGCCCCCAGAGGATCAATTGTCCGGGGCCGCCCGGGATGCCGTTGCCAAACTGGGTGACACCTATTGTGTCATTGCCCCCGGGAGCGCATGGAAAACAAAGATGTGGCATTGGCAGGGGTATGCCCGGGTGGCGGAGCATCTGATCAAACGGGGGATGAAAGTCGTGCTGCTCGGCGGAGGCAACGATTCCGAGGTGTGCGCCCGCATAGCCTCCAGGGCCGGTGCCCTGGACCTGTCGGGCAAGGTTTCCCTTTCGGACACAATGTATCTCATGAAGCACGGCAGCCTTGTGCTTTGCAACGACAGCATGGCGCTGCACATGGCATCCGCATTTAAGAAACCCCTGGTTACGGTCTTTTGCGCCACCTCCCCTGAATTCGGGTTTGGTCCGTGGCAGAACCCCAACGCCGCCGTTGTCGAGGATGAAACCCTTGATTGCAAACCCTGCCGAAGGCACGGCTCCATGTCATGCCCAAATAAGACAAATGCCTGCATGGAGGTATCGCCGGACAGGGTTATAGCGGAGTGCGACCGTCTCCTTGGATAGATAAACCTGCTATTTCAATGTCAGAACCTCTGATGAAGCAGCCGAGAACATCTGGTCCTTGGTTTTGTTTCCCCTTGCGGCCCGGACCTTGTTTATGGCTATCTCTATCAGTTCGTCCTTCTGGCTGAGCAGCTGCCCGGTTTGGGTCTCGTAAAGCTTGATTCCCGCCCTTACCGGTTCTTCATCGTTGATTTCACGGAAAATCGAGACCAGGACGTTTACGAGTTCTGTTCTCTGTCTCTTTGGGGACAGGGGCTTGGAGCTTTCAATGTCAATGGAGAGAACCTCTTGGTCCCTGCCAAGGAAGTTCACCAGGTGGGCGTCTCCGTGGGTCACTCCCGCACCATGGATTCGGGCCATGGTCTCAAAGATCCGGTCGATCCAGGCCGTATCCCGGGTTTTATGGAGCAACTCCTGGAGAGAGGGGGCCTGAACCGCTTCAATCACGATGATGCCCCGGTTCCTGATGCCCCATTTCCACTCCTCGCCAAATGCCAGCAGGCCGGGAACTGCCAGGCCCGCCCGCTGAAAGTTCAGATAGGCGAGACCCTCTTTTACGGCATACCTGGGAAAAAGGCGGCGCAGGGGGTGTTTTCTTCTAAAGGCTCGATGCTGTTCGTCGGTATGGGCATAGGTCTTTACAAATGCCCTGGATAATCCACCGCCCGGGGGCAGGGCCACAAATCCCCGGTGTCTTTTGGTCGCGTAGGGAACAGGGGGAAGAATCTCAAGGTTTGAAATCAGTTTGCCAAGCCAGCCGGTGTCAAGATCCTTCGCCACGGTTAACTTGAACCCTTCCATCTTCATTTCCCGGTAGTTTTCAAGATTCATTTGATCTTTTCCTTGCCCCTCTGGGAGAAACCCTTGACGGCATGAACGGCTCCTTTTTCTTCTAACTGGGTGCAAAGCTCTTGTACCAGGGGGTGGCGTTCTAGTTTTTTATGGTGGAGATGGTAGCAGACCGCAGCATGTTTAACGCTTTTGGATTTCAATCCGCACAGGATGAACCGTCTTTCCAGGTCGGTGTCCTCCCCGCCGCCGGGGTTTTCAAACAGCTCATCAAACCCGTTGACCCTTTCCAGGTCCTCTTTCCAGAAAGACATGTTGCATCCCTTTAACTTGAGGGGAGAACTTTTTTTCAGCTTTCTGAGGAACCGGGGGATGTAAAATCCTGCTTCCCAGTGCCGGTTTTTCCCGGATCGGATCATCCGCCACAGGAAGTTGACCGGGTTGGAGAGCTGATCGATGGATATGGAATTTTCCGACACGGATTGGGTGATGGGCTTTCCAAGCTCGACCCTGCGGCCGGAAAGGTAGTTACCCTTCCGTCGTTCCTCCAGGTGGGCCCGGACAAAATGTACATGGGGGATGCAGTCCGGGTCGAGCACAATGATATAATCGCTTTGGGCGATGGCGGCCCCGGTGTTGAGAATCCTGCATTTGCGGAACCCCGCGTCCCGGTGCCGAACATGGCGAAGCCTGCCGGGAAAGAGCGGCTGCATCTCATCCAGCATGGTTGCCATGCCGGGGTCTGAGCCGTCATCGCAGATAATGATTTCAAAGGATTGACACGACTGCCCGGACAGGGCGGTCAGGGTTTTCTTTACTATGGCTTCCTTGTTGTATACGGCTATGAGAATGCTTGCTTTAATCACGATGGTTGATGTCTCCTTTTAGCAGGGCTGAAATTTTTTCCATAACATCCCGGGGGGTGATGGCTGTCATGCAGACAGGATCGCTGCATGATCGTTTGTTGCAGGGGGTGCATGCCTGGGGCTTTTGGATAACAATGCCGTTGAACGGGCCTGTCCGATCCGGGTTGGAGGGGCCGAAAAGCGCAACCAGCCGGGTGCCGAGGGCGCAGGACAGGTGCATGGGGCCGGTGTCGCAGGAGACGACGCAGGCTGCATGGGCCAGCACTTCCACAAGTTCGGGCACCGTTGTCCTGCCGGTCATATCAATGATGGGCGTCCTGGTTAGTTCCTTGATTGCCACGGCGTTGTCCTTGTCTTCGGGGCCTCCGGTTAAAACCGGTGTCAGCCGGAGATCGCGGTTGACCATCTCTGCAAGGCGGGCGAAACAGGCGTTGTCCCAACGGTTTGCCGGTTTGGTCGCCCCGATGTTCAGGACCAGGTAGTTGCCGGGGAGTTTAAGGCCGGGTTGGCTTGACCTGGGAATATTCCAGGCAACCTTGCCGGATGGAAGATTCAGGTGTTTTCCAAATTCAAGGTACTGGTTCAGCATGTGGGCATGGGGATCGGATGGGGCGATCCGTTCAAACGGGAACAGCCATGAGAGCTCCTTGCACCTTTCCCGGTTGAATCCGATCTTCCTTTTGCTCCTGGCCGCCATGCAGAAGAGCCCGGACTTGAGAATGCGCTGAAGGTCCAGGGTGATGTCGTAACGGGTGGTTCTCAGTTCCCTGATTACCTCGGCCACCCCTTTTTTTCCCTTGGATTTATCAAACAGGATGGTTTTGTCCACACAGGCATGGCCGTGGACCAGGGGATGGCTCAGGGGGGCCACAAGCCAGTGAATTTCAGCGTTCAGGTGTTGTTTCAGGGCCACCGCAACGGGAAATGTGTTGATCACGTCTCCCAGGGCCCCCAGTTTAATTATCAGTATTTTCATTGGATTTGTTTCCCGGGTGCAATGGTTTTGCGGTTGGCTGCATGGGTGAATGGGTGTTTCCCATGGGGCGGGCCAAGGGCCTTGCGGTAAGCGGTCTGGAAAGCGGGGGCCAGGCGGCGGTATCGCCGTGAATTCAGCTGATCGTTTATCCCGGCCAGATCCTTTGCTATCCTGCGTTTTAACCGTTTCCCATACCATCTTGTCCGGCTTGCCGCGGCAAACTCGATGGAATAGCCGTCGCCTGTTTTTCGGGCATAGGTATTGGCCAGGGAGAGGTCCCCATGGATGAATCCCCTGAGGTGGAGCCTTCCGGCGGCGGCCCCGGCCTTGGCCAGGATTTCCGACTGCCGGACCGGATCGTTTTCAAGCCGTTCCAATACCGTTTCAACCGTTTCCACCCCCCTGGTTGAATAGACCAGGTACTCGATTTTTCCCTGGGTGCCTCCTTCGATTATTTCGGCATGGTCAACCCCGCATATGCCCAGGGCCAGGGCCATGGAAAACACGCCCTTGACCTTGGGCCTGCCTTGGGTGAAACGGCGGAACGAGACCAGGCAGTGAAAGGCGTCGGGTTCATGAAAAAGGTGGATGAGATCCTTTGTCTGCTCAATTGTTGTCCAGCCCTGGGGAGGCTTCCGGGTGGTGATGACGGCCTGGATCTCCTCCGGGGAGATGGTCCCCGGGAATGTTGCGCCGACAATGGCATGTTCCTGTACCAGGCCCCTTTGAACCAGGCGTCTGCTGAAATAGTCCGGGTCTCCGTCAAAGGAGGCGACGATCTCGTCCTGCGCTTTTTTTCTGAGCTCTTTATGGTTTTGCAGGCTGTGGAGAACAATGGCCCAGTCCCTTGCAAAGGACCGCCTTTGGCCGAATTTTGTTCTGGGGGCTGTAACATCCTCGATGTCTATCAGGCTCGCCTTGTTGTCATGGACCATGATGTTGGATGCTTTGGGGTCACGGTGGGCGATTCCAAGGCCGTGCCATTTCCTGACCAGCGCCAGGATTCCGGATGAAACTTCGGACTTGCTGCTTTGGGATACGGCCGGGTCCGCGAGGAACTCTTTGAAGGTGACCCCCTCTACAAGTGAAACCATGATAAAGGAGCGGAGTCTTATAAAGAGGAGATAGTCCTCGATCACCGCCAGGGGGGTCAGGGTTTCAAGGCCTTTTTTTTTCAGCCAATGGGCCTTCCCCCAGATTTTCAAGGACCGGCTTTGCTTGAACAGCCGTCTTGTAAATGTCGGAAGGCTGACGGGATTGTCCCTTCTTACGACCACGGTCCTGCCGTTGATCTCGATCCTGATCACCGATGTGGAGTGGTCGTTTTTTAAAAAATGGGCATGGGGGGAGTTGAAATGACGAACCACCCCCCGTGCAATATCGATCAGGGTCTTGTCGGACCCGGATGCTGCGGTGGTGCGTATGCGCCGTTTTGAGAAAAACGAGTTTTTGAAGCTGAATTGGTTATCCATGGCATTCCGAATAAAAGCGCCCGTTGAAACGGTCAATCAAGTTCCAGGGCCGTTAAAGCCGGGGGCAGGTTGTATTTTGAAACGGCCTTTTTCCAGCGCCGCCGGTACAATGCCGCCAGCCGGGTTTTGCCGCCGGAAAAATAGTGCGCCTTATCAAAATCGATGATGTACTCCCGGTTGTCCCTGTCGATCAGGATGTTTCCAGGGTGAAGATCCACATGGTGGATACCGTTTTCAATCAGCAATCCAATGGCGGTTGAAATCGCCGGCATGAGGGATAGCGCTCTTTCGGTCTCTTCCCTGCACAGCCTTGCAAATGATACATGGTCGCAAATCCGTTCGGTAATGAGCCATGCCTGATAAAAGAGTCCCCCACGGGTTACATGGGCCAGGGGCCCGGGAACCCGGACACCGGCATTCTTCGCATTGGCAAGGAACTCAAATTCCCTTTCCGCGCGGCTAGGCCCTGTTCGCAGGTAGGTGGACCTGTTGATATGGGCGAGAAGGCCGCCCCGCCTGTAGAACTTTATGGCGACAGGGCCAAGTTCCGGCAGGACGGCAAATTTGGGTGCGGCCCTTCCCTCAAGGATTCCCGTGCTCTCCTCCCGGGCCGAGCTGAACATCGCAACCAGCATGTCAAGGCTATTGCCGCCCAGGTGTTCCGAAGAACAGATGGAAAAGGATTTGTGGGTCGTGGTGCCGCCTGTTTCTCCCTGCATTGGTTTACGACTGATTGTTGAGATGTTGTTCAAGGCGGGCAATATCCTCGGGAAGATCAACCTCCGGGGAATCGTGTTCCGTGACCACCACCTTGATCCTGTGGCCGTACTCCAGGACCCGGAGCTGCTCGAGTTTTTCGATGTTTTCCAGCTCGCTTACGGGAAGGGCCGCAATGGTGTCGAGAAAACTCTTTTTATAAGCGTAAAAACCCAGGTGCTTGTAGGTGGCAACCCCGGTTTCCCCGTCCCTTGGAAAGGGAATCCTGGACCTTGAAAAGTAGAGGGCAAAGCCGTTCCTGTCAAAGCACACCTTGACATCCGTGGGGTCGGTCAGCTCCCGTGGGTTGGTGATCCTGTAGGCCAGGGTCGACATGCCAAGGTCAGGATCTCCGGCAAAGGGAGCCAGCAGTTCGTCCAGGCAGGCGGGATCGAACAGGGGCTGGTCTCCCTGGACATTGACAATGATGTCGTCTTGTCCAAGGCCCAGGATCTCCGCTGTCTTGGCAACCCGGTCCGTGCCCGACTTCAATTCGCTTGCGGTCATGACGGCCTGGCCTCCGAAACCGGTTACGGTATCGAAAATGCGCTGGTCATCGGTGGCCACAACGACCTTGGTGATGTTACGGGCCTTTGAAGCTTGTTCATAGACCCTCTGTATCATGGGTTTTCCGGCAATAAGCGCCAGGGGCTTCCCTTCAAATCTGGAAGATCCGAAGCGTGATGGTATTACGGCTATGCTCATGGTGTCCTGTCTCTTACATCTTTTCAAAGAGTGATCGTGCCTTGTCCCGTGTCATGATCGTCTTCCAGTCCGGGCCCAGGCAGTTCTCCCACAGGGGATCCAGGCCCAGGGCGACGGTGATCATGGTCTCCATCTGCTCTTCGGTGAGATCCTTTGTGAGATTCCTCGGAAGGGTTATGTCCTGCTTCTCCATCATGGCCCTGAATTCCCTTACGCCTTCGGGATAGAACTCCTCGAGGTAGTCGAACACGATGCAGCATCCGATTCCGTGGTGGGTGCCGAGGATGTAGGAGAGACCGTAGGAGAGGGCGTGGCAGGCGCCGACCTGGGAATAGGCAATGCTCATGCCGCCGAAAAACGACGCCATCATCAGCTTGTCGTCCTTGTCTTCGGCATTGTCGTCAAGGAACACCTCGCGGCAGAGTTCAAGGGCCTTTTCCCCGTAGGAGCTGGAGAACTGGTTGAGGTAGGTGCCCTGGAGGGACTCGATGCAGTGGATGTAGCAGTCCATGCCCGTGTAAAAGTGCTGATCCCTGGGCACATCCTTGATGAGCTCGGGGTCCAGGACAACTTGGTCGAACACGGTGTAATCCGAGTTGAGGCCAAGTTTCTTTTCAGGTCCCGTCAGGACGGTGGTCCTTGAAACCTCGGACCCGGTTCCGGACAGGGTGGGGACGGCTGCATGGTATATGGCCGGGTTCTTGATCAGATCCCATCCCTGGTACTCCTGGGAGGAGCCGGGATTGGTGAGCATCAGGGCGACGGCCTTTGAAAGATCCATGGCCGATCCGCCGCCGATGCCGATAACACCGCACGGAAGGGTGTCCGAGAAGTTCTTCACCTTTTCCGTCAACAGGTCGACATAGGAGGTCTTGGGCTCGTCATCCACGTTGACCCAAAGCAGCATGTCGTTGTCATGGAGGGGCAGCCTCTTTTCAAGTTCTTTGCCCTGGAATACATCGTCTGTTACAAAGACCACCCAGGCGTCGGGGGTCTCCCGCTTTTGAGCCAGGATATCGTCCAGCTGGTTAAAGCAGCCCCTGCCGTAGACGACGTTTGATATCATTTTAAAATTTCTGAACATGGTTTATCCTTTGATTGTTTCTTTGATCTTGCCGATCCTTTGCTCTATCTCCTGGTCCGACCAGCCAAGCTTAATCTGCATGGAGATGTTACGCTTGATGATGGCGTCGGAATCCGGCACAAGGACGCTCGCATAGTCGGGGCGCTTTTCCAGCAGCTCCAGGGGCAGCCTTGCCGCACCTGACAGGTTCTTTAGGTGGTGCCAGTGTTTCAGATAGTGCCAGTTGTTGTCATAGTAGTAGGCGCAGCCGTCAACCCCGGCCCCGGCGAGTGCTTTGGCCGTGTCGCGGGCGGTTGTTTCATCCTCCATGAAAAAGGAGAGAAAGGTTGCGGAATCGCCTTCGGGATCGGGAACCTGCCTGAATGTGACGCCGGGAAGGCCTGCCATGGCGTCTTTGATGGCCTGTTTGTTCCGTCTCTGGATCTCGATGATTTTATCCAGTTTGTTCAGCTGGGCGACTCCCACGGCGGCATTGAGCTCGCTGATCCTGAAGTTGGAACCCATGATGGGGTGGTCGTCCGCTCCCCGGTCGCTGCCCCCCAGGTGGTCGTGGCCGTGGTCGGCGTACTGGTCCGCCCGTTCGTACAGCTCCTTCTTGTCCGTGATGATTCCGCCGCCCTCGCCGCAGGTGATGGTCTTGACGGAATCAAAGGAGAAGCAGCCCATGTCGCCGAAGGTTCCCAGCTGTTTTCCCTGGAACGATCCGCCAAGGGCCTGGCAGGCATCCTCGATGAGGGTCAGCCCCTTTGAATCACAGAACGCCTTGATCTTGTCGATCCTGGCCATGGAACCGCACATGTGCACGGGAATAACCGCCTTTGTCCGTTCGGTGACAACGGCGTCAAGCTTGTCCGGGTTGAGGCAGAGTGTCTCGTCAATTTCCCCGAAAACCGGAACCGCACCGGCACTGATCACCGCCTCAAAGGTGGCGACAAAGGTGAAAGGGGGAATGATTACCTCGTCACCCGCGCCAATGCCGCAGGCGGCAAGGGAAATGGAGAGGGCTGCGGTCCCGCTGGAACAAAGGTGGGCGAACCCGGCCCCCGTTGTCTCGCAGAGCTTCTTCTCAAAGCTTGCCGCCTTCCAGTGGTCCTTCCGCGCCTGTTCAAACCCGTATCTGAAAAGGACCCCTGTTTCCAGGACGTCCATTACCTCTTTTCTCTCTTCATCTCCGAATATTTCAAATCCCGGCATCACTGCCTCCTTGTATGGTTTAAGTCTCTTTCAGACCCTGTAAAATAGTTTTTGTTTCAGTGAATGAACAGATACCACATCTGGCGGTGTGCAGCAAGATTCACTTTTGGGTGGCGCAAGATAGTTCGGGGATGTTTTTCCTTGAAAAATGATCACTTTAGTGTCCTGCCGACTTGAGTCCGCCCGGATAAAAAAACATCCGAAACGCACTTGGAACCGTCCGCCAAAATCAGGCGGTGGATTTGGGGATTGGCTCATATGTTGACTTTGCAGGTTTCACAGGTTATTCAAAAGAACCGTCCATTATATAATGGACGGCTCCTTGTTGTTTCAAGTATAAATGGATCTTATCGCTTTTCAGAACGGAGAGTCACATAATGCCGGAAAACAGATTTCAGATACTTCATATTTCAGATCTCCACATCAGTACCAGGGACACCTTTGATCTTTCCGTTGTTCTGGACCCGTTGATCGAGCGTGTGGAGGAAGACCGTGATAACGGCATCTCACCTGAAATCGTGGTTGTAACAGGAAATGTGGCATATCAGGGGATTGAAGCCGAGTATGAAGAGGCAAGAAAATTTCTTGATAAGCTTCTATACGCCCTTGGACTTGAAAGGGAGAGACTTTTCATCGTGCCCGGCAATCATGATGTAAACCGGAAAAAATACCCTCCCAGTGTTGTTCCGGCTTATAAAAAGGCTCATGTTGTGTTCTATGGTCTTATTCTACAAGCAATTGAATCAGGGAGTGAAGCAGGGTTTTGCCACGCTTCCTGGCATTAAGCACACATGTAAAAAATGTTACACATATAAAAAATGTTACACATATAAAAACTGGGTATCATCAATTAAATTCTTTATGTTTACCTGCACTTGTTGGACTCTACTCATGGTCTAAAAATTTATAAAGTTATCCTGTATCACATAAAGACCCCGGAATTCAACATGAGCCTATGTTTTTTATTGACATCCACCCAACCTGCTGGTAGGTAAAAAAAACATGAACGACACACGGACAAAAATTCTCGATGTAGCGGAAAAACTCATCCAGCAGGTTGGGTGCAACGCCATGAGTTATAGACACATCAGTGATGAGGTTGGTATTCGGAAGGCCAGTATTCATCATCATTTTCCTAAGAAAGAAAACCTGGTTGAGGAACTGCTGAACAGGTGCCAGGTATCATACGGAAATAATTATCAAAGAATTGTTGAGGGTTCCGGGCATGCTCCTGATAAACTAAGACAACTTGCAGGTGTTTTTGCAGATGGCTTGCGAAAACGGCAACTCTGTTTAGTTGGAACGATCAGCGCCGACCTGAATACCCTTCAAGACAGCTCCCGCGCCATTCTTGAAGCAACGATCCGGAATACAGTGCGGATTTTTATGATCGCCTTCAAACAGGGACGAGAAGAGGGTTCTCTTTCTTTTGCAGGCACAGATGAAGAAACGGCCTATGCTTTTTTTTCCTTTCTGTTGGGGGCACAAATTACAGCACGCGCACACGGCGGTGAAAAGTCCTTTCGTAGTGCTACAGAAGCAATGATTTTAAGTTGGGAAAAGTAGTCCTGTTTTTTTAACAGTTCAATCTACCTACTGACAGGTTGAGTGGATAGGAGCCTGTATCAGCGTAACAAAAGGTTTAAAATAGAAAGGAAATTAGCGTCATACGATCCAAGTAACGGCGAGTCGATAGGCGAAGTTCAGGTGACCCAGGATGAACAGCTCAGCCAGGCGCATGCTTCTGCCACAAGTTGGAGAAAACTATCTGCGGGTGAAAGGGTCAGCCTTCTGAAGGACGCCTATGCGAATGCCGAGCCGAACATCAATAAACTTGCCGTATTACTCAGCCGGGAAATGGGCAAGGATATTCAACGAGCCACTGGAGAAGTTAACGGCACGATACACGGGGGGCCTTATATTGCAGAAACAGCAATGGCAGCACTTTAAAACACGCAACCTGGGATACGGAACGCAAATTGAGTACAAGCCCCTGGGGGTTGCAGCAATAATCTCACCCTGGAATTATCCCCTGTCCATGGCCAGCAACCTTACATCACCCCCACCGTCATCAGTGGTATGACCGGCGACATGTTAATGGAGCATTCGGAAACATTTGGACCGGTTGTGGCCATGGGCAGGTATTCCGATATTAAAGAGGCCATTTCACGGGCCAATAATTCCACATATGGGCTGGGTGCCGTTGTGTTTGGCGGCAAGGACGCACAAGGGGTTGCCGATCAACTGGAAGCCGGTATGGTTGGCATTAACCAGGGGGTTGGTGGTTCCGGCGATGCGCCATGGGTCGGTGCGAAGCAAAGCGGGTTTGGTTTTCACGGCTCCCTTGATGGCCACCGGCAATTTGCCCAGGTCCGGGTCATGAGCGGTTTGTCATTATAATTGTTTATCATTGACTGGTAAAAGATATTATTCTCTCTATAATAGAAAAGTGGGCACTATGCCTATGGTGGCCGTTCCCCTTAATCGATTATAGTTCCGGTCAGACCAATTGATACCGCTACTTATTATTATAGGGTAAGGTTGGCATCACGTCATTTGACCGGCACTATAATACATAAACAAACATCGTTTTGGAGACAAATCAAATGCTGAAAAATCTTAAACTCAACCAAAAGCTTTTGCTCATTGGGATTTTGCTGACTGTTATACCTATGCTATGTGCTTTTGGCTTTGTTTTCAATCAGAACAAAGCTAAAACAGAACTGGCAAAACAGGAAAGCATTAAATTGGCCGATGCAGACCTTCAACACATTGTTGAAAGCATTTATACCCTTGCCAGGACCCAGCAGGAGGTGATCGAAAAAAATCTTGAGAACTCGTTGAATGTGGCAGAAGACCTGTTGGCAAAAGCAGGCGGTATTCAATTCAGCCTTGAGTCCCAGACCTGGGATGCGATAAATCAATATTCAAAAAAGATTTCTTCAGTGACTCTTCCCCAAATGCAAATTGGGGACAACTGGCTGGGTAAAATCAGCGATAAAAATCAAACAGCCCCCTTGGTGGATGAGGTGCTGAAATTAGTTGGAACAACCTGCACGGTGTTTCAGATGATGAACCCCGACGGAGATATGTTGCGGGTTGCAACCAATGTTATCAATAAAAACGGTAAACGGTCCATTGGCAGCTATGTCCCCAGTATTAATCCGGATGGTTCATATAATTCGGTTATTTCAAGCGTTAAACGGGGTCAAACCTATATTGGAAGAGCCTATGTCGTAAACGGATGGTATATAACCGCGTACAAACCCATTTATGGTGAAAACCAGCAGCTTGCAGGTATGCTCTATGTCGGAATCCCCCAGGAAAGCACCACCACCCTTCGCGATGTTATTATGAACATGACCATCGGTAAAACAGGATATGTTTACGTCCTGGATAAAATCGGCGACTACGTCATTTCCCAAAATGGCGAACAGGATGGCAAAAACATAATGGACAGTCGGGATGAGAATGGGCGGTATTTCATTAAGGAGTTAATTACCAAAGCGTCAGCACTAAAAAACGGTGAAATCGCAGACCATACATATCAGTGGAAGGACGCCAGTGATAATATTGTTAAAACCAAAAAAGTAAAAGCTGTTTATTTTAAAAAATGGGACTGGATTATCTGTGCAGGGAGTTTTGAGGATGAATTTATTGAATCAGCTTTTCTGATTGCTGAAAGTTCACGGGAAAGCAACATTGCCCTTTTGATCCTGATTGGTGTCTCCATCGTTGCAGCCATTTTTGTCTGGATCCTGGTGGCCCGGGGTATTATGAACCAACTTGGGGATGATCCGTCTGAAATTGCCAGGATTGCCGACAGCATTGCCAAAGGAGATCTTACCGTTGAGTTTAATGCAAGCGGTAAAAGAATCACGGGCGTGTATGGCAATATGAAAGATATGGCAGAAAACCTGACCAGCATGTTCAAGGAGATTACAGGTGGCGTTCAGACATTAACATCTTCTTCCACAGAGCTTTCCGCCATTTCACAACAAATGGCTTCAGGTTCGGAGCAGTCAAGGGAGAAAGCCAATAGTGTCGCTTCGGCAGCCGAAGAGATGGCGAACAGTATGAACAGTGTGGCCGCGGCCACGGAACAGACCACGGCCAATCTGCAAATGATTGTTTCGGCAGCAGAAGAGATGTCTGCCACGATTAATGAAATTGCTAATAATACAGCCAAAGGAAGCCAAACGACTTCAGAGGCGGTTGACAAAGCAGAACAGATTTCCAGAAAAGTAGATTCCCTGGGCAAGGCTGCTCTGGAAATTTCCAAGGTCACGGAAACCATTTCAGATATTTCCGAACAGACGAATCTGCTTGCACTCAACGCCACCATAGAAGCGGCAAGAGCGGGTGAGGCAGGCAAGGGATTTGCCGTAGTTGCCGGGGAAATCAAGGCTCTTGCCCAGCAGACGGCAGAGGCCACCGGTGAAATCGGTTCAAGGATTGGTGACGTACAGGCGAGCACACGGGAGACTATATCGGACATTGGATCCATCGTTGATATCATCAATGAGATCAATACCATTGTTACATCCGTAGCAACCGCCATAGAAGAACAGTCTGCCACTACACAGGAAATTTCGAACAACGTCAGCCAGGCAGCTGCCGGAGTTCAGGAAGTAAGCGAAAATGTCAACCAGACGTCTTCAGTTGCTGGAGAGGTCACCGAGGATGTCCACAAGGTGAGCCAGGCTGCCGAGGAAATGAACGCGGGAAGCCTTCAGGTGAATTCAAGTGCGTCAGGATTATCTGAGTTGGCTGAAAAGCTTAATGAAATGGTCAGCAGGTTTAAGTTAAATTAACTCAACTTTCGGGGTTGAATGTTTGCAGCGTTTGCAAGAAGGTAACCTGCTGAAGTATAAAAGAAATTGATGGGGTCTCCTCTCTGTGCCAAAAGTGGGATACTCAATAAAGCAGGTTTCAGATCAGGCCATAACCTCAATGCTTGATGCGATCATGGGGGAAGCTGTTGCATCTTTAGACTTAAATATTAAGCGCAAGTTCCAATTGGTAGGGGATTTGATGTGGTTTTACTTCTCCGAAAGTTGAGGGAATAATGATTAGATTGCTCAAACCAGTCATGTTGTTTGTATGTATTGTAAGCACGGTGGCACTGGCCATATTATATCCAAGAACAAGTGTAGCAAGTACGGAAAAACCAAGACACGTTTTAATGCTGCATTCCTATCATTCAGGAATGCCGTGGTTATCTAACATTGAAAAATCAATTCAAGATACATTGCTGCCCCCTCCCTTTGACGACCTCATTTTGCATATCGAATACATGGATACCAAGAGGATTCACAGCGATAAGCATTATTCCAACCTCAAGGCACTTCTCGGAGAAAAATACAAAGATACACAGCTGTCTCTCATACTGTCATCTGACAACAACGCCTTTGATTTTCTGCGTAGCAACCGGGATATTCTTTTTTTCGGTGTCCCTGTTGTTTTCTGTGGAGTAAATGGTTTTGAAGACAGTCAACTTGATGGAATCAGCAATTTTACCGGTGTTGAAGAGGTCATGCCCTCCCGGGACACTGTTCAAGTGATTCTCAAAAACCATCCGGACACAAAGGAAATCTTTGTTATCAATGACTACCTCACAACCGGACGAATGTCGCAGTCAGGCATTTCAAAGCAACTCGCTGAGTTTGAGGGTAGAGTTAAGATAACGTATAATGACAATCTCTCCATTGGTGACCTTAAAAAAAAGATCGGGTCATTTAAAGATGGTACAGTAATATTGCTGGGTGTGTATTTTGCAGCCAACGATGGCAGGTACTTCAAATATGAAACACTTGGATCACTGCTCGCACATGGCAGTTCTGTACCAGTATATTGTCTGTATAAGTTTTACCTCAAAAAGAATGTTGTAGGCGGAAAGCTCATCAGCGGATACCACCAGGGCAAAATGATGAGCAAGATTGCCCGACGCATATTGTCCGGAGAAAAGGCCGGGAAGATTCCAGTCGTGAAAACAGGATCAAACGCGTTTATCTTCGATTGGAGAGAGCTAAAGAGATTTGACATTCCCCGTGCACAACTCCCTCAAAGCAGCATCATTCTCAACGAACCGGGTTCCTTTTATCGCGAATATTTCAAAATAGTATGGAGCACTGTCGCTGCATTTACCATGATGGGTGTCCTAGTTATTTTTTTAACAAAAAATATTGTTACACTCAGATCAATGAGACACGCATTAAGCCATTCAGAGCGCAAGTATCGTTCAATTTTTGACAATGCTATGGAAGGCATTTTTCAAGCAACCCGGGATGGACATCTGATTTCAGCCAACTCTGCATTTGCGACCATATTCGGATATGACTCGCCAGAGGATGCCATAGCTTGTTTAGGAACTATTCAGAACAACTTATACGCCACCGCCGAAGACAGAGATATATTCATATTTTTCATGGATCATGATGGCAAAGTTCATGGTTTTGAATCAAAGATGAAATGCAAAGACGGCAGAGAACTAAGGGTGGTAATAAATGCCCGTTCTACAACCGACCAAAACGGCAATAGCATTTTTGAAGGTTCCATAGTGGATATTACTGACAGTAAACGCAGCGAAGAGAAGTTGATACAAAGCAAGAAACGTCTTCGTACGATCATCGACACTGTTCCCTCAAAGATATTTGTAAAGAATGCAGAAGGCCGCTTTCTTGCAGTAAATAAAGCTGTTGCTGACGATTATGGAATGCAGGTTGATGAACTTGTCGGCAAATTGCAGTCAGATATTCACCCGGATCAAGATGAGGTTCGCAAGATGCTGGATGAGGACCTCGAAATTCTCAGGACAAAACAGACCCAACATGTCAATCTGGAATCATACGAAGACAGTAACGGCATAACACGATGGTTGAAAGTCGTGAAGTCCTATTGCCCGGAAAGCGTCTTTGGCGAGCCAGCTATTATA
Source organism: Desulfobacteraceae bacterium (assembly GCA_024225635.1). Taxonomy (GTDB): domain Bacteria; phylum Desulfobacterota; class Desulfobacteria; order Desulfobacterales; family Desulfobacteraceae; genus Desulforapulum. The sequence goes on along the minus strand of JAAEMK010001293.1, from coordinate 2,702 downwards.
GGCAACGCAACCGATTTCACAGAGCTAAAGGCAACCGAAGAAGCTTTGCGCATCGAAAAGTCACGCCTTAATATTCTTGCCACCCTTGGACAGATGACTTCCGCTTCACTAAAAGCCCTGACCGATTACTCCCTGGAAAATGCCATCACATTGACTGATAGTAAAATCGGGTACCTGGCATTTCTGGATGAAGATGAGACTGTTTTTACCATGAATAGTTGGTCGAAATCCGCTATGGCAGAGTGTCGTATTATAAACAAACCACTAGTGTACCATATCAACGATGTCGGACTCTGGGGTGAGGCCGTGCGACAGCGGAAGCCGGTAATAACAAACAATTACGCAGCACCGAATATATATAAACGCGGTTACCCGGAAGAACATGTCATCGTATCTCGCCACATGAATATTCCGATATTTGATGATGACAAAATTGTCGGTGTGGCAGGTGTAGCCAACAAAGAGAAAGAGTATGATGACGAGGACGTTCGCCAGCTGACCCAGCTCATGAATGGGATGTGGAATATTGTTCAGCGAAAAAGGTCAGAGGACGAACTCCACGACATCAACATTCACTTGGAAGAGCGCATTGAAGACCGCACCAAAGAACTCAGCAAGACAAATCAATTGCTCTCCGCAGAAATTGACATACGCATGCAGACCGAAAAAGAGATCATCAATGCTAAGGAGATTGCAGAGAAAGCTACCAAGGCCAAGAGTGAATTCATAGCCAATATGAGTCATGAAATTCGTACTCCCATGAACGCAGTTATTGGCATGACACATCTGGCAAAGCAAACTGAGCTCTCAACCACTCAGCAAGATTATTTAGACAAGATAGATCTTTCCGCACAATCCCTTCTGGGTATCATCAATGATATCTTGGACATGTCCAAGATTGAAGCAGGAATGTTGACCGTCGAATTCATCGAGTTCAACATTGACCTGGTATTGGAGCAACTTGCCACTGTCATCTCTCCAAAGGCACGCGAAAAGAAACTGGAGTTTCTGATTAACATAGCCCAGGACGTTCCGCACTGTCTTATTGGTGACTCAATGCGATTATCCCAGGTTCTGATTAACCTGTGTACCAATGCAGTAAAATTCACGGCGGAAGGTGAAGATATCGTTACCATCGAAACGGTGGAGGGGGGGAAGGACCAGGTTCGACTCCGCTTCTCTGTCAAGGATAATGGTATCGGGATTGAATCCACACAGATCAAGGAACTTTTTCAACCGTTCACCCAGGCTGATTCTTCCACAACGCGTCAATATGGAGGAACTGGTCTTGGACTCAACCTTTGCAGCCGATTTATCGAGTTAATGGGAGGCGAGATAGGCGTAGAAAGTGAATATGGCCAAGGCAGTCTTTTCTGGGCGGAGCTTCCTTTTCCAGTTTGCCAGGAAAAAAACGACAATCCTGTCCTTTCTGACGATATGAAGGGACTACCAGTCCTTATTGTAGACGACAGTCCAACCTCCTTAATTATTCTTAAAGAAATGCTCACGCAAATGGGCATGGATGTATCCCTTGCAAAGTCAGGACACGAAGCCATTGAGATTATGAGGAACACGCCCGGCGACCAGGCATTCAAGCTGCTTATTATCGACTGGCGCATGCCGCAATTAGACGGTCTTCAAACTGCCAAAATCGTGATGAAGGATACCAGCATATCCCCAACTCCACCAATGATCATGGTTTCTGCATACAGCAATGATTTTCTCATCAAAAAAACCCACGAAATGAATCTCGCGGGGCCTCTTTACAAGCCTATTAACCCTACAACGATATTTGCCTACTATCGTCGTTCCGTGGTAGTCATGTCGCTTTGTTTTTGATAGAAAAAATGCTTTGGGGGTAGCCGAGCATGCGACAATGAGCTCATTCTTTTGATGTTTGTACCTTTGACAACCTTGCCTTTCATTGTATGGACCCTCATCAACGGCAAAGGGCCGTAGCGTATCCTCGAGATTTGGAATCATATAGGAACCCCACTCCCTTTCGTGCGTTTCAAAAACTGCCCATAAAAAACAGGAAACAAAAATTTATTCTATGTCAATTTCCTCGCATAGTTTTCGTTTTCGGTGGGATAAATAGGCCTTGTGGTTTCTTATTTGAATACCTTGGACCATTTCGATTACAAAATCCAAATCTTTTACTCGTAGAGGCAATACAACCTCAAAAAGAATTCTAAGCTGGGACAAAGTAATAGATGGTGCTTTTTTTTTCCAATTTTATTTTCAAATGCCAGAGAAAGAAATGAGACAACATGCAAACTAAAATATGATGGTGCCAGCCCTTGAATTTTCTAACCTCATAATGATCCATGCCCAGTTCAGATTTAGTTTCTTCAAAACATTGCTCAACAGCCCAACGAAGCCCGCTAAGCCATACTAATAACGGCAGTCGAGCACTTGTATGCGCATTTGAAATGTAATACGAATAATCCGGATCATCCCCCAAGGTCCTTTTTATGATCAGCCAGACACATTTCTCCGGGACTCCGTTTTTTGCTATATAAACCCGCCGTTTTGTAAACTCATATTTGATTGGGCCTTTGGAACCCTCCGAGATTGTTCGCTGATACCAAAAAAAATCATGCGTATTTTTGGCCAACTCTTTAACTTGGATAGGGCTCTTTTCTCCAGCAACTAATTTTATTTTAGTTTTTGGTTCACCATGGTATTTGTATGTTTTTTCT
>JAAEMK010001292.1 GCA_024225635.1 Desulfobacteraceae bacterium | reverse complement strand
TTCTGAAAAACGCTCGTGTGTGTGCATAAACAGATTTTTGTGGTTTTTTTATAACAAAAATTGTGCCACTTTGTTATGAATTTTGTATGAGTTTGCTATGTGTTTGTCCTGCGTTTGTTTTATCTGAATGTGTTTGCAATGTGTTTTTTTGCGATGTTACTTAAATTTTGTGCGAAACAGAACATATACTTAAAAAATGCAGATTTATTCATAGACGGAAGGGTGTGCGAAACGTTTTTAGACCCAGTCAATATCAAAACTGTTTTTCTTAGTTTAAAACCACTTCTCACAGATGCAAAGATGGTGGAAAATTCTACTTTCACTTTTGAAAAAGTACAAAATAAGAAAAGCAGTTTTGATATTGACTCGACCGACAAACGTTTCGCACACCCTTCCGTCTATGAATAAATCTGTTTTAGCTTTACAAACCAACAATTTTTACATGTTTATACAGACGATTTCGCACAAAAGTGCAAAAACGATGCAAAAAAGAGTGCGGAGAAAATCAGATGATTGCATTAACTGAACGATAACAAAAATAGATTGAATCATAACATAAGAAAAAAAACAAGATACATGCATAAATTTAATCATAACATACTAAAAAAACAAGAGCATAATCAATCATATCATATGCACAAACAATAAACACAAAACATTCGAA
>JAAEMK010001291.1 GCA_024225635.1 Desulfobacteraceae bacterium | reverse complement strand
CCTGGAGCCGACGCACTGGATGAACACCACGGTCTTTGTTTTTCTCACCCCGTTGGCGCTTGCCTGGACCACCTTGTCCATCTCCAGGTGGGTCAGCACATTGGGGTGTTTGCCGTACAGGTAGAGGTCGGGTTTCAGCTCATGACCGCCGGTGGCGATGATGGCGGCGCCGTGCTCCACCAGGGTCTTGCCGTTCACGCTCCCCTCCCGGGCAACGGTGGTGACGAAATTACCCAGGGAGCCGGTGGTGGACACCACCCGTGCGCTGGTGAAGAGCTTTATCTTGTCGTGGGCCTTGATCCGCTCGATGAGATCCTCGAGGTAGGGGGCGACCTTTTTCCCCTGCCAGGTGGTCTTGAGATCCCTGGCCACCCCCCCCAGAACCGCGGACTGTTCCACCAGGTGGGCCGTGAATCCCTGGTCCGCCACCCCCAGGGCCGCTTCCATACCGGCCACTCCGCCCCCCACCACCAGGACCGCCTTGTGGATGGGCAGGTTCACCAAATGCAGGGGTTCCACCCGTGCTGCCTTGGCAACGGCCATGCGCACCAGGTCCTTTGCCTTCCGGGTGGCCTTTTCCGGCTGGTTCATGTGGACCCAGGTGTTCTGGTCCCGGATGTTGGCCATCTCAAAGAGGTATTTGTTGAGTCCGGCTGCGCGGATGGTTTCCTGGAACAGGGGCTCATGGGTCCTGGGGGAGCAGGAGGCCACCACCACCCGGTTGATGTTCTTTTCCACGATTACGTCCCGGATGTGGTCCTGGGCATCCTGGGAGCAGGAGAAGAGGTTGTCCTCCACATGGATTACCCCGTCAAGGGTGGCGGCATACTCCCGGACTGCGGGTACATCTGCGATGCCGCCGATGTTGATGCCGCAGTTGCAGACAAAGACCCCGATCCGGGGCTCCATGCCCGAGAAATCCCGTTCCGGCACAAGCTCGGGGGTGCGGGTCATCTCCCAGCGTTGGGTGTTGAGAAGCGTTGCGGCCGAGGCGGCCGCGGCCGAGGCCTCCATGACCGAGCCCGGAATATCCTTGGGCTCCTGGAAGCTGCCGCACACAAAGATTCCCTTTTTCGTGGTCTCCACCGGGGAGAGGTTGCGGGTGTGGGCAAACCCGTGTTGGTTGAGCTCGATCCCCATGGATTGGGCAAGGGCGTTCGCATCCTTGGGCGGGGCAAGGCCAACGGAGAGGACCACCATATCGAAGATCTCCTCCACGGTTGAGCCGGGCTCGGTGGCATAGACGATCTTGAGGGTGTCATCCCTGTGGGGAAAGATACTGTGAATCCTGGAGCGGATGCACCGCACCCCGCTTTCGTCCTGGGCCCGGATGTTGTAGGCGTCAAACTCCTTGCCGTGGGTTCTCATGTCCATGAAAAAGATGGCGGTATCAAGCTCGGTTTCGCTGTGTTCCTTTGCGATGACGGCCTGCTTGTTGGCGTACATGCAGCACACCCCGGAGCAGTAGCTGTGGTCTCCCTTGTTGATATCCCTCGATCCCACGCACTGGAGCCAGGCGATCTTCCTGGGTTCCTTTTGGTCCGAGGGCCTCACCAGGTGCCCAAGATAGGGACCCGACGCCGATAACAGCCGTTCAAACTCGATGCTGGTGACCACGTTGGGAAGGGTGCCGTACCCGTAGGTGTCGTAGACGGACGGGTCAAAGGGGGTGAAGCCCGGGGAGAGGATGATGGCCCCCACGGACAGCTGCTTTCGTTCAGGTATCATGGTGTGATCCACGGCCTTGGCAAGGCAGGCGTCCACACAGGCCATGCACTCGGAACAGAAGCCGCAGTTGAGGCAGCGGTCGGCCTCCAGCTGCCCTTCGTCTTCGGCAAGGCCTAGCTCCACCTCCCGGAAATTGCCCCGGCGTTCTGCCAGGGACAGTTCCGGCATTTGGGCCCGGGGCTGTTGCGGGAGATCCGGCGGGATCGGCAGATAATCGGGGGCATCCTCCGGGGACGCCGCAGCTTCCAATGGCGCTTCTCCCTTGAGGGAGGTCTCCCCCGCAAGATAGCGGGCCATGGCCGATGCCGCGTTCATGCCGGCCGCAACGGCGCCGATGGCCACCCCGGGACCTGTCTGGAAATCCCCGCCGGCAAACACCCCGGCCCGTGTGGTTGCATGGGTGTCGGGATCCACCAGGGCCGTGCCCCAGGCGGTCATCTTAATCTCCCCGAGGGCCTTCATGATCGAGAGGTCGGGCTTCTGGCCGATGGCCGGGATAATCTGGTCGGCCGTGATCTCAAACTCGGAGCCGGGAACGGGAACCGGGCGTCGCCTGCCGGAACTGTCCGGCTCTCCAAGTTCCATCCTGATGCATCCCAGGCCCGTGACCCGGCCGGTCTCCCCCAGCACCTCCTGGGGCGCGGCCAGGTAGACGATCTCGACCCCCTCGTCCTCGGCGGCATGGATCTCCTCCTCCCAGGCCGGCATCTCTGTCCGGGTGCGCCGGTAGACAAGGGTCACGGCGTCCGCCCCCAGGCGCAGGGCGCTCCTGGCCACGTCAATGGCGACATTGCCGCCGCCGATGACCGCCACCTGTTTGCCCACCTCAATGGTTTCGCCAAGGTTCATCCTTCGCAGGAATTTAACCCCCTGGCAGACCCCGTCCATCTCCTCGCCCTTGACGCCAAGGGCGATGCCCTGATGAGCGCCCATGGCAAGGAACACGGCGTCAAACCCGTCCGAGAGCAGGGTGTCCACTGTGAGACCCTCCCCCAGGGGCGAGTTGAGGCGGAGTTCCACCCCCAGGTTGGTGATCACCTCCATCTCTATGTCGATGATCTCCCGGGGCAGCCGGTGTTCCGGGATGCCCACCCTGAGCATGCCCCCTGGCTTGGGAAGGGCCTCGAAAATGGTGGCGCCGATTCCTTTCCGGGCCAGGTGATAGGCGGCGGACAGGCCGGCGGGCCCCGATCCGATGACGGCCACCCGTTTGCCCGTGGGAGCGGGTCGGTCGATCTTCACCTCCCTTGGATCGAACCTGTCCGCGGCAAGCCGCTTGAGATCCCGGATGGCGACGGCCTGGTCCACCTCGTTTCTGCGGCAGGCGGTTTCGCAGCCGTGGGGGCAGATCCGGCCCAGGATGCCCGGTAAAGGAAGCTTGTCCATGATGATCTCAAGGGCGCGGTCGTACCGTCCCTGTTTCACCATCTGGACATAGCCCTGGACATTGATGCCGGCCGGGCAGGCAAGGGTGCAGGGGGCCCTGTCCCCCTTGTCGATGGCAAATGCCGATGGCATGGCCTGGGGGTAGAGCTTGAATGCCGCCTTTTTGCCGCACAGATTCTCGTCAAATTGGCTTGGCAGCTCCACCGGGCACACCTTGGCGCACTCTCCGCAGGCCGTGCATTTCTCAAGATCGATGTATCTTGGTTCCCCAAGGATGGAGACCGTGAAATCCCCGGCCTCCCCCGTGACCTCCTTGATCCGGGTCATGGTGGACAGCTCTATGTTGAGATGCCGTCCCGCCTCAACAAGCTTTGGGGAGATGATGCACATGGAGCAGTCATTGGTGGGAAAGGTCTTGTCCAGCTGGGCCATGACCCCGCCGATGGCGGAACTCTTGTCCACAAGATGGACAAGGAAGCCCGAATCGGCAAGATCAAGGGCCGCCTGGATACCCGCGATGCCGGCGCCCACCACCAGCACTGATCCTCTCTTGTTTTCACCCATTGTATCCCTCCTTTGTTAGAGGCCCACCATGGCCAGGTCGGGTCCAAGATAGGTTCGTTCGTTCTCGTCAAGAATGCCCATGGCAAGGCAGAGGATGGTCCAGAGGTGGACCACGTGGTAGCTGCCTCCGTACTGGGAGCCCATGTCCTCGATCTGGGAGTGGCAGTTGTGGCAGGGGGCGAGTACATATTGGGCACCTGTTTCCATGATCTGGTCGAATTTTGTCTTTCCGTATGCCTTGCGCTGGTCCGTGTGCCCGGCCTGGAGGGCGCCGCCCCCGCCGCCGCAGCAGAAGTTGTTGGCGCGGTTGGGATACATTTCCCGGAAATTCTTCTCGCCCACGGCTGTCTTCAGCACAAAGCGAAGGTCGTCCACGATCCGGTTGGTGCCGATCTTCCGCCCGATGTTGCAGGGGTCCTGAACCGTGAACTTGACCTTGAGGTCCCGGTTCCAGTCGGAGTTGACCGGAAGCTTGCCCTCCCGTATCCATTGGGCATAGAGTTCGATGATGGTGACCAGCTTGAATTTATGGTCGATCTTGTATTTTCGCAACCCTTCCAGGATTGCATAGTAGGAATGGCCTCACTCGGTGTTGACCACCATGGGGCTTTTCAGGTTCACGTCCACGTGGTAGACGAACTCCTCCAGGATGTACCGCCACCCCTCGTCGTCGGCCAGGAACATGCAGTAGTTCTCGCCGGCCCACATCACCGACGGATAGGTCCAGTCGGCATCCACCAGGTGAAGGATCTTCCACAACGGGCCCAGCTCGTCGGGCTCGGTAACAGGTTCCCTGGAGTTCTGGTTCAGCACCATGGCCGCCCCCTGTCTGTCCACCGTGACCATGAGATCCTTGAAATCGGGCTGATTCTCCCGGATCTCCTCCGCCACATCCTCCACGGTGAAGATGAAATCATCCCTGGGCACGCCCATGGCGTTCCCCGCCTTAATGTGCTGGTCGCAGGAGCCCCGGATGCCCTTGGGCCGCTCCTCCCGGGGGACGCTTGCCCGTATGCTGTAGATCATCTTGGGGATGTCGATATCCATGGGACAGGCATGCTTGCACCGTGCGCACATGGTGCAGACCCATGTCCATGGCGAGTTCATCACCTCGTCGTCCATGCCCAGCAACACCATTCGCAAAAATCGCCTCGGGTCCATGTCGTATTGTTCCGAGGCGGGACAGCCGCCGGTACAGGTGCCGCAGGTGAGGCAGAGATCGAGGTTGGCATCCGGCAGGAGGTGGGAGATTTTTTCCTTTAATTCACACGTACTATCGTCAATGTCAATTACCCTTGCCATTGCTGACTCCTTTTATCCTAATCTGGCCGCATTAAGATAATGGGCAAGCCGGTCCTGCCCTCCGATGGTGATGATGTGCACGCCCTGGCACAGGTGCCGCAACCCGTTGACCGTATCCGCGAAAAGCTCGATGCTGGCCTTTACCTTGTCCGGCGCTTTCAAAAGCTTCTGGATGGCCCACTCCGGCACGAGGCCTGAACGAAAGTGGCGGTTCAGAAATTTTCCCATGCCCGCGGTCCTGAGGATCATCACCTCGGCGATCACCGGGATCTGGAATGTGTTGACCTGTTTCATGAAGCGTTCAAACTGGTCCAGGTCAAAGATCGGGGTGGTGAGGAAATATCCCGTGTTCAGGTTCATCATCTCCTCCATCTCCTCCATGCCCTTTTTGCTCACAGGTTTTCCCCAGGGGGTGGCCACCCCGGACCCGAGGGTGAACTCCATCCTGTCCGGCAGTGCTTTTCCGTCAATGGTCTGGCCATCCTTCATGTGGTTGAGCACGGAGGCGAGCTTTCCCGAGTCCACATGGAAAAACATGGTTTCCTGGAGGGTGTCCCCGGAGATCCGGTAATCCTCGGTAAAGACCAGGAGGTTTTCCACGCCGATCCCATGGGCGGCGGCCAGGTCCTTCTGGAGCTGGAACCGGTTCTTGTCCCGGGTGGTGGTCTGGTAGATGGGGGTGAAACGGTTTTTGTTCAAAATATCGCAGGTCTTGATGGTATCACCCACAACTCCCTGAAGCTCGACCTCGGATACGGACACCCCGTCCACCCGGCCCCTTACCCGACTGAGGCTGTCGACCAGCAGTTCGGGATCGTCATCGCCGAGGGGAGCCTGGATTTCAGACGTTACGACAAATCGCTTTTGATCCAATGCGTCTCTTAGGTTCATGACGTACCTCCTTCTATTTTAATCCAAGCAGGGTTGCGACTTCCGATTTGAGCCGGGCCAGGGGCAGGGGCTTGGAAAAGCAGATATCCGCTCCGTTCTCCTTCATGGTCTTGAACTTTTCGTCGTCCAGGTAGGCCGACAGGACGATGATCTTGATATTCCGGGTTTCGGGATCCGACTTGATCTTTTTGCACACCTCGTACCCCTTGATGTCGGGCATCATGATGTCCAGGATCAGAAGGTCGGGGCTGAAATGCTTGACCTGGAGACCGGCCTCAAACCCGTCCGAGGCGGAGACCACCTCGTAGTCGAACTCATCCTCCTCCAGGGCCTGGACGATGGACTCCACGATGATCATGTCGTCGTCCACCACCAGGATCTTTTTTCGTCCCTCTCCGCTCTTTTCATCGGGAATGGGGATCCCCTGGTGCTCCATGAAACTTAAAAGATCGGCTTTTTTGATTCGTCGATGGCCGCCCACGGTCTTGTACGCCTTGATATGGCCGGCCTCGACCCAGTTGATGATGGTTTTAGATGAAACGTTGCAGTATTTGCTCGCGGTAAATACGGTCAAGGTATCTTCCATAACGCATCCCTCCTAAATTTTTGGGGGTAATCTACTTATTTTATTTATTATAGATTTGTTCAGCCGTCAAGCCGGATTCAATATGTATCGATGGTTTATTAGATGAACGTTATACAGCGATAAAACAAAGGTAACGAACCGGAGGGGCAGGGCTACATTGGCGAACCAGGGTCAGTCTCCATCGGGGTCAGGTCTACACACTTGACACGGGGTCCCTTGAGCATGTTATCCGGGGAAGCCGGTCTCACCATTTAGGGGGATTCCCGATAAGGGCATTCCCCCCTTCATGAAGTGAATTTCATGGTGAAAACCGGCAGGGGATCAGGACGCGCTTTTTTCCAGGAGGGCCGCCGCAGTGTCGAGCATCCGGTTGGCATAGCCCCATTCGTTGTCAAACCAGGCAAGGATTTTCACCAGGGTGTTGCCGCTGACCCGGGTCTGGCAGCCGTCCACCACCGAGGATCGTGAATCATGGTTAAAATCGCAGGAGGCAAGGGGTTCTTCCGTATAGCCGAGGATGCCGGAGAGGCGTCCCTGGGTCGCTGTTTTCAATATTTGGTTCACCTGGGTGACGCTGGTGGGTTTGGAGACTACTACCGTGATGTCCAGGGCCGATACGTTGATGGTGGGCACCCGCATGGATACCGCCTGGAACCGGCCGGAAAGTTCCGGCAGTATCCGGTCGATGCCCTTGGCAAGTTCCGTATCAACGGGAATTATCGACTGGCCGGCACACCGGGTGCGCCGAAGGTCGTGGTGGTGGTAGGCATCGATCACGGGCTGGTCGTTCATGACCGAGTGGATGGTGGTGATGATGCCCGATTCGATGCCCAGGGCGTCGTTCAGCACCTTGAGTATCGGAACGCTGCAGTTGGTGGTGCAGGAGGCGTTGGAGATCACCCGGTGGCGGGCGTCAAGGGTGTTGTCATTGATGCCGTAGACAATGGTGGCATCCACATCATCCTCGGCCGGCTGGGAGAAGATCACCTTTTTCGCCCCGCTTTTGATGTGCAGCTCGGCCCGTTCCCTTTGGGTGAAGGTCCCGGTGCACTCCAGCACCACGTCCACCCCAAGGTCTGCCCAGGGCAGGCGCTGGATGTCGGGTTCATGGGAAAGGCGGATTTTGGTGTTGTTCACATAGAGGTCGTTGCCGCAGATCGTAACTTCGCCGGAGAACCTGCCGTGGGTGGTGTCGTATTTTGTCAAATGGGCCATGGTCCTGGCATCTGAAAGCTCGTTGATGCCGACGATCTCAAGGGCGCGAAAGTGGTGGGATTCGTAAAGGGCGCGAAGTACCGAACGTCCGATTCTTCCATATCCGTTTATAGCGACTCTGTGACTCATATGCCTTGTGTTTCATCCTGGTAAACAATTTTAGCCTATAACCCGGTCGTTGAGACGGGTCAACCATTTTTGCCGATAAACCGGTAATTGAAAGAGCTCCAATAGCATAAACGGTGAAATTTGTCATCATCCAATGCATGGTTTTGACCGGAATAAACCCTTGAAACCGGCCGGATTCCAGGGTATACCCCCCTCCAGGGAATGATTTCCAAAAGCGAAATGATTCCCAAAAGGGAAATGAACGGTCTGGAGATGATGGAGGAGGGCAAAGGGGTGACAATGAAAACAGCGGCAAACGACAATCCCCTGGGGGTTTTCGACTCCGGCGTGGGCGGCGTGTCCGTACTTCGCTGGATCCGGCGGCAGCTTCCCCGGGAAGACCTCATCTACGTGTCGGACGCGGGCTACGCCCCCTATGGCAACAGGTCCCCGCACTATGTTGAAGAGCGGGCCGTCTATCTGACCCGATTTCTTCTGGAGCACAGGGTCAAGGCGGTTGTGGTTGCGTGCAACACGGCCACCGTCACCTCCATCGCCAGATTGAGATCCCTGTTCCCCGTCCCCTTCATCGGCATCGAGCCTGGAGTGAAACCGGCCCTGGCCGCGACAGCAAACGGGATCGTGGGGGTGCTGGCAACCACCGAAACCCTGAAGAGCTCCTCCTTTCATAACCTGATTCACCGCTTCTGCAAAGGAGCACGGGTGGAGGTCCAGGGCTGCCCCGGCCTGATGGAGCAGGTGGAGGCCATGGCGTTTACCACTCCCAAGACCCGTGCCCTGCTGGACCGTTACCTCACCCCCCTGCTTGAGAAAGGCGCGGATACCATTGTCCTGGGGTGTACCCACTATCCTTTTCTGGCTCCCCTGATCCGGGAGATGGCAGGGGAAGGGATAAGGATCATCGATACGGGCGAGGCGGTCTCACGCCAGGTCTGCCGGGCCCTGTCCGCCAGGGGTCTGCTCACTTCCAGGGAGGGGCCGGGGGCCGCGGCCTTCTGGACCAGCGGTTCACCCACCGTTGAAACCGTGCTTTCAAGCCTGTGGGGAGAGTCTGTCACGGTGGGGCGGATGCCCTGATCCCAGCCTGCCGTTAAAATAAAAACGAGCTTTATTCCCAGGCAAGGAGAAAGACTTGCCTATCCTTCGGTGGAAAGATATATAAATACCCTTTGACAATCTTTCAGCAAAAGGAGAGGCACGCTTTGATCTACGTAAAACTGCTCTTGACCGCCATTTTCTGGGGAGGCACCTTTATTGCGGGAAAATCCCTTGCCGCCCATGTCAACCCCCTGGATGCCGCCTTTGTTCGCTTTACCATCGCTTCCGTCTTTCTCCTGGGTCTCACAAGACGCCTTGAGGGGAGGCTCCCACGTGTGGGTCGGGAGCAGATCCTTCCCCTGTTTCTATTGGGCTGTACCGGGGTGTTTGCCTACAATATCCTTTTTTTCACCGGCCTTCATTACATCAATGCGGGCAGGGCTTCCCTGATCATCGCAACCAACCCCATCATCATCAGCCTGCTGTCCGCCGTTATCTTCAAGGAGAGGCTCACCCCCATCAAGGGGCTTGGGATTTTCATGTCCGTCACCGGCGCCCTGGTGGTGATCTCCAACGGCCATGTGCTGGACCTTGTCAGCTACGATATCGGGCATGGGGAGATGTTGATCTGCGGCTGCGTTCTGAGCTGGGTGGCCTATTCCCTCATTGGGAAATCGGTCATGGGGAATATGTCCCCGGTGGCTTCGGTCTGTTACTCTTCCGTGATCGGCGCACTGCTGCTGGGGGTTGCCGCTCTGGTCAAGGGAGATCTTGCAACCATGGGGGCCTGGTCCATGGCGGACTGGTGCAGCCTTTTTTACCTGGGGTTCTTCGGCACCGTGCTCGGTTTCTTCTGGTACTACGAGGGGATCAGCAGGATCGGTCCCATGAAGGCGAGCGTTTTTATCAATTTCGTGCCCATCTCCGCCATCCTCTTTGCCTGGCTCATCCTGGGCGAGGCCGTCACGCCCTCACTCTTTATCGGAGGGGGCCTCGTGATATCAGGGGTCTATTCCACCAACGCCTCCGAGATGATCAAACGGTGGTGGGCCAAACGGGGCGCGCCCCATCCCGGGTGGGAACGATCCGGCCGTTAGGGGTCAACTCTTATACCGGTTGAAAATCTGGATGAACTCCTCTTCACAGGCAAGGAAGCCCTCAACCACCCTGGGATCGAAATGCCTGCCGTTTCCCTTGAGGATGATGTCCCGGGCCATGTCATGGGCCATGCCCTGCTTGTAGACCCGCTTGCTGATCAGGGCGTCGTAAACATCGGCCAGGGCCACGATCCTTGCCGACAGGGGAATCTTTTCACCGGAAAGCCCCTGGGGATAGCCGGTGCCGTCAAATTTCTCATGGTGGCACAGGGCGATGTCCGCACTCATCCGGAGATAGTCGGCCCTTGGATAGCGTTTCAGGGCCTCGTTCAGGGTTTCGAAACCGATGGTGGCGTGGCTCTTCATGATTTCGAACTCTTCGTCGTCAAACCGTCCCGGCTTGAGCAGTACATAGTCCGGGATGCCGATCTTGCCGATGTCGTGGAGGGGGCTTGTCAGAAAGATGTTCTCTATAAACACCGGGGTGATCTCCCCGTGGGGATCGTCAAGGCCTGCCATGGCGTTGGCAAGGGTCCTGGAATAGAAGCGTATCCGTTCCAGGTGGTTGCCGGTTTCAGGGTCCCTTGACTCCGCAAGCTTGGCCATGGAGAAGATCACCAGGTCCCGGGTTTCAAACCCGATGATGCGCTGGCCCGCCTGGATGCGTACCGCAAGCTCCTCCTTGATAAAGGGCTTGGTGATGAAATCGTCCGCCCCGGCCTTCATGCTTTTCACACAGTCCTTGGTGCCGGTCTTGGCAGAGACCATGATCAGGTAGGTGTAGCGGCTGCCCTCGGCCTTGCGGATCCTGGTGCAGAGCCCCGGGCCGTCAAGTCCCGGCATGAGCCAATCGGTGATGACCAGCCGGGGCCGTTCGGCCTTCCACATCTCCCAGGCCTCCAGACCGTTCGATCCCACAAGCAGTTCATAGCCGAGGCTTTGAACCAGGACCTCCATTTTTTTCCGGCTCACCAGTTCATCATCAACGATCAATACCTTCATTTGTACCGCCTTTTATCCCTTTCTCATTTTACCCGACTCAGCAGGGGCATCCCAGGTCCCTGGCATGGTCCGCCAGTCGTTCCATCTCATTTTCAAGCCTTGCCAAAGCCTCCGTGCCCGGATCGTTTTCAAGCTCATGGGCAAGGCCTGCAAGCCTGTCCGCCGTGAGGTTGGCCGCTCCCCCCTTGATGGCGTGGGCCTCTCTTTCTATCACATCCTTATCCTTATCTGCCAGGGCCTTTCTCATGGCCGAGACCTGATCCTTTGCAATGGCCAGAAACTCGGTAAGGATTTCCAGGACAAGCTCCCTGTTTCCGTTGAACTCCTCAATGGCCCGCTCAAGCGCCATGGGCGGCGCTTCCTCCGGCCTGGCCGGGACCCCGGGGGCCGCATGGCCGGCCCCCCAGCGGTCCACCATGGCGAGGAGCGCTTCACGGCCCAGGGGTTTGGTGATGTAGTCGTTCATGCCCGTGCCAAGGCATTTTTCCCGGTAGCCTTTGACGGCATGGGCTGTCATGGCGATGATGGGCACGGGGGGCCGGTCCGGGGCGGCCCGGTTTTTCTCAATCTCCCGGATCGCCCGGGTGGCTTCGTAGCCGTCCATCTTCGGCATCTGTAGATCCATGAGCACCAGGTCGTAGCTGTGCCGGCCAAAGGCTTCAACCGCCTCCAGGCCGTTTTCGGCAATATCCACACGGTAGCCGGCACGGGTCAGGTGGGCCATGGCCACCTTCTGGTTGACCGGATAGTCCTCCACCAGAAGCAGGTGCCCCTTCTTATGTTTCTCTCCAGGCCGGACCGAAAGTCCCGGGGGATCATGCTCCATACGGGTTGCCTCTTCCGGCAGGTCAGCCCCTTCCTTATCCAGGGCGTCCGGGCGGTCGAAGGCCACGGTGAACCGGAATATCGAGCCCTTGCCCGGTTCGCTCTCCACATCCATGGCGCCCCCCATGAGTTGCGCCAGCTGCTTGGAGATGGTGGTGCCAAGGCCGGTGCCGCCATATTTGCGGGTGGTTGACCCGTCCGCCTGGGTAAAGCTGTCAAAGATGGTGGCAAGCTTGTCCCGGGAGATCCCGATGCCGGTATCCGTGACCGAAAAAGCCATCCTGTATTTCCGGCCTGGCCCGGCTTCCCCCTCGGCCCTGAGACCTATCTCCCCCTGGTGGGTAAATTTCAAGGCATTGCCCACAAGATTGGTCAATATCTGCCGTAGCCGGGCAGGGTCGCCCATAAGCCTTGGGGGCAGGGTGCCGGGGAGGGTGACGGTGAGGGCCACGCCCTTTTGTTCGGCCTGGAGGGCAAACCGCCTGGCCACCGAGTTGACGGTCTTGCCCACATCAAAAGGGATTCGTTCCAGCTCGATTTTCCCGGCCTCGATTTTTGAAAAGTCCAGGACAAAGTTGATCACCTCGAGCAGGGAATTGGCCTCTTCGTTGATGGTCTCGACAATGGCCTGCTGTTCCCTGTTGAGCCCCGTATCAAGGGCAAGTTCCGCCATGCCCAGGATGCCGTTCAGGGGCGTCCGGATTTCGTGGCTCATGTTGGCCAGGAACTGACTCTTGGCAAGGCTTGCTCCCTCGGCGTCCTGCCGGGCCTTTTCCAGGGCCCGGTTGGCCCGGCGGATCTCGGCATCGGCCTTCTGCCGTTCGGTGATATCCACAAAGGCTTCCAGCAGCACCTCCTCCCCATTGAGCACGATGGGCAGCACGGTCTTGAGGATGGGGATCTCGTCCCTGTCCCGGGTCAGCAGGATCTGTTCGCTGGCGTCAATGGTCTGGCCGAGGTCCAGGATGGGGCAGGCCCCCTCCCGGGCGGGGCAGATGGTCCGGTGACACACCTCACCCAGGATCTGGTCCATGGTTTTAAGTTCCATCATGGCCAGGGCCGCCTGGTTGGCATGGCGAATCCGCCGGTCCTTTCCAATGATCATCACCCCGTAGGGAAGGCTGTCCAGCATGGTCTGGAGCATGGCCTGGGAGCGCCTCAGCTCAAGGGTCTGTTCCCTGACCTGCTCTTCAAGGGTGTCCCTGTGCCGGGCAAGGGTGTCCTGGGAGTGGAACAGGCTCTTGAGCACCTGGTTAAAGGCCTGGGCGAGCTTGCTGAACTCCACATGGTGGATGGCATCTTCATCAAGATAGCGTCTGGAGGGGTTGCCGGCGATGATCTGGGCCTGCTCGGCCATCAGCTCCAGGGGATTGCTCACCTTTCTTGCAATGGCGAAACCGACCGCCAGGGTCAGGGCGAATATGGCGCTGCACAGGATCAGCAGCAGGATGATCAGGGAGAGCTTGTCCGCCTTGAGGCTTGCCGAGGAGGCGGCAAAGAGAAAGCCCGGCAGATTTTTCATGTGAAAAAGGTGGGTGTCGGCATCCCCTTCCATTGCAGCCCGTTGTCCGGTCTTCAGATCCACAAGCCCTTCCGGGGTGCGCACCAGGAGCCGGGCCCCGTACTGGGTGTCGAACCGCTGCCAGAACTCCCTGTCTCTTCCTATTTCATACAGGGCATAGCCGCTGGCGATCCGTTTCTCTTTTCGCATGATGGGAACGGAGAAAGCGGCGATGATCCGGTTGTTCAAACGATGGAAGCCATAGGGCAGGGAAGGGGCGCCTGCCCCCTTGTTTTCCAGTTGGGCCATCCAGTCGGCCAGGGGGGGCGGAAGCCCGGGAATGAACTTTTTTTCCGTTGGGTCCAGGATGGTGAAGACAACTCCCCGGGACGGGGGATACTGGCGCTCCATCATCTCGAGGAGCTGGCCGTGGACCCTAAGCATTACAACGATCCGGACGGCATTGTCCTGTCCCAGAAACGCAAGCTGGGAGTTGATCGATTCCACCCTGTCCTGGACAGCCATGGCCGCCTCGGATTGCCGGAGCTTGAGTTCGTGGAAAAATTCCCGGGTCATGCTGCTGCTCAGGATGCTGTACAGCACCCCCACAACCAGGGAGAGGGAGAGGAAAATCAATGCCACAAGTATAGCGACCAGAAAATTGGAGAATTTCTTTTGCCGGGTCATGGAAGGGTTGTTTTTCGCCATGCTACTCAGTGATCACTTCGTCCGCGGCCATGAGGATATCCGAAGGGATGGTGATCCCCAGTTGGCTTGCCCGTTTAAGGTTGAACACCAGGGCATATTTTCTGGCATCCTGGATGGGAAGGGTGCCCGGGGGGGCGCCATTGAGGATGCGTGCCACCATCTGGCCCACCTGGACGCCCATGGCATGGAAATCCACGGCCGCCCCGCCAAAGAGCCCCATGTGGGCAAAGGAGTAGTTGAGGGGAATCTCGGGCTTTTTCGAATGCCTGACGGTCCAGGCAAAAATTTCAGGCGCGGTATAGGTGGCGCCGGTGGCAGGATCCTTGAGCAGCAGCACCGCAGGATAGATGGCGCCGGTGGCAGGGTCCCGGTTTGCCTGGAGAATCGCCTGCTGATATTGCTCCCAATCCGTTATGGTGGTGATTTCCCAGTCGCAGGGGATGGATGCGTTCTCCATCTCAAGGAGGATCTGCTTGTGGATGGCGTCCCCCGTGGGGGAGGTGTCCACAAAGATCCTCACCTTTTCAAGGCCGGGCAGCAGCCTTGCGTGGACCCGGATGGCATCGGCGATGTAGAGCTTTTCATAGACGCCGGTGATGTTGTGCCCCGGCTGCCGTCGTGTCTCCATGAACGGCTTGATCCTGTTGTACGCTTCGGGCTGGCCGTTCAGGCCGCAGAAAACAATGGCCATGGGGGAATCCGTAAGCTCCAGGGCCACGGTCCTGAAGGCGTTGTCATCCAGGGGAACAAGAATATGGGGCTTGAATCGGTGGATGGCGGCCAGTGCCTTTCGGGCCTGGCGCTGAATGAGGGCGGGGGTGTTGTTTGTCCGTTTGGTGTCCATGTAATAGGCCCGGACCTTAAAATCGGCGTTCTCCTCAAAACCTGCGGTTGTGAGGGCCGCAATCACGCCGTTGTGCTGGGGCTGGCCGCAGACATGGTTCTTCTCATAGCTGTGAAGGATAAAAATGCGATGCATTTCACCCGGTTGGGAAAAAGCGGTCCGGAAAGGCGCCGGAACAAGGAATACCACTGTTAGAACCGCAAAGAAAAAAGGTGCCCAAACCGGACGATTCATAATCCTATCTTCCTTATCTTTTCATCCATGGTCTCCTTGGAAAACGGCTTGATGATATAGTCGTCACACCCCCCTACAATGCTGAGCAGGACCGTTTCCTGCTCAGCATGGGAGGTGACCATCAGGATCTTGACCTTTCCATCTTCCCGGACGTTGTTCTCCTCTTCAATCTCCCGTAGCCGTGATAACACCTCGGTGCCTCTCATGTCGGGCAGGGAGATATCCAGGGTGACGAGTCCGAACCCCCTCCCTTTTTCAATGGCCCCGGAGAATACGGCCAGGGCCTGGGCACCGGTTGCAACCCCGGTGCATCGCCCCAATTTGTCCAGGATGGTTTCCATCTTCTTTCTGCTGACAAGCTCATCATCAACAACAAGAATCTTCATTTTCCCTTCCTTTTAGCTGTCGGGTTAACCGTTTTTTTTCCGCTTCCATAGTGTATATACCTGAAACCGCATGTAAATTCATGGAAAAAATCGTTTTACCGGGATTCTCCTGTTTCCGCCCCATTCCAGGCTCACGGCTGCCCGGCAAGGGGCAGGGAGATGGTAAAGGTGGTGCCCTTGCCCGGAATGCTTTTCACCGTGATATCTCCCCCGTGGTCCTTGATGAACCCGTAACAGACCGAAAGCCCCAGCCCCACGCCCTTGACGCTCTCCCGCTTGGTGGTAAAGAAGGAGTCAAAGATCTTTTCAAGGTGCGCTTCTTCAATGCCGACCCCTGTGTCGGAGATGTCGATTTTTATCCCCCGGCCGTCCTGGGTGGTGGCAAGGGTCAACCTCCCTCCATTGGGCATGGCGTCCAGAGCATTGGAAAACATGTTTAAAAAGACCTGGCGCAGTTGATCCTTGGAGGCGCAGACATGGCCCGGGGCTTCCATGAACAGGGTGGCGATCTTGATGCTGTTCTCCCGGAACCTTTTTTCATAGAGCAGCAAAATTTCCTCAAGGATGGTGTTGACGTTGATGTTGACCCGCTCCACCTGGTCCGGGGTCGAAAAGGTGAGCATCTTTTTCAGCATGTCGGCAAGGCGTTCGGTTTCGGACAGGGACATGTCAAGGAGCCTTCGCCGCTTGCTTTCGGGAGTAATTTCGGTTTTCATCAACTCCAGGGTGTTCATGATGCCGAACAGGGGGTTGTTGAGTTCATGGGCGATCTGGGAGGTGAGGCGTCCCATGGCCGCAAGCTTTTCCGACTGCAGAAGATGCTGGCGGGTTTCGTTCAGCTTGCGCTCCATCCTGAGGCGTTCATCGAGATCCACGATGATGCCCTCGTATCCCAGGACATTCCCCGTGTCATCGTAGCGCACATGGGTGGTCATGAGCACCTGGATAATGGACCCGTCCCGCTTTTTCCACTTCACCTCATAGTCCACCACCTTTCCCTTTTTCTCGACGATATCCTGGTAGGCCTTCCTGTCACTTGGGTCACGGTAAACCTGGGTGGCAAGGTCGAGCCCCAGGAACTCCTCTTTGTCCTCGTACCCCAGCATGGCGAGAAGGGCGGGGTTGACGTCCAGGAACCGCCCCTGCTTGCTGCTGGTGAACACTCCGCAGCCCACATTGTTGAACAGCCGCCGGTAATTCTCCTCAGAGGATCTCAGCCGCGCCTCCTGGGCCTTGGCGCGGGTGATGTCACGATAGATCATCAACTGGGATCTGCTGCCGTTCCTGCTGGTCACGGGGATGGAAATGACATGGAAGAATTTGTGCAACCTGGGAAGAAACATCTCCCCATGGAGGGTCTTTTGCCGGTCAAAGACCTGGCCGGCCCGGCACCATGGGCAGACCCCCCTTTCATTGTTGATGACGGAGTAACATTTCTTCTCCATCCCCTCGCCAAAGAGGGAAACCATTGCCTTGTTCATGTACGTGATGACAAAATCGTCATTGATGATGTAGATGCCGTCTTCAATGGCGCCAAGGGCATCCGTCAACCTGGGCATGGTGGTCTCTGCCATGGGTATCTCCTTAATTTTTTAGGGGGATGATCTATATTAAGAGATAGAGGGGACGTCCCGGTTTGTCAAGCGGGAGAATTGGGAAAATTGATAAGAAGCATGTTCTTTGCTTGAATAATACCGGGTTAGCCGCTATAGAAAAAGAGGATTGATCCCCCTGTAAAAATCAATGGCGCAATGGACGGATACCCCATGGATCTTGTTGTGAAAAACGGCATTGTATTGACAATGAACAAAGGGATGGAGATCCTCCATCAGGGATGGGTGGGCGTGGACAAGGAATGTATCGCGGCCATGGGCAGCCAGGACACCTTGCCCCAGCCGGGGGCGGAAACGGAGATCGATGCCCGGGGCGGGATCATCATGCCGGGCCTGGTCAACTGCCACACCCATGCCCCCATGACCCTGTTCCGGGGCCTTGCATGTGGTCTTCCCCCCATGGCGTGGCTCAATCGCCATGTTTCTCCCACGGATGAACGCCTTGCCCGGGAATCGGTATACATGGGCAGCTTGCTGGCCTGTGCCGAGATGATCCTCTCCGGAACCACCTGCTTCTGCGACAGCTACCGGTTCGGGGAGGAGGTGGCAAGGGCCGCATCAACCACCGGCCTGAGGGCAGTGGTGGGTGAGCTTTTCACCGGTTTGGCGGCCGGGGGGGACCGGGGTGACACTCTTCCGGCCCGATTGGGCAACCATGCCCTGGTGACGGTGGCGGTGGGTCTGCCTTCCGTGGCCGAAGCGTCTTCCGGGCAGTTGCAAGGGGCGGCGGCCCTTGCGGGAAAACATGGGGTCCCCCTGGTAATGCCGGTCGCGGAGACGGAAAAAGAGGTTTCACAGATCGAAAAAATGCATGGCAGGAGCCCGGCCGGGTTCCTTGAGAGCCTTGGGCTCCTTGGCCCCGGTCTTGTGGCCTGCCACTCCATCCATTTGACCGAAAACGACATGGCGCTTTATAAGCATTATGATGTCAAGGTGGTCCATTGTCCGGAGAGCGACATGGCGTGCGCCTCAGGGGTGGCGCCCATCCCCCGGCTCCTTGGGCGCGGTGTCATCGTGGGGCTTGGCACGGACGCCGGGGCAAGCAACGGCGATCTTGACCTGTTCTGTGAGATGGATACCGCGGCAAAGCTCCACAAGGTCTTTGCCATGGACCCGGAGGTGATCAATGCCGAAACCGCGGTAAAAATGGCGACCATCAACGGGGCAAGGGTCCTGGGGCTGGACGGGATCACAGGCTCCCTTGAGACGGGCAAGCGGGCCGACATCATCGTGGTGGACCTGTCCGGCCGCCATCTTGTGCCCATGTACAATCCCTATTCCCACCTGGTCTATTCCGCAGCGGGCAGTGATGTTGCAGCGTCCGTCATTGACGGGAAACTTGTGATGGCGGACAGGGAGATCAAAAGCATGGACCTTGGCACGGTGATGAATGGGGTGCGGGAAATTTGCCGGAAAAAGGGGGCCCTGTGATTAAAGGCCCTGCTTCTTTTTGAGTGCAAGCCCGTGTTTTTTCAACTTCCTCACCACACTTGACTGGTCAATCCCCAGGTATTCGCCCATGGCCCGGGTGGTGGTGTTAAGGGACATGGCCTTGATCAATATCTTTTTTTCAAAGTCATGCATCTGCTCCTTGAGAAAGCACGCCGACGCCTTTGGGGGCTGGCGCCCCATAATATTTAAGATGCCCTCGTCCAGGGCATCGGTTTCGCCCAGGACCACGATCCGTTTGATGATGTTTTTCAGCTCGCGCACATTACCGGGAAACGGGTAGGACCGGAGCTGGCCGATCAGCTGGGGAGAGATGCATCGATGCCGGCCGTACCGGTGGTTGTATTTGTCAAGATAGTGGGTCACAAGCCCGAAGATGTCCTCGGGGCGATCCTTCAGGGGTGGAATCCTGACGGTGAAGGCGTTGATCCGGTAGAGAAGATCCTCCCGGAACCTGCCTTGGGCAACAAGGGCCCTGGGGTCACGGTTGGTGGCCGCGATCACCGTGCAGTCGACCTTTTTCGCCCGGGTGCCGCCGAGCCGGGTGATCTGAAAATCGTCCAGGTATTTCAACAGTTTTGCCTGGAGGGACAGGGGAAGCTCCCCGATCTCATCCAGAAACAGGGTGCCCCCATGGGCGATTTCGAACAGCCCGGCCTTGCCCTGCTTTCTGGCGCCGGTGAAGGCCCCGTCCTCGTAACCGAACAGCTCGGCCTCCAGCAGGTTCTCCGGAACTGCGGCGCAGTTGAGCTGGACAAAGGAGTTGTCTCTCCTGGGGCTCTTTTCGTGGATCAGCTTTGCCAGAAGGCCCTTGCCCGTGCCGGAGTCTCCCAGGACAAGGATCTTTGAGACCCCGGAGCCGGCAAGCTTGAAGCTTGTTCCCAGGACCTGCCGGTACCTGGGGTTCCCGGCCACTACTTCATGGGGACCGAGCCGGACCATGCCGGGATCGGTGAATTCCTCATCCGTTTCGGCCTTGATCCGCCGGGTCTCCCCAGGGTTCAGGCGGGAGATATCCTGTTCCTTGACCACGATGCGGAAAATCTCCCCCCGGTCGTCCACGTGGGGGGTGCCGGTGTTGATTGTCACGATCCCGGTCCGCATGGCCTCCGCCCGGACCACGGCCTTTTTTTTGGTCCTGAATATATTGTGGGCCACGGAATGGTCGTAAATCCCGTCCCTGATCAGTTCGAGGTAACATTTGCCGATCAAGGCGCTCTCCTTGACCGCGCCTAACTTCTCCGCGGTCTTGTTCACCGCGATCACCCGGCCGAACCCGTCCCATATCCAGATGCCGTCCGGCGAAGAATTAAGAATCTGGTCCATTGTCACATCCTTGGCCTGAACGAAACCGGCGCCTTGTATTGTTGAACATATCCGAATGACTGTACATCCTGTTCTTTTCCTTGGGATCACGGGAAACAAATTCAAAGAATCCCAACCATCTCGATATTCCGCTAAGCGCCCAAAATAACTAATGGAGGAGGGCAAGTCAATCTTAATCCCCGCCAAAGTCCATTGCTTTTGATGCAAAATTGCATTGGGTTTGCCCCTCCTGGAACCAACCGGGGGCCGGGCACTGCCGTTTTTAGCCGTGATGCAAAAACGCATTTTCCGGTTTTACCTCTCCTAAAAGGCCGCATACAGCGCTTTTCAGCTGTTTGTTGATGCGTTTTTGCATCAATCGCCGGGGGGCTGTCATGACCAATAATCCGGCACAGCGCCGTTCTATCCCCTTCCCCGGGGGGAACCCCGTTTTTGGCACGCAAGTTGCTCTGTTTTACTGAAAAATAGACGAGACGGCGTTTTTGAGGAGTAACAAAGCCCGTGAGCAACGGGTTGAAACAAAACCAAAGGAGTTGCCAGATTATGCTGAACAGGTTGCAGTCCCTTGACAGGGCCCGGACGGAACGTTTGCACAGTGCTTGTATGGAGGTCCTGAACAGGACCGGGGTCCTCTTCAACGAACCCGAAGCCGTGGAGATCTTCAGGCAGAACGGTTTCCGGGTGGATGGAAACAAGGTGTTCTTCGAGGAAGAGCAGGTGATGAACGCGCTGAAGACGGCACCGTCCGAATTTACCATCCGTGCCAGGAACCCTGAAAAATCGGTCCGGATCGGAGGGGAGCATTTTGTCCTGAGTCCGGGCTGGGGTGCTCCGTTCATCGTTGATGCCGCAGGCGACAGCCGCGCCGCCACCATGGCGGATGCCGATAATCTCTGCAAGCTTGTTCAGACTTCCCCCCATCTTGACATGATCGCAAGCTCCATGGTGCCGCCCAAGGATATCGATCCCGGGACAGCCACGGCAGAGCTTCTTGCCGCCTGCTTCACCATGAGCGACATGCCTGTTACCACAAATCCCTGCTCCCGGGAGAACGCCATAGAGACCCTGGAGATGGCATCCATTGTCTGGGGCAGCCGGGAGGCGGCCACGGCGTCCCCGGTTTCCATCGTATCGATCAACCCCACCTCCCCCCTTACCTACACCCCGGAAGCCGCGGGCGGCTTGATCGAGCTGGCCCGGGGCGGACAGGCGCTTCTTATCTCAAGCATGGTCATGGCGGGCCTGAGCGGTCCCATCACCCTGGCCGGCACCGCCGTCCTTGAGATGGCCGAAAGCCTGGCCGGCATCGTCCTGGCCCAGCTGGTCAACCCCGGGGTGCCCTGTGTGTTCGGCGGCACCTCCTGTTCGGCGGACCTTCGTTTTTGCAGCGCCTCCATCGGAAGCCCCGAGCTTGTCAAGCTCATGGCCATATCAACCCAGATGTCCCGGTATTACGGTCTTCCCTGCCGGTACGGCGGGGGCTTGACCGATGCCCATTTCCCGGACATGCAGGCGGGAATCGAATCTTCCCTCAACATCGCCCTGAGCCTTGCATCGGGCGCCCACTACATGCACCAGGCCTGCGGCATCCTCGGTTCCTACACGGAGATGAGCTTTGAAAAGTTTGTCCTGGATGAGGAGATCGGCGGCATGGTGAAACGGGCCGTTTCCCCGGTGGAGATCAGCGATGAAACCCTGGCCCTCGATGCCATCGACCGGGTCGGCTGCGGCGGCAGCTTTCTCATGGAGCCCATGACGGCCAAACGGTGCCGGACTGAATTTTTCATGCCAAAGGTATCGGTCCGGGAAACCTATGAGAAGTGGAACGGCAACGGAAGGGCGGATGTCATAAAGGCGGCGGAAAAACATGTCAAGGATCGCCTTGCCGCCTATGTGAAGCCCGACATCGATCCTGCCGTTGAAAAGGATCTCAAGGCGTATATCGCGGCCAAGGCCTGACAAACTCGCCTTTTGGCCGGGAACGTTAATTAACACAGCCCATGGCCCATGGAAAGGTAAGCGCCTTTCCTTAACGGCCGCAAAAATATTAAACGATTTTAAATGGAGAACCAGATGTCTGATTACAAAGAACTTTTGGAGGTACTGCTCACAGGAGACGGTGAAAAACTTGAAACCCTTGTGAAGGAGGCCCTTGATAAGGGCGCGCCCGTGAATCAGACCTTTGCGGACGAGATCGGTGCGGACGGATATGCCCCGGATGCGGGTTCCGCAAGCAAGCTTGCCAAGACCCTGCTCAGGAAATCAGCATAGAAAACCATTAACCGGAGAAGATACCCATGTTTACAGTCATTGGAGAGAGAATCAACACCACCCTGAAAAAGGTTCAGGCGGCGGTCATTGACAGGGATGCCGACTATATCAGGGAAGATGTCAAAAACCAGCAGGCATGTGGCGCCACCTACATCGACGTGAATGCCGGGGCCCGCATCGGCCATGAAGAGGAGGATATGAAGTGGCTCCTGGAGGTGGTCCAGGAGGGTACCGACCTTCCCCTCTGCCTGGACAGCCCGGATCCCGCCATCCTGGAGATGGCCTACGCCATGGTGGACAAGACCCCCATGGTCAACTCCATCAGCCTTGAGAAAGACCGGTTCGATGCCATGATGCCTTTTCTCGACGGCAAGGAGTGCAAGGTCATAGCGCTGTGCATGGACGATTCCGGCATGCCCAAGTCGGTCGCCGACATCGTTGGCAGGGCCACCAAACTCGTGGAGGAGCTTGAGAAGATCGGCATGAAACGGGACGACATCTTCATCGATCCCCTGATCCAGCCCATGAGCGTCGACGCCAACAACGGCAACATCGCCATGGAGGCGGTTCAGGCCATCATGACGGATCTTTCCGGGGTTCACACCACCGGGGGGCTGTCCAACATCTCCTACGGACTTCCCCAGCGAAAGATCATCAACCGGAACTTCCTTGCCCTGATGATGGCCCACGGGTTTGATTCAGCCATCATGGATCCCCTGGACACCGAAATCATGGCGGTGCTCAACACCTGTGAGATGCTCAAGGGCAACGACAACTTCTGCATGAACTATTTAAAGGGCGTCAGGGCCGGAAAGATCAAGGCTTGATCGTTGTTTCACCACGCCATTGCCCCACCCAACCGGGGCAATGGCGCTGAAAAAACCTATCAGTCTCCTTCAAACTCGACGATGGAGAAGATCTTGTGGCCGTTCAGCTTTTCCCTGCCGTTGAGATCGGGAAGCTCCACCACAAAGGCACACTCCACGATGTCGCCGCCGATCTTCTCCACGAGTTTCACCGTGGCGCCGATGGTGCCGCCCGTGGCAATGAGATCGTCCATGATCACCACCCGTTCCCCTTTGTCAATGGCATCCTCGTGGATCTCCAGGGTGTCCTGGCCGTACTCGAGGCTGTAGGACTCGCTGATGGTCTTGTGGGGCAGTTTGCCCTTTTTCCGCACGGGTATGAATCCCACGTGGAGCTGGTGGGCCAGGATGGCGCCAAAGACGAATCCCCTGGCATCGATCCCAACGACCTTGTCGATATCCATGTTTTTGTACCGGTCAAAAAAGATGTCCGTGGCTTTTCTGTTTGCGTCGGGATTCTGCATCAGGGTTGTAATATCCCGGAAGGTCACCCCTTCGATGGGCCAGCCCGGTATTGATCGTATTTTGCTCTTTATATCCATTGTCTCACCTGGTTGTTTTTCGCTCATCGTATCTGAATTGAGCTCGGTTTTTAATTATAATCGGCAACGCTGGTATCAATTCGATTGCGAACGTCCATAATTATTTTTTAGCCCGGAAACGGCCGCGATTAAAAGCGCTTTTACACGCTGTGCATTGGCGTTGAACACCTCGAGGATCTCCTCCCAGGAAACCGGCGCCTCATCCTCCTTCCAGCAGTCGTAGTCCGTGGACATGGCCACCGAGGCATAGGGGATGCCGGCCTCACAGGCAAGCATTGCTTCAGGGGCGATGGACATGTTGATCACGTCCCCTCCCCACATTCTGAACATCTTTGACTCGGCCCTTGTTGAAAAGCGCGGGCCTTCAATGGTCACCACCGTTCCTTTTTCATGGACCCTCACCCCCTGGTCAACGGCGGTCTGATAGAGCAGCCGTCTCAGGTCCTTGTCAAAGGGCTCGGCCATGGAGGTGTGGACCACCCCTTTCTTAAAAGAGTCGTGGAAGGTGTTTTTCCTGAACCGGGTAAAATCGATGAACTGGTCCAGGATCACGAGATCCCCCCGGTCGATCTCCTGTCTCAGGCTGCCGCAGGCCGTGGTGGAGAGAATCGCGGTCACCCCCTGCTCCTTGAGGGCAAAGATGTTGGCCCGGTTGTTTACCTGGGTGGGGCTGAGATCGTGATTTCGTCCGTGCCTTGCTATGATCACCACATCGATTCCGTCGATGGTTCCGCAGGTGAGGGGGGAAGTGGGGCTTCCATGGGGAGTCGTTACCGTCATCTCCCGGGAGTTGTGAAGAATTTTTGGGTCATCCAGCCCGGATCCGCCGATGATGCCAACCTTAACCATACCGTTGTTCTCCTGCCTTGTATCACGCCGTTATCTTTGGCCCCCGTTTCTGTCTGGGAGCCCCGAAAAATCATGTTAGGTTTTATATGATGGCCAAAACCTTTGTCAAGGCAAGAGTTGGGCAACATAATCGTTGACGACCGGAACGACAATGGTATGATGGGCCGCAAAATCGTACCTGTGCCGGATTTGTGCCCTGTTTGTTCCACATCCCGGCCCCTGATCCCGAAGAATCGAAAGGAGATTCAAATGCTTGTTGACGGTACCCAGATGCGTCCCATCTGGTTTGATGCTGATTTAAAAATTGCGAAGGTGATCGACCAGCGAATGCTGCCCCATGAGTTGGTTGTTGCGGACCTCAACACCGTGGATGATGTGATCGAGGCCATCCAGGAGATGTTTGTCCGTGGCGCGCCCCTGATCGGCGCCACCGGTGCCTTTGGTGTCTATACGGCCGTTCTCCGGGATGAAGGGTGCAACGACGACCGCCTGATTGCGGAGTGCGACAGGGTCAAGGCGGCCCGTCCCACGGCGGTTAACCTTGCCTGGGGGGTTGAAAGGGTCCTTGGGGCCTGCATTGACAAGACCGATCGTGCCGCCCGGCTTGCTGCCGCCCTGGAAGAGGCCCTGGCCGTCGTGGAAGAGGAGGCGGAGAACTGCCGGCTCATCGGTGAGCACGGCCTGGCCCTGATCCGGGAGATCATCAAGAAAAAGGGGGGGGGACCGGTCAACATTCTCACCCACTGCAATGCTGGCTGGCTTGCCTGCATTGAGTATGGAACGGCCACGGCCCCCATGTACACCGCCTTTGACAAGGGCGTCGACATTCATGTGTGGGTGGACGAGACCCGGCCTTTGAACCAGGGGGCAAGGCTCACGGCCTGGGAACTCGGCAAGCACGGCATCGCTCATACGGTGATCACGGACAATGCAGGCGGCCACCTCATGCAGCACGGAATGGTGGACCTTGTGATCGTCGGCACGGACAGGACCACCTGGACCGGGGACGTTGCCAACAAGATCGGCACCTATCTCAAGGCCCTGGCCGCAAAGGACAACAACATTCCCTTTTATGTGGCCCTTCCCTCCTCCACCATTGACTGGGAGATGGACAACGGGGTGGCTGACATTCCCATCGAGGAGCGGGACCCGGACGAGATCCGTTATATCCAGGGGCTGGATGACGCCGGCAACCTGGCAAAGGTGCTGGTGCCGCCCCCGGCAAGCCCCTGCGCCAACCACGCCTTTGACGTGACCCCTGCAAGGCTTGTCACAGGGCTCATCACGGAACGGGGGGTGTGCCGGGCATCCAAAGAGGGAATCCTCAATCTGTTCCCTGAAAGAAGATAACCCATTTAATCCTTGACATATGAACCGGAACACCATTAAAGAAGCCCTATGTTGACAGAAATAGAAAAAAAAGTGATCTCCGCCCTCCAGGGCAACATCCCGGTATGCGAGCGTCCCTATCTTGAGCTCGCACAGGGGCTTGACATGTCCGAGGAGGAGTTCCTCAAAACGGCAAAGGGGCTGGATGACCAGGGTATTATCCGAAGATTCGGCGCAACCCTGAAACACCAGAAATCCGGTTACACGGCCAACGCAATGGTTGCATGGAAGGTCGATGAGGCCAGGGTTCAGGAGGTGGGACCCATCATGGCGGGATTTGACGAGGTGACCCACTGTTACCGCAGGAATCCCTCAAAAACCTGGCCCTACAATCTCTACACCATGGTTCATGCCTTTGACGAGCCCGCCTGCCACGCCATTGCTGAAAAGATATCAAGGGCCGTGGATGTCGCGGATTACACCCTTCTCTTCAGCAAGAAAGAGCTGAAAAAGACTTCCATGCGATATTTTGACTGATTGAGAATGGAAGCGCCACATATCCTGTGCGTCAATCCGTGGATCCACGATTACGCCGCCTTTGATTTCTGGGCAAAGCCCCTGGGCCTGCTCGGCCTTGCCGCCATCCTCAGGGATAACGGCGTCCGGGTGAGCTATATGGATTGCCTGGACAGGTTTCATCCACGGGCCGGTGACCGGGTGAAGGTGCAGGCCGACGGCCGGGGACCCTACCGGAAGACCGTGATTCCGCCGCCCAAAGGGCTTGAGACGACAGGAAGGCGTTATTTCCGCTACGGCATTGACCCGGAATGGTTCAGGCAGGACCTTTTGGCCATGGACCGGCCCGATCTTGTGTTTGTCACCTCGTTGATGACCTATTGGGCCCCGGGGGTCAGGGAAACCATTGCCGTGATCAAGGAGGTGTTCCCGGATATTCCGGTGGTGCTGGGCGGCATCTACGCCACCCTTTGTACCGATCATGCCAGAACCTGCTCCCTTGCCGACGAGGTGGCGCCGGGCAACGGGGAGGAAAAACTCCCGGAACTTGTGCAGCGCTACACCGGGTTTCCATTCGCTCCAAAGGGGAATCCCGGGAACCTTGACACCCAACCCTATCCGGCGTTGGACCTGGTTTCCCATCTTTGCTACGCACCGATCCTGACTTCCAGGGGATGCCCCTTCTCTTGCGAATACTGCGCCTCGTCATTCCTCGAGCCTGGGTTCCGGCGCAGGTCTCCGGAATCGGTGTTCCGGGAAATATGCCATTGGCACAGGGAAAAGGGGATTCGAAATTTTGCCTTTTACGATGATGCCCTGCTCATCCATGGGGAACGCTACGCCATCCCCCTTTTTGAAGCGATCATCGACGCAGGCCTGGACCTTGACTTTCATACCCCCAACGCCGTGCATATCCGGGAAATCACCCAACCCATGGCCACGCTGATGTTCAAGGCCGGTTTCAAGAGCATCCGCCTGGGACTCGAAACCACGGATTTTTCATCCGCAAGGACCCATGACTCCAAGGTGAAGGCCAATGAGTTTCATATGGCGGTCCGCCGGCTTCTGGAGGCCGGGTTCGACCATGACCAGATCGGCGCCTATCTCCTGTGCGGCCTGCCCGGTCAGGAGGTGGCCGAAGTCAAGTCCTCCATGGTGGAGGTGGAAAAGAGCGGCATCACCCCGGTACTTGCCTATTACACGCCCATTCCCCACACGGAGATGTGGGAGGAGGCAAAGTCTGCGTCAAGGTACGATCTGGACAAGGATCCCGTGTTTACAAACAACGCTCTCTTTCCATGCATGGAGAGAGACATCCCTTCCATAAAAACAATTTCGCAATTGAAAAAAATATCAAAATAATTTATACATGGCGCAAACTTGATTACAAGAGCGTCCTAACACTGGCTTAACTAAAAAAAATAAAGGTGATAGCTTGGATTTGTTAGATATTCTTATTCAAACCATTGGCGGTCTGGGGCTCTTCATCCTCGGCATGAAGATGATGACAGAAGGACTTGAAATGACGGCGGGCCAGAGGATCAAGCGCATCCTCGGGGCCATTTCGTCCAACCGGGTGATCGGCTGCGCAACCGGCGCCGGGGTCACCGCAATGATCCAGTCGTCATCGGCCACCACCGTGATGCTCATCGGTTTTGTGGGCGCCGGGATCATGACCCTGGAGCAGGCCGTGGGCGTCATCCTCGGCGCCAACGTGGGCACCACGGTCACGGCCCAGATGATCGCATTCAAGCTCACGGACCTGGCCCTTCCCGCCATCGCCATCGGCGTCCCCATGAAATTCTTTTCCAAAAAGAGACAGTACCGCCACATCGGTGACATCATCCTCGGCTTTGGTCTGCTTTTTTACGGCATGACCGTGATGAAGCACGGGCTTGCGCCCATCAAGAACGATCCGGAATTCATCGCCTTTTTTATGAAATTCTCCACCGACACCTACCCTGGCATCCTGCTGTGCGTTGGCATGGGCGCCCTTGTGACCATCATGGTCCAGTCCTCCTCGGCCACCGTGGGTCTCACCATGACCCTGGCGGTGCAGGGCCTGATCTCCTTTCCAACGGCCATGGCCCTGGTCCTGGGCGAAAATATCGGCACCACCATAACGGCGGAGATCGCAACCCTTGGCTCCACCAGCACCAGCGCCCATCGGACGGCCAGGGCCCACACCCTTTTCAATGTGGTGGGTGTTGCCCTGATCATCCTGGTTTTTCCCGGGTTTGTGAAGCTCATCAATATTGTCACGATTATGATGGGGGCGGCCCCGGTGACCGATACGGTAAATGGTGAATTCCTGAACGTGGGCCGCTATATCGCCAACGGCCATACCATCTTCAACGTGCTCAACGCCTCGTTTTTCCTCATCTTTCTCCCACAGCTTATCCGGGTGGCCATCTGGATGTCCCCCAAGGAGAAGCGAAAGGAGAGATACCGGCTGCCCTCCTTTGATGCCCGGTTCATCGACTCCACCATCGGCGCCCTTGCCAAGGTGAAGGGCGAGGTGACCAAGATGGCGGTTTTCACCCAGAAAAGCCTCAGGAACACCTGCGAATGCCTGACTGTCCGGGACGACGACCGGCTGGCCGAGCGGGAGGCGGTTGAGGATCATATCGATGCCATGCAAAAGGAGATCATCAAATTCCTGACCACCATCTACCAGGGTGATGTTAACGAGCCCGAGGCCATCGAGATATCGGAGATGATGCGGATCACCAACAACGTCGAGCGGATCGGCGACTCCATCGAGAATGTGTCCAAGATCCTTGAGCGCATCCATGAAAATGGTTATGATATAAGTGAGAAGGCATCAGGCGATCTTGTTGCCATCTCAGCGGAGGTTGACCGTTTTTTCGAATTTGTCATCAAGGAGATGGGGGAGCACGAACGGTCCCCGGACTTTAAAAAGCGGGCCAAGGCCCAGGAGGATCTCATCGACGACATGCGCGAGCGCATGCGCCAGGATCACATCGACCGGCTCAGGCAGAACTTATGTTCCGTGGATGTGGGGGTGCTTTTCATCGCCCTGCTTTCCAATTTTGAAAAAATGGGAGACTATTGTTATAACATTGCCATTGGAATCAACCGGATAAAATAGCGATGATCGTTTTTGACCTTGAATGCATCAACGGCCACGCCTTTGAGGGGTGGTTCGACCATGGGGACGCGTTCGAGAGCCAGCAGGAACAGGGACTGGTCACCTGTCCTGTGTGCGAAACAACTTCGGTAACCCGGAAGCTCTCCCCCATTGCGGTGAAGACCTCCCAGGGTGCTGCGGCCCATTCCCGGGCAAGGGAGGAGGCCCTGGTGGAGCTTCATACCAGGGTCTCGGAATTCATCGAGAATAATTTTGATAACGTGGGCCCCAATTTTGCCAAAGAGGCCCTGAAGATTCACTATGGTGCTGAGGAACCCAAAAACATCATGGGCACCACCACGGCCGAAGAAGACAAGCTCCTCGACGAGGAGGGGGTTGACGTGGTCCGGCTGCCCCTGCCGCCCAAGCCTGACGAAGACCTTAACTGATCGCCATGGAGGAGTCCCATGCGTTTTTTCCGAACCGCCATTCTTGTTCTTGTTTCAACCATCCTTTTTGCGGGGTGCAACACCCTCGACTTCACCGTTAACTTCAAGGACATAAACAGCCTCAAGGCCGATGACCCCGTGCTGGTGGACCAGACTCCGGTGGGCCGGGTGACGACCATCACCCCGCCCGGGAACGGGAGCTATGCCGTGTCGGTCGCCATCGATAAAGAGTTCAAAGCCTTCATGACCGAACACTCTGTTTTTCGGCTGGCTTCCTCCCCGGAAACACCCGACAGGACCGTGATCCGGGTGACCCAGGCAGCCCCCGGGGGAACTCCCCTTCAAAAGGGCGCCATAGTGCAAGGTTCCGAGGCTGCCCCTGTTCAGGGCCTTTCCGGGATGTTGAAAAAACTGGAAACAGGGTTTGGGCAGTTCCTGGAGGAGATGGGCAAGATCCCGGAGAGCGAGGAGTACAAGCGGCTTGAGTCCGCCATGGACGAGTTTGCCAAAGAGTTGAAGGACTCGGGCAAGGAGGTTCAGGAGACCATGAAGAACGAGATCCTGCCAAAGCTTCGAAAAGAGCTGGAAACGCTGAAAGAACGGCTCAAGGACGGGGGGCGGGAACTTGAGCCCCTGGAGAAGAAGCTTGATACCCTGAAGGAGATCTGACGGTAAAACAGGCGGGGCGGCAGCAGATAATTGAATTGAGCCCATCTCTTATTCCAATCGGTAACCCTGGGCTCAGTTCGAGTGCAAACATCTAAAACGGGCCGGCCATCATGGCCGGCCCGTTTTGGTTTTATTTCTCTTTTTCGATCAATCCCTTCACAAACCAGCGCTGCATGAAGAGCACCACCAGGATGGGCGGCAGCATTACCAGCACGGCCGCGCCCAGGGCGATGTTCCACTCGGGAAGGTCGTCCGCCTGGGGAATCAGGTTCTGGAGACCGATGACCGCCGTGGTCATCTTGGGATTGGTGGTGATGAGCAGGGGCCATAGATACTGGTTGTACCCATACACAAACTCGATAACCACCAGGGCGGCGATATTGGTCTTTGACAGGGGAAAGAGGATCTTCCTGAAAAAGGTCATGGGAGAGGCCCCGTCCATCTTGGCGGCCTCGCACAGCTCCTCGGGAACGGTCAGAAAGAACTGCCTGAAGAGAAAGGTGCAGGTGGCCGAGGCGACCAGGGGCAGGATCAGCCCTGTGTAGCTGTCCAGGAGCGACCAGTTGAGGATCACCTCCACATCGTGCCCGGCAAACCAGGTGAGGAGACCGTCCATGTGGAGAAAGTCCCACACGGGCTGGAGCGGTCCGAGGATGTTGGCTGCCACCTCGTAGGTGGGCATGATCCTCACCTCCACCGGCAGCATAAGGGTGCAGAACACCGAGGCAAAGGCAGCGGCCCTGAACCGGTAGTCGAAATAGACGATGGAGAAGGCGCCGATCATGGAGATGGCGATCTTTCCAACGGTAATGCCGGATGCCATGACAAAGGAGTTGAATATCTGCGTACCCAGATCCCCCCGGGTCCACGCCTCTTTCATGTTCACCAGAAACTGGTCCCCGGGGATGAGGGGCATGGGAACCCGGGACACATCCTCAAGGGGAAGGGTGGCGGCGATGAGACTGTAGATAATGGGGAATCCCACGAGAAATATGCCGATAATGAGAAAGGCATATGTAAAAAAATCCAATAGGGGTGTTTTTTCAACCATAATGTTTATCCGGTATATTGTACTTTCTTTTCAACAAATCTAAACTGCAGAAATGTTATAAAAATGATCAATGACATGAGGACCACGCTCTGGGCCGAGGAGGAACCGAGGTTCAATCCAACGAATCCGTCCTGGTAAACCTTGTAGACCAGGATATTGGTGGAGCCTCCCGGGCCTCCCTGGGTGACGGTGTGAATAACGCCGAATGTCTCGAAGAACGAGTAGATGATATTCATGACCGACAGAAAGAAAAACGTGGGGGAGAGCAGGGGGAATGTGATGGTCCAGAAGCGTCGAAACGGGCTTGCACCGTCAATGGCTGCGGCTTCGATGAGGGATTTGGGGATGGCCTGGAGGCCGGCCACAAAAAACACAAAGTTGTAGGAAACCTGCTTCCAGGCCGCTGCCATGGTGATCATGGCCATGGCGTCCGCCCCGTTCAGGACAGGGTTCCAGTCGATGCCCAGCCAGCGCTTGATGGCCAGGGCCACGACCCCGTAGGAGGGGTGAAGGAGAAACAGCCACATGATGCCGGAGATGGCCGGAGCCACGGCATAGGGCCAGATGAGCATGGTCCTGACCAGGGGTTTGGCCTTGAGGGCCCGGTTGGCCATGGTGGCCAGGAACATTCCCAGGCTCAGGGAGACCGTTGCAACGGAGATGCTGAACACAATGGTGATGAAGATCGATTTGAGATAGAGGGGATCCGTGAACAGCTCGATATAGTTATAGAACCATACAAACCTGCTCTGGAGCCCGAATGGGTCACTCAGGTGAAACGACTGAATCAGGCCCTGGAGCGCCGGCCAATAGAAAAAGGTCAACGTTATGAGCACCTGGGGAAGAATCAGCAGGTATGGCAAATACGAAGATTTAAAAAAAGATCGTTTAATCATGGATGCAAAAGCAACAAAAGGCCCCTGGCTCTATACAGGGCTGGGGCCTTTTGTTAATCCCTTTTTATCTATTTATAGGTTCGTTCAAAGGTTCTGAGCTGATTGTTGCTGCGTTTTACAGCCTCGTCCAGGGCGGCCTTCGGTGTCTTGGAACCGTTCCAGACAAGCTCCAGCTCTTCGTTGATGATGTTCCGGATCTGGACAAAGTAGCCCACCCGAAGGCCCCGTGAGATCTCGGTGGGAATGGCGCGGTTGAGCTGGGTGATGCCCACTTCCTGGAGGGGGTTCTCCTTGTAGTATCCCTTGGACTTGAGATCGTTGTATGCGGTAAGGGTGATGGGGAAGTAGCCGGTTTCTTTGTGCCAGTACTCCTGCATCTCATTGGTTGCAAGGAACTTGAGGAAGGCTGCAACGGCCTTGTATTCTTTTTTGCTGTGGCCTTTGAGGACCCAGAGGGAAGCTCCGCCGATGATGCTGTTCTGGGGCTTGGTCATCCAGGACTCCACCGGAAGGGGGGCTGCATCCCACTTGAAATCCTTGACTGCGGATTTCAGCTTGGCAATGCCGGAGATGCTGTCGATGTAGAAGGCCGCGTTCTGGGCGAGGAACTCGGACTTGGGGCCCTGGTACTTCTGTCCGCCGTACATGAAGCGCTTGTCCGCGGCCCAGGTCTTGAGGCGTTCGATGTGCTTCAGGACCTTGGGATTGTTGATCTGAAGCTCGCAGTCAAGGCCCTTGTAACCGTTGGCCTTGCTTGCAAAGGGAATGTTGTGGATGGCGCTGTAGTTCTCGATCTGGGTCCAGGACTGCCACGCAGTGACCATGCCGGCCGGGGCAATGCCTGCCTCCACGAGCTTCTTGGTGATTTCACCCAGCTTATCCCAGGTGATGGGCTCGGTCTTGGAAAGGGGCTCGATGCCCGCCTTTTCAAACATGGACACGTTGTAGTACATGATGGGGGTGGAAGAGTTGAAGGGCATGGACATGAGGTTGCCGTCGGCGTTCATGTAGTAGGAGAGTACGGCCTGGAGATAGTTGGACCAGTCGACGTTGTTGCCGGTGTCCGCCATTAGCTTGTACACCGGGTAGACAGCGCCTGAAAGCATCATGGTCTGGGTTCCCACCTCAAACACCTGGAGGATGTGGGGCTGTTTCTTGGCCCTGAAGGCGGCGACGCCCGCGTTCATGGTCTCGTCATAGTTGCCCTTGTTGGTGCCGACCACCCTGTATTCGTCCTGTGAGGCGTTGAACTCCTCGATCATGTGGTCAACAACTTTTCCCCTGGCGCTTCTCATGGCGTGCCACCACTCGATGGTGACCGGTTTTGCAAACACGCCTGCGGGCATGGCAAGCCCCAGTGCAACAACGGTGGTAATAATCAGTCTGCGCAGCTTCATACTCCTTTTTCCTCCTGATAAATGGTCTTCCAATTCATAATTGAACATCGTTGTTCCCTTTCTTACAGAAAACAGCTATCCTATTTCAATATGAATTAATAGCTAATTACAATAGAGTCAAGATTTATATTTCAGAAAAAATCTATTACGCAATTGCCTTTTTTCGTATTATGTGGTTTTTAGAAAAAATATGAATACGAAAAACAGGGGCGAATTCATTATTGTGTGAGTTTTAGAAAACTTATGAACATGGAAAACACTGGCTAATAAAAATACAGGATTTGGAATGGCTGAATTAAAGATCAATGATGTTGTAAAACGATATGGAAAAACCGAGGTGGTCCACGGTATCAACCTGGATGTAAAGGACAAGGAGTTCCTCGTGCTGGTCGGCCCCTCGGGCTGCGGTAAATCCACCCTTTTGCGGATGGTTGCGGGTCTTGAGGAGATCAGCGGGGGCACCATCTCCATCAACGGCAAGGTTATCAACGACGTGGCGCCCAAGGACAGGGGGCTTGCCATGGTGTTCCAGAACTATGCCCTCTACCCCCACATGGATGTGTTCAATAACATGTCCTTTGGCCTTAAGCTCTCCAAGACACCCAAGGAAGAGATTCAGCAGCGGGTGGAGGAGGTGGCCGGCATCCTTGGACTGGAAGAGCTTCTGTACCGAAAGCCCCACGAACTGTCCGGTGGCCAGCGCCAGCGGGTGGCCATGGGACGGGCCATGGTGAGAAAACCCTCCATGTTCCTGTTTGACGAGCCCCTGTCAAACCTGGACGCCAAGCTCAGGATTCAGATGCGGGCCGAGATAAAGCTGTTGCACCAGCGGGTGGATTCCACCATCATCTACGTGACCCACGACCAGGTGGAGGCCATGACCCTGGCGGACAGGATCGTGGTGCTCAGGAACGGTTATATCGAACAGGTGGGCACCCCCATCGAGCTGTTTACAAATCCGGTGAACACCTTTGTCGCGGGTTTCATCGGCACCCCGCCCATGAATTTGATCCATTGTACCGCCAAAAGAGACGGGGATGATGTTTCCTTAAAGTTTGAGGGGGGGCTTGAGATCCCCGTGCCCAAGACAAACGGCATCGAGCTCAGTGACGGCCAGAAGGTGGTCATGGGCCTTCGCACCGAAGAGATGATGCCGGCGGACATGAACGAAGACCTGCCCGATGCCTGGAAGTTCGACGGCGTTGTTGAGGTGGTGGAGCCTCTTGGCAACGAGACCCACGTCCATGTAGATTTCAATGGGGTCAAGATGATCGTGCGGAGCGAGGGACGCAGGGTGATCCATCCCAGGGAAAATATCCGGATCGCCATGGACCTGAACCAGCTGCATGTTTTTGATGCCGAGACCACCCAGGTGGTCTATTAGCCGATAACTTCCTGCATATGAATCGCCTCCGGTTCTTATTGTAACAGGAAACGCGGGCATTGATCCGAGCGGGACCATCCATAAGAACGGGGGATGCTTTGTAAGGGATGTTCAGTTTTCTTTTCAGGAAAGAGAGCCAGGTGGAATCCCTGATTTACGACTACCTTGAAAATTTCCACCTTACCCAGGAGAATTTCAGGAAGGCGGTCTCCGCCTGCATCCTCAACCACCACTGCGAAGAGTTTGACTTTCTCATCGAGCAGACCCACAAGTACGAGTCCAGGGCCGACGACATCATCGATGAGATCAATAACCTGATGTACGGTAAGGTGCTGATCCCGGATTCCAGGGGGGATATCATGAACCTGCTCCAGGCCCTGGACAAGATCCCCCACCTGCTGGAGCGGGTATTGTTCATCATCAAATACCAGCGCATCGTGATCCCGGATGCCCTTCTTCCGGACGTCCGGGATCTTGTCCGGATAAGCCTTGAATCCTGTGATCTGCTCGCAAGGCAGGTCAAGCTGTTTTTGAAAAAGAAGACCGGCGCCCGGGCGCTTCTGACCACCATCGACACCAACGAGAGCCACTGCGACCACATCGAGCGGCGGCTCATCGCAACGATATTTGATTCGGACATGGATCCGTTTTTCAAGCTGCAGCTTAAGGATCTTGTGATCAATATCGGGGAGATCTCCGACCAGACCGACCGGGTTTCCCGCCAGGTCAACATTCTGATCATGAAGCGGCGGGTGTGATGCTTTCGCTTTTGGGCGGGGTGTTTCTGGGGTGGTCCCTGGGGGCCAACGACGCTTCCAATATATTCGGAACCGCGGTCTCCTCCAAGATGATCCGGTTTCGCACCGCGGCTTTCCTGGGATCGGCCTTTGTTATCCTGGGGGCCCTTTTTTCGGGCCAGGCCGGCATCGAGACCCTCAAGGGGCTCACCAGCTTCGATCTCTCCCAGGCGGTGATCTCCTCGGTTGCCGCCGCCCTGACCGTGACCCTCATGACCCTCCTGGGCCTTCCCGTGTCAACCTCCCAGGCGGTGGTGGGCGCCATCCTCGGCATCGGGTTCCTGAACAACCAGCTGAATGTCGCGGGCCTTGGCAAGGTGGTTCTTTGCTGGTTCGGCACCCCGGTGGGGGGCGCCCTGGTCGCTTTTTTCCTCTACCGGGCCATGGCCGCGGTCTATAACCGGCTGCCCCTGACCCTCTTTGATTCGGACCGGCTGCTGCGGGCGGGCCTTGTGGCCTCGGGGGCCTATGGCGCCTATGCCCTGGGGGCCAACAACGTGGCCAATGTGACCGCCGTGTTTGTGGGGGCCGGCATGATCACCGTGCCGGCTGCCGCCTTTATCGGAGGGGTGAGCATTGCCCTTGGCATTGTCACCTTCAGCAGGCCCGTGATGGAAACCGTGGGCAAGCGCCTGGTGAGCCTGGATCCTTTTTCAGCCCTGGTGGTTTCCCTGGCCCTGGCCCTGACCATCCATTTTTATACCCTGGTGGGGGTGCCGGTGTCGAGCAGCCAGGCCGTCATTGGCAGCGTTCTTGGCATCGGTATCGTAAAAGGGTCAAACACCGTGAGCCGAATGACCCTGAAGCGGATACTGGTGGCGTGGTTCCTGACGCCGGTTGTGGCCTGCTTCATATCTCTTGCCCTCACGGTGGCGTCCCGCCTTCAGTATATCCATCCCGTGGTATAGGTTTTTCGGTCTATATCTCCCGGTTGGCCCCAAGGATCGCCAGGACCTCATCCAGGACCCTGTCGGCATCCCGGGCATCCAGGCTGCATCCG
This sequence comes from Desulfobacteraceae bacterium, assembly GCA_024225635.1. Taxonomy (GTDB): domain Bacteria; phylum Desulfobacterota; class Desulfobacteria; order Desulfobacterales; family Desulfobacteraceae; genus Desulforapulum. Next base: position 5,769 of record JAAEMK010001291.1, on the reverse strand, counting down.
CCGGCACCGGGATGGCCCCCGCCGCCATAGGTGGAAAGCAGCTTGCCCACGTTGACCCGGCAGGTGGGGTTGAAGATCGAATGACCGATGCTCATGAGAACGACCTTTTTATCCGGGTTGGCATACCGGATTTTTACGCTGGCACGGGTCTGGGGAAAGAGGGAGTAAGTAAGGAACCGGTTGCCCGAGGGAACGGTCTCCATGGACCTGAAATCGGCAATGGAGACGGCATCCTGGTGGATGACGGTGTGCTGTTTCAGGATATCCACATAGAGCCGGTTCTCCTCCACCACTTCGTCACACCGCTGTTTCACCTCCGGGTCCGCCATCACCTCATGGATGGTCTGATCCCGCAGCATGGAGACAAGCCTGTTCCAGTAGGGGGGATCGGAGTCGTCACGGTTTTTCACGGTCATGGAGAGAAGGATGTAGGGGTAGTCCTCGGGGCGCAGGACCTGGTCCTCGTTGAGCTCTGCCGCATCGATGATGTCTGTCCAACGGATCAGCTCGTCATAATCCTTTGCCAGCCGGTTGGTGCTTTTGTAGTACTTATAGGCGACCCCGGCCGCGGAGGGGGCGATTTCAAAGGCGCCCTCGATCTTCTCTTCTGTTTTGTTGGAGAAGTGGTGGTCAAACCATACAGAGCAGCGGGGATCATGGGGAAGGTTTGCCATGATGTCACCCTCCCGGATCTCGGCCTCCCTGTTCTGAACCTGGCTCGGTTCGATCCAGAGGGTCGGGGCGTTGATCTCTTCTGCCTCCTGGATGATCACGGCGCTGACAATGCCATCAAAATCAGGTCTTGTTACTATTCTCATAATAAAATGTACCGTTTTGGAATTTAGGGTAGCATGGCGACGGATTATACGCTTACCATGATAAAAGATTTAATTTTTATCACAACCTCTTTTCTTTCTCAAGGAGAACCTGGCAATTCCCTGGGAGGAAACCCTTGACACAGGCACGGATTTGGTTAAGAAAAGGGAAGGAGTATTACCAATACCTTCAAACTGGAACGGATAATTGTGAAACAGAGCCCGGATGTTCCCTCCATGGGAGAGTTAGCCCTCCAATACGGTACCATAGACAGGTTACAGCTGGATCGCCTCCTTGTCCTGGAGACCCGGACCGGTCTTTCCTTTTTGCAGCTCATGAAGCAGGAGAAGATGGCCACCGAGTACCAGATCAGCCTGTTGGCCCTCATACAGGAGTTTCTCGTCATCAAGAAGCAGGGGGAGAAATTCGGCCAGCTGGCTGTTGAAAGGGGGTTTGCCACAAGGGAGCATGTGGATGCGGCCCTCAAGGAACAGCTCCAGGAGTTCAGAAAGGCCAAGGTCAAGCGGCTGATCGGTGACATCCTTGTGGCATCCGGGGTGATCACCCCGGAACAGAAGGAGGTCATCGCCCGGGAGCAAAAGCTCCTGGACGTTCGTTCCGCCATGGCCGGGGAGGCGGCGGAGAAGCCCGGGCCCCTGGAACTGAGCCCTGAAGTGCGGCATTTCCTCAAGATACGGGACCTGGACAAGGTTTTTGCAGCCACCGTGGTTGAAAAGGGGTTTGCAACCACGGAGCAGGTGGACACCTCCCTCAAGAGCCAGGTGATTGAGTTCAAGCGCCAGGGCATCATTCGCCTCCTTGGGGACATCATGGTGGAAAAGGGGGTGCTGACCCACGGGCAGCGGGACCAGATTCTTGCCGAACAGAACCGGATGGAGACGGTGCCGGTTCAGGAGGCGGTTGGTACAGCCCCCGGCCCCAGGATCGACATCCTCATCGCCGACGATGCCATGGAGGCCTGGGTCGAGATGCCGAAAACCAAGGAGCCCGTCCCGACCCTGGCCGGGATCAAAGCGGCCCTGGCCGGGAAGGGGATCAACCACGGGGTGCTCGATGCCCTGATCCAGTGCTGCATGGACAAAAAAATGCCCCGGTTCATGGTTGCAAAGGGCGATCTGCCGTTGCTGGCGGGAGAGACTGAAGTGAACTGCCTCTTTGAGACCCAACCCGGGGAGACAGGGGAGAACCTGCCCGGGGCCAGGGTGGAACGGGGGGAGCCCCTGGCCACATTGGGGCGGGTTGAAACCACGACCCGGGGAAGGGATGTCTTTGGCAACAGCGTGGAAAAGGAATTGCACCACAGGATATCCGCTTTCACCTGCGGCAGGGGGGCGCGGCCTTCCAAGGAGAATCACAAGGTTTTTGCCGGCACCCGGGGAATCCCCTTTTTATCTCTCCTGGGAAGTCTTTACGTCTTTCCCGAGGTCAATGTGATCGATGACGCCGACCTGAAGTTCGGTCCCATCCAGGAGTTTTCCGCCATCAAGGTGTCGGGCATCCTGACCGGGGCCTATCCGGTTCATGCCGGCAGGGTCGATGCCCGGGAGATCCGGGGGGCCGATATCGTAAGCCTCGGCGACATCTCGGTTTCCATCGGCATCACAAACGCCGTCATTAAAACCCAGGGCAGCGTCCGGGCAAAATATATACACAATTCCACCATCGAGGCCTTTGGTGATGTCATTGTGGACCATGAGATCCTGGATTCCACCATCACCATCAGCGGCCGTTGCTCGGCCTCCAAAAGCCGGATCATCGCCTCCGGGATTTCGGCAAAGGGGGGCGTTGTTGCCGGGGCCGTGGGAAGTGACGTCACCGTGCCCTGCCGTATCAGCGCCGGCAGGGAGGATCACCTGGTGATCGAGCTGGAACGGATAGACATCCGGATGGAGCGGGTGACGGAAGAGCTGGATAAACTTGAAAAAAGGGCCGGGGAGCTTGACGGGGAGAGCAAGCGGCTCTTTGAGAAGATGGTGGAGATCAAACGCTTCCATGGCACGGCCGAACAGGAACGGGAGAAGGCCCGGCAGCACCTTGAAACCACCAACGGCCCTGGAACGGACCCGGAGAGGGAGAAGACCGCCAGGCTTGTGAAGGCCCTTGACAAGCGCCTCGGGTCCTCCGTCAACGCTCTCAAGGATCTCAACGCGCGGAAAAAGGTCCTTGCCGGAAAGCTTGCCGCCATAAAAGAGAAGGAGGCGGCTGTAAGGCCGGGGGTGGAGGCCAAGGTGCAGCTTCTTGAACAGGAGCGGTTTGCCCTGATTGAATGGAGCCGGAAACGCCAAGGCGTTGCCGCCATCGCCGTCAAAGGGACCATGGCCCGGGAAACGGTGGTGGCCGGGCAGTTCAGTTCAACAAAGGTTCAGAAATCCTGCCAGGGCGTGAAGGTCCTTGAGAGGAGAAAAAACGGGGCGCCGGACCAGTTTGAGTTAGTGTCGAAAAAGCTTTAAATCCTTTGTCCTCCTATGGTTGCCCGGAACAGCCGGGTATGAACGGCCCGGGAGGGCCCAAGAACGCTCTGGTACAGATCCAGGCAGGCGCATTCAAACTTTTTGGATTCCGCCTCCTGGAATTCCTGTATCACCTCCAGAATTTTCCGGCTGTCCACCCGGGTCTTGAGCCGTGCCAGGGTCAGATGGGGGGAGAACCGCTTTCTTGACCGGGGAATCCCCGCCTTTTCAAGATTCATATCCAGAACCCGGAAGAGGTCTGACAGGATCTCGTTTTCCGATCTCACCCCAGTCCAGATCACCCTTGCCTTTTTCACCGAAGGAAACACCCCCACCCCCCGTGCCCTCAATTCAAACGGTTCATGGGCAGCCGCGGTCTGCTCAAGGGCCGCCATGATGGAATCGACCTTTTCAGCAGAGGTGTCACCCATGAATTTCAGGGTGAGATGCATGGTGTCCATTCGGGACCAGGACGCCTTGAACCCCTTCTTTTTCAATGCGTTCTGAACCCCTTCGAGGAACAGGGCCACCTTTTTCGGCACGGGCACGGCAACAAAGAGCCGCAGGGTTTTGTTGTTATTTTTAGTGTCCACTGGTTATTCCTTTACAGAGTGCTCGTTGTTTTTTATAATGCTCCCAAGTTGGAGTAAAACGATAGTCGTGTATGATTTTACCGAGTTTGTAACGGGAACTCAATGAAAGAAGAAAACACAACCGGTTCCGCCGCGCCCTATGTCATCTGGGGTGAAAATCTTGATCCTGCTGCCGTTCAGCAGATGGACGACGCCTGTGCGCTGCCCATCTCGATCCGGGGGGCGCTCATGCCCGACGCCCACAAGGGGTACGGCCTTCCCATCGGCGGGGTCCTGGCTGTGAGAAACGCTGTTATTCCCTATGCCGTGGGCGTGGACATCGCCTGCCGGGTGAAGATGAGCGTCCTCGATATCCGGTTTGACTGGTATGAGGCCCATCAGGCGCGGTTTGAGATGGCCCTGGAGCAGGAGACACGGTTTGGTGTGGGCGCATCCTTTCGCCGTCCAAAGACCCACAGGGTCATGGACGAAGACTGGTTTTTCAGTTCCACCATGGGGGCGCTCAAGGACACGGCCTGGCGGCAGCTTGGAACCAGCGGTTCCGGCAATCACTTTGCCGAGTTCGGAAGCCTGGTCCTTGACCGGGAGACCCTCGGACTCCAACCGGGCAGGTACCTTGCCCTTTTGACACACAGCGGAAGCAGGGGCCCGGGAGCCAATGTTGCCAAGCACTACAGCATGTTTGCCAAGCGCCTCCACCCGGAGCTTCCCAAATATCTTAACAATCTTGCCTGGCTCGACCTTGACCGGCCGGAAGGGCTTGAATATTGGAAATCAATGGAACTCATGGGCAGATATGCGTCTGCAAACCATGATATCATCCATCAGAGTGTGTTGAAGCATCTGGGGGCAGTGTCTGTCCTGACCCTGGAGAACCATCATAACTTTGCATGGAAAATGCAGTGTGGGGATGAGGAGGTGATCGTTCACCGCAAAGGAGCGACTCCCGCAGATAAGGGAGTTATTGGAGTTATACCGGGATCCATGGCGACCCCCGCCTTTGTTGTAAGGGGCAGGGGAAACAGTCTATCCCTCAATTCCGCAGCCCACGGGGCTGGAAGGAGCATGAGCCGCAACGCCGCCTTGAAGCGGTTCCAGTGGCAGGACCTCAATCGGCTGCTCACGGAAAAGGGAGTCACGCTGATTTCAGCCGGACTGGATGAAATCCCCATGGCATATAAGGATATCCATGATGTCATGGAACAGCAGAAGGATCTCGTAGATGTTGTAGCCAGGTTTGACCCGAAGCTGGTCAAGATGGCGCCTCCCGACAGACGCAAAAGAAGAAAGCGATAGTTTCCAAGCAAGAAAGTTCAAGGAGATACCATGTCAAAAATACTGAGAATCAATACAAATAGCAAAACATATAAGTTTGAGGAAGTACCCGAGGAGCTTGCAGCCCTGGGCGGCCGGGCCCTGACCTCCAAGATGGTGCTCAACGAAGTGCCAGCCACCTGCCATCCCCTGGGAAAGAATAACAAGATCGTCTTTGCTCCGGGTCTTTTGTCAGGCTCTCCCGCCGCCAACTCGGGCAGGCTCTCCGCAGGGACCAAATCTCCCCTGACCGGCGGCATCAAAGAGAGTAACGCGGGCGGTCTTGTTTCCCAGAAGCTCGCAAAGCTTGAGATCAAGGCCGTTGTGCTGGAGGACAAACCCGAGGGTGACGACTTTTCCATGGTCGTGATCAAGAAGGACAGCGTGGAGTTCCTCCCGGCCGACGAGTATGTGGGCAACGGCAACTACGACACCATGGAGAAGCTCTGGGACAGGTTCGGCAAGAAGACCGGCGTCATGAGCATCGGCCAGGCCGGTGAGCAGCGCCTCAAGGCGGCCAGCATTCATGTGGCCGATCCCCAGGGAACACCGGGCCGCGCCCTTGGCAGGGGCGG
>JAAEMK010001290.1 GCA_024225635.1 Desulfobacteraceae bacterium | reverse complement strand
CTATTGATGCTCAGGGCAAAGAACCAGACTCTTCATGTGTACCCACTATTGACGAGGATGTAGCAGCTTAAAATCTCTTTATTTGGATTTCAGGGGCCAAATTGTGCCTAAAAAGTTCAAGTCGATTTAGACGCCCTAGATTAAATCCAATTGGATTTTTGCAATTTTTAAAAAAGGGAAAGAGCGTTGAACCAGAGCCATCTATCTTGGGACTCCATAATCATAAGCCATTACAGTGATAACAAACATCCATATTCATTAACAAAAAAAATGATAGGCTGGCAATCTTTTTTTCGGGCTTGATCATAAGACGGGCCACTTATACGAACACTTAATTTGAAGTACCTTCAAAGATTTGTAATTACAGTGCTTATTATTCCTTCCTAAAATGATCGACACAAAGTGGCCGAAGTTATGATCAACCCCCAACCTTGTAACGGGTGGCATCGGCAATTGCAAAAGGTCGATTTTCCGGCCCAAGAAAAACCATATCGGGCTTCATCAAAAAAAGTTGCCCGTCTCTATCGGCATGTCGGGCCATATATTTTTGCGACATATGCCTCAAAAAAGTGCCGTTGTTCACTGGAAAACAGATGACCCCGCAAACAGCAAGATTGATTACGCAACCCAATATCATGTCGATAAAAAGGTCAGTGATCCTGAATTTACAACAACCCATGCCCTAAGCTGACGGATTTGACCGATGCTCCGTCCTATGGCTTGTATGTGTACTGGATCACCTGCACGGATGAATCGGGAAACGTCAATGAATATTCAAAGAAAACGTTCAAGACGGCAAAAGCAAGCGCAGACAATCAGGCGCCGGTGTTATCCGCCATTGGTGCAAAACGCATTTCAGCCGATTCCCTGATTCAATTCACCATTCAGGCAACAGATCATGATTATGGCGACACCCTTGTTTACTCTGCCGGGAACCTGCCGGATGGTGCGGCCTTTAATTCCGGCACCGGACTGTTCCAATGGCCCCTGGGTAGCAGTGACACCGGTATTCGCAGGGTTCTGTTACATCCAGGGCCTGGGCCCCAAGCTCCGCATGCTTCTTCATGATCTCGAATTCCACATGGGTCAGCCGGTCCGGCTTAAGCAGAATGGCGTCTCGGATTCCCACCTTTCCAATATCATGAAGGGGGGCCGAGTTATAAAGGGTTTGGATCACGGCATCCAGCAAAACCGCCCTGTAGGGCTCTTTTGCCCGAAGCTCCTCCGCTATAAGTTTCACATAGGTTCGCGTCCGCTCGATATGGGCTCCCGTGTCAGGGTCCCGCACCTCGGCCAGGGCTGCAAGGGAGACGATGGTGGCGTCCTGGGTCTGGGTAAGCTGAACCGTTCTCTCATCAACAAGCTTTTCAAGATGTTCGTTAAGATGCCGCAGCCGCTTTTCCGTAACCCGCAGATCCGTGATATCGCTGCCGGCAAATATGGCGGAAAAATCCCCGGCAAACCGGGAGATAACATACCTCAAATACCGCCGGTCTACCAGGCTGATTCTGGCAAATTTTGGAGGGCTTTCCGTTTTTTAACCTCAATATTTTGCCATTTTTTAGAGATACGGACTTGCCTCACCATGGCTCGTTACCATCACCGACTTCTTGGCACGGGTGGCCGCAACAAACAGAAGCGATCGTTCCCGGGCTTCAAACATCCTCAGAACAGTGACATCGTCCGAATGAAGTTCCGGTGCATTAAGGGGAACTACCCCTTTATTGATACCGCACAAAAGAAGCCGATCAAACTCTAGGCCTTTGACCCGGTGCATGGTGGCCATGCGAACACCCCCCTGGGAGCGGTCCTCCGGTTCAAACCCGGTCAACCTGTAAACCTGTATTCCCTTTACCTTGAGTTCCTCCTCGTATTGATCAAGCAAATTATTCGTTCTGGCAACAATACAGGTGGAACGGTAGAGTTCATCGGTATTTCTGATATCTTTCAAATGGGCATGCATGGCCTCCACCTCTTCACCCAGGGAAGCATAGTGGGACACCATGGGTTCCACGCCATGAAGCAATGAGATATACCCCTCCATGGTGTCTTCCCCGCCATCCAGGTCGTCCACAGGGACCCCGTTCATAAGGGCGGCGGCCCATTTTCTTGTCTCTTCCGTGGTTCGATAGTTGATTCTGAGTTTTCGGCTTCGCCCCACAATCTTGATCCCACATTGTCCCAGGATCACTTTTTTGTTATAGATCCGCTGGTGGGAATCCCCCACAATCAGCATGTCATTCGGGCTTTCAGGGACCATTGCCCTCAACAGACTGAAGGCCTGGGTGCCCATATCCTGGGCTTCATCCACAATGATGGACGAATAAGGCAGCGTTACCCCCCGCTTTTCGATCAGCTGACGGGCATCCCTCATTGCGTCGGCCGGTTCCCGATAGTTTTTTTCGGCCAGGAGCATTTGGTACTCTTCAAACACCTGCCATATGGCTTTTCGGGCTTTTCGATTAAGACGCACGCCACGACCGGTTCGCGGGGCCTTCATGTATTGTGAGAACTCGGTAATCTCCTGTGGTTGAACGATCTGTTCCCATTCCTGTTTATAGAATGAGTCCGGCAGCATCGGTTCAGAAGGCTTCATGGTCAGGGCCGTTTCCCATAAATCCCTGGTTTTATCGCCATAGACAACCACATGGTCATATCCGTTTTTGCGTAAAAATGCGGATACCCATCTATCAAGATTAACAACCTCGATTCTCTTCATACAATCGGATGAAACGATTTTTCTTAAGTTCACCTCAATGTCGGTGGCAAGATTCCGGGTAAAGGTCGTAAAAAGAATTTTCCTGTTACTTGTCGATTCAAGGCGCTCTGCAAGCCATTTAGCCCTGTGCATGGCCACCACGGTCTTCCCGGTTCCCGCACCGCCAAGCACCCGGACAGGACCGTTCCAGTCTCTTTCCACAAGTTTTCTCTGGGCCGGGTGAAGAAAAACACGCCACTTTTCCAGGGGCGCATAAAGCATTTTGATAAGCTCGTCTTCCGAAGGGTCCACCTGGAACTGCTGTTTGGAAATCGGATGGGAAAGGGCCTTGGAAAAATCCTCGGTATCCACCGCCTCTTCCGATTCTCCGCCATATTCGGTTATAATCCCCATCACATCTTCAAGACTCTCTCCCTGGGCCAGCCAGTTCAATGCGGCAAAAACATTTGAAGGAAAGGCCTCACTCAAATCCTGAAGTTCCTTGTCATTCATAATGGATCGAACCATGGACAGCTGCATCTCCGGCACTCCAAGGCGAAGCAATTCCCGGTCTCGAATAGAATCGAACAAAGCAACCACTTCTTCAGACGAAGCCCTGGGCTCAACGATGTCCTCACTCACCTGGAACACCTGCAGGGTTCCCAGGCGCGGATTAACCTCGCACACACGGTTTTTTGCCCAATTGTAAGCCTCTTCATGGTTGTCGACCCAAAGAAGCAGATAAACATTCCCCTTTGGCGGTTTATAAACAATGCCCCGATAACTCTTATCTATGCGCACCGACCTTAGGTTCTTGTCTTTGACGCCATTGAGGGTTTCGTAGTTGATTCCGCTGGACATGGGATCAAGTCTAAATTTGTTCACGAAACTCATCACCTTTGCCTGCCGGCTTTTGGGAAGCCGGGAGTAAGAGGTGAAAAATCCGTCGGATACCGCAACCGTAATATTATGCATGGCCATAATGATCTCCAGGTCTCATGTTATTTTGTCAATGCTTCAATGGTAGCTTCAGGATGTAAAGCAGCCTCTTCAATGGAGAAAAGCCGCCACCCTTCCGTTATCAATTTTTCTTTTATCTCTTCGGCACTTGATTCGTAAATTCCGATTTTCCGGTTGTGCCAGGCCAGCTCCAACTCGCCGATAACCTCTCCGCCACTCTCGAATTCCTCACCCACCAGGGGAACATCAGCACCTTTACTTTCAAGATCATCAACCAGGGAATAAAGTTTTTCGGAAACCAGTTCCCGAACCTCCGTCCATGCTTCAGAGCTTTCTTCCTTTCCTGATTCATCCGGTATCAAATCAACATGGGACGATTTCAGTGACAGACTGTCATAATAATGGTCAACCAATCCCTGCCGGGTCAAAAAAAGAACACCCGGTAAAAACTGCATGAGGTTATAGGCCCTTAAAAAACCGTTCCACAGAGGCTCAAAGTCCTCACTCCCCAGGGACATTTCGCCATCTTCCAGGATGGCGACCATTCCAACACATGAATACGCTTTCCTTATGATGGTTTGATCCGAACAGGCATAACATTTGATGCCGGGAAGATCTTCCCAGTCCGGGCCCCCGACAAAACAAGTTCCCTTACCCTCCAGCACCTCTTCCATGGAGATGGGCAGGAGCTCAAGATCCTCTTTCCAGGCGTCGGGCATCCCGGTTTGAGGACCGCTGTGAAGGGTCAGGCTGTAAACCAGGGCCATATCTTTCCACGTGTCGGTAATCGGATTGGAGAGATAATCGAACAGCATGCGAAAGGAGGATGTTCCCTTGAGTTGATCCCGATCTTCCAGCTTGAATCCGTTCCAGAATTGGCCAAGCTTTCCATTGGCAAGCATACCGCGCTCGGCAAACCACTCCTTATACCAGGGGGAATGGCTGGACTTGAACTCGTTCTGAACATCCTTGAACGTAAGCGACCAGACATGGAAATGATTGCTCTGGGCAATGGCCATGCGCTGGGCCATATCCTTTCCAACACGATCCCTATGAAAGGTATACCCATCCGTAAAAACCACCACCGGCTTTATTCCCGTTTTTTGCCTGACCGGGTAAAAGACGAAATCGGCACGGGATTCAACACTGACGCCCTGGGCCGGTCCCAACTCCACCTGCTGGACGACCTCCCAGCGGATTTTTTGATCCCCCTCTCCGATGGTGAGCAGAAAGCCGGGGGAACCGTTGACGACCTTTTTGACCATTCCCACAGGCATACCAGGCTTATTCCGCCGCCGGACCGCCTCCACGAACCGCTCTTCCAGATCGGAATCAAAAAGCGAGTTCATATTCTTTTTTGAAATCTTCTCCACTTCCCGGATGCTCTCTTTATCTTTGAGAATATCCTTTAACATGGAAACGGCCGTCCTTCTTGAAATGGCCGACATGGAACGGCTGTTTCGATATCCGTAAAGGCAACCGTAACACCCGTCCTTTTTTTCATCGGCGGCACAGTCGCATTTTTCCAGAATTTCAAGTGCTATTTCCAATACATTCAAAAGCTTTCCCGGTTTGATGAGTTCTTTTAAGTAGCCTGTACCGCCGGGCACGGTGTCGTAGATCACCAGGTATTGAACCCTTAGGCTGGATTCCCGGAATGGTTCCGTATGGAGCATGCTCCTCAAGTGATCTATGTCCCCGCCAAACTGCCGTTTCAGTCCCAGATGAAATGCCGCGATAAACGACTGAAGCCTCACATCCGACCCCTCGATTCCGCTGATGGGCAAAAGAATCTTCACGGCCTCGGATGAAAATTCCCTGTAGAGATAGGCGCATTCAAGGTAGGTGTCTTCCTTTTCGTTGCTCCGGGCGGGACAGGTCCAGGAGTGGGCCTTGTTTCCCCTGGCATCGGGAACCTTTCCGCAATGGCGGCAGAGTTTGAATCCGGGGCTGTGTATCTCTTCACCGGCCAGTTTCAAAGACTCTCCCTCACCGGCTGAAGAACCGAAATTCACCTCCCGGAAGACCGCCTTTGAAAGATAGGCATATCCGAAAATTGCCTCTTCCGCCGTCAACTGCCAGGCCTTCTCTTCGGCAATGGGTTCATAGTCCATCAACAGATGCTTGACATAGAAGCTTGGGTCCCTTTCGTCCCGGTCATCAACGATCCGGCTTCTGTCATCCGGAGTGGTTGCAAAAACCTGCCTCAAACGAATCATCTGAAGCTGGCGCCCGGAATCTGCCCACATCTCATTGCCGCAGCGGGGACATGAGGCGGAAAGTTTCTTGGTGCCTGCCAGCTCCCCATAGGAGCAATCGGCGCAGAACCGCCAGAGTTCAGGCGGAGAGAGCTGAAGATCCACCTGATCCACCGTCACCCTCCGGCCACCGGCATAAAAGGTGTTGTTGGGGGCAAGCTCTGACAGGGCGCTCCCGGCCCCCCTCTCATAATCAAAATTAAAGGTGTCGTATCGCTTTTCCCCGTCCACCACGGCTTTTCTGTACCGGTAAATGATGGAATGAAGGGTCACCCCCTGTTCCGGGAAAGCGTAATTGGGAAGAAATCCCTCATCCGTGAAAAAATTAAAGATATTTTTGCTGTTGATGTTCTTGACCAGTTCCTGAAGCCCCGACTTCTCCTGTTTCATCTCATGGATTTCATCCGCGCTTTTTTTGCCCCTGGCCTTGTCCGCCTCTTTTTTCTTAATATTGGTTGTAAGGCCCCGGATACGTGACTTGAGCCTGTCCCGATCTTGTATAAGCGAAATTAAACCGTCCAAGATATTATGATCAAGGGTCCCTTCTTCATTATTTGAGGCAAATTTTTCCACATGACTTATGGCCTCGGGACTCAAGGCCGGATTTTGAAACAGATTGATGAAATCCTGCAATAAAGTGGTAAGGTTATTTTCAACGAACCGTAAAAGCGTGTGGGGAAATTTAAGTTGATCCTTCTTCTTCACCGTATCAAGAACCCTCCCCAACCGCTGGGGAAGGGCGGAATCAGGAATCCCCCGGGCCACCCACCGGTCAAAGCAAAAGGCCGTAAACTGCCGCTCAAGAACCGCTGCCGCATCCAGAAACACCCCGGGGGTATCCACAGCCCCGGCCAGCATGGCAATGGGATCGGTGAAGAAATAGAGATCGTGGGGTCTAAGGTTGGCCACGGTCAGGTTCAGGGCGTTTCCGGTCTTACGCCCGGCACGGCCGATACGTTGCAGGTAGTTGGCCTGGGCCGGCGGGACCGAGCATTGAATGGTGGCGGAAAGATCACCGATATCTATTCCCATCTCCATGGTGGGAGTGCAAGAGAGAAGGTTGGTGGACCAGGGTTTCCGGTCCTCCTCCCCGGCTTTGAACATCCTTTCTATTTTCTCACGGGTGTCCCGGTCCAGAAGCCCTGTGTGCTCCCGGGTGAACAGCCTTGCCACATCTCCCTTTTTAAACAGCTTGCCGTAATAGTCGGGCTCCGTGGAATGGATGGCATAGGTTCCGTGGCAACTTTGCCTGATACAGGGCGCACCTTCCCAATCCTTGAACTCGGCCCCGGCAGCGGACACCATATGACCGCAGCGATTGCATTTCATCTGCCCCACCCGGGTGGTGACCCTGAGGGCTTCCGGAACAAGTCCCCATATTTTAAACTGGTCGGAAACAATCTCCTTGAGAAGGCCCTGATCCTTCAACGCTGAAACCGTCAGCCCCAGAACATCCGGGATTAAAGGATTTTCCATGATATCATCCGCAAAAAGGATCTTCTGCACCCAGGATTGGCACCAGGTCTTTTGAGAAGGATTGATCAGACCTATGAACCGTATGGTTCCATTCCTGTTTTTCAAAACAAAACGGTCAGTCAAAAATTTAGGCGCACGGGTTGAGGGACCGATCCCCTGCATCCAGTTGATTATATTGGTCGAAATTAAATAATCGTTGCCCCAGTCCTTGAGATAGCCTTCCAGAAAAGGAAGGTACACGGCGCCGTTGGTTCTTAAATGGTTCACCACCCCGCAAACCATGCGGCGCACAGTATCCAGTTCAACCTCCCGGCAATCTTCCACCTCGTTTTGAAGCCGGAACAAAAGATCCCTGCATGCGCCATCCAACAGTTCCGGATCGGCATGGGCCATGGAGGTGCCTGACTTTTCCAGGGTTCTTCCGATCCTTGAATCAAACCCGTACTCGGACATAATCTCCCAGTTGAGCCGCCGGTTGACCTTCTCCATCAGATTCGTCTTTTCCGGCAGCCGTCCCTTTGAGATCAGATAATCGTAATCAGCAAACCACTCCATGTTGGGGGCGATAAAGGTGGCTATGTACTCCTCCTCTTTAGAAAACGCCTTCGTCCAATAATCGATGAAACCTTGGGAAAGCTCCGCAAGGGAAACATCCCCTTCCCCCTGATCCACAACCCTCTGAAGGGCCACCCTCAGGTTGAAGCCCCAGGTCCGGGCCCCGAAAAATCCCGCCCTGTGGGCCGCATCCTGCACATTGTCGGAAAAAGTGATGAGCTTTTTATCATCATTGAATGAAGAGGCATACAGCTGGGAGATCATGACGCTTGTCAGGCTTGCCGCCCGGGAACCCAAAAGGGTCAAGCTTCTGTGGGCCTGGCAATAGGGACATGTGGTGTTGGATCTTTCAGGGATAAAAACCCGCACCAATTCTTCGTTTCCGCATTCCGTGCAGGATTGTCCCTCCTTGCCGACGCTATAATGAAGGCAGTTGCCGCAAAACTGCGCAACCTTCCCCTTAAGCCCGGCCTGTTCCAGGTTCTCCCCTTCAGGGAAAAGATAGATGCGCCCCTCATCCCCTTTGGAAAAGAAGGCCTGGTAGATTGTCCTCAAATTGGGAATCAAGGTATCTTCCAGTTTTTGCCGCACGCCCAGCCACCCCATGGCGCCACACTCACGGCAATGCACCACGGGCAGATGGCGGCTGCTCTCCTGGTCGGTCAAATCATCGGAATAGGCAAGTTCCGGATTCTTCCCGGTTGACACCACCATTCGTCCCAGCTCCCGGAGCCAGTGCTGCACCCGGACATCCACAAAAGGCGTATAAAACCGGTCCCCCTCATCATCTTCATCCGCAGACCGGGCCAGGGACACAAGGGAGAGAAGACTCCCCAGGAGCCGTTTCGGGTAATCGGCGCTAACCGATTCCGCCCCCGGGATTATCCCCGAAAGATCGGCCCACAGCTCCGGAACGGTAACAATCCGCCCCCTTAAAGCCTTAACCATGTTCTGGAACAAAAGATGGCTCTTCAGTTTCTTCCCCAGGGCCACGCGCCAGTCTTTATCCGCCAGATCCCCCTCCACGGCCTCTTCATCAAACCAGAGCCGGTACTGCTTCAAAAGATAGGCTCCCCGGCTTTCAAACCGTTCCGGGTCCATCCAGGGCTCCTGGTCCCGGCCAGGCAAAGAAACGTTCTCAATGAGAGCGTCTCCCAGAAACGCCCCCGCCGACTGCCGGGATTCGGTGATCAGGGAAGTTTCACCAAAGGACTCCCCAAAAATACGTTCCGCATAGGAGATGAGTTTACCCGCCTCGGACTCGCTTCCCAGGGTTGCAGAGGTGCCCACACAGCACAGGCTCTTTTCAGGCATCTTCAACCGGTCCTTGAGCCGCCTGATCAGGCAGGCAAGATCGGTCCCCTGGGCCCCGTCAAAGGTATGAAGCTCATCCACCACAAGGAACTTCAGGGTATCCGGCCCGTTGTCCGCCCAAAGCAAGGCATCCTGGGGACGGGTGAGGAGATAATCCAGCATCTTATAATTGGTGAGAAGAATATCCGGCGGAGATTTTCTCAATGTATCCTTACAGGTGATCACAAACTCTTTGCCCATCTTTTGCTTGGGCTCGGCCTCCCTGCTACCCACATAAAGCCCTGCCGACACCTCGCCCGATAACTCCGGCGCCTTTGCAATCTCCTTGGCAATCCGCTTGGCCTGGTCCGTGGCAAGGGCATTCATGGGATAGATCAGAATCGCCTTTACCCCCGGTTCATGGCGATGGAGCCGGCAGTGGTGAAGAATCGGGAAGAGAAAGCACTCCGTCTTGCCCGACCCGGTTCCCGTTGCCACCAGGGTGGAGACGGGAGAAGCACCGGAAAGATTGTCAAAAGCCTGCTCCTGATGGGCATGGGGAAGATATTTCATCTTAAATGACGAAAACCTGTCCCTGCCCGCCCCGCCCTTTTCGAACGGCAGGGCAAGGGAGAGATAGGGCCCGGCAAAAAGGGAATTTCCGGATAGGAATCCCTCCATCACATTATGGAAATGGGGCGTGGAAATCGAAAAAGTAGTGCGAAGAAAATCCTGAATTCCCTGCTCAACCTGCTGAACTACAACGGATGGGTACATGGCCTTTTTCTCTAAAATCTGTTTTTATTGTAACTTGTTCTGACCTTTTGCTTTTTCACTTCCTTTTGCAGGTACGCCTTCTGTTCCTTGGTCGCTCTTTTCAATGCAATGGAATAGACCTTGTTATGGAAAGATTCATAGCTGTCCCGTTTGATCAATGGAATTGAACCTTCAGCGTATTCCTCCGGGGTTGAGATTGCAGACAAAGAAATCAAATATGAAGTCACGAACCTTTTTTCGTCTCCGGTGATCATCCATGTGCCATACTCATCGGCAAAAACGATTTCTTCACCGTCTTCCATCTTATCTATCAGTTCATTAAGCAGTTGAAAGCACTGCACGGCAATGGCATGGTCACCCTGATCCGTTAATCTTGAGCTGTCTTCAAGGTGATCACCGATTTCATCGAACCATTTTTCAGTTTCTTCCGGAATGTCGGAAAAATTCTTTGAATTGATATGAAAGGGTTCATAATAATAACCGGCCAGGGAGCTTAAATGGAATGCTTCAATATCTCCCAATAACTCCTCCCCGTCAACCGAAGATGGCGGGATCTCCTGGATGATTTCCCCAAATACATCATTCCGCTGATGGGTATCCATATGGTCAAAAGCCGAACTTAACAGTTCAAGCAGCTTTGAGTTCTCTTGTGTTTCAAGATAGTCAAACAATCTATCTTTCTTCATTATATTTTCCTTGTTGCATATTTATTCAAAACCATTATTTTGCGTTCACCTGTCTTGCTTTAAATGCAGCCCAGGCAATCCCATAGTCCTCCTCCCGGTTGCACCGGTCAAAGGGGGCCACATAGGTGATGGTCCGTTCAACAGGACCGCCGGGAAGGGTATCGTCCATGAAGGTCTTGGTCACGGTTCCGGTCTTTAACTCCTTGATATCGTTCCAGCCCAAGGGAATCCCCGATTCCTGTCGATCCGGGGTGTCGATTCCGTAGATGGCATCTTTTTTATTGGCTTTCCTGGGAAGCCCCACCCCGGGAAGACCCTTGGAGTTGGTAAATACGATGCGACCGTTGGCATCGTACCAGGTGTCTGCCTCGTACTGCCGCATCACCGGAAACTGCACCCGGTAGATGGTCTTGAGTTCCTCCAGAGTGAGTCCCAGGGCCATGGCCACCAGCACATCTATCTCAACCAGAGCCTGGCGTCGGGCATAGTCGGTTCGCAGGGCGCAGTCCCGATGCCATTCTGAAGTGAGTTTAGAAAAAAAGTTATTCGGAAGACGGTAATCTGACTTTGTCCATATTTCATTTACATTTTTTGAACACCAAGCCTCTCGCCAAAGAAAACCATAATGAGACGACAAACAACTTAAAACAAGTCCTCTCAGTAAAGTACTATTATCTAAAGTTATAAGTGGGAATGAATGCCAAAGAAAATGCAAATTGGCCTTGCCCGTTGATTTAATGAAAAAATCTGCAAGAAGACTACAGCCAAAAGCATATAAATACAACAACATACTGTTATCTTTACATACTGTTGATTGAACTCCATGAATATGTCCTGAACAATCAGAAATAATAGTACAAATAAAAGTTCGCTCACCACTTTGGGATAACATTCCTCGTGCACAAAAACGATAAAAATCAGTCACAGGCCGATTCTCCTCCCACGGAACTTTGAGTGTACGTTTGAGGTAATCCCCGGGATCGCATGCCGGGACATAGTTGGTACGGGGTAAATAGTCATCGGGAAGTATCGTAAGATCGAGGGGATCGTAATGCCCCTTTTCAGTACAGACTCTTCGTGGCGTTTTGTAAAAAGGCGATCCAACATAGAAATGAGGTCCAGACAAAATCCATTCCAAAGGGCGGTCAGGGTAACGGGTGTCACGGCGAATGGTCCCATCTTTCTGGGCATTTGTTTCGTGCCACATTTCAAGGGATAGATAATCGCCCTTGAGATCCCCTAATCTGTTTGGCTGCTCCGCAATTTTTTTCAAGACACCCAACAGTTCCTCTGCATGGAGGGCTGGAAGCCTGGCGGCAATGGCTGGGGTACCAGCGACATCATAGAGGGACACAAAAAGCTCTAATTCGACTTCGGTTACTTCTATAATGCGATGAGGATGTCCTTCGATACTCCATTCATTCTTCTCATTTTTTATTCCTGGGACAATCCTGGAAGTATCATTTAAATAACATTCATCAATAGTTTTAGGATGAACAAGATTTGAAATATTTTGAAAATTAATATTCTTTTGAAAAATCGAAAAAATATTAATACTGTATTTTCGTGTATCTCCGATTGGAAACAAAATAAATTCATTATGAAATTGAAAATGCGCCCGCAGCCGTGGATATATCTCCTGCCTGAACCCTCCCCCTTTGGGATCGTCATAGATCCCTTCCGGGTGGAGAAAGGCTGATACCCCTATCCCCCACATCCACGCCTGGGGAAGAAAGCATTTATAGAGATTGGTCTGGATACCCTTGAGCATGGGGTAGTTCTGGAGGGCGTTAAGAAAGGCCTGGGTTCCTTCAGCCCCTTGATACTCTGCCAGGTAGTCAGAAAGGAGATCATAGCGTTCCATGGCCTCTTCACGAAACTTGGCAAGGTTGGATGCGGAGATTTTCCTCAGGACAAATTCCGGATCCTTATCGCCCAGGATGCCTCCTTCGTTCCACTCCACCTTTAGCCAGGGCGGGTTCCCCAGCATGAGATCAAAGCCCCCGTGATCTTCGAAGATGTCAGCAAATTCCAGCTCCCAGTGCAGGAACCGCTGGCGTTCCGCAATCTTTGCAACCTCTTTAAGGCGGGGAAATTCCCGGGTAAGGTCATCCACATTCACAAGTCCCAGGTTGGGATTGAAGGGAAGCTCCTGCTGCTCCTGCTGCTTTTCCTCCTCGGGCATCTCAAGATCCAGCAGAAGCTGGACACCGGGCACCGTCTCAAACACCCCGCCCAAAAGGATATTGATCATATCATTTATGGCCTCGTCCCGGGTGGGAAGAAGATCCGCCTTTTCCAGGGGCCAGAACCAGAGGGCGCACCAGTAATCCATGGCCAGCTTGAGGCGCTTGTAGGGGGTGGATCTTCGAAGTCCCTGGGATAGCTGCTCCGCCCCGAAGAGCCGGTCCTTCTGCTGGACACTGGTGGCATTTCCCTTTTCCGGGGTCTGGCCGTAGATGTTCATGGGGTCCCGGGTCTTTTCCCTCAGCTCCCGGGATTTTTTCACATGTTCTGCAAAAAGGTTGTCCACCGCATCGGAGAGTTTCTCAAGCTGTTGGATCTCCCCGGGGGAGAAAGGCTGGATAAACTCCTTTTTCCATTTTTTGACAGCTTCGATTTTTTCAGGTATCAGGGATTTTACGGCCTTGTCCTTGTAATCGGCCATGCCCTTGTCCGGAAGCAGAAAATGGTAAACGGAAGCTTGGGGCCTTGGGGTGCCGGGCATCACCCTCTCCGGCACCGAGGTGAGCCATACGGGGGCACCCCGTTTGCCCTTGCGCAGAAGATCGTCCTTGAACACCTGCCTGCGGGCTCCGATGAGGGAGTTCCCGCAGATGAGCTGGTTGCCGAACCAGGGCACATGGGCGCCGTCGGCAATGACGTTGAGCCAGAGACTCACTTCGGCAAGCTCCACGGCCACGGGGTTCATGTCAATGCCAAAGCAGTTGTTGTCGGCGATAAATAGCTTAACTTTCTGGCTTTCCCGGGTGTACTCGGCTGCGGAAAGGCGCTCCTTGCGCTCGGCCTGCTTTTTGTCCATGTAGGCGTCGGTGAGCTGGTTCACGGCCTCGTTCAAAAAGGCGGCTGACCCCATGGCAGGCTCGCAGATCTTGAGATTGAGGATATCATCCGCGCTCTTGTCCTGGAGCAACTCCTTGAGGGCATACTTGACGAGACATCGGGTGAGCACTTCAGGGGTGTAGTAGGAGGCTGATTTTTCCCTGTCCCTGCCCGCCATGCGATAGATGAACTTTCCCCTTGGATGACAGATAAGGTGGCCTGTCTCTTCATCGTAGCGCTTTTCTGCCTCGGTGTACTTGTCCAGGTCCTCTTTGGTTACAAAGTAGGCACTCCCAAGCTCATCAGATTTATCTTTGACAGGTTTCACCTCATAAAGGTCATCCTGGGCAAAAAAGCCACGGTAGCAAAGCAGGGCCTCGTATACCGCCCCCAACTGGTTGATGCCGAGCTGGGCATAGCTGATGCGGCCCCGGCGGTTCCGTTTTCCCTTCTTCTCCCTGGAGAGGGACATGTTGCGGATCACCTTCTGGAGCACATGGTTTCGAAATTTCACCTTGGAAAGCATGGGCAGGCGATCAGGATCAAAGAGATGGGCCTTTAAAGGGGCGATCTCAAAGGTGTGGACGCGTGGAGGGTTTTTACCCGAGGGAGATGTGGGACAAAAGCCCTCCCAGATCATGGAAAAAAGAAGGGAGAGGGTTTCATGGAAATAGGAACCGTTCCGGGACTCTTCCGTGGAAAGCTGGATCATCTCCAGCTCCCTCAAAGCTTCCAGACTGTAACCAGTCTGGTAGACCTGGCTCTTCACCGGCACAAACCCAAGCTCCGGCCGGGCTTCGATGTAAAACAGAAAGAGCAGCCGGTACATGTAGCGCAGGCATTCGAGGGAGAGCTGGTTTTCATCCAGGCGATCCTTGAAGACCCCTTTTTTTTGAACCTTCATCATGTAGTAAACCGCTTCGTTGCCAAGCAGCTCAATGGATTCCCTGAGGGCGTATTTCAGGTCTTCGGAGACCCCGAATGCGTGTTTATGGGCGTTCTCGTCCAGGGTGTCCAGGAGGGCCAGGCCGGTTTCAGGAACAAGGGAATCCCGGTGAAGAAGGGCTGCCATGGCCTTGAGGGTGGAGGTCTCCCTCCGGCTGAAGATTTCGGGAAGATCAAAGCGCAGGAACCGTTTGCTGTTCCACTTCATGCGATCAATGAGCACCAGCTGATCCATGGAGAGAAGCAGAACAAACCTGGGCGGTTCGGGCCGGGAAAAGATCTCCTTTGTGAGAAGCGATTCAAGGGTTTCCGCCTTGCACAGGTCAAAGGCTTCATCGGATAGGAGCGCTTGATGGGGAAACAGCGTCAAAGGATCCGTGGCTTCGGCAAGGGGGTCCACCGCTTCCATGATCCAGAGCATGGGGGCGCCGCTTTTTTTTTGAACCTCGCAAAGCAGGGAGATGGTACCGCCGGATTCCAGCTCCCGGGATACCTGGTTTGGGTCAAAACCAAGGGCGGACAGGACCAGCTCCTGGATCTTTTTCCGGATGGTTCCGGGAGCTTCCCCTCTTTTTTTTCTCAAGGAGAAATAGATGCCTGCGGCCTGGTTCAAAAGGGTGGGAGGGGATTTTTTGTCCTGTTCTTTTTCAAGAACCGTCCAGGCTTTGAAAAGAGCCTTCAGGTCACCTTCAAGGATGGCGGAGATATAGTGGTGGCTGTAGTATTCGTTCTCGTTGGTTATTCCGGTCAAATCCATGATGCTATCCTTATTCTCTTGTAAACACTGCGACCACTTTGATGTAGGGGGCATCTTCCGTTTCAAGGGTCTCTTCCACCCAGGTGGTGTATTCTGAAAAAGTGGATGCCACATCCCGAAGCTTCTGTCCCCGCTTTTCGGCCGAGGCGGTACCAAAGACCCGCTTGACGCGATCTTTGTGCCGGGCTTCAAGCTCCCGCAATTTGTTGAGATGCTCTTCCAGTTTAGGCCCGATCTCTTTTTCAAAGGCCTCTCTTTTTGCCTTCATCACTTCATGGGATCTATCAACAACCCGTTTCAGATTTTTCCGGAGTGGTTCAACGTCAATGGCTTTTATCGGGTTGGGAATCTCTTTTCGCCCAAAGCCGGTCGCACTCAAAATCTCCTCCAGTTCCCGGGCGCCTTTAAAGGTAAAATCTTCCGCCCCAAGGTCATTGTGATCTTTTTGGAGGGAGATCCCAAACCAATGCTGGATCAGGGGCTGGCCTTTACGGTTGGGGATCAACCCTGAGAGAAGATAAACGGTCTCGTTGGGGGCAAGGCCCGTTTCCAGATGAATCACCGGGGCTTCATGGCGGCCGAGCCCGGTCAAAACCTTGTCGGAGAGCCACTCCAGCACCGGATGAAGTTCCCAAAGATATTGCACCGCCGGCCAGGCGTGCTCCTCTTTTCTGGCCTTGGCAATCTCTTTCTGGATCAGATCGGCCTGGTCAGTCAACAAAAAGCGGTCGTCTTTGGGCCGGATCTCCCTGGGAAGCATTTTAAAACGGTATAAAAGATCCTCGGGTGCATCCAGTGTGATGAGACGGAGATCCTCATCCACTTGACTGGTAACGCCGTTTTTCGAAGCAAAGGAGAGAGCGCTTCGGACATAATGAAAATCGTCCGTGTAAAGGGACGGCATGGATGCCTTTGATACGCCGGGTTTGGCATCTGCTCCAGGGCTGTTTTCATCACCTAGGAGAATGGCCATGGGATCAAACCCTTCGGCAAAGAGTTCCTTTGTGGTCTCTTCCCGGTTCTTATCCATGGTCTCTTCAAAGGATTCCGGGGAAAGACCGTTCTCCATGGCCTGGGCCGTAATGGCCTCCTCCCGGGTCTCATCAAAAACGCCCATAAAGACAGAGGGATCTCCGATGTTCTTCTGGGCCTCTTCATCCTTTTCGATCAGAAGGTCCAGGATGCGGAAATCGCCCTTGATCTTGGCGTCCTCGCTCTGGGTTACAAGATAGGTGATCTGGGGGGTAAACTCCTGGCCGTAACGATCGATTCGGCCGTTCCTCTGCTGAAACACCATGAGGGACCAGGGAATGTCAAAATGGATCATGCGGTGGGACAGGTAATGAAAGTTGATGCCTTCGGAAGCCACATCAGTGGCAATGAGAAGCCTGACACGTGATGAATCTTTGCCAAACTCCTCCACCACCCGCTGCTGATCCTGATCGCTGTCGGTTCCCATGAGGGTCGCAACCTGGTTCTTTTTCAGCTTCAAGGCCTTGGGCAGATGGTCTTGCAGAAATTTCAGGGTCTCCACCCGTTCGGTAAAGATGACCAGACGGTCGGAGCTCTCTTTGCCGTTCCAAAAGAGCGGATTTTTCTTATCCGTGAGCACCTCCACTAGTTTACCGAACTTGGTGAAGGCGGAAGGGGCAATGGCGGCCACCCTTTCGTAAAGCTCGTCAAGGGCCGGGATATCCGGATGATCCTCTCCATGCTCTTTCTCGAGTTTTCGAATCCTGTTTCCAATGGTCTGCAAACACGCTGCCGGAGACGAAAACAGGGCCTTTTCCAGGGTCGTTCGAAAAAGACGGCTTCCGCCCTTGTGCCGATCCAGCTTGTGAAATGTCATGGAACCAAGGGTTTCAAAGGCTTCCTCCTCTTCCAGGGATGCGGGAACAGGAATCTTACGGATCTCCCGCTCCTTGAAGCTGCCCGCCACCTGACTCTGGATATCCTTTTTGAACCGCCTTATAAACAGGCCACGGATATCCTCAGGGCCGTAATCGTCAGGATCGGCAATGGCGGTGGGGTCCAGCATGTTCATGAGGGAAGCAAAGCTCTTTGCCCGGCCGTCATGGGGGGTTGCCGAAAGCAGGATGAGGCTGTCGGATCTGCCGGCGAGAAGCCTGGCGAGTTTTGCCCTCTGGGAAGCACTCTCCCCGCGCTCTGCAACGTTATGGGCCTCATCGATCACAATGATGTCCCAATTGGCGTTCTCCAGGTGAACCCGGTATTCGTTGTCCTGCTTCAGGGTGTCAACGCTGATGATGGCGCGATCGAAATAATGGAACGGATTGTGGTTGGAGGGGATATGATTCCGCACCCGCTGGAGTCCCACCGAATCGAGCCGGGTCAGGGGAATGGTAAAGCGGGACCACATCTCTTTCTGAAACTGGGTCAAAAGGCTTTTAATCGCCACCACAAGAATCCGTTTGCCCTTGCCCCGGCGAATCAACTCCGAAAGAAGAATGCCGCAGGTGATGGTCTTGCCAAGCCCTACGGCATCGGCTATGAGAATCCGCTGCCGGGGTTGCTCCAGGGCATGGGCCGCAGGCTCCAGCTGGAAGGGAAGCACGTCCATGGCGGCCTTGTGCCCCACGTAAAGGCTTGTGTCCGTTGGGGGCGTTTTTCTGAGCAGGCTTTCCATGTACAGCCTGCTTGAACAAAATCCAGGGGACTCGTCCATTACAAGTTTGGTATCTGCCGGATCCAGAACCTTAATCTTATCCTGGGTCCTGGCTTCAGCATCGGATAGAAAAACCGCCTCCTTGCCTTTCACCAGCTCCGACATCCCCACAACGTGGAGCGCCTGTCCCTTTGTTTCCGTCTTATCCACCCGGCGTACCAGCCATTCCGCATCCCGAACTTCAATCCGGGCACCGGGCGCCACCATCATCTGCCTTGCAACCATATATTTTCACCTCAACAACAACCCAATTTCAAACACCCTCTCCTATTAAAGGATCTTGAAATGAGCCATTACCAGTATTGATGGTGCTTGTAAAGGTCTATTCAGGTTTTAATTATGATCTGAGAGAGAATGCAGGCGTTAATAACAATTTTAAAACTCGGGAAAAAAGGCCAATCCATAGC
Source organism: Desulfobacteraceae bacterium (assembly GCA_024225635.1). Lineage (GTDB taxonomy): Bacteria > Desulfobacterota > Desulfobacteria > Desulfobacterales > Desulfobacteraceae > Desulforapulum. The sequence goes on along the minus strand of JAAEMK010001290.1, from coordinate 10,655 downwards.
TTAAGTAAATATTGACAAATTCAATGAATTAGATACAACATCTCTTTTTTCGGCCTTTTAAAAATATAAAAAATCAATGTTGCTATTTACAACAATAAATGAGCCTGCTAAGTTGTACTACAACTGCGCAAAATACACCCATCTAAATCATTTTTTTGACGGCAACAAATCTGATTGGCGTTTCAAAAGATTGGCGTTTCAAAAGTATAGAATAATAATTCCGTTCCCTGGCATGGTACTACTCTGTAATTTTGCACAGTTTCAATTCATCTCAAAGGTTACTTTCATTACTTAATGGTAGAAAGTCATTATTTTTTTTACTCATAACTTTATGTTCCAACTTATTTTTGAGACTTAAACGTTAAAAAAAACAGCTTCACAAACAATTAATTTCAGTCTGTTTACTTACTGGAGGTAGGCCGACCTTTTCGCTCATGTTTAATTACTTTTTTAATAGGAGGTTGTCAAAAATGAAAAATAAATTTATTGCAGCATTTCGGTTTTTTTGGGAAAAGATATTGACTGCACTTGGATTTCCAACTCTCGTTTTTTTAAAGCCAGGACAATGCCGACAGCTACAAAACGTTTAAGACGTTGCTCATATTTACAAGGAGATATCAAGATGAAAAAATTTACATTTTTGTCATTCTTATTCATTTTAGGATTAATATCATTTTACAACACCCCATTTGTTTTTGCTGACATATCTGACGGTTTAGTGGCATATTATCCATTTGATGGGGATGCTAAAGATAAAAGTGGAAATAAAAACAATGGAACCGTTCATGGAGCAATTTTGACAGAAGATAGGTTCGGCAATGCAAACTCAGCCTATTATTTTGATGGGATTGATGATTACATAACCGTTCTTGACAGTCTGGATTTACGTTTAAACAACACCGATTTCACTTTAAGTGCTTGGATCTATGAAACAAATCGCAATTCCAGTTATCAAGATGCAATATTGGTTAAACGTGGATATGGCAATCAGAATGGCTGGTTCTGGTCAATTAGAGGTTCTTTAGATTATGAACTCGATGACATTGGGAAAGCTCATTATCATGTCTCTGGGGGGTACGACCCGAGTGCTAAATCGACACAAAAAATAGTTTTAAATTCATGGACTCATCTTCTTGTCAAGTATAGATGTGATGACCAAACAATAAATATATATATCAATGGGGTTTTGGATAATACTGTTTATAGTATTCCTTCACCAAATCCAACCAATGCAAGCAAGCTGATGATCGGGGCTGATTCACATGTTAATGAAACAGATCGTAAATATCATTTTCACGGCAAAATTGATGACATAGCAATCTACAACCGCGCCCTTTCCGAGGAAGAAATATCATTTCTTAGCGACAAAAGCAAAAAAACAGAAAAAAAACATGTTTATTTCTATTCTGTTTTTTCAAACGGGGTCCCTGCTGAATTCTCCGGATCAGGAAATGTTGAAGATGTTCAAGGCTATGCTGATATCGGCAATGGTAACAACAGGTTTAAAGGTAATTTTCTGAGAAACACCAGTGGCTCGAACCACACCATATTAACCCTTTCAAATCTTCCCTATCATACAAAAATTGATCTAAACTTTTTATTGGCAGTAATCGATTCATGGGATGGATATTGTAATTACAGCTATTGTCGAGACCAATTCAATGTCATGGTCGATGGGAAGTTAATTTTCAGTGAAGTACTTGACAATGCTGGTGTAGGTTCACAGAGTTATGTCCCGCCCCCAGGCGTAGATCTTTTTAGCGGAGACAAACACCTTGGATTCAATAGCCGCTGGGATGATGACGCTTATGATCTTGGGAAAGATTCGAGATTCAAGGATATAGCACATTCATCAGAAACGTTAACAATAGAATGGTTTGCTAACGGCCCGGGATTAGAACAAGGGAATAATGAATCCTGGGCTATCGACAACGTTGAGGTCTCTCTTGATTTCACAAATATAATTGGGAAAAATCTGAAAACGTCACCCAATCATGAATTTTCTTTGGAGCAATATACTCAAACAAATGAATCCATCTGGATCAGCAATTCAACCGACGAATACCAATCCGCGACCCTTGAAATCATCAACCCTCATTCTGTGATAAGTGTTTCCTTTGATGGTGAAAACGCCATCAACCTGGAACCCCAAAAAAATTTTAGGTTTCCAGTTACGATTGACTCGGGGAGAGCTCCTATAGGGAAATACGACGATATTCTTATAAAACTCATGGATGAAAATGGAGAATCGCTTTACTCTAAAATAATAGTAACCGTCTTGGAATCAGGTGGGGTTAATTTGCCAGATTTGAGCGTTTGCTCCGAGAATATTAAATTGGTTGATTACACCCTTGACGGCACGGCCTCTTTGCAGGCAACCGTATACAACAAAGGAAGTGAGGCAGCCTCAAATATACAAATTCAGTTCTATGAATTTGGAAACCTGCTTGGGGAAACGGTTATACCAGCAATATCTTCAAAAGAGACTGAAACGGCTATTACCACAGTACCGATAACTACTTCAGGCGAGCATCTTATCCGAGTCGTAATTGACTCACAGAACACGATCGATGAATTTTCGGAAACAAATAACGAAGCAAGTCAAATCATAAAAATAGGCTCACCCGCCCCGATCCCCGGTAACATCCTGGTCACAGGAAACCTGCCGACAACGGTTTATACGGATAGGCTATTTACCATATCCGGAAGGGCCATGTACGATGTTTATGTTAACGGAACACGATACACCAACTATGCCGTAAAAGGCGGATCTGTTCAATTTACAATCGAGGATGAGACAAACAAAGAATGGGTATACGGAGGTATCCACTCGGATACAAACGGTTATTTTTCCAAAAGAATCCAAGCTCCGCCGTCAGCTGGCAATTATAAAATCATCATGACGGTTACAGATCAAACGTTTACCGGGAAGAGAGAATTACTGTTTTCAGTGACAAATCCTCCTCCCCAACCTCCTTCTCCTCCCAATCCGCCTCTCCCACCCGGAAATTCCGGTTCAGGACACTGGAACTATTCTCCCGGAACTCCAGGATCTCCTGGTGTTCCGGGTTCTCCAAGCAGCTGGACCTGGAACTGGACTAATCCCCCGGCAAATGCGCCGGTTCTGGCAACAGATCTATTCGTTTTTTCTGAAAATATCCATTTTTCAAATTACAATCCCGAGCCGGATGATGAAATTTCCATCTTTGCGAAAATAAATTATTGGGCCAATAACACCGACATGGTTGCCCAGGCAGTTCCTATCAATTTTTATGTCACCTATCCCGGCACACCAAAGCTCAAAATCGGAGAAACATTGATCAATGAAATATCAGTCGGTTCCCCCGATTTCGGATCCCGCTATGTTTTTGCAAGCTGGAAGAACCACACCCAAGGACTCCATATCGTTGAGGTTGAGATTGATCCGGAATATGCAGAAGAGAACAAGATGAACAATGCTGCAACCCGGGCCTTAATGGTTGGTCAGTTGCAACAGCATCATGGGGCTATCGCGGGTCAGGTCACTGATCCCTGGGGAGGAGTTAAAGATATCACCATCGAACTCTATGATTCAGACGGAACAACATTCCTTGAAAACAAATTAACCGATTCTACGGGCTATTACCTCTTTGAAAACGTTCCTATTGATAATTATATAGTTCGAATTATAAAACCCGACGGATATCAAGTGGATGGTGAAACAAAACCTGCCGAGGTGACAGATCAAACGGTAACAGAAGTCAATTTCTACCTGGCAAAGCTTGAGGGGCCGGTCGCCGACGCCGGAGGACCCTACAAAGGAAGTATAGGAGTTCCTGTTATCCTGGATGCCGGAAATTCCCATGACCCAGACGGAGAGATAGTTTCCTATCAGTGGGATTATGACGGTGACGGAATCTTTGATGGGACCAGCTCTTCTCCCACATTGGAGTATACCTGGGATCAGGAATTCGAGGGGACTATCATATTGCAGGTTACTGACAATGACGGACTATCAGCAACGGATACGGCTTTAGTGACAATCAAAAACTCGCCCCCCAATTGTTATTGCTGTGATCTTGATGATGATTGTGATTGCGACACCACAGATTATAACCTTTTTATAAATGCGTATGGAAAAAGCCCGGAATATCAAGAATATATTGACAAGGCTGATTATGACGATGATGACCTTGTGAGCTTGACGGACTACCAACAGTGGTATCAATGCTATTGGGAATATCAAGAAGACGAAAAATAATTGTGCGGTATAACACTAAATTCACATGGAGGTTTAAAAATGAGGAAAAGAATTTTGATAACGGTTTCTTTGACATTGGCATTTGTGCTTATTGTGGCTGCTCAATCATACGCACTTGTGATCCACTTCAATCTATCGAGGGTAGATGTGGCAGTTGGCAGCTCATTCAATGTTGAAATGTTTGCAGATATAGGATCGGATGAACAGCTTCTCGGCTGGGATATTGATTTTGATTTTGACAATACCCAGATGACTTTAGATAGTATCATGGTTGGAAGCAATTGGGTTGAAGCTCCAACCCCCCTGCCGGACGATGATGTGAGCGTGGCAGGTCTTGCTCCTTTCGGATTACCTCCTGGCACAGGAATTTGGGGAGAGAATCTGCTTCTTGCAACCATTTCATTTAACTGTATTGCAGAAGGAAATTCAAAATTTGACATAACAATGGACGATCCAAAAGAGGGGTTTGCCTTGATAACACCGGGTGCATTTGCAAGCTGGAGTTCAAAATCTATCGATATAAACCAGGTTGCGGCACCGATACCAGAGCCCGGCACCTGGGTGCTTTTGAGTATGGGGTTCGTAGGTCTGGCTGGTGTGTATAGAAAACGATCACCAGAAAAAAAATAATTTTGATGATGATTTGTTGAGATAGGCAGGCAAAATTTCGGTTCTGCCTGCCTATTTGAAATCCAAGAAAACAGGAATCTCCCGTCTGGTTATTTATCCTTCATTAAACCCGACAGCCCGGCAAAGGGATTATCGGTAAAATCATTATCCGAATCCGAAGACCTGCCGGTCGGGGAGGTTGTATCATAGGCATCGGCAACCTGGTCCCGGGAGTGTTCATTGTCATGGCAATAGATGCACAACAGCTCCCAGTTGCTGCCGTCCGGAGGATTGTTATCATGGTTGTGATCTTTATGGTGCACGGTCAGCTCACGCAAATTTTTGCCGGCGAACTCGCGGCCGCAATGACCGCAAATCCAGGGAAAAAGCTTTAGGGCGCGCTCCCGGTATGTGTTTTCACGTTCCCGCTGGCTGCGCATCATTTCCGCAACCTTTCCTGTATTCGTCTTGTTTTTGTTTGAGGGCATATGGCCTCCTATTTTGATTCCATTAAAACGGCATCATAATATGCCTGATTGCTGTCGCAAAGGGTAAATCTTTAGTGGCATTGAGTTCCTCTTCAAGCAAAGGCAACCACTCCTCCGCGTCAAATTTCAATGCCATTTCAACTAGTTCTTCTGCGGTTTGCAGATAACCTTGTACTGTTGCTTTTCGCATGTACCTAAGGGCGCCGTGTTGAGGATTTAAGTTAAAAACGCGCAGGGATTCTTCCGCTCGATGCTTCTGCCTTTCCGTAAGATTTTTACGCAGGGCTATGGTTCCATCGGCCACGAAAAGAAAATAATCATCCGGGTTCTCTTCATCCATTTTTATTAAATCAGCAGGATCATATGGCGGCAGCCTGTCTTTATGATTGCCACAGCTGTCCTGCCTGTTACATGAACCGAAAAGATTTGACCATTTAAAGGTTTCCTGCGGACAACGGGAACGTTGGCGAAAATGCTCAATATGTGCATCTTTATTTTCAGAATCTTTGTTTATCTGGCTTTCACAGTAAGCACAGCGCTTTTGCTGCATCTCATCAAGGCGTTGCCAAATCTGCAATTTTTCCTCAGAACTTACATCCCCCCAATTGTTTTGCCCGTGCTTATATTTTGCGAGACAAGCGGGAGCTTGTGGCCTTTCCAGTTTGTGCATGGAGCCTTATTCTCCCTTTTGTTTTTTTGAGGACAATCTATTTTTCATTTCAGTCAAACGAATAAGGCGATCACACTCTGTAATGACTTGGTGATCATTGCCAAAATGTTCTATCAGCTTTGTACGAAGGCGCACCGCAGAATCCGTCCCATATTCATTTGACTGAATAAGCGCTTTATAAGTACTTAACCACCTAGCCTCCTCAACATCCGGTACCGGATCCATATCCATTAACCAGGCTAGAACATCTGAGCTGGCGGTACCTTTTGATTGAGTATCCGGTATCTCTGCCACAGAGAGTACTTTGCCGGTATCCGGGTCAACTTTCTGCTTTAAAAGGCGGATACAATCCTGCTTAACGGTTGTCAGCACCTGGGGACTATGGGTTGTGACAATAAACTGGATTTGGGGGAAAGCTCTTTTCAGTGAACCGATGATGGTCTGCTGCCAGGCGGGATGGAGAAACATGTCCACTTCATCGATCATGACAATGCCAGTGGTTTTCAACGCCGCTTCCGCGCCATAATGGGGATTGAGTTTTATGCATCGAAACGCTATATCGGCTGCCATGATAACAGTATTTCGCAATCCGTCACTGAGCATGCTCAACGGCATGTCTCCGTGATCAGGATGGGTTAATATGATCTGTTGCTGAAGGCTGGCACTGTAGGCAATATCCCTCCAGCCGGTATCGTTTTCGGTAATTTCATTTACGGCTGTTTTTACAACCTTGATGGCTTCCTCAAAGCATAGAGCGGTATCAGCCAGGGGAAGATTTTTTTCAAGATGGATAATCTGCTGCTCTCTGTAACTCCGATAGATCCAACCATACCACTCTTCGAACTGTTTATAGTTGGAAGATGCGGTTATACAATCACGATAGCCCCATGCCCGGGAAAATACGCTCTGGTCCAGTTTCTTATCCCGGACAGTCGAAGTGTGCCGCCCCTGATACCAGAGACGACCTGTTCCCAAATAGGCAATAAGGGGCAGGTTTACCGGCCCGGTTTCATCCTCTTTTCGGATACGGGTTTGCAATTTATCACCAAAACGAGTGAGTGCTTTGGCACCTGCATCATAAATAGTATTGGTACGCGGCTTTAATTTGTCACGAATCTGCGTCCAGGTTTCAGAAGCTCCGCCCTTTTGCCATACACCTTTGGCAATAATCCTTGAAGGAGTCGCCGACTCCATGCTGCCGTCTGCCCGTTTGACCCTTCGGACGTCTTCGATTCGAATGGTTGCCGACTTGCCGGCCTGGCTGCCAAGGTCAAAGGCTTTTACAAACGGCCAGACGGAAGCCCGTGCGGCGTCAAGCAAAGCGGTTTTTCCAGCACCATTGGGAGCAATCAAAACGGATAATTCAGGGTGCAGATCCAGGGTCAGTTTATCAAAACATCTAAAATTTTCAATGGTGATTGTTTCAAGCTTCATAGGTTTGCTCCGGTGTCACAGCCTTTCCAGTCATAGTAGGATAAACCGCATTAAAATACATATTATCCAATAAAAAATCAATGTTTTTTAGGCAATCGGAGATGGGGAAGAGGTGTTTTGAAGTGGAGCGGGAAACGGGATTTGAACCCGCGACTTCGACCTTGGCAAGGTCGCACTCTACCACTGAGTTATTCCCGCTCAGTGCAGAAGACTTGAGTTGATTCCCAAGTCCTTGAGATTTTCTTGAAGGCGGTTTCCTGGGTTGAAGCGGAGATTAACGGTTTTGGAAGCCGTCGGATTACCACTTAAAGGAAACCACTTTGAAGTGGAGCGGGAAACGGGATTTGAACCCACGACTTCGACCTTGGCAAGGTCGCACTCTACCACTGAGTTATTCCCGCTCAGTGCAGAAGGACTTGAGTTGATTCCCAAGTCCTTGAGATTTTTTTTGGAGGCGGCTTCCGGATTTGAACCGGAGAATAACGGCTTTGCAGGCCGTCGCCTTACCACTTGGCCAAGCCGCCTCGGGGCTGGAGCGGGAAACGGGATTTGAACCCGCGACTTCGACCTTGGCAAGGTCGCACTCTACCACTGAGTTATTCCCGCTCAGTGCTTAAAAACAAAAGCGTTATACCCCCATCGAATGGGTTTGTCAACATGATAATTAGAAAGTGATTAATTTTCTGAATCTGATGAAGTAATCCGCCCCCGACCACACGGTAAAAACAAGTGCGCCATAGAGCAGCACGCTGCCGACGGCGTGGAAATCAATGCCCAGATAGGTGTAGTGCAAAAGCAAGGGGATGATACAGGCTATCTGGAAGCCGGTCTTGTATTTACCGAGCCATGAGGCGGCAACATCCTCTCCGTGCTCTATTATGACGCACCTGAGGCCCGTGACGGCAAGTTCCCTGCCTATGATGACACAGGCGACCCAGGCGGGCATGTAGCCGAGGGCGACCAGCATGATGAATGCCGATGACACCAGGAGCTTGTCCGCAAGGGGGTCCAGGATCTTGCCGAGGTTTGATACAAGGCCCCACTTCCTGGCAAAATAGCCGTCAAAATAATCGGTGATGGCGGCGGCGGAAAACACGAGTGCCGCCATGAACGCCGTCACTTTACCGGGGTACATCATAAGGACCACAAGGACAGGGGTCGCTATGATCCTTGTGATGGTCATGAAATTGGGGTGCAGAACGAATTTCTTAAGCTTTTCTTGCCAGGTCATAATATCTATTTATTCTCTTTCTTTTTCCAGTCTGCCATAAATGATTCAATGCCCTTGTCTGTCATGGGGTGTGCTGCAAGGGAGCTGAGAACCTTGTGAGGGATGGTTGCGACATCGGCGCCGATCAGGGCAGAATTGAGCACATGAAGGGGATTGCGGATGCTTGCAACGATAATCTGGGTGTCAAACACGTAATTGGAGTAGATCTCGACAATATCCTCGATGAGATCCATGCCGTTGAGGGAAAGGTCGTCGAGCCTTCCCACAAAGGGGCTTGCATAGGTGGCCCCGGCCTTGGCGGCCATGAGGGCCTGGTTGGCGGAGAAGATCAGGGTAACGTTGGTCTTGATGCCCTCCCCGGCCAGGGTGCGGACGGCCTTGAGTCCTTCAATGGTCATAGGAATCTTGACAACGATGTTGCCGGCAATCCCGGCAAGCTCCCTTGCCTCCCTGACCATGCCCTCATAATCGAGGCTGATCACCTCGGCGCTGACAGGGCCCTCGACAATGGAACAGATCTCCTTGATGATATCGGTGAACTCGCCCTCTTCTTTTGCGATCAGGGAAGGGTTGGTGGTAACCCCGTCAACCATGCCCATGGCATTGGCGTCCTTGATTTCTTCGATGTTGGCCGTATCAATGAAAAACTTCATAGCTGATCTCCTTTTTTATAGGCCATAACTTCCTGGCCAGGGTCATTTTCTATGCGTTTCAAAAGCCGCTCCATGGTCACCCCGAGAACGGGGTGAACGATTTCAGCTCCTATATCACAAAGGGGTTTCAGGACAAAGCACCGTTGATGCATCCTCGGGTGGGGAATGGTGAGAACCCCGGTATCCATCACGGTGTCGCCGTAAAGGATAATGTCAAGGTCGATGATCCTGGGGCCGAACCGCACCTCTTTCTCCTTCTGGCCGAGGAGGCGCTCGGTCTCCTTGAGCCGGTGGATGAGTTCGAGGGGGTCGAGCCCGGTTTCGATCTTTAACGCGCCGTTGACAAACCAGCCTTGATCCAGGTAGTCCACGGGTTCGGTCCGGTAGAAACCGGACACGGCCGTCACCCGGGTCTCCTCGAGGGCGTCGACCCGGTCGACACCCTTGAGGCAGTTGGCGTATTTATCCCCGAGGTTGGATCCGATGGATAGATATACTGTTGTCATGGTTCCAACTCGATCTGAACTGTGTTTGAGGACTCACTGAACACGTCGGCCCCGGTAAAGGCACGAACACGAAAGTAGTGCCTGAACCCGGGCTCGATGGCGGTGGTGAACTTAAAGGTCCGTGCATCCACCGTGTCCAGGGTGATGAACCGCAGGGGGCACCCCTCGCATCCGCCGGATGCAAGGGTTGCCCGGGCGATCTCGAACCCGGCCTGTTTGTCCCCATCATGGGACCAGGTCAGGGTCGCCGTCTCCCCTTCCAGGACAAAGGCAAGCCCTGCGGGTGCCTTGGGCATGGCCTGGACGAGGGGAAGGGGCGGCCGCTTTATCCCGCAGCCGCCGACAACGGTCACCAGGAGCGCCGCCAGTATGAACAGAGTCCCTCGGTTGAAGTGTTTTTTCATTCCGCTCTCTTCAGGTCCTGTTCCGCCTGTTTGATGGCCCGTTGCACATTGTCGTACCCGGTGCCGCCGTGGGTGACCCGCCGTGAGATCATCTTCTCGATGGAGAGATACTCGAACACGTCGGAATCGATGAGGTCGGAAAACTTTCTGAACTCATCCACGGTGAGCTCGTGGAGCTCCTTGCCGATCCCGAGGGCATAGGCCACGGATTTTCCCGAGATGGAGTGGGCCTCCCTGAAGGGCACGCCTTTTACCACAAGGTAGTCCGCAAGATCAGTGGCGTTGAGGAAGCCCTGCTCCGATGCCGCGAGCATGGTCTCCTTGTTCACCTTGATGTTGGGCAGCATGCGGGTGTAGATATCCACACAGGCCTTGAGGGTGTTGACAGTGTCGAACAAGGGTTCCTTGTCCTCCTGCATG
>JAAEMK010001289.1 GCA_024225635.1 Desulfobacteraceae bacterium | reverse complement strand
GACAAGTGTTGGATGTCGATAGACAAGGCCCAGAGAGTTTCTCTGGAACGAGTTTCCGACATTTTGAAAGACTTTAGTTTGATCATTGCAGCACTACCAGAGAAATTGGAAGAACCCAATCAGGATCGGACCGCTGACATTCAGGTGTTGATCCTGAGGGTGGAAACAACATCGCATTCGGAAAGATATCTGGCACAAAAAGAACCTACGGTAGCAGACCGATTCGGAGAAACCCAGGAAGTTGCCCAGCCGGAGGGAGAAGGCGTAGCCGCCCCTCCTGCTGGACAACCAGAACCTGATGAAGAGAACCGACCCGGTCCGACTGATACCCCAGAGGTGCAAATTCCTGACGAATCGGAGAAACAACAGGAACACTCGACACAGGCAGAAGAAACTGAAGCGCCGGGTGTTCTAGAATTGCTTGCCATGACTAAACCACAAAGAGTACATCGACAACGACATAAATCGACGTCGAGCTCGAGTACTACTTCTACCGAAAGTACCTCACAGT
>JAAEMK010001288.1 GCA_024225635.1 Desulfobacteraceae bacterium | reverse complement strand
TGTGAAATGGCACAGCTCAAACAAAACGTGGTATACCTTCTGCCTTTTGAGCAAAATTTCGTCGAAACTTGGTATTTTCGATCAACTTTGGTATAAACACACTCAATGGACATTGCAGATCCTTGCGAAATATGGACAAAAATCTGGCGAAATGCAACAAAACGTGGCAAACCTTGCCTTGTGCGGGGAAAATTTCATCGAAATATGGACACAAAACTACAGAAATGTAGCTAAACGTGGATAAAACTTTTGCCTTATGTTGGGGGAATTAACCAAAATTTGGGGCTTTTCAGTGAAATTTCGTCGACTTAGTATTCAATAGACATAGCAGACCTACGCGAGATGTGACCAATTTCGTGAAAATTGACTAATTTGTAGGGAAACCTTTTGCATTTCGATGATTTCGAATGCATTTCAATGAAGTTTCGATCAATTCGGGTACATGGGATCCAGTCAACCTATGCAAACTCGCGACCTTCACAACTCGCACCTCGCGACGCAAAATGAGTAGCAAGTCTAGTGGAATTCTAGTCATGGTGGGGACACCCCTTACCTAGGTAGGTAAGTACGTAAGTACCTACGTAGAAAATACCTACATAAGTAGATTTTATGTATATATGTAGATTCTTTGGTAGATTGATAGATCCTTTGGTAGATAGGTATAGTGTATATGCTGTGAACGCTGACTTTAGTATAGGCCACTCTATTAGGAAGGTTACTGCATTTTTGTACAGGGGTACTGTATTTTGTACAGTAACTTTTGTATAACCC
>JAAEMK010001287.1 GCA_024225635.1 Desulfobacteraceae bacterium | reverse complement strand
GTCGCTTATGTCATAATGGTCCCCAAAGTTTTATTGATATGTTCTCTCATTTATTTACTTAAATAATGGAGAAAGAGCTATACTACACAAATAACAAACTCATATCAAACTTAAATATATATTTCGACTTCTTCTGTCCTCGTCAGTTTAAGATATAATGTTCAAATTTACAAAATTAATTTAACATGTCAATTTTATTATGATGTACAGTAGAGAGTGAGTTAGTAGGAGGAGCGCAACTGCCTTATATTTGAATGGAATTGTTAAGCTTTGAGATTAAAGAGAGAAGTGGTATGATGTACCAAAAAGAGTTGGGAGGAGAAGTGCGGCTTTTTTTGAATTTTTTATTATTATTTGTTTTAATTATTATGTATAAAAAAAATATTTTATCAAATTTATTTAGTATTATGTCTGTTTAATATATTCGTATTATTAGTAAAAATTGTTTTTGTTTTAATTCTTAATATATCCAAGCTATTTATGACTTGTCTATGTCTACAATTATG
>JAAEMK010001286.1 GCA_024225635.1 Desulfobacteraceae bacterium | reverse complement strand
GGGCCAAGGGCCAATGGGACTACTTTTATTATGAAGGGCCTGTATAGGGCCAATATGAAGGGCCTGTATAGGGCCGCTATGAAGGGCTGGTCCAGGGCCGATATGAAGGGCCTGTCAAGGGCCGATATCAAGGGCTAGCCAAGGGCCGATATGAAGGGCTGGTCAAGGGCCAATATTAAGGGCTGGCAAGGGCCAATGGTACTACTTTTTTTAATAAGGGCCTGTATAGGGCCGATATGAAGGGCTGGTCAAGGGTCGATATGATGGGCTGGTCAAGGGCCGATATTAAGGGCTGGCCAAGGGCCAATGGTACTACTTTTTTTAATAAGAGCCTGTATAGAGCTGATATGAAGGGCTGGTCAAGGGCCTATATAGAGGGCCGGCCAAGGGCTGATATAGAGGGCTGGTCAAGGGCCGACATTATATTTTGATTATAATGTTGGCCCTCTAAAAGGACCGGTTTAGAATGGAAGGATATGTCAAATATGATACCGGCCCTATAAGGGCCGAGGAATATCATGCAGTTTATTTGACACCGGCCTTTGTTAGAAGGGCCGGCTCCGTTTATCCGACTTGATCCAAATCTTTAAACTTTAATTGCACTTATGATAGATAGGCC
>JAAEMK010001285.1 GCA_024225635.1 Desulfobacteraceae bacterium | reverse complement strand
CATGGGCATGGCCACAAACAGGGTGCCGATAACCACCCAGAACCAGTTTTCCGCTAACCATTCCATATAACCCTCCTCCGTCTGCGGGTGCGCCCGACTGCCATTGTGTGAGCTCCGGAGCGGGCATGCATCTCCAGCGAGATAAGCAAACCACAGTTACCTGAGTTCAACCTGAATTATTGGAGCGAACCAGATCGGGATTTGACCTCAATCAAGTCGGGAATGGGGAACTTTCTGCGGACAAATAAAAAAAGGCAGACCAGTAGCTTACTGATCTGCCTTTCTCTTGGATGGTAGCGGGGGCTGGATTCGAACCAACGACGGTTATGAGACTGATAGTTGATGCCCATGAAAAATGGGCTTAATATCTATTAATTGACCAAAATCCACATGTTAACTATGATTTTGACAATTAGAGGGGGCAGACGAGAAGGCGATTAATGACCAATAACAACATTCGTGCTGGGCACAAAATATCAGCTGGGAGCTCGAACAAAGTGACCGTAAGGCTGATTTCTAGCATAGCCGAATTGCAGAGTTGGGCCAAACAAGAAGGTGTAGCCGAAGCTTTTGACATAGTAGCGCAAGCATTTGGCCAGAGCGAAGCATTCACCGTTATCGGCAACCTGAGTCAGGAGCTTTCCCACCCTGAGTCCAGCGTGACTTTGAACGACTGGGTAGAGAACCCCATCGTCAACAGGCTTCTCAAACTCCACGCCGCTTACCAAAGCTCCTCGCACATTAGTTCCCAGCACCCTCCTCTTTCACATAGCGGAAACTCTAGCTCTACGGCCCACATGCTCCGAAGTATGGGGGCCGACATCGCTAAAAGACATTTTTTGCTTTACCTGGTCACAAATCCCCTATCGGGTGGGTGCTCAGAACACGCATATCTACTCCGAAGAAAAATACGACTGTGGTTAATCATCCAGGCCCTGATCCGAACTGCGGATCATCAATGTCCTCACGACGCCAACATACAAAAAGTTGCGGGGTACATCACCAAAGATATCCATGATGCAAACTGGGAAGTGGTCGACGCACTCTTGGATCGCACTGAACAATTATTGCCTCGAACTTCTTCTCCTTATCAGTATTTTTCAATTGCCTTGGAACAGGCAGCTCGTGAAGTTGCATATTCCGGCCCATCGTGACCACCCATTCCGTTTGAACGTGACCGCCTGTTCCGGGCGATCGTGACCGCTCATTCCGTTTTATCGTGACCGATTTCGGGCGTTTTTCCGGAATCGCCGGTCACGATGCCGGAATCACT
>JAAEMK010001284.1 GCA_024225635.1 Desulfobacteraceae bacterium | reverse complement strand
TCAGGCTGTGACGGAACTGTGGGCTGTGGCTTCTCCAGGGGCTTTATTGGCGCTTCTGCTTTTGCCGGAGCCGGTTCCGGTGTTTCTTTAGCGGGTTCCGGTTTTACCAAGGGCGCTGCCGGAGGTTCGGGCTGTGACGGAACTGTGGGCTGTGGCTTCTCCAGGGGCTTTATTGGCGCTTCTGCTTTTGCCGGAGCCGGTTCCGGTGTTTCTTTAGCCGGTTCCGGTTTTACCAAGGGCGCTGCCGGAGGTTCGGGCTGTGGCGGAATTGTCGGCTGTGGCTTCTCCAGGGGTTTTATTGGCGCTTCTGCTTTTGCCGGAGCGGGTTTTGGTGTCTCTTTAGCGGGTTCCGGTTTTACCAAAGGCTCTGCCGGAGGCGCAGGTGGCGCTTCTTTTTTTGCCTGGGAAGGGGGCGGATCGTCCGATGTTTTTGTATTAAGGGACGATTTGTTTTTTTTCAGTCTCTGCTTGTAGGCGTCCTCCGATTTGCCCTGGCGCTGGTATAGCGCTTTCATCTCTTCATGTTTTTGAAGGAGCTGGTTGTATTTGTGTTCAAGCTGGATAAATCTGTCGGAGATGTTCAAGTTTGATAGCAGTAACTTTGCGTATGGATTGGTGGTTTCCCTGACGGCTTGAAATTGTATTTCGACTTTTTCCATTTCGCTGACCATTACATCCGCAATCCGTCGTGCATTGGCCAAGCCGGTTTCACCATCGATTTTAAACCTGTATTCCCCGCATTCCGTTTTGATGGATAAGAAATCTTTATCGAGACTGTAATTGTTTTTTTTCACGCTACCAACTTTTTTTTATTGAATAAGATTAGCCATGGCCTCAAAGTACGATGGCTTTATATAACATAATTGAAAAAGAGATGCCACTGCCGGGGAGATTTGCCGGGTATTTACTTTTGGGGGATGTTGTGCATACTATTGCGGGTGTCAACAACAAAAGGAGAGACCATGAAGAATAAAACGATAATGCTGGCCCTGATACTTGCCGGGTTCTGGGCCCCGGGGTGCAGCACGAACCACGAGGTCCAGGTGGCGCCGGTGGAGGTGAAGCCGATCCATATCACCATTGATGTGAACGTCAGGGTGGACAGGGCGTTGGACAGTTTTTTCGATGATATTGACGAGACCGAGAGTCAGATAAAGGAGTAGCAGGGGGGGATATGAACATGAAACGAGTTGCAGTGATGGGAATAGCGTTGATGGTTGTTTCTGTGTTTGTTGCCCAGGGGGCTTTTGCAAACAATATCAAACAGAGGATGAAGCAGCGGCTTCCCGTGATTGTCAAGATGAAGGGCCAGGGCATTGTCGGGGAAAATGCCAAGGGATACCTGGAGTTTGTCACGGCAAAGCGTGCCCGCGAGGATGTGGTGGCAAGCGAGAACAAGGACAGGAAAACCGTTTATTCGGCCATTGCCGCCCAGCAGGGGGTGGGCATTGCAACGGTGGAGAAGCGAAGGGCCCTCCAGATTGCAAAGCAGGCTAAAAAGGGGGAGTTTTTGAAAAACCAATCCGGGGCCTGGTATAAAAAGTAATTGACACGGGCGGAATCTAAGTATATGCATAGTAGTAATTCCTGGCTGAAGCCCGGACCAGAAGCATAAAGAATAAGAAAAACAATTAGTAGAAACTTATAATTAAAACCACGAAGGTTGCCAATTGACGGTCATATATCCATGGCCTGCAATCCTTTTGTGGTTTTTTTTGCTTATGGAGGAAACAATGAAGTCTTTTTCAGTGAAAGTATCGGTTTTTACGGCTCTTTTTATGGTGGTTACGGCGTGCAGCTCTTTTGCTCATTTCGGCATGGTGATTCCTTCGGACAGCATGGTTATGCAGGATGACTCCCGGACCCTGAACGTTGGTCTCTCCTTTTCCCACCCCTTTGAGATGGTGGGCATGGAGCTTGTGGAACCGGCTTCATTCTTTGTTGCCAGGGAGGGCGCCAGGACGGATCTTCTTTCCGGCCTCAAGGGCTCCAAGGTGATGGACCATGGCGCCTGGGCCACAACTTACAATGTCAAGCGTCCCGGGGCCTACGCTTTTTGCATGATTCCCAAGCCCTATTGGGAGCCCTCCGAGGACTGCTTCATCGTTCACTACACAAAGACCATTGTCGCAGCCTTTGGCGGAGAGGACGGCTGGGATGAGCCGGTGGGCCTCAAGACCGAGATCGTTCCCCTGTCAAAACCCTACGGGCTCTATGCCGGTAACATCTTCCAGGGCGTTGTGATGCTGGACGGCAAGGCCGTTCCCAATGCCGAGGTGGAGGTCGAGTACTACAACAAGACCGCCAAGGCCGTTGCCCCCTCCGACTACATGGTGACCCAGACCATCAAGGCCGACCGGAACGGCGTTTTCTCCTATGCCGCACCGGTTGACGGCTGGTGGGGATTTGCAGCCCTCAACACCTCCGATAAAAAAATGGTGCATAATGGAGAGAAAAAAGATATAGAACTGGGTGCCGTACTATGGGTAGAATTTCAGAAATGGCAGACAAGGGATTAAGATGCACATCTCAGAAGGCGTTTTGTCGGGTCCGGTGATGATGGCGGGTGCTGCGCTTGCCGTCGCCGGAACCGCGGTCGGACTTAAGAAAATAGATTATGACAGGATTGTCCACGTGGCGATCCTGTCATCGGCCTTTTTTGTGGCCTCACTGATCCATGTGAACCTGGGGCCCTCCAGCGTCCACCTCATCCTCAACGGTGTGGTGGGGCTGCTGCTGGGGTGGGCCGCCTTTCCCGCCATTGTGGTGGCCCTGTTTCTTCAGGCAGTGTTCTTCCAGTACGGCGGTATCACGGCCCTTGGCGTCAACGCCGTGATCATGGCGCTGCCCGCCGTTATCTGCCACTATCTCTTTTCCCCATTCCTGAACAGGGGTAAAAAGGCGGTGTTTACAGCCTCGTTCCTGGCAGGCTCCGGCTCCGTTTTTATCTCCTGCCTTCTTTTGGGGTTTGCCCTTTATCTGACGGAAAAGAGTTTTCTTGAGGTCTCACTTCTTGTGATCACGGCCAATCTTCCCGTGATGATCATCGAAGGGATTGTCACGGGGTTCTGTGTGTCATTCTTCCATAAGGTCTATCCTGAGATCCTGCCCCTGGGAAGGAGTAATCCATGAGGCAAAAATATCTTAAATACCGGTGCTTTCTTGTGATTCTTGCCGTGCTTGGATGGACTTCCCCTTCCTTTGCCCACAAAGTGTACGTGTTTGCCTGGGCGGAAGACGGGTTTGTGCACACGGAGAGCAGCTTTGGTGATAAAAAGGTCAACAAGGGCAAGATCGAGGTAACGGACGGGAGCGGCGCCGTGATCGCCACGGGCGTCACCGACGGGCAGGGTAACTTTTCCTTCAAAATTCCGGATAATCCCGGCTCCGACTTTGTTGTCAAGCTCGATGCCTCCATGGGTCATCAGGCAAACTGGCGGGTTACCCTGGAGGAGATGCAGGGGGCCGCATCCAAGGCCGTCCATGAGACAGCCATGGCCAAAAAGGCCGAACTTGAAAAGGGGCCCTCTGTTGTGAAGATTGCCTTAGGCATAGGTACCATCTTTGCCTTTGCCTTTATGATAGAGTTCATCCGCAAGAGACGGCGGAGGACCAGTCATGATTAGCGAGGAGCTTGCCCAGGGAGATTCCGTTATCCACAGGCTCGATCCCGGTGTCAGGGTGGTGTGCGCCTTTGTGCTCTCCTTTGCCCTGGCCCTGTCCGGGCAGTTTGGCGTGCTGGGGCTATATTTTGTTTTTGCCCTGGCCCTGGTTTTACTTGCCTCCCTTGGGGCCGGACCGGTGCTGAAGCGGCTCAAGCCCTTGCTGCTCTTTGTTTTGATGATCTGGGTTGTCCTGCCCTTCACCTATGAGGGAGAGGCCCTGCTCAGGCTCGGGCCCCTCACCATGACCCGGCCCGGGGTGGAACTCTGCCTCCGGATCACCATCAAGTCCGTCTCCATTCTCATGGTTTTTATCGCGCTTCTGGCCACCATGACCGTTGCGACCCTGGGGCAGGCCCTCCACCGGCTGAGGGTGCCCGACAAGCTCGTGTTCCTGCTGCTCATGACCTACCGCTACATTGCCGTGATCCAGGAGGAGTATCAGCGGCTTCTCCGGGCCGCACGGTTCCGGGGATTTGTTCCCGGAACCAACATCCATTCCTACAGGACCTATGCCTATCTTGCCGGCATGCTCTTTGTCAGGGCCTCATTAAGGGCCGGACGGGTCCATAACGCCATGCTTTGCCGGGGGTTCAACGGCACCTTTCGTTCCCTTGACTCCCCCCGGTCCAATAGACTCAACCCCGTGTTCATGACAGGCGTCTCGGCCTTGACCCTGCTGCTTGTGGTGACCGAAATCCTTTGGAAGTAGACTGTGACAAACCCAATTATCAAACTTGAAAAAATTTGTTTTGCCTATCCGGGTTCAACCGCCAAGGTCCTTGACAATCTCAACCTGGAAGTTTGCGACGGCGACCGCATCGGTATGATGGCCCCCAACGGCAGCGGCAAGACCACCCTGTTTCACACCATCATGGGCCTGTGCCGGCCCGATTCCGGCAAGATCGAGATCTTTGGCAGGCCTGTCTCGACCGAGCAGGAGTTCCAGGCGGTCCGGTCGAAGATCGGGATGATGTTCCAGGACGCAGATGACCAGCTCTTCTGTCCCACGGTGGTGGATGATGTGGCCTTTGGACCCCTGAACCTCGGTCTTTCCACCGACGAGGCCCGGGAAAAGGCCCGGGAGGTGCTTTCCACCCTTGGCATTATCGATCTGGAAAACGCCATCACCCACAGGCTCTCGGGCGGCCAGAAGCGCCTTGTGGCCCTGGCCGCCGTCCTTGCCATGGAACCCGGGGTGCTGCTACTTGACGAGCCCACGGCAGGTCTTGACAACGGAGTCAAGGAGAAGCTTGTCAAGATCCTGAACAGCCTTGACATCTCCTATGTGGTGATCTGCCACGAGTTCAACTTTCTGACATCCATCACCGACCGGGTCTTTTCCATGGAAAACGGGAAGATCATCCTGGACGACGCGGCTCTGATTCACCAGCACGAGCACATGCACAAGATGGGCAACCATCCCCATAAACACCTTTAGGGGTCAGGTCTACACTCTTGACAAAATCTGGGGAGACCCGGCTGACGGCCATGGGCTCCGGACAGAAGAAAAGACAAAAAAAAGGAGGCTGCACCCGGGTGGGTTCAGCCTCCTTTTTTAATGATTGGATGACTTTATACGGTCTTCACCCTTGTTGACCTTAAAATGAATAGGTCACCTTTGCGGCAAGCAGGTACCAGTCGTCATCGGGATCCGCCTTATCATACTCTACGCCGTAAAGGCCGTCCATCAAATGGCCTTCGAGCTTCAGCACCATGTTGTCGTTGATATCGAATCGCGTGGTCAGGGCAAGATCCTTGGTCCATGCTTTGGCTGCCGGTTCTCCCTTTGCCTTGTAACGGTCTCCGTCCCTGTCATCTTTATTGCTGTATAGAACGTTGTAATAGCTTCCCACCTCGAACCAGTCGTTGATCCGGTAGCTTGCAAGGAAATAGTATCCTTCAAAATCCTGTTTTTTGCTTATGTTTATGGCATCCACGCTGAAGTCGACCTTAAATATCTGGTATTCCGAGGCCAGGGTGAGATCTCCGTACACATATTCCATGGAGCCGATATAGGAAGTTGCTTCAAAATCAAGATCAAAGGTGATGGGAGTGTCTCCGGAAAACGTTGCTTTGTATCCGAGGGTGCTGGTTCCCAGGGTGAGACCGTCGATGGGGGCGGACCATTTGAGGTCACCCCCATAGGCCCAGTCTACCGAACTGTCGTTGAATTCGGAGACTCCAATCAGACTGGATAATCGTTTGGCGATTCCCTGGTCTTTTTTCAGTTGGGTGGTACCGTAAACCGCCTGGTAGGAAACGTCATAGGGCAGTTCGCCATAGATTCCCACGCCGATGGTGGTGGAGAGGGACTCCCTGAAGCCTTCGGAGTAGATGCTGGAGGGAAGCAGGATACAGGTCCGGGCTGCATCGATATCCCGGCTCTGGTTGTAGAGGCCGTAGGGGGTTTTCATCTTTCCAGCCCGGAGGCCGAGCCAGTTCCGGTAGTTGTAGTCGCCATAGGCCCAGTCGATCTCAACTTCATTGTTTCCAATCTCGCCCATGTCCCGGGAGAGCAGCTGCATGCCGACCCTGAGGTCGTCGTTGACCTGGGAAACCACGTTGAGGCCGAATTCATTGAATTCAAAGGTGCCGTTGGACGAGGTGTCGGCAAAGAGGGCATCGTTGGTGTCGCTTTTAAGGTAGCCTTGGGAGAGGAAGCCGTGGATCTGTACGGATTCCATGTCAAAGGCTGCCGCGGTTGTGGCAAAACAGAGAAACATGGTTGCAATAATTAACTTTTTCATGGGTAAAACTCCTGGTTTTTATTTATATGATGAATCGTTGAACAACTGTTCTGAGCTCTTCCGCAAGGGCGAAGAGCTCGTTGCTGCTTGTCTGGATTTTTACGCTGCTGCCGGAAATGGTGGTTGACGATTCGTCGACCTCCTCCATCTCCAATGAGATGGTCTGGGCCACGGCCGAAGTCTGGGAGACGTTTTCATTGACCTCCCGGATTCCGGTGGCGGCCTGGTTGATGTTTCCGGCGATTTCATCGGTGGTCTGGGCCTGTTCCTCAACGGAATCCGCTATGGCTTCGACCACTTCGTTGACCTGGGAGATGACCGTTGTAACTTCATCGATCTCCACCACCGTGTTCCGGGTGGATGACTGGATGTTTTCGATGTTGGATTTGATCTCCTGGGTGGCGGAG
>JAAEMK010001283.1 GCA_024225635.1 Desulfobacteraceae bacterium | reverse complement strand
TGTCGCCGAAAAAAAACCTAATGAATTATTCTTTTTTATTTATTTGATTCACATATTTATTTTTATTCGATTGATCTTAGCAAAAACCTAATGAATTATTCTTTTTTATTTATTTGATTCACATATTTATTCGCTGGCACATTATATTTAATTCCAATTACATTCATTATACACATTATATTTAATTCTTCTGGCCTTTTTAGAATTACCAAAATAACTATCTAATGACCTTTTCTTTCTTCTTTTTCCTTTATTGTTCAGCTAGTAGTATTGGATTAGTTTTTCACTTTTTGTTCACTCGTTCTTTCTTAGTTTTACGTCCGCGAGAATTTAATTCGTAAATCGACATTTTGTATTTATTGTTTAGTTGAATTAATGCCTTCTCTTTACTTATTTTATTTTCTAATTGCCTTTGGTTCTATTTTTAATGCCTTTTTATGACCTTTTGATGCATTATTTCGTTTTTGATCGCTTTTTAATGTCTTTTGATTCATTAAATTATTCACTATGTCTTTTGATTCATTAAATTATTCACTATGTCTTTTGATTCATTAAATTATTCACTATGTCTTTTGATTCATTAAATTATTCACTATGTCTTTTGATTCATTAAATTATT
>JAAEMK010001282.1 GCA_024225635.1 Desulfobacteraceae bacterium | reverse complement strand
CTGAAATATAACTGTAACCAACAATGTATAAATTCAATTGCGGCTGAATTTCCTGCGGAAATTCATTGCAATTTTCTATCTTTCAGTCTTAATCGGAAAATCGTACCGATTTTCCGCAACTGAAATTTATACGCTAACGTTGTAGCACATTTAAGAAAACCTAATGGCAATAAACCAATTTCTAACATTTGTACTTCCAAAAAAGCCGATTGAAGAAAAATATGGCGGAATACCAAAACAGCTCGAAATTAAACACGCTGAATGGGAAAAGTATTGGGAAAATTACGATATAGAATTGAACGATGCGCCTGAACCTGAATTTGAAGATGCGATTTCAACAAAATGGTGGAAAGGAATTGAAATTGATATTGCGGAATTGAGAAATGAAATTGACAAAATAATCACTCGTGCGGAATGGAATGGCGGAACGAGTTGGAAAACAGAAAAAGCTGAATTTGACCACGATTTGAGTATAGATTTTAACGAGAAAGAAAATTACATTGAGGATTTTCGATTTCGGACTGACTTGACCGACTCAACTCTGACTTTTATAAAATCAATGTTGGATTTATGCGACAGAAAAGAATGGATTTTAATGGACGACAAAGGAAATTTGTGCGAACCGAAAATGCAAAATTTAGCTGAATTAATTAAAGATTCAGATGCGGACAGATTTTTTAGAAATCCGACTGAATTTTTTGAGAATATAAAATAAAAAAAACGTGCTACAACAATGTATAACCGCAATTACGGCGGATTCGACTACGTCCGAATCCACTCGGAATTGCTAAGGTCAGTGCCAAATCGAAAATTATCGTATATTTATCCGTAACTGACGGTTATACTAGACCGTTGGTTGCAATAGCCGAATTAAAAACTAAGCGTAAAAATCTTGAGAATTCCAAACTTTGAAAAAAGCGGAACTGTGCGCAAAAAAACTTTACGGAAACTGAATTTAATACTCAAAACCGAAACGTGACGCTGAAT
>JAAEMK010001281.1 GCA_024225635.1 Desulfobacteraceae bacterium | reverse complement strand
CATTCGCTGACCTGCTGCACTCAGGGAGGAACCCAATAAGGCACATCCCTGACACGCGTATATCGGCAACTGTTTCTCCAGAGTTCACAGCGACACAGAAGTATGGTCTTATGTCAGCCGCAATTGATTGCTTCGATGCCAGATTCTTCAGAGTCAGTCCAAGGGAGGCTGAATTGATGGATCCTCAGCAGAGGCTCTGTCTGGAGACTGTGTGGGAAGCGGTGGAAGATTCTCACTGTGGATTCAATGCGTTCACTGGCTCAGATTCCTCCATTGCCATTGGTGCCAACAGGGCAGACTTCATGCTTTCTGTAAAAGACTGCGAATCCACAGTCTATGATTCATACTTCCTCACAGGTACCTTTCTCAGCGTACTGTCTGGGAGAATTTCGTACTACTACAATTTGTCTGGTCCGTCAACCACTGTTGACACCGCCTGCTCTTCAAGTCTGGTAGCCCTCCATGAAGCAGTGCGGAATATGATTCAATATAAGCTGTCAAGTGGATTGGCAGGAGGAACAGTGGTCATGATGCACCCTTTGTACACACTGGAGCTGCAGAAAATTGGTGCAATATCCCCTGACATGTGCTGCAAATCATTCGACTCCAGTGCTAATGGTTACTGCCCTAGTGAAGGCACATCAATGATCCTGCTGACTGCAGAGTCCACGTCACGTGAACAGATTGCAGTGAGCATTAAGAGCAATCGAATTAGAATTAATCACGATGGAGCCAGTGGCGGACTGACTGTGCCAAATGGCAGTGCTCAGAGGAGCCTCTTGACAAACTG
>JAAEMK010001280.1 GCA_024225635.1 Desulfobacteraceae bacterium | reverse complement strand
TAAGACTTTTGTAGTATTTAAGAAAACAAATTCTACATACAAATTTTAATTTGTTGTATATTTTTAAGGTTAGGTTAGGTTTAGTAAGGATTAAAGAAATGACCGCTGTAGGGGCTAGAAATAACAGATAAGCAACTGTGAAAATACGAAAAAAAGCAAAATTTAATACCTACATCTTTTTTATTTCAAAAAAGACCTTTAAAAATATTGCTAAAATCCGAATCCGCTAAAATTCCAAGAATCCTAAAATCCGACTTTTTTTTATCGGATTTTTGAAAAAAATCCGAATCTGACCCAAAAATTTGTCGGATTGCCATCCCTATAATTATAACTAATTCTGCGGAGGGACAAAGTTATAACGTGAAACAATTTTTGAAAAAAAATATATGGTCTCAAATGATTCCAAATTGCCTTATTCGGCGAGAAATGCAAAATAAATCGGCGGAAAATCACGGCTTTTGGCGGGAGCAGCGATTTCGAGACCCACTCCGCCAAAAAATAAATATGTATATTTTACTGACCCACCAAAATGATTTTGTTCTAATAACTTTAAAGCATAAGAGAAGCACTAAATTTAAGATATGCCTTGATATACGAGAATTTGAAGAAAAAAATGAAAAAAGTCCCCCCACAGGCTTAGTTATAAGGAAATTTTTTTTGAAAAAAAATAACATGGTCTCAAATGATTCCAAATTCAGCGAGAAATGCAAAAAAAAATATTTTGGCGGAAAATG
>JAAEMK010001279.1 GCA_024225635.1 Desulfobacteraceae bacterium | reverse complement strand
TGGCGGCAGCGCTGTCCTGATCCAGTATCTTGATAGCGCGCTGGATTTCCGGAAACGGTTCTCCATCGTCACGATCAAGAAAGGAAAAAACAGCTCCTTCTCCACCATTGATATGTTGTTTGCTTTGCTGGCCTTAATGATGCTGGGCTGCGACCGCATCTTCCATATCAATGATAAATTCAAGGATGATGAGTTGTTGGCCAGGCAACTGGGCATCGTCCGAATATTTGACCAGTCGACCGCCAGTCGGTTTATGGCCAAGTTCAACAAATGGCATGTCAACCAGGTCGAACGAATCCTCTCGAAGCTGACTGAAACACAGGGCCGCTTCGATTCATCCAATCGAAATGAGTTGGATATTGACGCTAGCGACTTGACCCGGTCATCCCATAATACCGAAGGGGCCAAACCGGGGAAAAACAAAAAAAACAAGGGTAAGGACAGTTACCTGATCAGTTGCGGTTTTTCCAATAATCAGGTCGTGGGCGCTCACATGACCAGCGGTAACGTCCACTGCTCACAAGCAATGGAAACCGTGTTCAACAAAGCCATGGCAATCATGGATCGCATTGACTTGCTACGGCTCGATGCCGGTTACATCGGCATCGATACATTGAAGTGGTTGCTTCTGTTGACGGTCAACCCCGATTCGTCAGAAAAAATGAAGTTTTTGGTTGGGTGCAACGGCCAGGCCGATGGCGTGAAACAGGCCAAAGAATATGCCCGAAAACATCCGCAAGAATGGGTGTTGATGAAAAAGGGTGAAAAGAAAATTCATGTTATGGATTTCAAAAATGTCCCTCTTTTCAAGGCCTATCCCGAGGGTAAAGTTCGCCTTGTCCTGGTTAGGATGAACCAGAAGATCAAAAAAGTGAAGGACAACAAAATTAGATATCATCGCCAGATCCGAATCTATGCCATTGCCACTAATTTGACCCGGGGCTATGGACCACGTCAGATTTTCACAAAATATCACAAGCGGCAACGGATTGAGCTGATGTTTCGTGAACTCAAAAACAGCCTCGCTGTTGGCAAATTGCCATCAGGGAATAAGAACGCAAATTATGGGCATTTCCTCCTGTGCTGTCTGGCCTACAACACGGCTTATTATTTTAAACGAGACCTCCTGCCCAAAAAATATCAAAACAGAGTCATAGCCACAATCCGACGCCAGTTCTTTGAAATTCCGGCAAAAAGACTCGACACATGGAACATTGAATTTAACCTAAACTACCGATATAAAAAAGCTTATGAAAGAATGATAAATAAACTCCATCGGCTTATCTGTGGCTTAAGTGGCGTTGTTCCATAGACTTAGCTGAACTTGCAAAATTTAGGTTAAATCCTGAACCGTCACACACTCATAACCGCTGGGAACCGCGTCTGCGGCAGGATGTTTTTGTCGACCGGACAATCCACAGTCCGATCAATCTTGATCTTATCT
>JAAEMK010001278.1 GCA_024225635.1 Desulfobacteraceae bacterium | reverse complement strand
AGTGGTTCCGCAGGAAGGTTCACTGCCTCCCGGGGACTTGAGAGTAGAAGTACTGACAAACCTTGAAGATAAAGCCGGGAATAAATAAGAAAAGAAGTTTGCCGTTCAATATGGGTATCAGGGAGGTGACGCGGTTCTCCATAACGCATCCGGGCCGGAAGTCGTCAGAATAATCTACAAAAAAACAAACGAGTTTCGTATAAAGTTCAACGAGGATGTCGATCCCGATTCCATTGAAAGTAGTATTGAAATCAAAAAGACCGACGGTTCCATTACCGGCACCATCACTATGGTGGACGACAGGACGTTAGATGTAGACCTACCTGAAACACTGATATTAGGAAAAGAGTACCAGGTCTGGGTAAAGGCGTTGTTAACCGATGAAAGTGGCATGGCAGCCAATGAGTTTTTCCACAGGTTTGTGGTAATGGACGACGATATGCTTATTTACGAGAAGGATCCCAATAAGCACGCTCATAGTAAGATAGGAAACAATCACCTATTCCATGGCAGGACCT
>JAAEMK010001277.1 GCA_024225635.1 Desulfobacteraceae bacterium | reverse complement strand
GGGGGGGTTCGAGGGGGGTTTGGGGGGGGGGGTTCCCCTGACCTCCAGGAATGAGGAGGGGGGTAACCGGAAACCAGTTCTGGTTAGAACAAAATTTAGGGGGGGGGGGCCAAATATTACCTAATTTCGTTCAAAAAGTGGTACAAATGTACCAGAAACAGCCTAAATTAGCCTTTGATAGCCTATTTCATAGTGAAAATACACAAATATATCGCACGAAGCGCGAAAATTTTGCACTTTTTGAGGTATCCTGGTGATAATCTGGGGGGGTAACCGGAATTGGTTTCTGGTTGGAGGATTCCAGGGGGGGGGGTTAACCAGAATCGGTTTCCGGTTGGCCGATTTTGGGGGCGGGTAACCCCCCCCTAACCCCCCCCCCCCCGGACTGCACCTATGCCCCTGGCTCCGAAATGGACAGCATCTATGGTGTGGAATGGAAGGAGGAAAATGTTCAGCTACAACTACAAATGTACAAAGGAAAGGGTAGGAGAAATAAAAGAGCCATTCACTTGTGGATTTCCAACGAAACGAGCAAACGAAAGAAAGGGAAGGGCGAAGAAACGACTCACGCAAATCCTGTCCTGTCCTTTTAAGCCTAACGATGGTATACTACAACCAGTTTGTGCGTGGATGGTGTAGCTTTAGCCGTTGTGTCTTGTGATGACCGATAACGTTTTACAAAGTGCCATTTTGCGCTGTTTGTAGGGAGTTTCCTTATTCTGCAAGTCCAGTGAAATTGTGCATCGCAAATTTGGTCCGTATGTTCTTGCTTTCCGTTTTGCACAGACGCTCACCACAATTCATGTATTTTGCGGCCACGAGACGGGACAGAACAGAAGACAAACCAAGACAGCGCAAGTTT
>JAAEMK010001276.1 GCA_024225635.1 Desulfobacteraceae bacterium | reverse complement strand
GGGGGGGTTGTTCAGCTTGGTTGGAAAAATTAGCCTTTTATTATCAAATACTAGCCTTTTCACCAAAATATAGCCATATTAATGACTATTAAGAGCAATTTAGGGGAAAAACGACCATAAACACTGCGCGAAGCGCGAAAATTTTGCACTTTTTTCATAAATTGTGGGGGGTTACCCCCAACCCCCCGAATCGGGGTTGGGGTTGGCGGTTTGGAGGGGGGGGGGTTGCCCCCAAAACACTTTCGGGGGAAGGTCGGTTGGGGGGCTTCCCCCAACCCCCCCCCCCAACCGCACCTATGTCCTCAACCAATTCTGCTAAAATTTCTACACGATCTACAGATTGATATAGGCAAGGACACCTGAAAGTTTCATGAAGTTTCGTCAAGCGGTTGGCAAGCTGTGCACGATTCCGTTAGCAGAAAATGCGCACTCACCGACTTGAACCTTACTGCTTCTGAACGCTGCCGCGTTCTCAGCAATGTAACTGACCGCTGTCTTGAAAACTTCTTGCGGAAATTTGAATCCCGCGTGCTACAGTAAATTTACAGCTGCGAGTAGGTGTAAAGAACATTTGACGCATAAAGAAACTGTTCCAACATATTTCACGCCATCCAAGAACATATATGACTGCCACGCGACAGCGCGACGGGACGTCGCGCCAACCGTCGCGCGTCGCGCTTTTTAGTAACTGCCCGTAATTTGCACAAATTCCGTACGGTTTTCACAGCGTTTTACAAATAGTTGCAGGAAAAGTGGAATATTTGGCCGAAAATGGGTCAAATATACGGCGTCTTGGCTCGAGAAGGAGAAAAGGACAGCGCTCCTTCGAGCAGTAGGAGCAGCAGCAGTTCCGGCAGTCGAGGTGGAAAAAGAAAAAGACGCAGAAACAGAGCTGATTCTGGTGGTCCCAGTTCCAGGAAGAGAAGAAGGAGTGGGCTGAAGACTGCCGATTACGTGTACAAGGCGTTGTTTTGCGAGGGCAAGGGTTCCGACGTC
>JAAEMK010001275.1 GCA_024225635.1 Desulfobacteraceae bacterium | reverse complement strand
CCAATATCGTCATGAGCCTCTCCTCGGTGACAAAGTAGTCGTGTGGACATTTCTGGAAAATGAACTGTACGAACGTTACAGTATGGACATTTTGAAAATGTCGCTAGACCAACAGACGAAGAAATACTGGTCGCAAAGTGATCAAAAGAGTCATTTCTCTCAACAGTCCGGTGGCCAGTCCGATAATCGACTGCCACCTGGAGAAGACATTCTAGCTGTCGCAATGCTGGAAATTATCGGTACATCTGTGTGCGATTTGCCCCAGCTTGGCGATACGATCGGTATGGAAGCCGAGATCTTTGGAGAAACACTGGAACATCCCCCAGAAGGCATTGTCATGTCCATGACAAAGGATGCCGACCTGGTCGACTTCCCAGTGTTCACCATTGAGGACATCGGTCCAGAGCCCCCTTATTTCTCGGGCGCTCTGGGGAAAAGTGGCATTATCACATGTGGCAATCCCACGACCGATCAGCCAGACCCCAAGAAGGGTTCTGAAGCGACAACCCCCGCTACCGCTCCAGCGAGTGGTGGCGCAGGCCAGTCGGCAGCCCAATCTT
>JAAEMK010001274.1 GCA_024225635.1 Desulfobacteraceae bacterium | reverse complement strand
TGAGAACTGCAGCGGCACTAGGACCGCCGTGGGAGGTTTGTTTTGCATTCTCAACTTGCAAGGCTGCACAGACAACGTACAATACTGCACCACAACCAACCACCAATGTGATGGTCCCTCAGGCTACCAATCGTCGCGGGAAGCCACGGCACAGCTGCACGTAGGTACGTGTGCTACATCGTTGAATCAGCCCTTCGGCTCAATGGAAGCCATATCATCAACATTTTTCAAGAAATAGATGCCGACCTGTTTGATTTTTCAAATATTTTTTCGAAAAACAGACTCCTACCTGTCCGATTTTTCAAATTTTTTTCGAAAAACAGACTCCGAACTGTCTGATTTTTCCAATATTTTTTAAAAAACAGATGTATCGTCACTTTGACAGTGGTCATTTTTTTCAACATGACCACTTTGCAACTGTACGTTCCCATGTCGCGCACACGCACACGCTTGCTACTCCCGCAGTGGTTGCCACAACGCCGCCGTACATCTGGCGTTTGGCAAACCTCTTTGTTTTGCAAACGTAAAAACAAACCATGGGGCAGTGTGCCTCACTGCAGCACATCCACAGCCGACGCTGAGCAGTTGAGTTTGTTGTGTGGTGCCACACGCAACCCTCGTTTATTTGTGCTCTCAACACAGGTGCTGCCATCAAACATGATGCGCTGCAACGAAAGCATCGGCGACCACTTGCTACATAGTTGAGCGACGTCATATTGTGGTTCCAACTTACATTTTCCAACAAACACAGGTGGCGCCATCATACTTCAACGCAGACGACAAACCTTCACGAGCGACAGCGGTGCGGCATATGTTGCTTGGTGTAGCAGCACAATGTGTGTTCTTCAACACAGAAAAAAGAAGGAAAAGTGACGAGTCATTGTGAATGCTGTGTGGTTTTTATATTGAAAACAGTGTGTTGTGCAATGTGCATGGAATGGGATTGAACGGCGAAAGGTGCTGTATTTTTGAAATGAAGTGAAACAATTTCTCCCTGAGATTTCGATACATGGCTACGGCGGGCCCATTTGCAG
>JAAEMK010001273.1 GCA_024225635.1 Desulfobacteraceae bacterium | reverse complement strand
CTTCTATCCTGCCTCCACTCACTCGCCCAAGCCAAGGCACTACTAATGGTTCACCCACCGCACCTGGTGTCCGCGCCTCCAGAGAGACAGCAGCTACAACGAGTGGTAGAAGTTGGTAAGTTGCTGGGAGAACACGCACAAACTACTCAATCACACAGTACACCAAGCAATCTTTACTCTCTCCACCCAAAGGGCCTGGTCGTGAAGTCGCCCAACAGAATGCGCTTATTGTACACTACATTGTACTTTTTTACAGCAGCGGCGGTCACAAGACGGTAGTCACTAGTGCGCAGGATTTGATTGTGCTTTACCTGCAGGGAATCACTGAAACCGTCTTTTACGTACGATAGGACGCTTTTCTTCACAGTGTCGTAGTTGACGACCTCACTGGCTCGCAGGTTCAGTCTCATTCCTTTGACCTTGAGGCACCTCTCCTCGCCGTTGGGAGTGACGACGATGAAGCCATAGTTCTTGGGTCCACCTGAGACGAATTCACGAATGTAGGACCCAGCGCCATAGTCCTTGAGCTCGTCGGCCATGTCCCCCAGGAAGTCCCCTGTCTCGATGTGGGGCTGGCCGTTGGTCTCGACGTGAATGACGCTGTCAGTATCGTAATAGAGGCAGGACTCCCCCACCTCCTGGAGGTAGGACAGGAGCTTCAGGCGCGCGTAGCTGGTGACCATGAGGGCGATGACGACGTTGGTGTTGGGGAGGGGTTCGTCGAACTCGTCCTGTCGCTTGTATGAGACCATCATCGCCAAGTCGCTCAT
>JAAEMK010001272.1 GCA_024225635.1 Desulfobacteraceae bacterium | reverse complement strand
GCTTTACAAAATGGCTGTATAAGGAGTGTAACAACAACTGATTCCGGAAACATTTCACTCACACCTAGGTGGGCAGACTTACATGACATGTCATCTCTCAATTGCGTATTCAGCACTAACTTCGATGGATTGATGAGAATGACGCTTTTGACTGTCAACATGACAATACTGATCCACATTGCATCAGGAGGCTTGGGTACATCCGCAACACAGATTGTCAAAAATTCTAAAACATGTCAAGCCGCCACTATAGGCTCACGGCTAAAATGGGTACATGCAACTGGCAACAACATTCCTGCAGTTGGAAATTCAAGAAAACCAACATTCTCAAAACAATGGCCAAACTTCTTTTCAAATGTACTCAATTCGCTTACTTCCCTGGGATACATTGACTCATCATTGTATTCAATGGAGAAGAATTCATTTTTCACTGAAGTTGGAAAGAACGACATATGGTCAACATGCAAAATGACATCATCCAGTGTTTCCACAGAAGCCAGTATCGTTGCACTTGAACAAGAATGTGGCAGTAGAGGATCAGGTATTCCAACACTTTGCTTAGAATGTTCAGATGGAACAATTCATGCAGCTGTTTGCCGGAAATTTCTCGCTGATTGCATAGGGGATGCCCTTGCATGGCTCAGAGGCATTCGATCCATTGGAAAAATTGTTCTATCCATCATTCAAGCAATGTTTTCAAGTAATTGT
>JAAEMK010001271.1 GCA_024225635.1 Desulfobacteraceae bacterium | reverse complement strand
TGCCAAACGCTAGCCTAGCCCTTACACCCTTTTTTTTATATATGGTTCATTATTGGTATATAACCATTTTTTATTTTGCAGTGACCAATGTGTATTGGATACCTCAATTGATCAGATACCCTCGGGCCCGATGACAAGTTTGTCTAATACCGCCAAGCTAGTATTTGCTTGATTCACTTCTACAAGAGGTGTGTATCTTGTAACATTCTAGTATTGTTATACTTTCTCAAGGGCTAAAGACAGCCTGCTAAACTGTAATGTACGTTTACAAATCAAATACGGCAACAAGCTCTCAATTGCGGCAACAGCTTCTGACATATAGAATATTTTAAGCATATAAAAACGCGATATGGTCCATCCATAGATCGCTCGGACAATTGAATATCATTAACTCAGAGGTTCAATTTTGACACAATGGACCCTCAAACTTTAGCCCATAGCATCTCTAAACTTAGCTTTTGGAAAATCTGCCAAACGCTAGCCTAGCCCTTACACCCTTTTTTTTATATATGGTTCATTATTGGTATATAACCATTTTTTATTTTGCAGTGACCAATGTGTATTGGATACCTCAATTGATCAGATACCCTCGGGCCCGATGACAAGTTT
>JAAEMK010001270.1 GCA_024225635.1 Desulfobacteraceae bacterium | reverse complement strand
TATAGGTAATTTCTTCGAAAGAGTCATGCAGTGACTCTTGTCGAAGACAAGTACAGTCGGTACACTATGTATGTACCGTATATAGGTAATTTCTTCGAAAGAGTCGTGCGGTGACTCTTGTCGAAGACAAGTACAATCGGTACACTATGTAGGTACCGTATATAGGTAATTTCTTCGAAAGAGTCGTGCGGTGACTCTTGTCGAAGACAAGTACAATCGGTACACTATGTATGTACCGTATATAGGTAATTTCTTCGAAAGAGTCGTACAGTGACTCTTGTCGAAGACAAGTACAATCGGTACACTATGTATGTAGCGTATATAGGTAATTTCTTCGAAAGAGTCGAACGGCGACTCTTGTCGAAGACAAGTACAATCGGTATACTCTTTAAGTCAATACCAGTATGTATTTCTTCGAAAGGGTCAATTTGGGGTCCCATTTCCCCCAAAAAGACGCTTGTCGAAGCCTTCAATGGTAATTTCTTTAAGGAGAGCTTTCAGTCTACTTGGTTTTACCCTAGGTAGCCTCCCCAAAAAGACTAAATTCAGTATTGTGATGTGTTTCTAACGCATCAAAAATTGCTTCGACTTCAGGCTGAATCCCTGCCGTCATCGAAGCAATTTTCGGCTGCCATTTTCGCGACGATATACGGCGTTTACGGCGGCTACAGCTGGTATAATTGGTACACTATGTATGTACCGTATATAGGTAATTTCTTCGAAAGAGTCGTGCGGTGACTCTTGTCGAAGACAAGTACAATCGGTACACTATGTATGTACCGTATGTAGGTAATT
>JAAEMK010001269.1 GCA_024225635.1 Desulfobacteraceae bacterium | reverse complement strand
GTTGTCTCTGTTCCGCCCCATTACACGTCTCAGAGATGCTCGTCGGGTGGAAAAACGGTCAAAAAATCGTTGTCGACTCGCACACATCGTTGCGAGTGTGGTTTTGTTGCAAACCGTGATCATAATGCGGCCCTGAATATTTTGCGTATCGGGATGGATACGTTTCAGGCTTCGACCTGATAGAAGCCCCTTCTGAATCTATGATTCAGGAGGGGAGCATTCACTCGACTCAAAGTCAAAAAAAAGGATATATTTAACAATCTTGTAGCAAAATTTGGTTTACATATAGACCATAAGATAGCCTGATGATCTTTCTGTGAACCACAGGTAAGGGCGTCCGCCTATCCAGATTACAACAGCCGGGGACAGGCTTAGCTTATTGGCAATGTGTAACTCAAACAACAGAATCTCGGCAATAAGCTAAGCCTGTCCCCTTAAGGGAGTCCGCCTTTAAGATCGGGCCGTTCCCGCTGGGCGGTGTCATTGGCTGATCATGACGCATCGGGATTTTTTCCCGTCCATTTTAATAAGCATGGGCGACGGCAACCTGACATGACGCAGATATTGGGTTTCACAGACAGCCTCACATGCGTCGAGCCAAGTCCAGTCTATGAAATCCGGATTAGAGTCATGGGCTCCCCTGGTCAGTTCATTCACGGTGATATAGGGAATTCCCAGGGATGTGATATTGTGGAAAAAATGGGACCCTTGTGAGGGGTCTGCATTGAGCTGCTCGTTTCTCAGCTCGATGACGGCTCCGATGCCGGAAATGGCATGCCATTTGACCGGTATGCCCAGCCACCTGTCGGAACCTCCCCAGCGTCCCGGGCCAATGAGAAGATAACGGCGGTCCGCTTCAACCAGCCCGGCATTGATCCGGCCGATCTCCTCGGCGATGTCCGGGGTTGCAGCCACGGAAAAAGCCCGGGGGTTGACATAGACGATATCGGTGATGTCTTCTATGACCCCGTTGCCAAGGGCCGTGGAAGAGTAGCAGAAGGCGGAGTCGATCTCCTGCCGGGTGATGCTGGTTGTCTGCTGTTTATCTTGGCCGGCCATGGACCGTATCTGCAGAAAATGGAAATCACTGGGTTGCTGTTGTCCCGGATAAAGATTGACGGAAAATTCAATTTCAACAGGTCCGCCGAATTCCTTGCCGCCAAGTTCGAGAAGGTCGGTGATCAGCCGGGCAAGGGGCGGGGAGTCGTATTTCAGGATACTGGCGAAGGTCAATAGTTTCGGGCCCGGGACACTCCAGGTGTCACGAATGCGGTTTTCTTCCGGAACATAGGTGCTGGAGAGGGCCTGCACCGGATAGTCATCCAGGGCTTCGTCCAGGTTGCGTTTTTCAAGATTGGAATACCGGCCGAAATTGAGTTCATCGGCGTAATCGTTTGTCTTCAACGCGTAAAATGTTGTCTGGGAATTTTTCAGAATATCGTCAACCAACGAAAACTGGGGCAGGATCTGGGGGTTGCCGGGGGAAAACCGCAAGCTTTTTTCACCGTCCACCACGGTTTTTCCGAGCCCCAGGGCAATGTGGGCAATGCCGTCTTCGGATTTCAAGCGGGAAAAGGGATAGTAATCAATGGATTGGGCGACCCCTGATAGGGCGGGATAAAAATAGTCTCCATGCTGTTGGCCTGCAAGGGCCTGGACAATGACCGCCATGGAATCATGGAACGGATGGCTGGAGGTGCTCCGGTGGAACGCCTTGGCGTCATCGTAGTAGGTGGAGGCAAAGACAAGCTTGATGGCGTTGGCCAGGTGGCGGAGCCGCATGGACAGATCCGGGTGATTGTTGGGAATTTTATAGGTTTTATAAAGACCTGCATAGGGCTGAAAATGGGCGTCTTCCAATTGGCTGGATGAGCGTACCGCCAGGGGAACCTTGAGCTGGGACAAAAACTCCTTGAGCTGCCGGGTCAACCATGGAGGCAATTCAGCACGAAGAAAAACATCCACCACCTCTTCCACGGGATGCTCCTGGCGTTCAAAATTCTCCAGGTTATTTTGGGCAATGAACGCCTCAAAAACATCCGTGCACAGGACCAGGGTCTTGGGAATCCGGATCTTGAATTCCGGATGGTTCTTATGGAGGTCGCCCGCCTTATCCAGA
This sequence comes from Desulfobacteraceae bacterium, assembly GCA_024225635.1. Classification (GTDB taxonomy): domain Bacteria; phylum Desulfobacterota; class Desulfobacteria; order Desulfobacterales; family Desulfobacteraceae; genus Desulforapulum. The sequence continues at coordinate 4,764 of JAAEMK010001269.1, read as the reverse complement.
AGGCCTGACATGAAAGCCAGGCCCCGGCCTTTGCCCCCCAGGGAGCCCTGGCCGATTTTGACGAACTCCTTGACCTCCGAATCAAAATAATTCTCGTTAAACGTCGACACCACGCCCTTGTGCTTGAATTTCCTCAACTCGTGGATATTGGTTATGATGAAACACCTGAGTTCCTCCGGGCTGCTGAAATCCTCGCTTTTGCAGGCCCTGAATTTCAGGGCAAGATCGATTTCCGAACGGGCCATGAGCCAGGATGAAAAATGATCCCGGTCGGCATGGTAGAGTAGGGATTCATCGGGAATGGTGGGCAGCTTTGATTCCAGTTGCATCAGGGTGGTTGCGATGTCTATGTTACGGCCGTTGGGCATGCAGAAGACAAAATTGCCGAATCCCAGATGGTTCAGGAAAAACATGCGGGTCACATGGAGCAGGTTGGGGTGGTTCTTGTCCAAAAACAGGGCGGGAATCCGGTCGGCCTTTTTACCGTTGCCCCTCTCTGAACTCATGAGAAGTAAGGGCATACCGGGGATCTCCCGGCGGATGCCGGAAAACAGTTTAATGCCCGCTTCCGGATCAAGGCCGCCGTTTCTGGGAAGGCGCGTATCCGAGATGACGCACAGCAAATAATCCTTGTAGCGTTCATACAACGCCCGGGTCTGTTCGTAATTCTTTGCCAGGAGCAGTTTGGGCCTTGCGCGCATGGTCAGAAGCTTCATGCTGTCATTGAGATCCGTTTCAAGGAGCGCCTGGGTCTGGGTAACAATCTCCTTGTAGATGATGGGCAGCATGAAAGAATAGTATTCCGGGCAATCCTCCACCAGGATTACGACCCTTACATCGGCCAGACGGGTATCGTTGTCGACATTGATATGATCTTCGGCATTCTTGATGAGGGTGATGAGCAGGTCGGAATTGCCCGACCAGATGAAAATAGTATCAATGCCGTTGACGCACTGGGAATCATATCCCGCCGGAAGCGCCCGGATGCTCGGGGAGAGGAGAATGACCCTCAGATCCGGCTGAACAGCCTTGATTTCCCGGCCCAGGGAAAAAACATCCGTTTCCTTGAGGTGGGGCACGATCAGAACCAGGTCAAACTGTTTTTCAGCCAGAAGAGCAAGGGCTTCCCGGGCTGAAGAAGCGCCGGTGATGACAGGCGGATAGCGCAGGTTCAGCCCGCTGTATTCATTGATTATCCTGGATGCGATACTGCCGTCCTCTTCCATGTTGAAAATATTATAGGGGCTTGAAATCAGTAGGATTTCCTTGATCTCATAGGTCATGATCTCCCGGTATATGCCGGGACGGGCATGGTACTTACTGACCAGGTTTCTATTTTTTTCGCTTATCGTCATGGGGTGCCTCCGCCGGAGAATTGAATCTTCATATGGATGTTGTCTCCACAATGTATCAAGCCATGCTCCCCAAGCTTGCCGGGGCAATAGGGCAATAATGTATGCAACATTCACGAATGAAAGTTTGACATGACTATCCGATATCAGGGCTTTAGGCAACTCGACAAAACCACAGTCATAATGCGGTAAAAAACCACGCATTGCTCATATCATTCGATTTTTGAAATAATACGAACGGCCTTAAAATACGGGTGCTTATAACTCTGTCGGGGAGTCCGATGCCGCAACCTGGAAACGGTTGAAAAAAACACCCGGCTCCTTTATCGTCCCCGGCCGGGTGGCAAAAAATCCGGAACACTGTTAAATCAGTGTCCAGGCAAAAACAGGCAATTCCCAGGTTACGTCCTTAAGGAGGCTCCATGGACATCCATTTAGATCAATATGTGTCGGCGGCAAAGGATACGGATATCATCAATACCGCCCGGCGCCTCAATCTCGCCCCCGAAGTATTATACGAGGCCGTCATCGACCTGTCGTCCCAAGGGCTCCTCACAGCCAGGTGCATCAACATGGCCGCCTTCATTCTCCTGGAAGAGCTGGGCCTTCCCAATTATTTTTTCCGGAACATCGGGGTGGAATCCCTGAAACACCTGCTGGGCTCAATTGCCAACAGCATCACGGTGGAGGACGGCAAGGTCAGGCTTTTCGACCGGGTGGCCCACGTGGATTTCGGCCTGAAACAGGGCGCAAATTTCCAGCGGCTCCGCATCGCCACCCGGGAGACCCGGGACGACATGGAAAAACTCCTGGAGGATCTTATTTCCGGCCACCGCAGGGAATACTATTACAGCCCGAAAAATAATTATTACACTTACATTGTCCGGCCCGAAACCGTTCGGGATTTTTCCAGGGATGACTTCAACGGGTCCAGGTTCCTGTTTTCCCTGTCCGGGGATTATGCATCCGCGCCGAAATCCACCCGCAAACGTTACGAATCATTCCTGGATGCCTGCCAAACATCCGTTACGCCCCTGATCGAGGTCTTTAATCTCCCGGAAACAGGCGAAACCCGCCTGATGTTCAACAGCGATTTTGCCTCTCCCCAGCTGCCTGTCCTGAGAAAACTGATGAACGATCATGGCTTTGAACTGATCCGGGCGTATTGGGAGCCTTACCGGGCTCACTCCGCTGTTCCCTCGTCCATCTGCTCGCTCTATATTGAGGGGGAGCTGCCCAGGCGCAAGGAAGAGGCGCTTCGGGCCGACCTTGGCGCTTTTCTCTGCCTTGGCGTCAACAGTATGGAAACCCTGTACATCAAGGAAAAGCTTACTTTCCAGGAAATGCTCTTTGCCGGCAATGCCGTGGGATTCACCCATCTGTTCATTTTCAAGGAGAGCGATAACGCCGCGGACAGGGAGATCATTGAAGGCCTTGCCACCATGGATCAGAAGGATGTCTTTGCAGCCCGGATTCAGAGTAACAACAAATCCACCTACGGTTCGGACCTGATCCTGAAAACGGCAAAATCACACCCGGACCTGATAAAATTTCTTTATAATTTGTTTGACCGGCGGTTTAACCCCGCCCATAAAACACGGCCGGACCATAACGCGCTTTCGGAAAAGCACCAAGAGTTCAAAAAGCTGCTCTCAACCAGGTTCATGGACAATAGTCTTGGATACGACATTTTCAATTTCATGTTCAAGATGGTGGATGGCACCCTGAAAACCAATTTCTACAAGCCGGAGAAACGCTCCTTCGCCTTCCGCTTCGACAACCGGATACTTGACCCCATTGTTTTCAGCCAGTTTGTTTACGGCATTTTTTATGTAAACGGGCATTATGCCTGCGGCACCCATCTCCGGGCCGGGGACATTGCCCGGGGCGGGCTCCGGCTGATCCGGGTCTCCGCTTCCAATCACGCCGCCGAGCTGGATAATACCGTGCTGCTCAACTACGCCCTTGGTCCCAAGACCCAGCGCCTCAAACATAAAGACATCTGCGAAAGCGGCTCAAAGGGCGTTGTGGTGCCCCATTCCCTGTATGCGGACTACTGCGGGGACGCCGTTTCAGATTATACCGAAGGCATCATGGACCTGGTGCTGGGAGACCCTTCCATCATCGATTATTTCGGAGAGCCGGAAATGGTCTTTTTTGATCCGGACGAAGGCACGGCCCCCTTCATGGATGCGGTCTCATTCAGGGCCAGGGACAGGGGCTACAACCACTGGCGCACCATCACCACCGGCAAAAGCTTCGGCATTCCCCACGGTACCTACGGCATGCTGGACAACAACGACCTGTTCGGCCTGTTCGACCGTGGCGGCAACGGTGTTGAACTCCAGATCAATGAAAAATCCGTGGCAACCACCCTCGATATGGATGAAATTTATGATGCCATCGGCGGCCGAATCAAAATCAGCGGCATGACCACCTCCGGTATCATGGGCTCATTCCGGGCGCTGATCCGTCATTCGGGACACCGGGAAGAGGAGCTGAACCTGATGATGACCGGCGGCCCCGGCGGTAACCTGGGGGCCAATGTAATCCAATGCTACAAAGGCAAGATCTGCTTGATTATTGACGGCGGCTCCGTATTGTTCGACCCCGCCGGACTGGACAAGCGTGAACTCATGAAAATCGCTTTCATGCGCCACACATCCCCCAGGGCCGACACCCTTGCCTATCCTGCCGAAAAGCTGAGCGCCCGGGGATTCAGGGTTCCCATTTCGGCCAAAAACATCACCCTTCCGGACGGCACTTTTGTGGAAGAAGGCACCCTGTTCCACAGGAATTTCCTGTACGATCCGGCCAACCGTAAAAGGATCAGCCAGGCTAACATCAGGGCCTTTATCCCCTGCGGAGGATTCAAGGACACGATCCGCCACGGCAATGTGAAGCAGTTTGTCTCCATGTTCAAGGACCTTGAATTCATTGTCGAAGGCGCAAATGTATTTTTTGACAACGCATCCAGGCGGTATATCGCCGCCCACACCGCCATCCGCCAGATCAAGGATTCAACGGCCAACAAGGGCGGTGTTTTCTCCAGCTCCATTGCCGAGGTCCTCACCGCCTTTCTCCTTGGGGACGACTACGAGGAAAAACTCCTCAACGACACGGCCACCCGCTGGGCGCTGATCCGGGACATCATGCTCCTGGTGGACGAGTATGCCACAGAGGAAACCGTGATGCTCATCAGGCTCCATGAGGCCGACCGGTCCGTTCCCCTGTTCGTTCTGTCCGAACGGACCAGCGAACGGATTTACGCCTTCCAGGCCACCCTTTATGACCGGATTTCCGAACTAACAAGCAACCATGACCTGGTGTGGGGGGTGCTGGAACATTATATTCCCGGCATTCTGATCAAACGCCTGGGGAAAGAAACCATTTTGGACATCCTGAACTCAGG
>JAAEMK010001268.1 GCA_024225635.1 Desulfobacteraceae bacterium | reverse complement strand
CCCTAAGAGCTGTGAGCCGTGTGGCCTTGATTGAGGTGAGGCTGGGAATGAGTGACTCTCTGGTGGCAGGACGTGAGGGTCCGTTGCGACCGCACGATTATGGGTACAAATGGCAGGGCTGACAGAGTTGTACGCGTGCGTGAGTGGCACAAGATTCCCACCAGAGAGACACCGGCCAGATCGAGGGGTCAGGGGATGTTTCCCAACACCATTGATGTATTTTTCCCCTATTTTTGGGATCATTTGAAAGGGAGGGGCTTCCGAGCTCCTCCCCCTCTGAGAAGACTGCCGGGAAGGGATCATTCTGGTGCATGGGGCCGGGCCGGGCCCGAAACCGCGCGATTATGCTGTACAAAGTTAGCGGAGCGGAACGTGTGCACGAGTGACTCAAGGCTGGCACCAGATGGACCCCGAGCCTGGCAGGAGAGGAATGGCATGCCCCAACGCAGGTGTTGTATAAGGACACCACTGTATCTAAGTTTGTTTAACGGGAAGGGCCAACCGGCGTCGTGCCTGAAATTCTCCGGACAGGCAACTTTTTTTCTCCTGGCAGGATTG
>JAAEMK010001267.1 GCA_024225635.1 Desulfobacteraceae bacterium | reverse complement strand
TTGAGCGCAGTCATGTTTATGCGTACGTACACTTTCAAATTTTGAGTGCCAATATGTATAACTCACACAGTCGTGGTTGACGAATGCGCACTTTGGCATTTGCAACGCCGCCGCCCAATCTGCCCCAAGCCGGCGTCCCGCCCTGAAAACATACTACCGTAACCGACGACCAGCGTACGTACAGAGACGACCTTGACTTGCTAACGCCGTACTGTCTTACGCCGTATTACGGCCTGCTGACTTACGCCGTAATTGCTAGCGCCGTAATCTGCTGACTTACGCCGTAATTGCTAGCGCCGTACTTGCTAACGCCGTATACGATGAGAACACAGCAGCCACTACTGCCGCGAAATAATAGCACCGCCAAGATGATCCGTTCTGGGCTCCTCACCCATTGATCTCGACGGCCTCAACGGTAGCGTGTGGCATGGTCGGCACGATGTTGGCCACGCGCTGGAGCTCGCAGAGCGTCGCCGCCGTGTAGGGCAGCCGCGAGCGATCGGCCAGCGCCAGTGGGCGCTCCGCGCCAACCGTCGCGCGGATCTCGTCTCT
>JAAEMK010001266.1 GCA_024225635.1 Desulfobacteraceae bacterium | reverse complement strand
TAAAAATGCAATTGATTGGGCATCGCGAACTGAGCAAGGCGCAGTCCCCGCATTTCGCAACAAAGTAGTGGCGTTATTTGCTACATCACCAGGTGGTTTGGGTGGTTTGCGCGGCTTAAACCATGTACGCGATATTTTAAGTGGGATTGGCTCGTTAGTACTTGCCGATCAGCTCGCTATCCCATCAGCATTTACTGTATTTGACGAAGATGGAAAAATTAGCGACCCAACCACTGCAGAAAAAGTTAGCGTATTAACGCAGCAGCTCGTTTCTATTGCTAGTAAATTAAGCTAATTTTTACGATTGTGTCGCTGCTAATTTAGCAGCGATAAAATCGGTGTGCGCTACATATAAAAGCCCAGCCACTTTGCGTATTACATACTCTTCTTGAGGGTCTATCTCTCCATCGGCATACGCCAATCGCCATAATAGCTCAATTATTTCAATGCGCTGCGCCGCACTGCAGTGATCGTTAATCTGCTTAGAAAATTGAAAGTAATCAATAGCCCCATC
>JAAEMK010001265.1 GCA_024225635.1 Desulfobacteraceae bacterium | reverse complement strand
TAATAAAGATGTGTCAGGCAAAAATAAGAGGAAGAAATGTGCTGATAACGCAGTATAACGATCATATTTTGTAATCATAAAATCGGCGGACCCGACCCGACCCGACCCGATCATTTTAGGCGGACCCGATACCCGACCCGACCCGTTGTTTTCGGGCCTGGACCCGACCCGTTGTTGATCGGGTCGGGTCGGGTCGGGTCCTCGGGTCGGGTACTCGTTGGGAACTCTGCCGTACACTGTCCTGTTGCTTAGTATTCCTAGGTATGTACATGTACTACCGCTTTTACTGCTACATGTCTCTCTGTGGCGAAACTGCTATTACAGTTGAGTTGTTAAAAAAGTTCGATTCCTCGATTTATGTACTATACATCTCAAACAACTGCGACCGATCCTTTTGGTGCCATTTCTACGCACAAAATTCGAACAAAACGTACTCTATTACTACTTCATCATTGAGAAAACATCGTAAGTGTGCGGCGAAGCGTACGACACTGGGTATGAGTGATTTAGAGAAGTGCAGTAACTGTAGCTACCTTAGGTGTAATCATCTCATTTCACACAGGGAGGTACAGTAACTGTAGCTACCTTAGGTGTAATCATCTCATTTCACACTGGGAGGTACAGTAACTGTAGCTACCTTAGGTGTAATAATCTCATTTCACACAGGGAGGTACGGTATCTGTAGCTACCTTAGGT
>JAAEMK010001264.1 GCA_024225635.1 Desulfobacteraceae bacterium | reverse complement strand
CAAAATAGTAATTACTCATGGTTTTTTAGTGTTAAACAGGTGTGAATGACTATTTTTTTCATGCTGTATATTTTTTTATTTCCTCAAATTATGACAAGTGCTACCCAAAAAGGGAATATGTGCAACAACCGGATAGGCATGCATGCTTCCTCGGTCTTCTATGGTGCTTCCTGAATGCCGGATGCAGCGACATGCAGTTGTGAAACCCGGGTCTTGGACAAGGCTGCCATTGCAGAGCCGGAAGACATAAAAATAGCAAGAGTTCGTAGCATGGTGACGATGATTGTCATGAAAAGTTCTCCTCTTTGATTGTAAAAGTCTTATGCCTTATTAAATTCTCATAAATATTGGACTAACAGATCGATATTACTATTGCAATAAAAAAGGTGTGCGGATATCCCAGCCCCCGGCGATAATGACCAAAAGGCCTTTAAATCAACAAAATCTTTGTATTTGTCGTTGACAAATCAGGGGTGCCCCTTTAGTATCTTATCAAGATAAGGATGATAGACATATTTTACACAATGTTCTCCATTACATGATGATCCCCGATTTTTTATTCGTTAAAATTTGAGATACACTTTGGCGCAGATTGGCAGACCGATTCGTCAATACGAGTGGCGCGGCTTGAACTCTTCCAATTCCATCTATCATTCGGACTCTTCACCCAGGAGCGATCCGTATTGCCGTACAGATGTTTTTAACTTGAATAACGAGGGAACAATCATGTTAGGAAAAAACAGAGCCATCTTATTTGTGCTGGTAGTCTTCTCCTTGATTCCCGTGGCCTTTTGCCAAGCCGCAAACCCGGAGAACATCAAGCAGGTTTATGACAACGTCCAAACAGCGGTTTCAGCTATTGAAAAAAATGGTCCTGCCATCTATCCCGAACTTGCCAAACTCAACAGTCCTTACAACAAGGGGAGCTATTATATTTTTGTGGTCTCCCTTGAAGAGGGTAAAAAGGGCGAATTCCTGGCTCACCCCACCCTTCAACTGGTGGGAAGGAACATTATGACCCTGAAGGAGCCCAGGACAAACCGGAAATTTGGCCAGGAAATTGTTCAGATTGCCGAAAGTCCCGAGGGGTGCGGCTGGACTACCTACTACTGGGTCAAGCCGGATGTGAAGAAAATTTTGCCCAAAGCCTCATATATCATGAAGGTTCCGGGCATGCCCGTTGCCGTGGGAGCCGGCATCTACGAGGTGACAAAGGAGGAGGCGGAGCGGGTTATCAAATAGCCGGATGAGGCTTATTTCTTTTTGATACAAACGCCTATTCGCGGGGAGTCTGCCATGTTTACCAGTATCAAATCCCGCATCACCCTGTTCCTGACCCTTGCCTTGGTTTTTCTCTTTCTCATTGGGGCGTGCAACATATTCCTGGATGTTGCAAAAAACAGGAAGATCACGGTGGCGCGCATGTGTCAGGATCTGGCACTGTTCATCAGTCAGGGAATGATGTTGGAAGAACAGTACATAAAAAGCGGCAACGATCAGGTTTTCGAACAAGTTCTTCAGACCAGGAAAAAGGCTAAGGGGCTGCTCATTGGAATAAAGGAGGTGAGTTCGCCCGGGGATACGGAGGGACTTTTTGCGCAGATCAACCGGTTGAATGTCGATCGGGAACAGCTTTTTTCCGATATCCTCCAGGGCCAGGATGTTGTTCGTTCAACCATGGCGACCTTTTCCGAAACCTTGAGAGCATCTGCCGATAAATTTTCTTTCATTGTCGGCCTCATCAGCGAGGAAGAGGCTATTGCCATTACCATGGGAGAGTCCCTTTCCGCCATGGAGGGTGCCCTCAGGGAGCAGCTGCTCCAGCTTCTCAGTCTTTTGAATAAGCGCCTTCTGGCCCTTCAATTCGTGCTTATGGATTATGATTTTGCGGCCTACAAGGAGGTAAACGAATCGATAATATCCAGGACTGACGGTGAGATTAAAGGAATGAACGAGCTTATTAAAATGATTCAAAAGGAGGCGTACCGGGAGCACTGGCTGCAAGCCATGGAGATCAGGGCAAAGCTCCCTGAATTTGAAACCGCCATCCTGGCGATTCTGAAATCGGCACAAACGCAGAATTTGAAGTTGAAACAGAACGGGGACGACATCATCGGACTCATTGGAGATGCCGTTGCCATTGCCAATGACGAGTTCAGGAAAAACACCTGGCTCGGCAGGGTCATCTCCATGGCTCTTTTTGTAACGGGTGGGCTGGTCCTTTTTCTCATTGGCATCTACACCTCCCGTTTTATTCAAAAGTCCCTGGAGAGGGTCATTACCGGGCTTGATGAAACCGCGGAATTCGTTACCCTCTCGTCCGAGGAGATGTCAAGCACCAGCAGTGGCCTTGCCGAGGACTCCTCAGAGCAGGCAGCCTCCGTTCAAGAGACCTCGTTCGCCCTTGAAGTGCTTTCTACCATGACAAGGACCAATGCGGAAAGCGCTCAAACCGCCTGCGATTTCATGAACAAGGTGAATCAGATTATCTCGGATACCATCGAAGCCCAGGATAACCTCGTGAACTCCATGGACCGGATACTCAGCTCCAGCAAGGAGTCGTTCAACATTATCCGGACCATTGATGCGATAGCATTTCAGACCAACCTCCTGGCATTGAATGCGGCTGTTGAGGCAGCCAGTGCCGGAGAGGCCGGGGCAAGCTTTGCCGTTGTGGCGGACGAGGTGGGAAAACTTGCCCAGCGTTCGGCGGAAGCGGCAAAAAACACCTCGACGCTTCTTGAGGATACGGTCAAACGGGTCAACGACGGCACCCAGCTTGTCAACATCACCAACACGGAGTTCGGCAAGCTTTCTGAAAGTGCCGGGCAGGTGAGCGAGATGTTCGAGAAGATCACTGTCTCCTCCAGTGAGCAGGCCAAGGGAATTATTAATATCAGCAACTCAGTCTCTGCCGTGGAGACCCTGACCAGCAAAAACTCGGCCAATGCCGCAACAGTGGCCGACACCTCCAAAAGCATGCTGGTACACTCGGGAAAGCTCAACAAGCACCTTGGTAGCCTGAATCTGCTTGTCAACGGCAGCAGCAAGGAAAAGCCGGCGGCTCGAGTGGGGCCGAAGCATGGGCCCCGGCCCCGGGAAGTGGAGGGTGGCCTTCCCGATACTCATACACGTCTCAAACAACACGGGCTTCAGTAGATATCCTGGCCGACCATGTCCTCATAGGTGTCTTCCCGCCTGATCTTGCTGATCTTTCCGTTTTTGTCCACCAGGAGTACGGCGGTCCTTGGGCGGTTGTTGTACACGGTCTGGCTCTCGATGGTGTAGGCCCCTGCATCCAGGAACACCATGGTGTCCCCGATTCGGGTGTCCGGGGGAATCAGGAAGAACTCCTTGTCAACCCCCTGGTGGAAGTAGTCGCCTCCGTCGCAGAGGGGGCCTGCAAGCTTGATCCACTGGTCATGCTCCCGGTTCGCCCGGGTGGCGTTCATGAAGTTGAAGTACCAGTCCCAGTAGAGCTGGTCGCAGAAGACGCTGTACCCCGCATCCACAAATTTCCAGTGGACGGTCTCCTCGGGTTCCCGGTTTTCATTGAAGTTGGTCTTGGTTTTTTCACAGGCGATGTCGGTGAGAATCACGGCGGCGCTGGCTGTCACCTTGCGTCCCGGTTCGATGCAGATCTGGATGTCACGTCTCCATTGATGGACCTCGCTGACAATGGCTTCGGCAAAATCGTCACACCCTATGCCGGGATACATGTTGTCGGCGAGGGGGTCTCCGTCGCCGTATTTGTAGGGGGCCGGGATGCCGCCGCCCACGTTGATGAGTTCGAACCGGATGCCGAAAAGTTTTTCCAGGCGCTTGGATTCGTTCACCACGATCCGGGTGGCGAGCCTGAAGGGCTCTGATTCCGGTACCTGGTCGCCGACATGCATGTGCAGTCCCCGGACATGGACATGGGGCATCTGCAGGATCTGTCCCACCATGGTTTCGGCCTCGTGGAGATCAATGCCCGATTTGGCGTGGAAGGCGGTCACAAGCCCTGGATGGGTGGCCGAGGGGACACTGGGTTCCACCCGGACGCAGACATTGGCAACCTTTTTCAGGCGGTCTGAGATCTCGTTGATGAGCGCAAGCTCGTGAAAACTGTCGACGTTGATGAGGTACAGGTCGTTGGCAATGGCGAACTCCAGGTCCTCCGCCGTCTTGACCACGCCGTTGTACACGATCTGGTCGCCTGTAAAGCCGATATCAAGGGCCTTGCGCACCTCAAACCGGGAGTTGGTTTCCACGGAACAGCCCGTGGCCCTGATGACGTCCAGGATTTTCATCACCGAGCACGCCTTGGAGGCAAAGAAGCAGCGGGTGTTGGTGTGACGGGTATCAAAGGCGGTTATGATCTCTTCATAATTGCGTATGATCTCCTTTTCCGAATAGAGGTAGACCGGCGTGGGACAGGTCTGGTGGATCTCGGCAAGGTCGGCTCCGTCAAAGACGAGATGCCCCTTGTCGTTGACGGTGAACCGCCTGTCCGTGTGAATGATGCTTTTCCGCATGGCATTGTACTCTGCTGCCAGCGCTTTTCTCGATCCTTTCTCCCCTGTCGCTCCGCCCATGAAAAACTCCTTTGAAGATCGTTGTCTGCTCCATTGCTCAAAAATCATTGGAGTACCCTTTTTTTTCAAACCCGGCAAGGTTGATTTTTGAAAAAAAGACCCGGCATGGAGCAGGTTTCCGTTGACCCATTGAATTTTTTACAATATTAGTGTTGCCTGTTTTTCAATTTTCCTGTCTTCTATACTTTTATTTGACAGGCTGTTTTCTGTAAGTGTGTTTTTGGGGGTTTTGGTTGTCGATGTTGAAAATGTTCAAACGTTCCATTGTTTTTGTGATCTTTTTGATCCTTGGTTCCCAGTGTCTCCTGCTGTTCCTGCCTGACGGTATTTGGGGAACCTTCCTCACCCTGGCGGCCATTTGTTTCACCCTCGTGCTGGCCGGGTTGCTCTTCCTATGTTTTGGTTATCGGGAGCGGGTGCGCCCGGAGCGGAACAAGGTCTCCCCTGATTCCATGAAAGACAAGGAAATCCCATGGCCGGTGTTCCGGAAGGTAGTTGAAAACATGCCCATCATGTTTGATGCCGTGGATGAAAACGGTGTGGTGCTTTTCTGGAACAAGGAGTGCGAACGGATCACCGGCTACACCAGTGAGGAGATTGTTGGAAATTCCAATGCCCTGGAACTCTTTTATCCGGATCCGGTCCAGCGTGCCAGGAACGTTGAAGAGTTCCTGGAGTTCAACGGCAGTTATCGTGACTGGGAAGTCGACCTTTTGTGCAAAAACGGTGAGACCCGTACGATCTCATGGTCAAACACCAGCGGCAGCGCCCCCATTCCGGGCTGGTACACCTGGGGCATCGGCACCGATGTCACCCAACGCAAAAAAGCGGAACAGCTGCTGACCGAGCTTGCAACGGTTGACGAATTGACAGGATTGATCAACCGCCGGAAAATCATGGAGATCCTGGAGAAGGAGATCGATAGTGCCGCACGCTCCAACGATCCCCTGACCCTGTGCCTGGTGGACATCGATCATTTTAAGGCGGTGAATGACGTTCATGGCCACAATGCCGGGGATATCGTCCTGGAGAGTATGGCCGATGCCATCCGGAAGGGAATTCGAAAGACTGACAGTGTGGGGCGTTACGGGGGAGAGGAGTTTTGCATCGTTTTTCCCCATACCGGGATGTCCCAGGCCCGGTCGATCCTGGAGCGCGTTCGCCGAACCATATCATCCATGGGCTTTTTTCTGGACTCGGGTACCGAGATCAGCCTCACCATAAGCCTTGGGCTGGCCCAGTACCATCCCGGGATCAGTGAAACCCGTCAGTTGATCAATAATGCTGATACCGCCCTATACCGGGCCAAGCAGTCCGGTAGAAACAGGCTCTGCTCATCGGGTCAGGATCTGTAAACAGGAGATTGCGAATGGAAAAAAACGGTCAAACCCATCCCTGACATCCTGGCCTGATCCTGTCCCATGTTTTTTATCCTTCCCTTGACAAAGGGTAAGTACCTGTCTTACAAGGCCTGTTGGAGCCGGGCCTTTGTCCGGCCATATTCCATGACGACAACAAATGCCGTCGGGCCCCTGTGTCCCGGACGGGAAAGGACGATACATGCTTAAATTAGGAGAAAAGGGGGCCATCCCCCAGAGAGACAAGGAAACATATGCCATCGCCCCCCACATTCCCTGTGGGGTGGTGACCCCGGATCTGCTCCGGAAGATCGCCGACGTGGCTGAAAATTACAATGCCCAGGCCCTGAAGATCACGGGCGCAACCCGCATCGCCATCGTAGGGTTGAAGGAAGAGGACGTTGACCGTGCCTGGGAGGATCTCGGCATGGACAAGGGCGCCGCGGTGGGAATGTGCGTCCGGAGTATCCGGGCCTGCCCTGGAACCACCTTCTGCCGCCTGGCCAACCAGGATTCCCTGAAGATCGCCACGGTCCTGGACGAGCGTTACCATGGCCGCAACCTGCCCGGCAAGTTCAAGATGGCCGTCTCCGGCTGCCGCCTGAGCTGCTCTGAGTCCTGGGTCCGGGATGTGGGACTCATTGGGGACAAGAAGGGCTGGAAGCTTGTGATCGGCGGCAACGTGGGGGCTGTTCCCCGCATCGCCAAGGAGCTTGTCACCGGTCTTTCCGACGATGAAGTGCTCGTTGCCGTGGATAAGGTGATTGAGTATTATAACGAGAACGCCAAGACCGGCGAGCGCCTGGGCAAGATGATCGAGCGCCTGGGCATGGAGCCCTTCCTGCAGGCCGTCGCCTGACCCATCGTTTTTTTCAATAAGTAGCCGGAAGGCCCCGCCCGTGATCCGGGCGGGGCCTTCTTCTGTCTTGGGAACCCGCCCGGAAGAGAATCGCCCCAAGGCAGATGTGGCTCGCCTTTCCTTGCCGTTCAATTTTACAACTTTTTTACAACCCTTTTACCCGCCTGTGACACCCCTCGACCGCCCTTGATATATAAAGAAATCAGGGGTTGCGGATTATTCCCAAAACAGATACTTCATAACAATAAGGAGAGAGCGATGAAACCAGCAGGTAAAGCGTTTTTCGCAATGGCAATGGTTGTGTGTTTTGGCTTGTCCCTTGTAATCACCCGGGCAGAGGCGGGGCAATCAAAGGTGGGCTGCCGGGTTGAGACGGACAGGGGGGTGCTTGCGGCGGGCGGTCCCCAGAACGTGGTGATCAAGGTGAGCCTTGACGCGCCTTTGGCACCGTCATCAATGGAGCGGCCACGGGTCAACCTGGCCCTTGTCCTTGACCGGTCCGGCTCCATGACCGGGGATAAGATCGAGCGGGCCAGGGAGGCGGCTATTGAAGCCTTGAAACGGCTGGGACCCGGGGATATCTTCTCCCTTGTGGTGTATGACGATACCATTGATACCGTTGTTCCGGCCCAGGGCGTTGAAAACATCGAAGGAATCATCCGGAAGATCCGGCAGATCGTGCCCGGCGGAAGCACGGCCCTGTTCGGCGGGGTGAGCCAGGGGGCCGCCGAGATCAGGAAGAACCTCGGCGGGGACTATGTCCATCGCATTGTGCTGCTTTCCGACGGCCTTGCCAACGTGGGCCCCAGGACACCGGAGGACCTGGGACGCCTGGGGGCGGCCCTGATCAAGGAGAAGATCTCGGTGACCACAGTCGGCGTGGGTACGGACTACAACGAAGACCTCATGGCCCGGCTTTCCCAGAAGAGCGACGGCAACATCTATTTTGTGGAGTCCGGCGACGATCTTCCCATGATTTTTGCGGCGGAACTTGGGGATGTCCTCAACGTGGTGGCAAAGGAGGTGCGGCTCTTCATCGAGATGCCCAAGGTGATAAAGCCCCTTGGGATCGTGGGACGGCAGGGGCGCATCCGGGGAGGGCGGGTGGAACTGTTCATGAACCAGCTTTACGGCGGCCAGGAAAAGTACGCCCTGGTGGAGGTCGCGATTCCTGCATCCAAAAGCGGCGGCACCATGGAGATCGCAACGGCAAGGGTGGTCTACGACAATCCCTTTACCAAGCGCCGGGAAACGGCAACGGCCCGGTCCGTGGCACGCTTTAGCGACAATCCGGCTGAGGTTGAACGCTCCGCCAACGTGGACGTCATCCGGGAGTACCAGCTCAACCTTAACGCTCTTTCCCAGGAAAAGGCCATCGTCCTTTCCGACAGCGGCAGGAAAAAGGCGGCCGTGGATGAGCTGAAAAAGTCGGCGAACAAGCTGAAAAAGGTGGGAACCATGTACCGGGATTCCGTTCTGCTCGAACAGGCAGAAGAGCTTGAGATCCAGGCTGAAACCATCCGGCAGGAGGGCATGAGCAAGAAGAGCCGTAAGGTGCTCAGGACCAAATCCTATCAGATGAAGAATCAGCAAAAATCCAAGTGATCCTTGTATTGGCCGGTTCCGGGAGTGGACGGGCCGGTCTTTTGGGGTGAAGAACCAGCAGAAATCTGAATGAGGCATGAATGAGTTTTAAGCGTTCCATTGCAATCTACTGGGCCCTGGTGCTGATCCCCACCCTGATCATGGTGGTTGTGGCGTTCAGGCTGTTGCGCCACGAGCAGGAGCGGATCAGCCGGGAGGCCCTGGAGCTTGTCTCGGAGCGGGGGCGGGCTGTTTGCGAGACCATCCATATAACCGTTGAGGGGGTTGAGGACTCTTTGAGCGCTTCCCTGGCAACCATCGAACCGGCCCGGCTGGTGGAGACGCTGGTTTTGTGGGAACGGACAAATCCCCTGGTACGGAATGTCTTTGTCTGGCAGGAGGGCGCGCCCCTCAGGTACCCGGTTCCGGGCATGGAATCGACCGTGGAGGAGCGGCGGTTTATCCGTCGCTATGATTCGCTCTTTTCAAAGCGGATCGCCTGGGAAAGCAACCGGGGAGCTTTCTCCGAAGAGGTGGAGGCCTACCATGGGGCGACGGCTGATACCCTGCAAAAGGCGTCACTGAAGACCGGGGAGAAAGCAAAAAGGGGACGCCAGGCCCTGTTCGACCTTGCCCGGCCTGAAAAGAGTGTGGCCGTGGTTGCACAAAAACTTGGGGCAGCTCCGTCCAGAGAGCGGTTCCAGCCCCGGTCCGGCTGGATTCCCTGGTTTGCGGAGAACCGGCTTTTTCTCCTGGGATGGGTGAAGGTAGCGGAACAGGGCCCGGTCTTCGGGGTTGAGCTCGAGCTGATGACCTTGCTTTCAAGGCTTGGGACCGATCTTCCCAGGTTCACCGAACCCGGGACGGGGTATGCCCTGGTGGATGGAAACAACGAAATTCTTCACCTGTCCGGGGATGCCGGGAACGGGCAAGCGCCTGCCGCTGTCATGAATGTCTCCCCCCTTCTGCCCCACTGGCAGGTTCACGTTTTTCTTGACGGCAGCGGCGGGGACAAGGGCAGGGGATTTTTCATTGTGTCCTTGATCCTTTTGGCCATATTGGTGGCGGCCATTGTTTCGGGCGGGGCCCTGCTGACCTGGCAGGCCCATATCAACAAAAAGGATGCCCTCCAAAAGACCTCCTTTGTCTCCTCCGTGTCCCATGAGCTGAAGACTCCGTTGACAAGCATCCGCATGTACGGGGAGCTGCTCCAGTCCGGCAGGGTCCGTGGGCCTGAAAAGGTGGCCCATTATCTGTCGGTGATCGTTGCCGAGAGCTGCCGCCTGACCCGTCTTGTCAACAATGTCCTTGATTTTTCAAGGCTTGAGCAGGGCAGGAAAACCTACCATGTGGATCGTGTGGATCTTGGGGCGCTGGTGACCGCCATGGTGGAACTCCACGGCATCAGGATCAGGGCTGCGGGCATGGAACCCGAGGTGATTTTGCCCAGTGCTCCCCCCATGGTTCGAACCGACAGGGACGCCATGGAGCAGGTGGTGGTGAACATCATCGATAATGCCGTGAAATACGCGGCCGAAGGAAAGCGGCTTAAGTTTGCGCTGACGGTTGCAACGGAAGGATTTTGCGAGCTTCGAATTTCGGACAGGGGGCCCGGCATTCCACGGGAGCACAGGCAGCGGATATTTGACAAGTTCCACAGGATAGACACCTCGCTTACGGCAAGCAAGCCCGGGTCGGGCCTGGGGCTTTCCATCGCAAGGAGCATTGCCCGGGACCTTGGGGGGGATCTTTGGTTTGAGCCGGTAAAGCAGGGGGGGAGCGCTTTTATAGTGAGGATAAAAAAAGATGAATGAGACACGGATTCTTGTTGCGGAAGACGACACCAACATACGGACAGGGCTTGTGGACACCCTGGAGAGCGAGGGGTTTCAGGTGGTCGAGGCCCGTGACGGCAACGAGGCGGTCAAGGCGTTTCAAAAGGGCGGGTTCGATCTTTTGCTCCTGGATATCATGATGCCGGGAAAGAGCGGCTATGACGTGTGCCGGGAGATCCGCGCCATTGACAAACAGGTGCCCATCATCATGGTCACGGCCAAGTCCGAGGAGATAGACGCGGTGGTGGGACTTGAGCTCGGTGCCGACGACTATGTCACCAAGCCCTTTGGGGTGCATGAGCTTCTTGCGCGGATCTCCGCCGTGCTGCGGCGTTCCCGGCAGTGCCAAAGACCTGAACGGCCGGAAAACCGTGAGAGCTTCCGTTTTGGCGGCTGCGAGGTCTATCCCAGGCGCTATACCCTTGTCCGGGACGGAAAGGAGGTGGAGCTTTCGCAGAAGGAGATGCAGTTGATTCGCTGCCTCCATGACCATCCCGGTGAGGTGCTGTGCCGGGACGAGATCCTCAACCGGGTGTGGGGCATGGAGTACTACGGCACCACCCGGACCCTTGACCAGCACATCGCAAAGCTGAGGAAAAAGGTTGAAACCGATCCTGGCCATCCGTTGACCATCGTTACCGTCCACGGGGTTGGATACCGCTACAGCTGTCAATAAAGAAAAATTGTATTGTATGGCAAACCTGAAACAGAGGTGGTTGTTAAAATGTCTTGACAACTTGACAATTGTGCGGTTGAATGGCGCCATTGAATTGAGTTTTTACTGACACACGATTGGAGAGCCCCATGCTGAACCCGCAATCCCCCGTACCCCTTTACCACCAGCTGGCCGAGATCCTGACATCCGCCATCCGGTCCGGCGAGTTTGGGCCGGGAGCCAAGATTCCGCCCGAGACAACCCTTGCCGCAACCTACGGTATCGGCAGGCCCACGGCTCGCCAGGGCATCGATGTGCTGGTCCGAAAGGGGCTGGTTGAAAGAAAGCGCGGTTCCGGAACCTTTGTGCTGGAACAGGAGAAGGAGGTTGACCTCTTTTCCCTGGCAGGTACCTCGTCCGCGTTTCAGAAACAGGGGATCACAACCGAGGTGAGGATTCTCGAGCCCATCCGCCTGGTTGATGTGCCCGACGATGGAGAGAATCCCTTTGGCGGAAAAGAGGCGTACCTGTTTTCCCGGCTTACCCTTGCCAAAAAAGAGCCGGTGCTTGTGGAGGATTTTTTCCTGGACAAGACGCTTTTTGCCGGCATCGAAACCATGGAGCTTTCCGGGGCTTCCCTTGCCCAGGTGGTGGGGGACCGATTTTATCTTACGCCCGTCAACGGCAGGCAGACCTTTAAGATCGTTACACTGTCCGAGTCCCGGGCCGAACTCCTTGGCATCAGCGCCGGGGAGCCGGTGCTCGGGGTGCGGCGGTCACTTAATTTTCCCGGTGTGGAGGGCGGGATCTATTCCCGGATTTTTTGCCGCACCGACAGGTTTTCATTTTCCCAGACCATAGGAGGGTATCCCAATGATTGAGAGGGGGTATTACGGAACGTTCGGAGGGACTTTTGTGCCCGAGATCCTGACAGCAACCTTTGACGAGCTGGAGCGCGAGTTCCGGAAGGTGAAGGCGGATCCCGGCTTTTGGCAGGAGTACAGCGATCTCATGGGTTCCTATTCCTGCCGGCCCACGCCCCTGACCTATGCCGAAAACCTCACCCGGCATTTTGATGGGGCAAGGATCTACATCAAACGGGAGGACCTGAACCACACCGGCGCCCATAAGGCCAACAACGTCATGGGCCAGGGCCTTCTTGTGAAGCGCATGGGAAAGACCCGGGTGATCGCCGAGACCGGGGCGGGCCAGCACGGGGTGGCAACGGCCACCATGGCTGCCAAGTTCGGGTTTGACTGCACCATTTACATGGGGGAGGTCGATGTGAAGCGCCAGCGGCCCAACGTGTTCTGGATGGAGCAGATGGGGGCGACCGTGGTTCCCGTGACCGACGGGACACGGATTCTCAAGGATGCCATCAACGAAGCGTTCCGGGACTGGGTGTCCCACATGGACAACACCCATTACGTCCTTGGAACGGCCTGCGGTCCCCATCCCTTTCCCGAAATGGTGAGCTACTTCCAGTCCATCATCGGCAAGGAGGCAAGGAAACAGGTCCTTGAGAGGGAATCCAGGCTGCCCGCCCGGGTCTATGCCTGTGTCGGGGGAGGCTCCAATGCCATGGGGATCTTTTCAGGGTTTCCCGACGACCAGGTGGAGTGCGTCGGGGTGGAGGCCGCGGGCCACGGCCTTGATTCCGGAAAGCATGCGTCACGGCTCTGCGCCGATGACGCAAGCGTGGGCGTTGCCCAGGGTTACAAGACCTATTTTCTCCAGGACAGTGACGGCCAGATGAAGGAGACCCACTCCATTGCGGCGGGCCTCGATTATGTTGGGGTCTCCCCGATCCTTTCCCAGATGCATGAAGAGGGAAAGGCCCGGTTTGAGGCGGTGACCGATGACGAGGTGGTCGAGGCCATGAAGCTCACCATGGGTAAAGAGGGGATCATTCCGGCCCTGGAATCGGCCCACGCATTTGCCCAGGCGTTCAAGGAAGCGCCCACCCTGTCCAGGGACGACATCATCATCATCAACCAGTCGGGCAGGGGGGACAAGGATATCTTCACCATTGCCGATGCCCTTGACGATCCTTCCTGGAAACGGTTTATCATGGAAAAGGCAGGTGAATATCATGCTTGAAAAATATATCAGCGAACGGCGCAAGAACAAGGAGATCCTTTTGATGACCCATATCGTCATGGGATATCCCAGCTTTGACGATTCCATGGCCATCGTCGAACAGATGGTTGAGGCGGGGGTGGATCTCATGGAGCTCCAGATCCCGTTTTCCGAGCCCATGGCGGACGGGCCGGTGATCCTGGGGGCCAACCAGAAGGCCCTGGACCGGGGCGCGCGGGTGGAGCGCTGTTTTCAATTTGCAGAGGAGGCGGCCGCACGGTTTGACATCCCGTTTCTCTTCATGACCTACTACAACATCCTGTTCAAGTACGGTGTCGAAGCGTTTGCCGCAAGAATGGCCGCCATCGGCATCAAGGGGGCCATTGTGCCGGATCTTCCCCCGGAAGAGGGCAAGGATTATCTTGCCGCCATGGAGAAGGAAGGGCTCGCTCCCATCCATATCTTTTCCCCCACGACCTCGGACGAGCGCATGGCCTTTCTCTCCTCCCAGACCCGGGGCTTTGTCTACTGCATGGCCCGAAAGGGCGTCACCGGAAAAGATACCAGTTTCTCAAGGGACCTTGGAGAATATCTTGCCCGGTGCAGGAAGGGGACCGGGCTTCCCCTGGCCGTGGGCTTCGGCGTAAAGGATAGTTCCGATGTGGCGTTTCTCAAAGGAAAGGCGGACATCGCCGTTGTCGGTTCCCAAACCATTCGGTTGGTTGATGAAGAGGGAATCACGGCGGTTGGCAGGTTTGTTGAAAAACTGGTGTGAAATTTCATCATAATGTTGCGATAAAACGGATAGAGTGTTATATTTAATTTACGAGTTCTGTGGTCATCTGAATCTTCTCCGGGGCTTCTTTACCGGCTATGTGCAGATCTTGATTCAGAAAGTGTGTTACAGATCAAGGGATCCCGAATCCACAGAACTCAAACCCATCCATCCATAGATCAATCATCGTCCAAGTTTTTATTTTCCCGTCAAAGCAGATGTGGAAACAAGGGAGGAGGAGGTCCCATGGTAACGAATGATCTGGTTAAACGTTTTTCCGTTTTTTCAAAGGTTTCCGAGGAGATGATCTCACGGGTCGCAAAGTGCGGTGAGGTTCTGGACTTTGACCCAAGGCAGCGGGTCTTTGCCGAGGGGGATATTGCCACGGCGCTTTACGGTGTTCTGGAAGGCGAGGTGGAGTTGAGCATCATGGTCCGGGACAGGATACTGAAAACCGAGATCAAGTATGAAGAGTCCCTCCAGAGCCGGATCGAAACCATTGAAAAAAGCATTGTGGTGGATTCCATTGCCGCGGGAGAGATCTTCGGGTGGTCGGCCATGATCCCTCCGGGCGTCCTCACCTCGACGGCGATCTGTTCTGCGCCTACCCGGTTGCTGGCCCTGCCTGCCCGGGATCTGAAGGCCCTTTTCGATGCCGATATCCATCTTGGCTTTTTTTTCATGGAGGAGCTGTCGCAGATCGTATCAAACCGGCTCAGGAACCGGACCCGCAGGCTTATCGAAAGCTGGGGCCAGGCCTTTGCCGTGAACAAGATCGAGAACTGAGGGTCAGATTTTCCTGAAAATATAGGGGGAGCCAAAACAGGGCTGGAATTCCCGGGCCTTTCGGGGGAGCTGTTCGTGGGCGCCCTTGATGAGAAATCCCCCGCTGACAAGGGTGGAAACGATCCTGCGGAACACCCGTGTCTTTAATTCTTCGTTGCAGTACATGAGGATGCTGTTCCTCAGAAAGATAATGTCAAAGCGTTCATCCGGGGGATCGTCGTGGAGGTCATGGACTCTCCAGTCGATCCCCTTTTTTAATGCCGGTTTTACCCGGAACCATTTTGATCCGGGTATTGGTTCAAAACAGGTGTCCCAGATCTCCGGGGGAACGTTTTTTAAGCTGTTTCGTCTGTATTCTCCCGTTTTTGCCATGGCCAGATAGTCCGGGTTGATGTCGGTGGCCACAAGTTTCAAGGGGGGGAGACGGGGCAGGTTCAGCCCGGGAAGCTTCCAGGCCATGGTGAGGGTGTAGGCCTCTTCTCCCCGGGCGCAGCCTGCGCACCAGATGGTCACCCTGGATGACCGTGTTTCGGCAAGTTCCGGCATGATCTGAGTGGTGAAGCGCTTCCAGAGCATTTCGTCCCTGAAAAATCGGCTGATGGAGACGGTCATGAGAAGCCTGAGGCAATGGTACTCTTCTTCGTCCTGGCGGGCACGCTCGAGATAACCCGTGACGCTGGGGATTCCAAGTTTCTCCATGCGCCGGACAACACGCTTCTTGATCCCTTTACGCACTTTTCTGTAACCCGGAAAGGAGAGGTCCATGAAATCAAGCAGTATCCTGAAATCTCGATCATCCATGGACCTTATCCAAAAAATAAAAATAAAATTAAAATTCAAATTTCAGTTTAAAGACAGCCTCTGTTTCCGTGCCGTCAGACTTGATTGCCAGGCCGTATTTACCTCCCATGATTCGATTAAGGGGCCTGCTTGTGATCTCGCAGTCAAGCTCATGGTCCAGGGTATCGAATCGAGTTGATATGGAAACCGGCTCAAACCTCGTGGTGAACTCCAGTACGGGGCTTGCGTTGTCATCGAGCTTTCCGGAAAATGAGAATCCCTGGGGTTCGGTTGCCGAAGCGCCTGATTTTGATGGTTTTCCGGGGTGGACAGGGGCCGCGTTACCCGTGTCGAAATCCTTCCTATATTCGAATTTGAAACGATTCAGCATGGACTGTTTGAACCGGTTGAGCTTTTTTCCGGTCCGGGTCTTTTCAAGGATGTCGGTTGCCGATGATGCGGCGATCTGTTTTGCCATTCCCCTTTCGTGCAGATCCCGGTCCCTGAATTCACCGTCATAGGTTTCAAAAAAATCACTTACAAGGAATTCTTTCTGGTCGGCATGGAGGGGCATGAGAAAGAGGCTCAGCGTCATGGCCAAGGCTGTCATGAGCATGTGGATAGGTTTCAGCCAGGAGTTCATGGGACCCTCCTTTTCCGGGGGGATGGCCTTCAATCGGAATCTATTTCGGGCCGTCCCTGTCCCTTTTTTCTGGTACAACGTTGATGGGTTTTTTCAATGTCTGTTCCTGTCCCGTCCGGTTGTAGTCGAGAAAATCGCTGTTTCCTAATAGTGATGAATTTTTTGTAACAGTTATTATCCATAATGTAGTAGTTTTTTGGCCAAAAGACAATGGCAAAACCCTGTTATCTAACAATCATTTACCTGGAAAATTAAATGAAGCAAAAAGCATACCATGCTTTCTGTTTGTGGGAGGCGCCTTTTCCCCTGAGTCTGACCCCGGTCCCGGTCCTTAACGAATAATAGTTGACACTTGCAACAGGAAAATCTATTCTTCGTAAAGGGTTAGTTAACGCAGCCACACACCTTTTATTTTGACGAAAAACCGATTAAACAACGGTAGAGACGTGAAAAAAAACGAAGAAGATCCAAAGGTAAAACCAGCCAGGGATAAGATCCAGGCCCTTGCCGAGATCCTTGAACGCACCCGGTGGGCAAGCGAATTCTCCTGGGATCAGATCTACACGATCTGTGAATATGTAAGGCCTGTCAGGGCCAGGGAGGGGGCTTTTGTTTTCCAGGAGGGCGATGTGGAAAAGAGCGTTGGCATCATCGTCAAGGGGGCCATCGACATCTACAAGGACAAGGAGGGCGAATTGAGCAAGATCACGACCCTGCAGACGTCCTTCACCTTTGGAGAGATGTCCCTCATTGATGGGGAACCCCGCTCCGCAACCGGCATCGCAAGCCAGGAGTCCATCATCTACTTTCTCTCCCGGAAAAACCTCATTTTGCTTGCCAACGAAAATCCAGCCCTGGGGTTCAAGCTTCTGTGGAAAATTTCGAAGATCGTCAGCCAGCGGTTGCGGAATACCACGGGAAAGCTTGTCGATCTCTTATAAATCAGAGGCATATCAATTGTGATGGCCGGGGCGCGACAGGCGGGCAGGCTTAGCATCGCCGTAGATGGGGTCAGACTTAGCTTATTGCCGGTTTTTCAAAAAACGGCAATAAGCTAAGTCTGA
This sequence comes from Desulfobacteraceae bacterium, assembly GCA_024225635.1. Lineage (GTDB taxonomy): Bacteria > Desulfobacterota > Desulfobacteria > Desulfobacterales > Desulfobacteraceae > Desulforapulum. The sequence continues at coordinate 26,181 of JAAEMK010001264.1, read as the reverse complement.
CCCCGGTTCATCTTGACAATATCGTAAAAGTGCGTAAAAACGTTTACTACGAATCGTATCAACCCTTGGAATCATATTGTTTGTCGCAACACCTAACCAAAGGATCATTGCCATGAAAAGAGTTGTCTCCTTAGCTTCTTTTGTTTTGATTTCGGTATTGTTTCTGGCTGATTTTTCGCTTGCTGTTGATCTCGGCATGATGACCGGCAGCAAAAAAGGGACCTACTACCAGTTCGGGCTCAACATGATGGAGCTTGCAAAACAGTACGGGTTTGATCTCCATGTCCACAACTCCACCGGGTCGGTGGAGAATGTCTATGCCGTGTACAAGCGGCCGAATACCCAGATGGGGATCGTGCAGTCCGATGTATTGGCCTTTGTGGTCAAGGTCAAGTCCGATGCCACCTTAAAGCGGATCGCCAGGAAGACAAAGATGGTCTTCCCCCTCTATGATGAGGAGGTTCACCTGGTGGCCCGCCGCGGCATCAACGAGTTTGACGATCTCGAGGGGAAAAGGGTGGCCATCGGCAAGGAGGGAAGCGGTTCGTTTCTGACCTCAAAGCTGCTTTTTGAGGTCTCGGGGGTCACTCCGAAAACGACTGCTACCGTGGGAACCCTTGAAGCCCTCTCCAGGTTGAAACAGGGCAAGATCGATGCCATGTTTTATGTGGCGGGGGTGCCTGTGAAGCTTTTTTCCGAGCATGTTGCCGAACAGGATAATCTTCACCTTGTAACCATTACCAATAAGAGCATCCTGGAATTTTACCCGAATGCCGTGATTCCGTCCGGAACCTATGCCTGGCAGGAGGGCGATGTCAGGACCATTGCCGTCAAGGCGGTCCTGACCTCCTTTGATTTCCGGAGAAATAACTGCGACTATGTGGGGGAATTTGCGGGACTAGTCTATGACAATCTTGGCTGGCTCCGGCAGAACGGCCATCCCAAGTGGAAGAGCGTCAACCTGGATTATCCCCTCAAGGGCTGGAGTCAATACGGGTGTGTGAAAAAGTATATCAACCCTTCAGACACGGGGGGGCAGGCCAACAAGGGCGATGCCAATCCCGTGCTCAAGGCAATCAAGGAAATGTTGTGAGCCCCGGATGTATCTGGATCGTTTCAAACTGATACGAAAGCCCTTTAACATAAGCTCGGACCCTGATTTTCTGTGGCTTGGCCACTGCCACGGCATGGCGCTGTCCGCCCTGAGCCGGGCCGTGGACAAGGGGGGCGTTATGGTGCTGACCGGGGATGTCGGAACCGGCAAGACCACCCTTCTAAACGCCATCGTCCAGGGCCTTCCGCCCCGTGTGCGCACGGTAAGGATTTTGGACCCCTGTATTGGGCTTCATCAGCTCTTTCCCGTGATCGCCCGGAATCTGGGGATTGAGTTGCAGAGGGATGAACCGTTTGACAAGGCTTTTGTCCGGTTCCTTGGCTCGGTTTTGCAGTCGAAGGAGCATTGTCTGGTGATCGTGGACGAGGCCCAGCGAATCGGCATGAGGTTCCTAAAGGCCTTGTACTCATGGCAGGACCTGGGCAATGGCCGTCTTCCCATCACGGTGTTTCTTGTGGGGCAGAACGAGTTCGCAGGGGCGCTCTCCAACCTGGATGGCGGGCGTTTTCTGAAGAAGACGACCCTGCATAAGGTTCTCGTTCCCCTGGACCGGGAAGAGACGGCCGACTATGTCCGGTACAGGATGTCCAATGCCGGAGCGGCAGAGGAGGTCTTCCTTGAAGCCGCCCTTGGGATGATTTTTGTTTTTTCAAAGGGATATCCCCGGGTGATCAATAGCCTTTGTGACCGTTGCCTGGTGCTTGCCCACAGGCAGGGGAGCAGTACCGTTGACGAGCCGTTGGTGCAAAGCGCGGCCCGTCAGGTCCTGCTGCCGCAGGAGCCGGTTTCCTTCTCCCCCGGGGAAGATGAAACCGGGGCGTCACCCGTCCCGGCCAGGGGGCTGCTGCCCATGGTTTGCGCCCTTGCTGTTTTTCTTGCTCCGGTTCTTGTTCCCGCCCCCCTGTTTGACGATTTCAGCAACAGCGGCCTCCCGGAGCCGGGGGGGGATTCCGTGTCCGTATCTAAAATTCTTCCTGCTCCCGGTTTCCGGGGGAAGGCGCAGGCTGTTGTCGGGGAGGGGGGCAAACCGGTGGAGAGCCTGAGGGCCGACCCGGATGACACGACCCGGTCCGAAACCATTTCCGAAACCATACCAGTGGATGATCCCCAAAGGGATGCCCCTGTCCCGGATGATACCCCCCCGTTTGAAACCGTTGAAGAAGCTGCCCCCGTCAGTGAGGTTCCCGGCCCGGATGATACCCACAGGTTCGAGATCGTTGAAGACGCCGACCCCGTCAGTGAGGTTCCCGGCCCGGATGATACCCACAGGTTCGAGACCGTTGAAGACGCTGACCCCGGCAGGGAGGTTCCCGACCCCGGAGATGTGATCACATGGCTGCTTGAGCGAAATGGATCAGGCCAATAGAAGTGCTCCCCTGTCGGCTTCCCCCATCTCCATCCTTTTTAAAATTTGACATTTTTCCAAAAACCTGATCTTCAAGGGTAGAAGGTTACGTTCTGCTTTGGACCGGTTAATATCGAGTTGAGGTGGTGTTGAGACAGTTTGAGTTGATCAGACCCTATTTTGTTGAACGGCGGTTTTACATTGCGGCAGGGCTTTTCTCCCTGCTTCTGGTGGATATCCTCCAACTCTTTATCCCGAGGATCGTCAAATGGGCGGTTGACGGGATCGCATCCCTTTCCATCACAGGCACCACCCTGCTTTGCTACGGCGGGTACATTTTCCTTGCTGCCGTTTTTATCGGCGTCTTCAGGTTCTGCTGGCGCTATTTTATCATGGGTACGGCCCGGCGGGTGGAAGAGGGGATACGGGCGCGGCTCTTCGATCATGTCATGTCCATGCCGGCGCCGTTTTTCGACACCACCAGCGCAGGCGATATCATGGCCCATGCAACCAACGACATCACCAATATCAGGATGGCTCTCGGCATGGGGCTGGTGGGTATGACCGACACCATCGTCCTCGGTCTTGCCTCGGTTTTCTTCATGGGGTACATCAACCTTGAATTGACGCTCCTGGCCCTGGTGCCCATGCCTTTTATCGCCCTTTTTACCAAGATTCTCAGTAAAAGGCTTTTTTCCGCCTACATGGAGGTGCAGGAATCGTTCTCAAGACTCATGGAGTCCTCCAGGGAGCGGTTTGCCGGCATCAGGATCATCAAGGCCTTTAACCGGGAGGAAGCAGAGACCCGGTGCGTCACAAGGGAGTCTGAAGTCTATGTGGCCGCCAATATGAACCTGGTGAAAATGAGGGGGCTCATCTTTCCACTGGTCACCCTTTTGACCAGCATCAGCCTTGCCGTGGTCATCGGCCTGGGGGGACGAAAGGTGATTTTAAGCACCATCTCTCCCGGGGATTTTGTGGCCTTTATTTCCTATCTCGGCCTCCTCACCTGGCCGGTCATGGCCGTGGGCTGGGTCACGAACATGATCCAGAGGGGCAAGGCCTCCATCGACAGGATCGATGCCATACTTAATGTTCCAAGGCAGATAGAGAGTCCCGTGGATGCTTTGAAACCAGCCGCCATTGCCGGTGATATCGAGATCCGTAACCTGGTCTTTACCCATGGGCGCCGGGGGGGCGGCCCCCGGATACTGGACGGCGTGAGCCTGGGAGTCGGGCCCGGCCGGATTCTCGGCATCGCAGGCCCCCCGGGCAGCGGCAAGACCACCCTGGTGAGTCTGATTCCAAGGATCTATGACCCGGATTCCGGCTCCATATCCATCGACGGCATTGATATCAGGAATTTGGACCTGGATCAGCTGAGGGGTGCGATCTCCTTCATGCCCCAGGAGCCGTTCCTGTTTTCCGGCACCATCCTTGAAAACCTTCGGTTCGGAGATCCTGCCGCCGGCATGGACCGCATCAGCACCGTCCTCGGGATGGCCGGCCTGACCCGGACCATTGCTTCGTTTCCCAAGGGGGTCGACACCGTGATCGGGGAGAAGGGGGTGATGCTCTCGGGCGGCCAGAAGCAGCGCATCGCCCTTGCAAGGGCCCTTCTCAAGCAAGCACCCATCCTGATCCTGGACGATCCCGTGAGCCAGGTGGACATCAAGACCGCCTCGGGCATCATCGATACCATTGAATCCCTTGCCCGGACCATGACCCTGGTCATTGTCTCCCACAGGTTCCAGGCCTTCAGGAGCGCCGAAACCATCATCGTTCTGGACCGGGGGCGGATTATAGAATCCGGGACCCACGAGGAACTTGTGGAACAGGGCGGCTATTATGCCAGGGCCCAGGAGATGCAGTCCGTAAACGGCCTGGGAGAGGGGGAACCATGGGGATGACCATGGGGGGCGGTTACGATGAGGGGCAGGGCTCCAAGCATGACCTGCGGCTCTTGAAGCGTTTTGTCCCCTATATCGACCGGAATCGCTGGATGATCGTGCTGTCAATGGTCCTTATGCTGTTCCTTTCCCTTTTCGATATCGCGGTCCCGTATATTACAAAGATGGCCGTGGATCTCTACATCGTTCCCAGGGACGGGGGGCTTGTCCTGGAAAGCCGCCGGGTCAGTGGGGCGATGACGGCGGGCCTGGCGCTGGCCCTCATCGCCGTTGCAAGGTTTGTGGCAAGCTTTGTCCAGATCATGGTGATGGAGCTTGCGGGCCAGAAAATCATGCACGATCTTCGCGTCCGGATCTATGAGCATATCCAGAGGCTTCCAATGGTTTTTTTCACCCAAAATACCGTGGGCCGCCTCTCCACCCGGGTGACCAACGACATCCAGAACATGCAGGAGATGTTCACCACCATCATCACCTTTGTGATGAAGGACATCTTTACCCTTACCGGGATTATTCTTGTCCTGCTCTACCTGGATATGCGGCTTGCCCTTGCCGTTCTCGGGGTTCTTCCCCTTGTTGTGTGGACCACCGCTCTTTTTTCCGCAAGATCCAGGGAGGTGTTCAGGAACCTGCGGGCAAAGATCGCAGAGATCAACTCCATGTTTTCCGAATCCTGCGGCGGCATCAGGGTTATCCAGCTTTTCAGCGCCCAGGAGCGGATCAAACAGGAGTTCAAGGCCCTCAACCATGATAACTTTCTGGCCGGCATGGGGCAGATAAAGCTTTTTGGCCTCTTCATGCCCGTGGTGGACCTGTTCGGCTCCCTGGTTCTTGCCATCGTGATCTTTTACGGCGGCGGCCGGGTGGTGTCCGACCAGTTGACCCTTGGGACCCTGGTGGCCTTTATTTCCTATTCCAAGATGTTTTTTCGCCCTGTCAGGGATATTGCCGAAAAGCACAACATTCTCCAGAACGCCCTGGCGTCCGGGGAGAGGATCGTGCAGATCTTTGACGAGCAGGAAGCCGATCCGGGAGGAAACACCGGGCTTGAGAGGATCGACTCCATCGAGTTCAGGGAGATCTCCTTTGCCTACGAGCCGGAAAAGCCGGTCCTGGACCGGGTTTCGTTTTCCGTCAAGGTCGGCCAGTCCCTGGCGATCCTGGGCCCGACAGGTTCGGGCAAGACCTCGCTGATTAATCTTATTGTCAAGTTTTACCCAAGGACCGGGGGGGATATCCTGATCAACGACAGGGGGATCGACAGCTTTTCCGTCTTTTCCCTGAGATCCAGGATCGCCCTGGTGACCCAGGATCCCTATCTTTTTTCCGGTACCATCCGGGAGAATATCCTGCCCCCGGACAGCGTTATGACGGACCTGGATTTTGACCGGATCGTCGAGCTTTCCCATGTGAAATCCGTCATTGACAAGCTTCCCCAGGGGGCCGACACCCGGGTGAGCCAGGGGGGAGCCTCCCTTTCCAGCGGAGAGCGGCAGCTGATCTCCATTGCCAGGGCCTTTGCCCACGATCCGGAGCTTATCATCTTTGACGAAGCCACCTCCTATGTGGACACGGAATCCGAGGAAAAGATCAGGAGCGCCACGGCCCGGCTCAAGGAGAGCCGGACCTCCATCACCATCGCCCACAGGCTTAGGTCTGCGGTTACGGCGGACCGGATAATCGTGTTGAGACAGGGACGGGTGACCGAGGCGGGGGACCATGGGACCCTGATGGAAAACAGGGGGTTTTACTACCGCCTCCATGCCATGGACAATCCGGAATGATGCCAGGGGTGTGAAAAAAAGTTGCTAATTTGTGCTGTTATAACTTTTTTTGTTGACACCCTATTAGCAGAATACTAAAAAGGTGGAACTTATTTTAGCATGGTGAGTTAGGCACTTAACCTTAGTAATGGGAATTTGATATTTATGGCAATGGATGGCGGTATCGATATCGGCGATGAACTCGTCGATGACGGAACGAACTTCATAGGCATTGTTCCGACCTTTATCTCTCCCAATTACCTTACCCTGTTCCGTCTCTACGAAAAGCTGGAAGTGTCCGGAGAAAAAGGTGTTTATCGATTTCGTTGTCTTTTCAAGGATACAGCCTCCATCCCTGAAACTACCCTGTCCCGTATGCTCAGCGCCTGGGATTGCCTCTACATTCACAAGCGGGACATGGGGCATTATGACAAGTATCTGAAGGACAATCTTCACATCATCCTTGCCAACCAGGGGATCGAGATGGACAAGCGGATCATGCTTTTCACCGAGATCTGTTTTGAGTTGATCCAGGGGGTGATGGCAAAACATTTCGGGTTGCCCAGGTCCTCGACCGAGACCTGTAACAAACTCAAGGCGCTGATGTTCGAGTCCATTGGCGTTATCACTGATCTTGATTTCCTCAAGGAGCTTGCCGCCCTCATCGGCCACGATTATGATACCTGTACCCACTCCATCAAGGTGGGCTGGCTCATGGCCGTTTTTGTCAATGCCAATCCGGACCTCTTTGACGTCTCCGGGAAATCCGAGCTTGAGAAGCTTGTTGTGGAGGTCGCCGTCATGGGATTTCTCCATGATATCGGAAAATCGAAGATCCCCAGGCACATCATCAACAAAAAGGGACGGCTCAGCAACATCGAATATGTGGCAGCCCAGGCCCACACCGCCTATTCCCTGGGACTTCTCTTTGAATTGAATCTGCCCAGGCATGTGATGGACGGCATCCTGTACCACCATGAAAACGAGGACGGGAGCGGTTATCCCTGCGGATTTAAAGGTAACAAAATTCCTCTGTTTGCAAAACTCTGCCACATAGCCGATGTGTTTGACGCCCTTGCGCTCAGCCCTGAATTGCCCTACAAGACCCCCAAAACACCCTACCAGGCCCTGATGGTAATGGCCGGGAAAAATCCTAACCTCGATGCCCTGCAGCAGATGGAAAAAGAGGTTGCGGAGATCAGCGACCTGCCGTTTGCCGGTGGAACGGAAAATCCGGAAACGCCTGATCTTAAAGTCCTTGAGCATGAATTCAGGATGAACAGGGAGGCGCAAAAACGGGTCGAGGTCCGGATGAGGCTCCGGGACAAGGGCATGGCCCATTGTTTTGATACGGATCTGTTGAAGCGGTTCGTCATAACCCTGAACCGAAGCAGGAGCTTTGAACTTTCAGCCTTGTTCCGCAAAAAATGAGATCCTCGATGGTCCCGGGGCATGGTTTTTTTTGTTGACACTCCATTGACAGGATAATAAAAGATACATCTTTGTTCGGAAATGGCGTATAGTCAAGTTTTAATCATGTTACAGGGATCTTTAGGCGCATGACAATAGATGGCGGTAGGGAAATCGGCGACGATTTTGTCGATGACGGAAGTAGTTTCATAGGGATTGTCCCCACATTCATCACCCCCGGCAATGTTACCCGTTTCCATCTCTATGAGAGGCTTGAGCCGTCCGACCGGAATGGCGCTTACCGTTTTCGCTGCCTGTTGAAGGATACAAGCTCCATTCCCGAATCCACCCTGATCCGGATGCTGATGTCCTGGGAGTGCCTTTACATTCACAAGCAGGAGATGGGTAACTACGAGCAGTACCTCAAGGACAATCTCCACATTATCCTCACCAACGACAACATTGACATGGAAAAGAGGTCGGTGCTGTTTACCGATATGTGTTCCGATGTGATCCAGGGGGTGATGAAGTCAAATTTCGGGTTTCCCAAGCTTGGGAAAGAGGCCTTGGCCAGCGTCAAAGACTTGGTTTTAAAAGCCATTGGATTTATTTCAAGCATCGATTCCCTCAAGGGGCTTGCCACCCTCATCGGCCACGACTATGAAACCCACACCCACTCCATCAAGGTGGGCTGGCTCATGGCGATCTTTGTCAAGGCCAACCCCGGTCTCTTTGCCGTTTCAGGGAGAAAGGAGCTTGAGAAGCTTGCCGTGGAGGCCACGGTCATGGGGTTTCTCCATGATATCGGAAAGGCAAAGGTGCCCAGCCGGGTTCTCAACAAAAACGGACGGCTCAACAATCTTGAGTATGTAGCTGTCCAGGCCCACACCGCCTATTCCGTCAGCCTGCTGTTTGACTTGGATTTTCCGAAATACGTGATGGAGGGAATCCTGTACCACCATGAGAACGAGGATGGGAGCGGGTATCCCTGCCGGCTGAAACACGACGAAATCCCCTTGTTTGCGAAGATTTGCCATATTGCCGATGTGTTTGACGCCCTGACATCTGAACGGCCCTACAAGCCTTCCAAAACACCCTATGAGGCCCTGACCATCATGACCGGGAAAAATCCCAACCTCGAGATCCTGCAACAGATGGAAAAAGAGGTGTGGGAGAGGGGCGCCACCCCGGTTTCAGTCGTGGTGAGAAACGAGAAAAACCCCGACATCCGGCGCCTGAAGCATGAGTCCAGGCTGAACAAGGAGGCTGAAAAGCGGGTGGAGGCCAGGATGAAACTCCGGGACAATGGGATGGCCCACTGTTTCGATGCCGAGCTCTTAAAGCAGTTTGTCCTGACCCTGAACCGGAGCGAAAGCTTCGATTTCTCGACCATAATCTAACTAACGGTTCTTATTGGATTCAACGGCTGCGGCCAGGTCTTCGGCAAGGTAGTGCATGGAGTGGTAGAAGCTGTAGAACTGTTCCAGCTTGTGAAGGTCGAAACGTGCGGTTACCCCCTGGGAGCGAAGGGTGTGCAGCCTCTCTTCCGTGGCTGCGATGGCCTGGGAAAGCCGATCGGTTCCGGCCGCCCCATCGTTCTCCACCAGGTCCATGAGGGCCGCTTTGCTCCGGTCCGCAAGAACCGTCAGTTCCTTTTCCATGATAATATCAAACCCACGCTCTTCGGTGACGTTCAGGGTCCGGGTCATGGTGCGAAGATGCTCCACCACCTTGTCCATGGTTGAAATGATCCGCTTCATGTTCTTGCTGAACTTCCTATGGTAGATCAGGGCCTCGTGCTGCTTGATGCTCTGGAACAGCTCATGGTTTTTCCAGACCTTGCGGGTGAGATCTTCAAGCAGGGCCTCGCCCACCCGCTTCTGGCCGTTGAGAAAGGCCCGGGTAAGGATGTCGTATTTCTCGCAGCACTCCAGGGCCTGTTTGTTTATGTTTTCCTTCAGCACATCCACCACCCGGACGGGAAAGACGAGGATCGAGACCGCAAAGGCGCAGCAGATGCCGATGGCGATCTCGATGATCCGGGAAAAGCCGAACCCCGCCTTGTCCGGCGCCGTAAACCCCGTCATGATCACGATGACGGCGGTGATGGCCGCCATCCTGTACCGGGGGTTGTAGTGGGTCATGAAACTGCAGATGCCCACGGGCAGCAGGACCGCAAACAGCCTTCCCAGGGTGGTGTCCGGGAAATAGAGCAGGGCGCCGATGCCCATGAGGGCGCCGATGATGGTGCCGGAGAGCCGGTAGAGGCACATGCGGATGGAGTCCGCCACATAGACCTGCATCACGATCACCGTTGAGATCACGGCCCAGTAGCCGTACTCGAGGTTGTAAAAGGTGGTGATGCCGTAGCAGAGGCCCGCTGCGACGGCTGTCTTGACGCCGTGGAGCCAGTGGGTCCTGGGAATGGCGGAACGGTTTTTCAGGAAACTCATCTCTTTTTTCTGCTGCCTGTGATGGTCTGTTTCTGTTTTTCCTTTGCCGAAGGGTTCCGCTCCACAAAGAGCTTTTTCCCGGAAAAGGGATCGATCCCGGTGTGGTACATCAGGGTCGAGTAGGTGGAGGGGGTCGGGGTGAATATCTGCACCTGCTCGGGGGTGATCTTGAGGGTCTCGTGGCAGAACTGTTTTAGCCGTTTCATGTCATCCAGGGTGCAGCCGGGGTGGGCCGCGATGAGATAATAGGTCAAAAACTGCTTTTTCCCGGCCTTTTTCGACAGCCGGTCAAACTGCTGCTTGAACTTGATCAGGGTGCGTGTATCAGGCTTTCCCATGAGTTCCAGGACCTGGGTCCGGGTGTGTTCCGGGGCCACTTTCATCTGGCCGGACACGTGGTTGTTGACCACGGTCTTTAGAAAGGGCATGCCGTGGACCGTGTCCGCAAGGAGAAGGTCGTACCGGATGCCGGAACCGATGAACACTTTTTTGACCCCGGGAATGCCGCTGATCTGCCTGAGCAGCTTGAGCTGGCCCGAGTGGTCGGGCTTGAGGCTCTTGCAGGTACTGGGAAAGAGGCAGCGCTTATCCTTGCAGGCCCCCTGTTTCAGTTTCTTTTTGCACTCAAATCCGTACATGTTGGCCGTGGGGCCCCCCACATCGGCGATGGTCCCCTTAAACTTGGGGTGGCCGGCAATGGTGTGGGCCTCGTTGATGATGGAGTCCCGGCTCCGCCATCGAACGGTCCGCCCCTCGTGCACGGCAATGGCGCAGAAGTTGCACTCGCCGTAGCATCCCCGGTGGGTGGGAATGGAAAAGCGGATGGTATCCATGGCTTTGACCCGGCCCTGTTTTCTGTAAAAAGGGTGGACATCCCGCTCATACTCCAGGCCGTAGACTTTGTCCATCTCCTTTGTGGTGGGGTAGGGGGGCGGCGGATTCTGGACCAGGAACCGGTCGTTGTGCCGCTGGGCCAGTCCCCTGGCCGTGACAGGATCGTTGTTGTCGTAAAACAGGCTGAAACAATCGGAGAATTTTTTCTTGTCCTTTGCCGCCTCTTCAAACGAGGGAAGCTCGATAAACCCTTCCGGAACCTCCTTGGCAATGTAGCACACCCCGTTGATGCCGGTGACGTCCCGGCCCTCATCCAGCGCCTTTGCAATGGAAACAACGGTGGATTCGGCCATGCCGTAGGCAAGGATATCCGCCTTGGCGTCAAAGAGGATGGAGCGCCGGACCTTGTTGGACCAGAAGTCGTAGTGGGCGATTCTCCTCAGGCTTGCCTCGATGCCGCCGATGAGGATGGGACGGGTCGGTTTGAAATGGCGCTTGACCAGGTTGGTATAGGCGATGACGGCCCTGTCCGGGCGGCGGTTGTTTTTTCCACCGGGGGTGTAGTCGTCGCTCTTTCTCCATTTTTTGGAGGCCGTATAGTTGGCGACCATGGAGTCCACCGAGCCCGAGGTGACGCCCCAGAAGAGCCTGGGTTCGCCCAGGCGCTTGATGTCCGCATCGCTCGTAATATCGGGCTGGGCAATCACCCCCACCCTGAACCCGTGGTCCACCAGGAGTTTTCCAAGGATGGCGACGCCGGTATAGGGAGAGTCGATGTAGGTGTCGCCGGTGACAAAAATGACATCAAGGCCGTCCCAGCCGAGACGGCTGAGTTCCGCTTTCGTGGTTGGAAGAAACATCCTTAATCGTCCTGGGCCTCTATGATTTCTCTGATATACTTGAATATGGCCCTGGATGATTTTGGCGGTTTCTTTGCCGCAATCTCATTCTTGGCGTTCCTGGCAAGCTGTCGCAGCCACCGGCGGTCGGCCTGGGGGTGGTCGTTGACAAAGCGGTCGATGGCGGCCTGATCTCCCTGGATCAGCTCGTCCCTCAACTGTTCCATCTTCTTGAACTTCGCGTCCGCTACGGCCCGGGCCATGGAGAGCCGGTCAATGGCCTTGACGACTGATTCGGGATCGATGTTTCGCATGATGGAGCCGATATATTGAAGTTGCCGCCGTCTTGCCCCGTGGCGGGTGATGGTCTTGGCGAACAGAACCTCGCGCTTGAGGTCGTCGGGAATCGCCATGGACTTGATCTGTTCCTCGGAGAGCTCGATCAGCCTCTCCCCAAGCCGTTGAAGCGCTTCCACCTCATGCTTGACCTTTGTTCTGCTTTTTTCTTCCGTGTCACGGACCATCTTTGTTACGCTATCCTTTTGCTGGGGTTGATTTCATTGTTCATAATCGAATAATCATACAGGAAACGGGATGACAATACAAGCAGGGCTTGGCGGAATCCCATGGCGGTTACCGCTGCCCCTGTGTAAAACTTTTGTCGGTTTTGTTCGATTGGGCTTGACACCTTTAATCGCCCTAGGTATGACATTCCTTATGGAACACTCTTCAATTTACCGAACGATTCTCTTGCTGTTGATTTCGTCGGTGATTTCCGGATGCGCAGGCGTCACCGGGAACCTTGCCGACGGACTTTCAGCCGCCATTCGGGAGAACAGCGACCTTGCCACCGTCAAGGAGGGAGGGCCCGCCTACCTGATCATGGTGGACGCTTTCGTCATGGACGATCCGACGAACCCCAGGCTTCTCAAGTCGGCCGCAGGCCTTTATGCGACCTATTCACGGTTTTTTGTCGCGGATAAGGAAAGACGCCGTATCCTGACAGGTAAAGCCCTGGATTATGCCGGGAGGGCGGCCTGCGAGGCAAACGGGGACTTCTGCGGCCTTGTCCGGGTGGATCCGGATACGTTCAACGAGAAAATCGCGTCAGCCACGATTTCCGACACGGCAGTCCTCTACACCCTGGGAACCGCCTGGGTCGGATGGATACAGGCCAGAAGCGACAGCATCAAAGCCCTTGCCCGGCTTCCCCGCATCGAGGCGATCATGGCCCGGGTGGTTGAGCTTGATGAAGGGTATATGGACGGAAGCGCCCATATTTACCTCGGGGCGCTCGCAATGGTGCTGCCGCCGGTTCTGGGGGGAAAACCCGGGGATGCCCGGGCCCATTTCGAGCGTGGGGTGGAGCTTGGCGGTGACCGGAATCTCATGGCCAGGGTGCTCTATGCCAAAAAATACGCCCGGCCCATGTTTGACAGGGAACTCCACGACAGGCTGTTGACCGAGGTCATGTCAATGCCGGCCGCAACCGAAGGGTACACCTTGATAAACACCCTTGCCAAGGAGCAGGCCCGGGCGCTGCTTGAGAGTGGTGACGACTACTTTTAACTTCAATTGAGAAGGATCAACCATGGTATCAAGAATAAGCCGCCTTGTCCTGGTGGTGCTCCTGGTTCTTTTGGCAGACAGCGTCCAAGCCGGGGTCTTCAAGATCGCGACCCTTGCGCCGTCAGGGGCTTTTGAGATGGTCCAGATGGAGGCGGCGGCAAAGGAGATCACGGCCGTCACTGAAGGCAGGGTGCGTTTCAAGTTCTTTCCCGGCGGGGTCATGGGAAACGACCAGGGCGTTTTAAGGAAGATCCGCATCAACCAGCTCCAGGGCGGGGCCCTTTCCCTGGGAAGCCTGTCCCGCTATTACCCGGACAGCCAGGTTTACAGCCTCCCCTTTGTCTTCAGCTCCTTTGAGGAGGTCGATTATGTTAGAAAAAGGATGGACCCGATCCTCATGAAGGGGTATGAAAAAGCGGGATTCATTGTTTTCGGCCTTGCCGAAGGGGGATTCGCCCGGATCATGTCCAGCAATCCCGTGGCAACGGTGTCCGATCTCCAGAAGCAGAAGGTGTGGATTCCCGAAAACGACGCCGCAGCCCTCGAAGCCGTGAGAGCCTTTGATGTCAGCCCCATCACCCTTTCCCTGGCAGATGTCAGGACCGGCCTCCAGACGGGATTGCTCAATACGGTGGCGATTCCCCCGGCCTATGCCATAATCTTGCACTGGCACACCCAGATCCGCTACATCACCCAGATTCCCCTGATCTATACCAACGGCCTTCTTGCCATTGCCAAGCGGCCGTTTTACAAGCTGTCGCCCGAGGACAGGGCCGTGGTCCGGTCCAGGATGGGCGCGGCCTTTAAACGAATCGACAAACACAACCGGCGGCAGAACGTTGAGGCCCTGGAGGTGCTGAAAGAGATGGGGCTCAAGTTCGTTGTCCCCGATGCCAATGCTTCCCAAACCTGGGTGACGCGGTCCAGGAGGGTTCCGGATCAGCTGGCAGCCAAGGGGGTTTTGTCACAACAGATCCTCGATACCATCAACATGCATCTCTCAACCATCAGGGCAAAGTAGAATGACGGATTTTCCCATCAGAAAATGGATGCGCCGGGCGGAGGATTTCATTCTCATCCTTCTTTTGCTCACCATGATCGTCATGGCTGTTCTCCAGATTGTCCTGAGAAACACCATGGGCTTTGGAATTGTCTGGGGCGACGCCCTGGTGAGGATTTTGGTGCTCTGGACCGGGCTTGTGGGAGCCATGGCCGCCACCAGGCAGAACAACCACATCAACATCAATATCGTAACCCGCTATCTCTCAAGCAGAACCACTTTGCTTGTGAACGCCCTGACCCTTGTTTTCACGGCCTTTATTTGTCTGTTGACCGCCTGGTACAGCCTGGCCTTTGTGCGGATGGAGTATGAGTTCAGCACCCCTGCCTTTGCCGGTGTGCCGGGCTGGGTCTGCCAGTCCATCATTCCCGTCGCGTTCCTGGTGATCGCCCTGCGATGCCTGGATAATGCCGTAACCTTCTTTCAACGCTACCGCAAGCCATAATTAACCGTGACTCTTTTTCTAATTGTCTCCATAGCCGCCATCCTTGCTTTCTTGGGAACGCCTTTGTTTGCGGTTATCCTGTCCATCGCCTGTGCCGGGTTTTACTTCTCCGGCATCGATCTGTCGGCCATTGCAATCGAACTCTACAGGCTCACCGACACCCCGGTGATGTCGGCTTTGCCCCTGTTTACAGTCGCCGGTTATCTCCTTGGGGAGAGTAATACCTCAACGCGCCTTGTCCGGCTGTCCAGCGCCTTTCTGGGATGGATGCCGGGGGGGCTTGCCGTGGTCAGCTTTGTCACCTGCGCCCTGTTTACCGCGTTTACCGGGGCGTCCGGGGTTACCATCGTCGCCGTGGGCGCATTGCTTCTTCCGGCCCTGACCCGGGCCGGCTACGATGATAAGTTCAGCCTGGGCCTTGTCACCACATCGGGCAGCCTCGGGCTTCTGCTTCCCCCCTCCCTGCCGCTGATTCTCTACGGCATCGTTGCCCAGCAGATGGGCAGCGGCTCAACCATCGAGATCGAAGATCTTTTCATCGCAGGTACGCTTCCCGCCGCCACCATGATCGTGCTTTTGTCCATTTGGAGCATCACGGCCAACAGGGGCCGGGCCATTCCCCTGCAACGGTTTTCCTGGGCCGAGGCCGTGGCGGCCATAAGGGAGGTCGCCTGGGAGATTCCACTGCCGGTCTTTCTTATCGCCGGCATTTATGGAGGCATATTCGCCGTTTCAGAGGCCGCTGCCGTGGTCGCCCTCTATGTCCTCGTGGTCGAGGTCTTTGTCTACAAGGAGATCCCGGTCGCAAGGCTGCCCTTGATTTTCAGGGAGGCCATGGTCATGGTGGGGGGGATACTCCTGATCCTTGGTGTCAGCCTCGCCTTTACCAACTTCCTGGTGGATGCGGAGATCCCGGCAAGGCTTTTCACCCTGATCCAGGGCCATATCTCCGGCAGGTTCACCTTTTTGATTCTCTTGAATCTCATCCTTCTTTGCCTTGGGGCCATCCTTGATATCTTTTCCGCCATCGTGATCATGGTGCCCCTGCTGCTTCCAGTCGCCGAAAGCTACGGCATCAATCCCATCCACCTTGGGATCATCTTTCTTGCCAACATGCAGATCGGCTACTTTACCCCGCCCGTGGGCATGAATCTTTTCATCGCCTCCTACCGGTTCAAGAAACCGGTGACCGAGATCTACAGCTCGGCCCTGCCGTTCATGTTCGTGATGCTACTGGCCCTTGTCATCATCACCTATGTGCCGTGGCTCAGCCTCATTCTGCTGTGATCCGTTGAAGTTATTTCCGGTTTTTCTTCCTGTTTAAACAGAGCGCTGTTGACAAAGCCTTGAACCATGCTCTATATGGATTACACAATTAATCAGTCCATTGGAGGTTAGCATGAACATGGAGCAGGACCGGGCGTTTGGCGCCGTTATCACCCGTCTCATTCAAAAGCAGGATCTGACACGAACCCAGGCAAAGGATGCCTTTGTAACCATTTTAACCGACAAGACCACCCCCATGCAGCAGGGCGCTTTCCTTGCGGCCCTGGCGGCAAAGGGGGAGACCGAACATGAAGTGGCCGCCGGGTGGGAGGCCATTTACAACCTGGACACCTGCAAGGTCTCCGTAAAAACGGCAACGCCGGTGGTGGAAAACTCGGGCACGGGCATGGACACCTTCAAGACCTTCAACATCAGCACGGCCGCCTCCCTCATTGCCGCGTCCCAGGGCATCCCCATGGCAAGGCACGGGGCAAGGGCCATCACCTCGGCCTGCGGAACCGTTGACATGGTCGAGGCCCTGGGCATCCATGTGGAGTGCGGCCCCGAGCTTGTCGCCCAAAGCATTGAAACAGCGGGCATCGGCCTTTTCAACGGCATGAGCCCCCAAATACATCCCATGGCCCTGGGCAGGATTCTTTCCCAGATCTATTTCGGCTCTACATTGAACATCGCGGCTTCCCTTGCCAACCCGGCCCTGCCAAAGCTTGGGGTGCGGGGCGTTTATTCCCGGGAGATGGTCCTGCCCGTGGCAAGGGTGATGAAGGAGATCGGGTATGAGAGGGCCATCGTGGTCCACGGTTCTGTTTTCGGAACCGATCTCGGCATGGACGAGGCCTCGGTGTGCGGAACCACCTTTTGCGCCGAGCTGTCCCTGGATGGAGATATCCGTGAGTACAGTTTCGCGCCCAATGCCTTTGGCATGGGGGATTTCGATCCCAGTGAGCTTACCCCGGACACGAGCTGCGACCTTGAGGCAAGGCGGTTTGTCAAACTTCTCCGGACAGGGGACGGGGGAGCCAGGGCCGAGGCCGCCATCCTCAATGCCGCCCTGATCTTTTACATTGCGGGCATGGCGAAAACCCTTGATAAGGGGGTTGCCCTGGCTGCCAAGGCTCTGAGGAGCGGGGCCGCCTTTGATTGCCTGGAACGATGGGTGGGCATCCAGACCCGGGAGCCTGAAGCAGGCATTGCAAAACTTCGGTCATTCATATAGGGGGCGGCAATGGAGACGACACTTTTGATCATCAAGAACCATGACCGGTATATCCGGGTCAGGGAGGATGAATACCAGGTGTGTAACCTTGACAAGGCAAGCGTATTTCCCATGGAAAAACTTGACGAGGTGAAACGCCATGTGGAAACCATGAAGGAAAACGGGTTTGAACGGCCTGTCATGGCAAAGCTGATTTTAAGGGAAGAGCCGTTTTAACTTTCCCGCCCATGGCACAGCCAGGGATCGATTGGAGCGCGAAAGGTCCCAAGCATTACGTTTTTGAGAGAATCCCAGGAGGGGAACAGGATGAAAAAACTGGTATTGACCGGCCTTAAACGTCTTTCCATGGACGAGGCCCCCCTGCCCGAACCCGGGCAGGGAGAAAAGCTTTTGCGGGTGCTGTTTTGCGCCGTTTGCAGGACCGACGCCAAGATGTGGAGCCAGGGCCACCGGGACCTTGTTTTTCCACGGGTCATGGGCCATGAGGTGGTTGTGGAGGACGACCGGGGCAAACGGTTCGTCATCTGGCCCGGCACCAGCTGTGGCCGGTGCTCCCATTGCGCGGCAGGCCGGGAGAACCTCTGCGAATCCATGACCATCATGGGATTCCACAATGACGGCGGGTTTGCCGAATATGTGGTTGCCCCGGAGGCGAGCCTCGTGCCGGTGCCGGACGGTCTTTCGTCATGGATCGCCTGTTTTGCCGAGCCCGTGGGGTGTGTGCTCAATGCCGTGTCAAAGCTTGATCTTGAATCCGGTCAGCGTGTGTTGATCTACGGGGGCGGCACCGTGGGCCTGATCGCCGCCCTTGTGTGCAAGGACATGGGCGGGGAGGTCTGTGTCATTGAAAAGAGCGAATCCAAGATTGATCGCCTCACCCCCTTCCTTGAGCAAACCGGGATCGCCTGCATGAAAGATACCCATGACAGCGAGTTCGACTGTGTGATCAACGCCTGTCCCGATCCCGTGGCCTTCAGCCTGGGGGTGGTAAAAGCAGGCAAGGGGGCACGGTACGCCTTTTTCAGCGGCCTGTCCAAGAACGAGACCATGGAGACCAACCTCGTGAACCTTCTCCACTACAAGGAGGTTTCCCTCACCGGGGCCTACGGCCTGACCCGTCAAAACATGGCGGATGCCCTGGCGGGCATGGCGCGATACCATGACACCCTCGCCATGCTGAAGGAGGAGACCATCCCCCTTGCCGGGGTCGGTGCCGTCATGCCCGGGGTGCTTTCAGGGGAGGCCCTCAAGTATGTGGTGGATCTCTCCATGGACGATCCCGTGGAGGTGCCCCCGATGCCCGCCGGTTCAACAGTCACCCTGGCCGGGGATTCCGTCCCGGCATCATCCCCTGACCCGGGCAAGCCCCTGTGGCAGGCCGTGTCGGACCGGGTCAGGCCCGTGGACCAGGCCCTCAGGGCCGCGGCCCAGACCAAGATCGACAATAAGACAAAACCCCTGGGCGCCCTTGGCGGCATCGAAGATCTCGCCCTTCAGATGAGCCTGATCCAGAAGACCCTCTCCCCAAGCGTGAAGAAAAAGGCGCTCTTTGTGTTTGCCGGGGACCACGGCATCACCGAAGAGGGCGTCTCCGCCTATCCGTCCGAGGTGACGGGCCAGATGGTGGAGAACTTCCTTGCTGGTGGCGCGGCCATCAATGTGCTGTGCCGCCACCACGATATTGAGATAAAAATCGTGGACATGGGGGTCAAGGCCGATTTCAAGGACCACCCGGACCTGATTCGCAAAAAGGTGGCCAGGGGCACCCGCAATTTCGCCCTGGAGCCCGCCATGACCGAACAGCAGGTGACCCGGGCCCTGGACAGCGGCATGGAAGTTTTTCTCGCAAGCCATGAAACCGGCAAAATCGATGTGGTGGGCCTGGGGGAGATGGGAATCGGCAACACCACCCCGGCTTCGGCCATCATCTCCTGTGTCACCGGCATCACCCCCGCCGAGGCAACGGGCCGGGGCACCGGGGTGGACGACCATGGGCTCAAACATAAGGCCGAGGTGATAGAGCGGGCCCTGGAATTTCAGAAGGCCGATCCCAAAAACGGCGTGGAGATCCTCAGGAAGATCGGCGGGTTCGAGATCGCGGCCATAACCGGGGCCGTTATTGCCGCGGCATCAACGGGCACCGCCGTGGTGCTGGACGGGGTGATCTCAACGGCTGCCGGCCTTGTGGCCTCGGTGATCAACCCGGATGTGAACGGCTACCTCATCTCCGGGCACAAATCCGTGGAAAAGGCCCAGGTGGCGGCACTCCGGTTCATGGATCTATCGCCCATGATAGATTTCCGTATGCGCCTGGGGGAGGGCACAGGCGCTGCCCTGACCATGGATATCGCGGATGCCGCCTGCAAGATCATGAACGAGATGGCATCCTTCGACGATGCCGGTGTCTCCAAAAAATCTTAATAAAACTGAAAGAGTGCAAAAAGAGGGGACGTCCATTTTTATGGGCGTCCCCTCTTGCGTTTAATCCTGCCTGTTTCCACCATGAAAGACGATGCACGACTTCTGACCTTCCGTGTAGTTATTAAATTTCCACCATGAAGAACATGAAGGACATGAAGGGGGAACCCTTAAGGGGACAGGCTTAGCTTATTGCCGAGATTCTGTTGTTAGCGGTGCCCCATTTAAACCGGCGCTTAGTCTTGAAATTGAAGAATGTCGCCGTCTTAATCACCTTCATTAGCGGTGCCCCATTCAAACGTTAATTCTGGTCCATGTGGGCTGGTATTTGGTCTTAATCACCTTTATTCGCGGTGCCCCATTCAAACGGTCAAATTGTCTACTTCAATATGGGAAAGCTGTCTTAATCACCTTCATTAGCGGTGCCCCATTCAAACTCATAAAAGCAAGCGAATCAATCAAGGCAGCGCGGTCTTAATCACCTTCATTAGCGGTGCCCCATTCAAACTAATATTTTAATAATAGTGAATGAATTAAAAAGTCTTAATCACCTTCATTAGCGGTGCCCCATTCAAACTGCAGCCTCTGAAAAATATTCAATGATTCTTTTGGGTTACGAGATGATTTTTTGGGTAAAAAAGTTCCCAAAAAAGTTAGCTTCTTTTTGCCCCTGTTTGGGTGGTTTGGATCGGTCTTTGCATAGAAGCCTTTCCTGATTTGAATTTTTTCCCAAACCTTTGTCCTGCAAGGCTTTGGGGCTTTCCGAGTTGTGAAAATCCTGCTCCTCCTTTCGAGGGATTTTTGCCAACAGGGCCGAACCCTGAAAACGTTAGCTTCCGGAAGCGTTTGCAAAACGTCCAAATCCTTGTTTTACGGGCTTTTCAGGGCTTTTCAACAGTCCCCGAAACGTTGTTTGCCGCCGGTGGCGCTTGCCGGCTTGCCAGGGCTGGGTAATGCTTTCAGATAGATCTATCAGGCCCGGGCCATGGAATCAAGCCTGAAACAGGAAAAATCGTTCCCCCTACTTGCCGTTTATGGGCAGGCAGACGGTAAATGTGGTTCCCTTGCCCGTATCGGAGCGGACTTCAATGGTGCCCCCATGGTTTTCCACAATGATGAAATAGGAAACCGACATGCCCAGCCCGGTGCCCACACCGACTTCCTTGGTGGTGAAAAACGGCTCAAATATCCGTTTCCGGGTTTCCTTGTCCATGCCGGGCCCGTTATCGCCGATCTCGATCCTGGCAAGGTCCTTGTCTTTTTCAATGGAGATGGTAAACGCGGGTTCCCGGGTTTTATCCGTGGTGTAAGCAGATGCCATGGCCTGGGCCCCGTTTTTCAGGATATTGAAAAAGACCTGCTGGAGCATGCTGGGATGGCAGCGAATGTGCAATCCTTTTGCCCCGTAGCGCCTGTCCACCCTGATCTCCTTGAAATCAAAGCCCTTTTGCAGGTCGTAGTCATTTTCCGCAAGATCAATGGTTTGGTCCATGAGGTCTGTCAGGTCAACCAGGTTTGAGCCATCGGTTCCCTTGCGGCTGAAGGAGAGCATGTTGGAAACGATTTTCGCTGCCCGGCTGCCGCCGTACATGATGTTGTCCATGATCGTATGCATGCCCCGTTCTTCCATATACCGGGAGATCAGCGCCAGGTCGACGCCCAGTTTGTCCGCCACCTGGCGGTTTTTGGGCAGGTCCGTTGACAGCCTGTTTTTGAGCACCTGGATGTTCTGGATGATACCGGCCAGGGGATTGTTGATTTCATGGGCCATGCCCGCCGCAAGCCCCCCCACGGACATCATCTTTTCAGACTGGATCATCAATTCTTCCAGTTTGACCCGCTGGGTGACATCGTCAATGCGGATAACCGCCCCTTCCATGCCCCGGGACATGAGGGGGTATACGGTGATCTCTTCATAGCAGCGCCGGTCCCCCAGGTCCCCCAGGTCCCTTGCAACCTTGGGAATCTGCTGAACCATTTTGTGCCGGATGGCATGCCGGATCTTTTCCCTATGGGTTTCCAGGTGGGGAAACAGGGTCGCAAGATCTTCCCCCAAAGCCTTGCCCTGGGGTATGTTGATGGTCTGTTCGGCTTTCAGGTTCCACTGGCTGACCCGTATCTCATTGTCGACCCCCACAATGATGGAGGGCATGGAATTGATGATATCCGACAGATAATGCTGTAGATCCACAAGCTCGGCCGTTCTGTCCGTCACCAGTTTTTCCAGGTTGTCCCGGTGGTGTTCCAGGTCCTGTTCCGTTAGTTTGCGCATCCGGATCTCAAGTTGCAGGTCGGAAAGGGTTTTATCAAGCCGGGCGGTCATGGCGTTGAACGCCTTGCTCAGCTCCCCGATCTCGTCATGCTGATCCCCGCCCTTGATCCGGATCTTGAGGTTGCCCTTTTCAACCATGCCAATGGCTTCCAGCATCCGGTCAAACCGCTGGTAGATCATTTTCCTGAATATGCCGATCACCACCAGGCTCACAAGACTCAACAGGAATATCGCGGCCACCAGGATGGTCCACCCGGCCTTTCTGACCGGTTTATAAGCCTCGTCCAGGGACTGGCTCAACACAAAGGTCCAGTCTTTATAGGCGAGTTTATGATAGGCTGACAGCAGGTTCTGGTTCCCATGGCGATAGGTGTGGATACCTTTATCCGATGACAGGATGACCTTGCCGAAATCAAACGCCGCGATGTTTGAAAAATCCTTTTTATCCTTGGAGATGGCCATGACCCGGCCTGTATTTTCAGTGACATAGGCAAAACCTTCCCGGCCCAGTTCGAAATTATGGATAAAAAATGATTTAAAGGCCGACACATTCACGGCACCGGCCAGGATGCCCACGATTTTATCCCCTGCTTTCAGGGGAACCGATACCACAAATACTTTTTTTCCGGATTCACGGGAATTAACGATCCTGGACACCCATTCCTTGCCGTTGATGGAGGCCTGGAAATATTGCCGGTCGGATACATTATATCTCTTACCCGTTGATATATGGGAGGTGGAAACAAGATCCCCGTCCGGGTTCACCAGGTATAAAAAATTATAATAGGGATATCCGGTTTCAAGATTGGCCAGCAGTGCGTCAGCCCCTTTTATGGCGCTCCTGCCGTAGTATCCTGTTTCGGTCAGGGCCTCGATCAATACCGGCTGGCCGCTCAAGGTAAACAGATCGGTATGGCGTTCATGGAGCCACTGGTCCATTAGTCCCGCCGTGAGCCGGACTTCCCTTACCATGGCCCGGCTGACCTCCTCCCGGATGGCCCGGATCGTGGCCATATAGGAATAGGCGAAACCGGCGAGCATGCCCAGGGCAATGGTGGCCATAACCGGAATGAGGATTTTTTCCCGAAGCGTGATTTTCATCTTTCTATTTCACCACCTCGTCCGCCTTGCTGATGATATTCCAGTCCATGTCGATGCCAAGTCTTTCCGCGGTCTTGAGGTTGAGCAGAATCCGTCCCTTTGACGTGGGCTGAATCTTGAAATCAGCGATGTCGGCACCTTCGAGGATGGCGCGGGCCATGCGGGCGGCGGCATATCCCTGTTCCTTCATGGACACGGAAATTCCGCACAACAGACCCGACTTTGCAGAGGTATCGAAAAAACCCACCGTGGGCAGCTTGCCATGGGCATTTAAAAATTCGATCAGCTCGGTTTCCGGCACATGGCGTTCCGGATCTGAATCATCGTCAATTGTGCGCAGGAGATACAGCCCGAACGCATCCGCCTTGTCCCTGTATTTCGTGACAACAGACCGCCATTCCTTCAGTGTCCGGGGCTGTTCATACCCCAGGATCTCAACCGGCAGGTCCAGGGTCTTGCAGTATTTGACAAACAGGTCCGTTGTTTTTGATTTGTCCGACAGCATGACCATTTTTTTAACCGTTGGCACGATCTTTTGTAATAACTCGATGCTTTCCTTGATATTGGGCCGCTCCAGAACCCCCGTGACATTTTCGGCAGGAAACCCATAGTCGGAAATCTCTGCGTTGACACCCCCGAATACAAAAAACGGCGCCTTTTCCCGGGACATGTTCTGTTTCACGAAAAAGGCCTGGGCATTGTCATCCATGGCAATGACCACATGGGGCTGAAATGCCAGCATCTCCCGGGCGGCAAGTTTTCCCGCCTCTATTTTCCAGGCCGTATCGGTCCTGCGTTTGGTATCCATATGGAAAAATTTCATGTTTACCCTGAAACCGGAAAATGCCTCCCTGATTCCCTGGGTCATCTCAACCACATGTCCCTGCTGGGTTTCATGATAACTGTGGACCACCATCACCCTTTTAACTTCCCCGGCCACAGCCGTACCTGAGCCCATGCAAAGGGATGCCGCCCAAAGAACGGCAATCCAAAGGATTCCCATTGATTTTATCTTCATTGAATCTCCTGTGTTTGCATTGTTCCGTTGGCCCTTATCACCCGGCATGCCGGATAAAACTCATTGTAAAGTGTTGTTATCCTGTCTTTTATCGTAAATGAGCCCATTTGTCCATCCTGACCAGGGCCGGCGGATCGGGGATAATCGTATTTCTTACCTGGACTCCAACTCCAGGTTCACGGTGGCGGCCATCTGTTTGTCCGTGGTTTTACCGGATTTCCGGAAGGCCAGGTAGACATTGCCCCCGAAGATCAGGGCGGCCCCCGCCCATCCGGTGAAGGAGAGCGCAGGTTCGGAAATGAGCACGGGTCCCAGGAGTGCCGCCATGAGGATTCGTGTGGAGGAGATGATGCTTCCTTCAAGCGCCGTGACATACCGGAAACCCGCGGTCAGCAGGTACTGGCCGAGAACACTGAAGATCGCGCAAAGCATGAGGAAGGTAAATTCTTTCAGGTCCGGCAGAAATATATGCTGCCGGTAGAGGCAGAAGATGGCAAGCCCCCCGGCCCCGAACATAAAGAAAAGAATGGTTTCGGTGTCATGGACCTTCCGGCTGGCATTGAGGTAGAGAATGGCAAATGCGCCGGAAATGCCCGAGCACAGACCCCAGAGACTGTCGGTACTGAAGGAGGCGTGGTTATCGGGTATAAGGATCATCCATACCCCTGCGAACGCTATTAAAACAATGGCGATGGCAATGGGGTCCCGCTGGTCCCGGAACAGGAACCAGGAGAAAAAAGCCACAAACAGCGGGTAGGTCATGTTCAAAATATTGCCCTCGGCAAGGGAGGTCAGCTCCACAGCCTTGAAAAAGCAGAATGCGGCAATGGTGTTGAACAGCGCCCGTGCAAGGAGAAGGTGCCAGCTGACCGGTTTCGGCCGCTGTCTTTTTACCATGAAAACAAGGCCGACAATCACAAATCCCAGCAGAAAACGCGCCAGGGTAAAGTAGGATGAGTCGATCTCCACCTGGAACTTTCTTGCATAGACGATGACGGTGGTGGAAAGGTAAAAACATAAAGCGGAGCTGAAAACCGCAAGGTAGCCTGAAATTTCTTTTATGGGGAGTGAACTGCTGTTTCTCAAGGTCTTAATTATCCTGTATTTTTAGAATGCCGTAAAAATAAAGATATTGTCATAACATCAAATTCACGATCTGGAAACAGATCAATTCCCCTTAACAAATATTTTTACGATGAATGCTGTTTCAAGCAGAGTCCAGGAACGGATTGGGGAGGGCGGTTAGTACGGTTCCCCATTGTTGAATTGAAGCGTTTTATCCGGAGTCAATGTTTTTTTGTCAAATGAGACGACAAAATTGGGGGCGGTGCTTCCGTCTTTGGAGCTTATCTGTATGGTATTATCGTTTAAAAATTCAGCATGGATGGGGGCAGGGGATGCATAGCTTTTAAATATTATCTTTTCTTTGTGCAAAAAAGCGCCTCCGTCCAGCAGCAAGACGTTATATTCAAGGGAGGTGGTTGCACCGCAGTTTTTACGAACAATCAAAAGGTTGTATTGCTTGTACTCAGATTCAAAGATGGTCTTCTCATCGCATAATTCCTTCGCAATAGGAGCAAAGAGCAGAGAGACGATCAATATGCCTGTCAGCACGATGTTGATCAGGTATTTGATCCAATGTTCAATATCTATCTGAACAATAAAAATGGCGCAGATCAATATGAATCCGGCAATCAGTGATGTTGCTTCATGGATTCGGTTCAGAAGGGCATGGTTGTAGTAGTTGATATGTGCGGTGAGGATCACCAGCATGGATAAAACAGACAGGATAAGTAAAATTATGCTAAGTCTTCTTTTGTTGAGCATATTAATCCGGTATTCCGTTTTTTTAGTTTCGAGGAATGATTTTTAACGGCTTCAAGGATGTTGTCCGTACTTGCATTTGCCTTGAAGCGCTTCCACAGTTCAAATCCAATGTACATTGAAAAACACCTTTTCAGGTTAGACGATATAAAACCCAATGTCAACGGGCGCATTCCCATTTTCCCGGTTTAAATTTTCTATCCTTTGATGGAATAAAAATGATATGCTCCATCTCAACTATCAAAAAAGGAGGGACGGAGAGTGAATATCATGCAGATCAAGGAAGCCCACAAATGTGAAACAGTT
>JAAEMK010001263.1 GCA_024225635.1 Desulfobacteraceae bacterium | reverse complement strand
TATCTCTCTATGGGGGTGGATGTGTGTTTACGCGTCGTCTTCCTTCCTCCTCCCTTCTTGAAGTGGGTTGGAGTGGATGTGAAGAGGGGGGGCGTCTGCCACACCCACGCACGCACGCGCAACAGAGTCACTCGATAGCTGAAGAGGTCGGAAGACGCTGTTATGATGAATTCAACTGTGAGACGCGCAAGAAGAGAGCCTCTAGGGTGATGAGAAGTGAGTAGCTTCATGTTTCGCTAAGCTTCGCATTGGAGAGAGGATGGCTTCCCCACTACGTAGCTATGTACGCATAGGAACGACTCAACTCACTCAAATCAACGTTCGACGTGCGAGTCAATGTCTACGAGCTGCTGCTACCTGAGCAGGACAATGCCTGCCGACTCGTACGACGTAGTGGGAGACAGAAGAAGGGGGAGAATGGTGACATGCGCATCGATAAGTCAGGCAATCTCTTACCTTCCGCTACAAGCTCAGAACTTTGAAGGGTGAAGAAGCACCACAACTGCACGCACACGGACGCCAGCGCACGCTTCCACCTCACGCACATCACCTACTACGCCACAACACCTCGAGCGTACGCAAGCTGACGCTACGCAAGCAGCGAACAGTAGTCATGATACTTTATCACTCCAACTTGCGATACCGGTAATGGAACCGATGTGCATGTTTTGGAGGAATGGAGCTGATATTGCGTACAGCTTCACGTCATGAGAGACAGTGGACAAATCGATATCACCATCCATATCTATGCTAGTTGTTGCGGGTTAGTTGAGTTCACAGACACTTTCCATGCGTTACAGTTCGCGGACACTATCCATGCGTTACAGACATCCCTCGCGACTTACACATGCGAACGCGCGAGCGTGTATGGAGATGAGTTGTTGGGTAACTCGCGACTGATGGAAGGCGCTGAGTGGAGTAGTTGTTCACCAACAACCACACTCACGCTATCACGCACGAGAACTCAACGCAACAACAACACAATGAAGAGTAGAACAGTTGTTAGAACTTCTTCCATAGTTAGTAGAAGTACGTGCGGAGGAATTGGCTTACCCAGTAGCTGTTCGCTACTCATCTTGTTCGTTTGCTATCACCACGTGGTAGAACTCCACTTCGCTGTCCTGTCACTTTAGAACTCTGCAGGATAGCGAAGTGGAGTTCCATCGCGTTGGAAGTAGTACTGGCGTAGGAGTTGACTTACCCCAACATCACGCATGCGAGTTGGGTGATGAAGAGAGGGACGAGGTGGTTGTTCACCTGCTAGCAGGTGGAAGTGATCATACCTCTGTCTCTTTCCTCATCGAACGACTCGCATGCGAGTAGATGATGATGGAAGCAACTCCTTCGAGCGACTTTGCGTGAGGTAGACACTGTTACCCCAGCTTTTTGATTTGCTACAGTAGAAGTAGCAATATCACACTCACAGTTGGCGACAGCAGTGTCTTCCACTACGCTCGCTCTTGTTGAGATAGCAGTCGGAAGCAGATGTAGTGGGTAGAACGTGGACAGGTCCCACCACCATACAAGAACACTCGCTTCGGACTTTAACATGAGAGGAGGGTTGAAGTTTCCTTGCGGATGAGGAGGAAAACAGAAGGAGAGAACTTGAACTGAGTGGAATTGATGGGAAGCGGATACCGCCGTGGAGGAAGCGACGCCACGCCTGATGCGAAGCGACGCTTCCACCCACATAGAAGGCGAGCGATGCGTGCGCGCATGCGCGCATTACATCTCTAAACGATACGATGAAGAGCGTCCATCTTAGAACTGAGTGGAGTTGTTGAGTGATGGATGTGAGCGAGGAGGAAGCAATGCTAAACTAACTCAATGTGAGCTCTCGCCCACATAGAGTGACGCGCGCGTGCGCGCGTCACTCTATGTATGTGGAAGCGTGCTTGGTGTTGTGTTGGGATGTGGTATCGGTCCTCCTCAACACAACAACCTGTAACCAACAAGAGTTTTAGAAGCTAAAGTTCTCAACTCAGAGCAAATGGAGCTGTTCCAAATTCAATGTGTGAAGGAAGCGTTCACGAGTCTGTCCTTGTCTTTGGGTGGTGAGGGTGTTATTGGGTAGGATTACTAGAACTAGCCTATGAGCTGATGTTCGTGAACCGAATAATACCTTCACCACTCCCTGACTCGTGCACCCACAGCTGGATGCAATCAAGACGATTGTCAGAGCTTCACCAATGTCTACTCGCGTGAGGGTGAGTCAAAATCTGTTGCGGTGAGAAGTATTGAGTTTGACAACTTCTGTTGTTGTGATGAAGGTGAGTAGTGAGTTCGACAACTTCTGTTGGAGTGATATTGTATACGAGCGGAGCTCGCATACAGTATCACGACTACTGCACGCGCGTGAAGCATCAACTATAGCTGAAGGTAGTGTGTGACATGAAGACGAGTAGTGAGTTCGACAACTTCTGTTGGAGTGATATTGTATACGAGCGGAGCTCGCATACAGTATCACGACTACTGCACGCGCGTGAAGCATCAACTAT
>JAAEMK010001262.1 GCA_024225635.1 Desulfobacteraceae bacterium | reverse complement strand
TATGGGGGGACAGGTGTTGTTGGTGTCACAACTGCCGATTTTGCCATAAGCGATGGTAGCTATACTGGTAGTGGAGCTCTTACTATTGCAGGGAATACGACCCTTTCCGGTGGGACATTCAGTCCTACAGGGACAACGGGGATAACAGGGGATCTTCTTGTGACAGGAGGAGTTGCCTCGACCTTGAGCAACACGCTAAATGCAGCAAATGCGACCTTCAGTGGAGCTGGATCTGTTACAGCCAATAACACATTGACAATTGGTAACCTATCGATGAGTTCAGGAACCTTGACCGGATCAGGAACAGTGGATATAAACGGAGATGTTATCCTCTCTAATGTTGCAGCTGCCTTCAATGGAAACGCAAGGAATATTACAGTGGCAGGGGACTGGGACGAGACAGTGGCTGTGTTCGTTGCTGGAATTAGTACTGTGACCTTCGATGGAACAACTGCAGGATTGCAATCAACAAGCCCTTTTAATAATTTCACCGTTAATGGAACCTCAGTGACCCTTACAGATGCTCTTGATGTTGATGGTAATTTTACAATAACCAGTGGATCCCTCCTTGCTGTAGGGCAGCAGATAAATGTTGCTGGGAACTGGTCCAACAGCGCCACATTTACCAACGGAACTAATCTTGTTGTTTTTGACGGAGCCGGTTCTCTTTCCACAAACGGCGATTCATTCAACAACCTGAACATAACAACCGGGGCTAGGACAAGCTCGGCTGCAGGGGTGACTATCAGCGGTACCCTCAACATAATCGGTGGAAGCCTGACCCATTCTGCAGGTGTACTTTCAATCGGAACCCTTACCCTTTCTGGAGGAGACCTGACGGTGACCAATCCCGGCTCCCTCTCGGTGACAACCGGGAATTTCACCATCTCCAACGCCGGCTCCGCCTATGGGGGGACAGGTGTTGTTGGTGTCACAACTGCCGATTTTGCCATAAGCGATGGTAGCTATACTGGTAGTGGAGCTCTTACTATTGCAGGGAATACGACCCTTTCCGGTGGGACATTCAGTCCGACAGGAACAACGGGGATAACAGGGGATCTTCTTGTGACAGGAGGAGTTGCCTCGACCTTGAGCAACACTCTAAATGCAGCAAATGCGACCTTCAGTGGAGCTGGATCTGTTACATCCAATAACACATTGACAATTGGTAATCTTTCCATGAGTTCAGGAACCTTGACCGG
>JAAEMK010001261.1 GCA_024225635.1 Desulfobacteraceae bacterium | reverse complement strand
CATTCTCCATATTCAACCACTCTTTTTTGATGACAAGACGGACAAAACTGTCTCCGTTTACAGGAAAAGGCTAAAAGATACTCATGTCCGCAATCTTCGCATCGAACTCGTGCTAAGAGAATCAGGTGCTGACTGCACTGGGAAAATGGAAAGGATACGCCCCGGGCCGTGTGAAGGCGATCCGGGGCTTGTTTTTGGGGGCTGATCAGGCGATCAATTTCTCAATTTTGACCGCGCCGACCTTGAACTCAGGGATCTTGGCGATGGGATCAAACGCCGTTGAACTGGTCAGCGTATTGGTGGGATTCTCGCCAAAATGGATGGGAAGGAAGAGGTTCTTCGGAGGCACGGAATCTGTGATCCGTGCCGGGGCCTCAATCTCCCCCCGCCGGGAGGTCAGAAGGACCATGTCCCCGGAGGCGATGTTGAGCTTTTCCGCATCCTCGGGATTGATATCCACATATCCTGTCTTCTGCTCGGTATCAAGGCTGCCTGAGACCCGTGTCATGGTGCCGGTATGGAAGTGGGCAAACATCCTGCCCGTGGTCATCATCATGGGATACTCGTCACAGGCGGCCTCGGCCGGCTCCTTGAACTCGATAGCGTGGAACCTGCCCTTGCCCCGGGTAAAGGTATCCTTGTGGAGATAGGGGGTGCCGGGATGATCCTTGGACGGGCAGGGCCACTGGAGCCCGTCGATGCCGATCCTCTCATAGGTCATTCCCTGGTAGGTCTTGGTGAGGGACGCCATCTCGTTGAACACCTCTTCCGGGGAGCCGTAGGACATTTCATGGCCCAGGGCCGTGGCAAACCGTGAGATGATCTGCCAGTCCGGCAGGGCGTTGCCCACCGGCTCCACCGCCTTCTGGGTGAGCATACAGCGGCGTTCAGTATTGGTGAAGGTTCCCTGCCTCTCCCCCAGGGCGGCCGAGGCAAAGACCACATCCGCTACCTGGGCGCTCTCGGTGAGGAAAATATCCTCCACAACCAGGAAATCCAGCTTTTTCAGGACATGATCCAGATGGTTCTTGTCCGGGTCGCTCAGCTTGGGATTCTCGCCGATGACGTAGAGGCCCTTGATTTTGCCCTCGTCAATGGCCGAGATCATGTCGGTGATGGTCATGCCCGGAGTGTCGGAGAGTTCTCCGCAGTTCCATGCCTTGGCGAACTTTTCCCGGACCTCGGGGGCCGCAACGGGCTGATACCCGGTGAACACGTTGGGAAGCCCGCCCATGTCGCAGGCGCCCTGGACATTGTTCTGGCCCCGCAGGGGATTGACCCCGCCGCCCGGCACGCCCAGGTTGCCGCAGAGCATGGCAAGGTTGCAGCAGGACTTGACATTGTCCACGCCCGTGGTGTGCTGGGTGATGCCCATGGCGTAGAGAAGGGCTCCGGGGGCGTTGGCGGCACAGAGCTCGGCCATCTGTTCGATGTCCCGAGCGGGAATGCCGGTGATG
>JAAEMK010001260.1 GCA_024225635.1 Desulfobacteraceae bacterium | reverse complement strand
AGCGGTGGTTTGCAATGGCAAAAATGCATAAAAAAAGGTAGGATTTACAGTTTTTCAACAAACACTCATGGAAGGAAGTTGATTTTGGGCTTGTTTAAGAAATAAAGAATTGTAGAACTTGCCAAGCCTGACAAAAGCTTACATCAATTGCAACCGCCTAGGATGGACTGTTAAGGTGGCAACAGCAATTTTCGATGGGGGAAATGCAGAAAAAAGGTAGGATTTACGGTTTTTCAACAAACACTTATAGAAAGACTTGTTTTGAGGGCTTAACTAAGAAATAAAGAATTGTAGAACTTGCTAAGTCTGACAAAAAATGTCATTAGCATCAACCGCCTAGGACACAACGTTATGGCGGAAGCAGCAATTTTCCATGGTGAAAATGCAGAAAAAAAGTATGATTTTTGTTTTTTTTCAACAAACACTCATGGAAGGAGTTGATTTTTGGGCTTGTTTAAAAACTAACAAATTGTAGAACTTGCCAAGTCTGACAAAAAATGTCATCAGCGTCAACTGCCTAAAATGCACTGTTACAGCGGCAAATGTTTCGATGGAGAAAATGCAGAAAAAAGGTAGGATTTAAGGTTTTTCAACAAAAACTCCTGGAAGGACTTGTTTTTAGGGCTTAACCAAAAAATAAAGAATTGTAGAACTCTTAAAGCCTAACAATAATTGTACTCAGTAGCATCCACTTAGGATACACTGTGACAGTGGCAAATTTAATCTGCGAAAATTGAATAGAAAAACTGCACAGGACCCCCTAACATTTTTGATCAGCTAATTACTCAGGAACCACTTACACAAGGATAAAAGTATGCATGTTGAAAAAGTTCAAAATGCATTACTAGTGCTTCTATGTCAGGTGACATGTATAACATAATTCTATATTTTATGGTACTATTTATGTATTTTTTTTTATAAAAAGTATTCATATTATAAATAACAGTTAAATTAAATTTTAAAAAATGTATTTGAAAACCTCT
>JAAEMK010001259.1 GCA_024225635.1 Desulfobacteraceae bacterium | reverse complement strand
CAGCCGTCGTCATCATCGTCGTCGTCGTCGTCGTCGTCGACGTCGTCGTCGTCGTCGTCGTCGTCGGTGGCGTCATCATCCAGCCGCGTAATCACACACACTATTATGATCGAACTGCCTTCTGGGTTTCACATTCCGTGCAGGACCAAGGGAATCAGGGAAAGCCGTACATATCCCACGTGGGATACGCGCGTATCCATACGTATCCCACGAATCAAATTCGGCGCTCAGCAATCGATGAATACCTAGGTATCCCACGTGGGATACCCAGGTATTCTACGTGGGATACCTAGGTATCCATCGGTTGCGTGGGATACGCGCGAATCCCACGCAGGCGTGGGATACCCAGGTAGGATACCCCATGGATACCCCACGGATATGCCCCGATTTTTTCCTGTGCCTCTTCTTCATCTTTATCCTCCTCCTTGTCCTTTGCATTGCTATCCTCCTCTTCACTGTCTTCTGCTCCACTGCTTCCATTGTCGGACTCAGTTTCACTTTCTTCTTGATCATTCTCATTCTCCTCATGGAAAAGTCGCTGATGTCTCAGTCTGTTGGAGTCAGTTGAGAAACCCTTACTGCAATACATGCATTCCGGCATAATGGAGAAATTGAGAACACTTTCTAAAGATGGAAGAGTTTCCAAATGATGGAATCTTTGCAGAATCCTGCCTCTATTTATACTGATCACAGAAACATTTTCCCAGAGAATTTCATAATGGCAGAGCAACTATCATTTTTGGAATGAGGTTGGTGTGCATCAGAGGCCAGTCATGAGAGAGAATGCAATCCATGACATGCATTGTCATCATTGTCGTTATCATTGTCATTGCCATCATCATCACTTCTGTTGCCATTGTCATTGTCAATAATATGAATTTTGGCAGGAAAAAACAGTATAAACATCACGCATTGTTCAACAGCATGACATTCTGCACCAAGCTGGAGTGATCCCGCTTG
>JAAEMK010001258.1 GCA_024225635.1 Desulfobacteraceae bacterium | reverse complement strand
TTTGGTGATGATTTTCGTAGTGAAGGAACGGTGGTCTGTGTCACAACAAAAACCATCGACATCCACCCTCATACTTCCCGCGCGAGCGCCTCGCCGACAAACCACAAGTTGCGCAAGTTTCGTAGGAGTGTTAGGTGTGTGCAAGCGGCCAAGCGCCGCGTCTGACCCCGAACATCTATTTCACAGCGCTCAAAAACTGAGATCAGTGCGGCATGAAAAATCAATTTTTCCTGTCCACACCCATGTGACTTTGTCCGCGCGGATCCAAATCAGCTTCCCAGGTGGGAGCGGAGACGTGCGGACAATGGAATTTTGAATTTTTGTCCTGGACTAAAGTGTGTCCGCACACCGCAATGGATGTTTCGGTAGCACCAAGTCAACAGTGAAACATTTGCGGTCAGAGCTTTCGGTTCTTGCACCTAGTTCACGTTCAAAACCCATGTTGTTTTCTTTGTGCACGTGCCAATCAATGCAATACAATGTGTGCAAAATCACAACTTTTGCTATCGCTTTGCGTTGCGCACGAGACTGAAAGTGCCACACGACTTCTCATTAGAAGTGTTGATTTGCACAGGCGACCCCTCGCGCGACCGCGCGGACTCATCATCCAACGCCATTGCTATCACCGTGTCAGGGGATGGTTCGCCGAGCAGCTACGCGATGGACGCATCCGCACGCGCACGTCTGCAGCGAGGAGAGCACGCACACTCACGCGACTCGCACGCGCACGCACGCACACACACGGGCGCACGCGCGCATGCACGCACACGCACTCACGCGCTCGCATCCCACAGCGACAATGTGACAACACGCTGCCATCCCAGATTTGTCACATGATTCACATGGGATAGCGACCTTGGTCTTGGCGAGTTTCGCTGTGATGTCACAAGCCCACGACGTGGCAGAGATGCCGACGTCAACAGCACATGCATGACGGCAAAACACACATGCAACATGGGACATGACTCGTGATTGACGTGTCCCTCGACACAACACACGCAACAACAACCTTGACGTGCTGACGTCAGGAAAAGACCCTCAGGACACATGCATGATGCGTGCGAACACCTGCAACATGGAACATTCATGGTTGGTGACGTGCCCAAAGAGGGTGAACACCTGCAACATCGGACACGACGTGTCGAGGTCAAAAAAAACCCCAAAACACAGACATGTGACGTGTGATTGGGGGGCGAGGTCGCTCAAATCCGATGTTGCAGCGATTTTTTGGACTGTCGACGTGGGTCACCACACATGACTCGGCGAGAACACCTGCAATATGCTCTTGCGACGTGGAAAACTGACGTCAAAACGTGTGGCATTTGCATGACCCATTGTACGACCTCAGATTGGGTCGTGCAGGTGTGGGCTCCTGCAACATACACCTGCATGACTCGATCACGTCGTACCGTGACCCATTCATGACCCTGTCAGGTCGGAAAAATCGCTGCAACATAGGCAAAAAAACAGTCCACGACCTGGGTCCATGTTGCAGATGCCTAGGTGGGTCGTGCAGTGTAATTAAACGTGAGTCGACCTGCAGTGT
>JAAEMK010001257.1 GCA_024225635.1 Desulfobacteraceae bacterium | reverse complement strand
TACTTAAAGTAGGATATAACCTTGAAATCAAAATTGTGACTCATGTGATCAAAATTAGGCAATTATGTCTTGGGTAATAGAATATTACCCAGCATTAAAATATGCAGAATTGAAAATTACTATTTTACCAGGTCTGGGCTCACTCAATTTTAAAAAGTAAGGGAGCTACAGCTATCGCAGTGACTTAAAGTAGGATATAACTTTGAAATCAAAATTGTGACCCATGTGATCAAAATTAGGCAATTCTGTCTTAGCTAAAAGGATATTAGCCAGCATTGAAATATGCAGTAGGTAAAAGCCCTATCATACAAGGTCTGGGCTCTCTCAATTTTAAAAAGTAAGGGAGCTACACCTTTCGCAGTGACTTAAAGTAGGATATAACTTTGAAATCAAAATTGTGACCTATGTGATCAAAATTAGCCAATTCTATCTTGGGTAATAAATTACCCAATGCAATCAAAATATAGAGCAAGTGGAAATTCACACCCCACACGGTCTTTGCTCACTCAATTTTAAAAAGTAAGGGAGCTACACCTTTCGCAGTGATTAAAGTAGGATATAACTTTGAAATCAAAATTCTGAT
>JAAEMK010001256.1 GCA_024225635.1 Desulfobacteraceae bacterium | reverse complement strand
GTGGCACCTCAACTTTATGTTTTGAAATATCACAAAGCAGGCCAGTCTCTGAAGCCAGAAACTGATATTGCTCGGTCAAGGTGTTCATTGAGCCTGTTGTTGGTGCTCCATTTGCTTTACAATGGTGTGGCACTTCTGGAGAAGCCAAAATGTGGTTTTTCATTAATTTAAAACCTACCATGTAATCGTGGTTGTTTTTTGATACTAGTGAAATCAGGTGAATCAAATCAGAAATATATGCAATCACACACAATGTCTCTGCGTTCTCAGTGGTCTGAACGTGAAAGAAACCAGTCAATGTTGCATGCAGAAGAGAACTTATAGAAAAGGTGCTCACTCCAACTTGAGGGAAAATGAACCAGTTTGACTGGGTGGATTTCTGGCTGATGGCAAATGCGCTATTGACACTAATGGCGAAATCAGACTTCGTAACTCTCAGGTTGCTCTGCAGTGGAATTACAGAGGCGAAAGATGAAATGCCAGTTTTATGATATCCCTGTGACATGCCTCGTT
>JAAEMK010001255.1 GCA_024225635.1 Desulfobacteraceae bacterium | reverse complement strand
GAGTTTGCTTTTCATGATCCCAATAATGTACCGCAATTTTAGCTATTATCTCGTAGCAATTACAGGCCCAAATATAGTTCAAAAAATTTAGGCCGAAAAAACCTATTTTAGACACCCCAGATATAGCCTGTCGGGAAAGCCTGTCTTCCTCTCTATCTACCGTGAATATTTCAACGCTTTTTTACTTG
Source organism: Desulfobacteraceae bacterium (assembly GCA_024225635.1). Lineage (GTDB taxonomy): Bacteria > Desulfobacterota > Desulfobacteria > Desulfobacterales > Desulfobacteraceae > Desulforapulum. The sequence continues at coordinate 53,534 of JAAEMK010001255.1, read as the reverse complement.
TGCTTATATGATGAAACCTTGTGGGTCGATTGTTTCCTCCTTTTTTGCCAAAAAAAAAGCCAAGAATCCGGATAGCTGTTCTATCAGGCCTTCTTGGCTCATCATTGATAATGGTCTCTACTTATTCAATCAGCAGCAATTTCATATTGCAAGTGGAAAAATTCTTATCTCAGAAATAAGATTGTGTCAAGCAGTAAAATTGCAATCATGGAGCTGGCGCTGCTCATTGATTATGGGAAAACACGCATGGGGGGATTATCTGCATATGGATAAAGAGGGGGGATGTCCGGATCGCGACCAGGATGGATGAATTATCGAGCCCTTCGTCTATCTGTCTTTTGCCGTCTGTCATTGTACAAGGAGAGGCTCACAATAACGCCGTCCCTGACTTCTCCTCGGCGGTCTTTTTTTCTTTTGCGCAGTTTTCGTTTGATCTTTTTGCTCTGGCTTTTTCCTTTTTTATCAATTGTCAGTTCCGCACTTGTAGGAACCGTTGGTTCAATTGATTTTTTTAAAACGGGAAGTATGATCGGTCTACTCGGCATAATCGTATCTCCTGCAACTTAAAATGTCGATAAACCATGCATTTTTAACGATATGCTTTATGTGGCTGTTCGTCAACCCTTTGCAGCACCCGTAATCATCATTAAAATAAAAAACCTTGTTGCGCTTACGGCGGACCCCGTGGTCAGACCGGCGGCGCAAGATCCAGCCGGGGGCTTTTTTTCATCCTTTGGTAATATTGTTGAATATCATAAAACGATTGAGCCCTTTGGTTGTTCGTTTTTTTCCGTCTGTCCGGTTTTTTCCGTCTGTCATTGTACTGGGAGAGGGTAACGATAACCCCGTCCCTGACCTCTTCCCGGCGTTCAGGCTGCCGTTTGCGCAGCCTTCGTTTTGATCTTATGTTCAAGCGTCTTCTTTTTTCATTGATTGCCAGTTCTCCGCTTATCGGAACCGTTGGTTCAACCGCTTTTTTCAGGACAGGAAGTATTATGGGTCTACTAGGCATAATTTGATCTCCTTCAACTTGAATTGCCGACAAACCATGCTTCTAAAAAAATATGCCTTGTATTGCTGTTCGTCAACCTCCTCCCGGAAAAGACGGTTGATTAAATGGCGTGTCCCCGGGTGGGGCGGTCAGGATCTTTTTGTTGTTTGTCCGGGGGTAAAGAAGGTGTTTGGCAACCCAAAGATTACACGGGGTATTGAAATTTGTGCTTGACATCATAAAGGTTTAACGCTAAACCAGAGACCATTGGCCCTCTGGAGATCCGGCGGGCCATGGAAGCGTTCAGTTGCTTTTGAACATAATACGGTTTTGTCTGTCCCAGTGCGATGAAATCGTTCAAGGCTTACCCTGTCCCATTGATCCCGGGGCATGCCGGGGTATGTCCACGCCCATGTACGGCTGGTTTTGTCATCAGCCGGTTTTTTACTCAACTCCATTGTTCTGGCCATTGGAATTTTTTCATGAATTTTTTTCCTCAAATTGATTGTAATAACTGGTTTGTTTTATCTACAGCGCCCGGTTCCGAATATAAACTCAAAAAGGCAATCCATGTTTTTGCGGGAGACCTGGTCTCCCTCTACTTGCCGTGCAGGGAACTGTGCCATCGGGTAAAGGGCAATGTTAAAATGGTAACAAAACCCATTTTCCCGGGGTATCTCTTTCTATACAAGGAACTTGAAGCGCTCCTGATAAAAAGCCGGCATTCTCCCCTGGAGAACCAGCTTCATCCCATTCGCTATAACAACGCCTTTGCCAAGGTGAAAGAGCATGAAATGGCTTTTCTATTAGAGCTTGCCGGCGTGACGGGGCTTGTGAAAACTTCCCGGGCCCTGGTGAGTGAAGATAAGACCGTGACCATCATTGACGGTCCTTTAAAAAAAAACACAGGCCGGATCCTGTATATCAATAGAAGAAAGCAGAAGGCCAGGATCATGGTTGAGATGTTGAACAGGCAGGTTCCCGTAACCCTGGGACTTGAGATTTTGAAACCCGACAGGAGGTCTTGAAAAAAGGAAATTTTATGAAATCTGAAGTTAGTTTATCGTCCGGTCTTGTCAGCAGCAACAAGACAGATGCCCGGATGCGTCTTTTCTGTTTCCCCTATGCCGGGGGAGGCGCTTCCGTTTTTCGACAATGGGAAACGTGTCTGCCGGGTCCGGTTGACGTCTGTGCCGTGCAGCCGCCCGGCCGGGAAAATCGCATTTCCGAGACGCTTATAGGTGATATCCATGAACTTGTGAAGGCGTTGTTTCCGCCATTGACGCCTTTTCTCGACCTGCCGTTTATTTTTTTGGGCCATAGTACGGGGGCGCTGGTGGCTTTTGAATTTATTCGGGAACTCCGCCGAAGGGGAATGCCTCTTCCCGAACATCTTATTGTTTCCGGCAGCCGGCCCCCCCATGTCCCGGAGCCGAACCCATTGCATCATCTGCCGGAAAAGGAGTTTATACAGGAGTTGCGGCGTTTTTCCGGGACCCCGGAGGTTATTTTGCAGAACAGGGAACTCATGCAGCTTTTTCTTCCGATTCTCCGGGCAGACCTTGCCCTTGAAGAAAATTATGTCCACAGGAAGGAACCGGCCCTTGATCTTCCGGTTTCGGCCTTTTGCGGCAGTCTTGACAAGGAGGCGCCAGGGACGGTGATGGAAGCCTGGGCAGAGCATACAACGGATGGATTCAACTGTGAAATGATAACCGGCGGGCATTTTTTCATACGGACGGAACAGGACCACTTTTTGAAATCCGTCTCCGGCATCCTCAGCCGGTCCCTTGACGGAATTGATGAGCCGGTCGGCTTTTCCGCACGGTCGGCTTGATTGCATCATGGTGCAAGGGTGGAATTGTTGCAGATAAAATTGCACCGTATTGAAGATCCGCAATTGGACTCTTATCCCTCATTTTTTTTACCGGGGGAAACAATTCATGTCTGGCAGGCCTTTGTTCCCCATTTTGAAGGCAGGCTGGAAGAACTGGAAATAATCCTTTCCAGGGATGAACGGTTAAAGGCGGAACGATTTTTTTTTGAAAAAGACCGGGCCCTTTTTGTGGTTGCCCACGGGGTCCTGCGAAAACTGCTGGGCAGATACCTTGATATTCTTCCGGATCATGTTGTGTTCGAAAAAGGTCCCAATGGAAAGCCTGAAATTGTCGGGTTATCCAGGCCTGCTACTCTCTGGTTTAACATTTCCCATTCCCATGAACTTGCTGTTTTTGCATTTTCAAAGCAGTACGGAATCGGCGTAGACGTTGAACGTATACGCAGCCTGCCGGATTTTCTGAGCATTGCTCAAGGTTATTTCCATCCGGAAGAGGTCGATTCGCTGATAAAAACGCCGGACGGCAAAAAATGTGATCTGTTCTATGAATGCTGGACAAAGAAAGAGGCGTTTGTCAAAGGAACAGGCGAGGGATTAAGCCGTCCCCTGGACTCCTTTGCCGTTTCCCTTGGGGTTGGGGATGGCCTTGGTGAAATTCGTATTTTTGGCGGAAAGGGAAAAAATAAGAACTGGTCAGTATTATCGTTTAAACCGATTCGGGGATATGCCGGCGCTATTGCCGTCCGGCAGCTTACAAAAAAATGAGAGGTATATTATGGAGGCAAATACAATACTCAACCAGATTGGGTCCACACCCCTGCTCAATGTCGGACTTTCAGCAAAAGGCAATGGCAGCATGAATATCTTTGCCAAGGCTGAATACCTGAACCCAGGGGGGTCAATCAAAGACCGGGTCGCCCTTTTTATTATCCAGGAGGCGGAAAAAAGGGGGGAACTCAAAAAAGGGATGACCATTGCAGAAGCAACCAGCGGCAATACCGGTATTGCAGTTGCCATGATCGGACTGATCAAGGGGTATGATGTCACGATCATCATGCCCGAGAATATGAGTGAAGAGAGAAAAAAGATGATCCGGGCGTTAAACGCGGAGTTGATATTGACCCCGAAGGAAAAAAGCGTGGGGGGCGCGGTTGAAAAGCTGAATGAACTAAGGATGGAAAGGGATGATATCTTTGTTCCTGATCAGTTTGAAAACCAGGATAACTGTCTTGCACATTATTTTTCAACTGGCCCTGAAATCTGGGAGGCAATGGAGGGCCATGTGGATGTTTTTGTGTCCGGGGTCGGCAGCGGCGGTACACTCATGGGAACCGGCCGGTTCCTCAAGGAAAAAAATCCTGACCTGAAAATAATAGCGGTGGAGCCGAAAAACAGTTCCGCGCTTCTGGGCCAGCAGCCCGGCCTTCATCAGATCGAAGGTATCGGTGACGGATTTATCCCTTCAATTGTCGATCCCGGGATCATTGACGAGGTGATCGAAATTGACGATGATGACGCGGTCTCCACGGCAAAGCGCCTTGCGTCGGAAAAAGGGTTTCTTGCGGGAATTTCATCCGGCGCAAACATCAGCGCCGCCATAAAAATAAAGCAGATGGTCGGGAACAATAAAAATATTGTCACCCTGTTGCCGGATGGTGCGGAACGATATTTCAGCACGGGCCTGTTTCGAAAAAACTGACGGGCAATTACCAAAAAGATTAAAAAAAAGAGCCTCTGTGCAGCAGGGGCTCTTTTTTTTTGGTCCGCCACCGGGGTCAGGCTTAGCTTATTGTGTCATTTGTTGATATTTCCGAACAATATCACCAATAAGCTAAGCCTGACCCCTGCGCTGCAACAGCCTGACCCCTGCGCGGCAACGAGCCTGACCCCTGTGCTGTACCATCTATTAAAAAGAGCTTAACCTGGGGACGAAAATCATGTATGTTGCACTGATTTGTTTTATGATACGGGGTCAAGGTAAATAGAACGGGGTCATATAGAACGGGGTCAGGCTTAGCTTATTGTGTCATTTGTTGATATTTCCGAATAATATCACCAATAAGCTAAGCCTGACCCCTGTGCTGTGACGCTGGTGCCGCAACAGCCTGACCCCTGTGCTGTGGTGCTGACAGCATTTATGTATGACCCCAGGTACATGATGGCATCATGTATGTAGAGGAGCACGAGGAGTACGAGGATCACAGGGAATGGGATTTAACAGGGAAAAATTTAAACGCACGGAACTGCTTCTTGGGGAAGCGGCCATGGAGCGTCTTGAAAACGCTTGTGTTACGGTAATCGGGCTTGGGGCCGTGGGCTCCCATGCCATCGAGGCCCTGGCAAGGAGCGGGGTAGGGACCCTCAGGATCGTGGATTTCGACGAGATCGGTGAGAGCAACTTCAACCGCCAGCTTCTGGCCGTCGAGCCCAACCTTGGCCGCCTAAAGACCGATGCCGCCGAAGACCGGCTCAGGCAGATCAACCCGGACATGCGGGTGGAAACCTTTAACACGCTCTGCCACAAGGACAACTTTGATGAGGTCTTTGAAAACAGGACCGATGTGGTGGTGGATGCCATTGATAGCCTCAATCCCAAGGTCAACGTGCTGTTTGAGCTGGTCCGGCATAACATCGATGTGGTCTCCTGCATGGGGGCCGCAAGAAAGATAGACCCCACCAAGATCACCACCGGGGATCTTTCCGAGACCCTCTACTGTCCCCTGGCGCGGTCGGTGAGAAAGCGGCTGCGGCGCATGGGGGTGGATGAAGGCATCCACTGTGTCTACTCGACCGAGGTGGTTGCAAAAGATACGGTTTCCGATACCATGGAGCCAAACTATTTTGACGCGGGCAGGCTCAGGAATCCCATGGGGAGCCTCTCCATGATCAGCGGCATCTTCGGCTATGTGGCGGCCCTTGAGGCATTGAAGCGGGTGGTGGATTCTCCGGTTTTTAATTGTCGCTTTTCGCATATGAATTAAGCCTGTCTATAATAACAGTTATAAGCAGGTATTAATTCGAGTGAAAACGTCTATAGTAGCTTAAATTTACAGGAAAAATGGAAAAAGACAGAATATTTGCAGCAAAACAGGAAACGGTGCCGGCCTTTGAGTTCAACGAAGCCGTGGCATCCGTGTTTAGTGACATGCTGGAACGCTCGGTTCCCAACTATGTGGAGAGCATCACGCGCCAGGCCCAGCTTGCCGTGGATTTCTACAGGGAGAACACCCGGATCTACGATCTTGGCTGCTCCCACGGTAACCTCGGCATCATCATGGGCAAGACCTTTGGCGGCCGGGATTTCTCCATGGTGGGGGTGGACAGCTCGCAACCCATGATCGACAAGTATGAACAGCGGCTTCAAAGCGAGTCCTTCCGGGACAAGGTTTCCCTTGTGTGCGACCGGGCCGAGAATGTCGCCATGTCCAATGCCTCGGTGGTGGTGGTTAACCTTACCCTCCAGTTCCTTGATCTCAATCTCAGGGACGCCCTTGTGGCGGATATTTACAAGGCCCTGGCGCCCGGGGGAATCCTGCTGCTCACGGAAAAGGTTGTGAGCGTCCATGACGTGGTGTCGGAACTCCAGCTCGACTATTACAAGCGGTTCAAGCGGGAGAACGGTTATTCCGAGCTGGAGATCAGCCAGAAACGGGAGGCCCTGGAGGACGTGCTTGTGCCCGAGACCCTGGAGGACCACCAGGACAGGCTCAAAAGGGCCGGTTTCACCACCATGGATGTCTGGCTCAAATGGTTTAATTTTGCTTCAATGATCGCTGTTAAATAGGAAAAGTTGTGGAGAAGATAGATCTTTTTAAAGGATACCTGCGCCTGGAAGACGAGTTCGGGCTTTCAGGCATCAATGACGTGCTCGCCGGGCTTGCCCCTGTTTTCGAACATCCCAAGGGAAACACCCTTAGATTCTCAAAGGCTTTGGAAGGGCTTCCCCCTGCCGTGGCTTCAACCATTGACCTTGACCGGGACGCCCCCAGGATCGGCGTTGAATCCGACCTCACCCCTGCCGGGCTGGAGCAGCTGCGAAAGGTCCTGTTGGAGCTTCGCCCCTGGCGAAAAGGGCCCTTTGAGGTCTTTGGCATCGACCTTGACACCGAGTGGCAGTCCAACATCAAATGGAACCGGTTCGCCGGCAAGATCGGCCCGCTGAAAAACCGGCGGGTGCTGGACATAGGCTCCAGCAACGGCTACTACATGTTGAGGATGGCGGCCCAGGAGCCCCGGATGGTGCTCGGCGTAGAGCCCCAGCACAGTTTTTATTTCCAGTACCATGCCCTGCAGCACTATGCCGGGCTTGATAACCTTTTCACCCTTCCCATCACCTTTGACGCACTGCCCGTCACACGGGAAGGGTTTGACACGGTCTTCTGCATGGGGGTGCTCTATCACCGGCGCTCTCCCCTGGACATGCTCAGGGGCATCCATGACTGCATGGCCAAGGGAGGGGAACTGGTGCTGGAAAACCTGGTTATCGAGAGCCATGACGACCTCTGCCTCTTTCCCGAGGACAGGTATGCCAAGATGCGCAACGTGTTTTTCATTCCAAGCCTCAAGGCCATGGAATCCTGGCTGAAACGGACCGGGTTTGCCGATATCCGGTGCGTCGACATCTCTTCGACAACCCTGGATGAGCAGAGAAAGACCCCCTGGATCCAGACGGAATCCCTGGATGATTTCCTTGATCCCGAGGACGGCACAAGGACCGTGGAGGGCTACCCTGCTCCGGTCAGGGCTGTGTTTGTCGCCAAGGCGGTTTGATTTGTCCTAAAAGGTGACGCTCCAGCTTGCATTGGCAAAGGCGAACCGTTCCTTGAAGCGGTTGTAGCAGATGGCCGCGGCTTCGTTGCCGGTGCAGTGGGACACGGCAATAAGATCCACCTTGAATCGGTCAAAGGCGTCCATGGAGCGGTCAAGCTGCTCTCCCACCTCCATGAACCCAAGGTGGGTGCCGCCGATGACGGCGTGGAACCGGTCGTGGCCGCTCTGTTTTTGAAAATGGTTCATCACGTTGACAATGCCTGTATGGGCGCATCCCGTGAGGATCACCGGGCCCTTTGCCGTTTCGATGAGCAGGGAAGCGTCGTCCAGCAGGGGGTCCACCGTGAATCCATTCCCTTCCTTGACCAGAAGGTCGGTGGCCGGGTGCTCAAAATCGGTTGTTCTCGGCACCTGGCCTGAAAAAAAGATCCCGGGTGCGATCTCCCTGTATTCGGTCTCAAAGACGAATTGCGCCCCAAGGCCGGATTCAAGGTATTCCTGCCGGTGGTTGATGCCGATGAAGAACTTATGTTTGCCCCTGGGGGTATCGATCTCGGCATACTTTTCGTCAAACACACGGGGGTGGGCGATGATCTTGACGCCCCTGGGTGGGTAGAGCACCTGGGGCAGGCCCCCGGTGTGGTCAAAGTGGCCGTGGCTCAACACAATGGTGTCGATGCTCGTAAGATCGATGCCCAATGTGTCGGCATTGGGCTTGAGGGTCATGCCCTGGCCCGTGTCCAGCAGGATCTTTGTGTCTCCCTTTTCAATGAGGGCGGCAAATCCGTGTTCTCCCGTGATTCCCATTACCCCGCCTGCCGTGTTTTCGCAAAGGACGGTGATTCGTGTCTGGTCCATGTATAGCTCCGTTGTTAGATCTCTATGGGTCCTCGCTGGTGGTTCATGATGAAGTTTTTTCCCCCTAATTCAAATACCACAACGCTTTCAAGGAACTCAACCTTGCCGTGGGCTTCAAAGGGAAGGCCGAGCTTGTGTTCTCTCAACGGATAGAGGTTCCAGTCGTGGGAGACGCACAGGGCGATCTGGCCCGGTTCGAGTTGTTTGAGCCTGTCCGTCAGAAATTCGGTGAGCACGTTTGCGGTCTCTTCGGAGTCCTGCATCATCTCTCCGGGGAGTTCCTTGTTGAACCAGGCGCGTAAAAAGGTGTCGTTGCCCATCTCGTCAAAGGCGGTGAAGGCCTTGTTCATGTCCTTTATGTAGAAGGGTGCGAGTTCGAGGGAAAGGGTGTTGTGGCCGTTGAACCGGCAGTGTTTTTTGGTGTAGCCCTTGTCCATGAGGTAGGCGGTCTCGATGCAGCGGCCGAAGTGGCTGGAGAAAAAGATGGGGCCGGGCTCATGGGGAAGGGTCTCCCCGAACTCCATGGCAAAATCCTTGCCTATATCAGTAAGCCCCATGAACGGCTCCATCTGGACCGTCTGGTGATAATGCCGGGCCGAGTGGCGCATGATCACGGAGATCTTTTCAACCCCCTTGTTGAGAAGATCGTTGATCATGCCCAGTGTTTCTTTACTTCGTGTGACGGGTAGGTCGGTCATGCTGGTAAACTCCTTGTATCTTACCGATTTTGTTTTTTGTTTGAACTGGATTCATACTGTATGGTATAGGGGCTGTCAATACTCAATCATAAATCCGGTTTTATAACAACAGATAATAAGGGGCTGGGGATGAAGAAACGAATCAATATCATCGGTGTGCCAATGGATTTCGGTCAGCTCCGGAGGGGCCTTGACATGGGGCCCGCGGCGGCGCGGTATACGGGGCTTGTGTCGGCCCTCCGCATCCTGGGCCACAGTGTTAAGGACCTGGGAGATGTCAGTGTGCCCGTGCGAAATCCCGTGGAAGAGGGGGAAAAGGCCGACTACTACGAGGAGATCAGGGGTATCTGCGACCAGGTGTACGAGGCCGGTAAAGAGGCGGTTGCCGACGATGTGTTTCCCCTTTTCATCGGGGGGGACCACTCCATTGCCATGGGCACCGTGGGCGGGGTGTCCCACGGCCGCGAAACCGGCCTGATCTGGATCGACGCCCACGGGGACTTTAACACGCCCGAGACATCGCCCTCTGGAAACATCCACGGCATGCCCCTGTCCGTGCTCATCGGCGAAGGGGACGAGCGCCTGGTCAACATCGGCAGGCCCGGGGCAAAGATCGATCCGGACAACATCGTGATGATCGGAATCCGGGACCTGGATATCCACGAACGGGAACGGCTCAGAAAGAGCGGGATCACCGTCTATACCATGCGGGACATCGACGAGCAGGGGATCAGCACCGTTACCAACAAGGCCCTCATGAAGTTCATCCACCTGAAGCGTATCCATGTCAGCCTGGACATCGACGCCCTGGACCCGGTGGAAGCCCCGGGTGTGGGCACCCCGGTGCCGGGGGGGCTCACCTACCGGGAGGCCCATCTTTTCATGGAGATCATGGCCGACTCGGGCAAGCTGACCTCCATGGACCTGGTGGAGCTCAACCCCATCCTGGACCAGGCCAACAAGACCGCCCGGCTTTCCGTGGAGCTAATTGTTTCCGCCCTGGGGAAGAGCATCTTGTGAGCCTTGCCGAGTATCTCCAGTCCCTGAAGGGGTTCAAGGGGCTTGCCCCCGATCTTGTCTGCCACAGGACCATTGCCGAAAAAGAAGCCCGGTACGAGGAGGGCTTTCAGCGTGATGTGGTCTGGAGCGTGTTTGAAAGCCAGGGCATCGCGCGGCCCTACCGGCACCAGGCCGAGGCCGTGAACCTGATCCAGCAGGGCATCCACACCGTTATCGCGACCCCCACGGCCAGCGGCAAGAGCCTGATCTACAACCTGCCCGTGCTTCGTTCCCTGGTGGCGGACCCCACCTCCCGGGCCCTCTATCTCTTTCCGTTAAAGGCCCTTGCCCGGGATCAGCTGGACACCCTTGAAACCCTCCTTGCCGGGGTGGGCATGGAAACCGGGACCGGTCTCACCGCCGGGGTGTACGACGGAGACCTGAGCGCCTACAAAAAGGGCAAGATCCGCAAAAATCCCCCCAATGTCCTCCTCACCAACCCGGAGATGCTCCACCTGGCCATGCTGCCCCACCACCATTTGTGGGAGGATTTTTTCGCAAGCCTCAAATTCGTGGTCGTGGACGAGGTGCACACCTACCGGGGCGTCATGGGTTCCCACATGGCATGGGTGTTCAGGCGGTTGTTGCGCATCTGCCGCCACTACGGTTCAAGTCCCGTGTTTGTCTTCTGTTCGGCGACCATTGCCAATCCCCAGGCCCTTTCGGCGGAACTCACGGGTCTCGATGTCCGGGTGGTGGACGGAAATTCCGCCCCTGCCGGTAAAAAGGAGGTGCTCCTCATGAACGGCAGCGCGGGAGCGGCCCAGACAGCCATCCTGCTCATGCATGCCGCCATTCACCGGGGGCTTCGCACCATTGTCTACACTCAGTCCCGGAAGATCACGGAATTGATCGCCATGTGGGCCTCCCAGCGGGCTGGAGAGCTTGGGGACAAGATCAGCGCCTACCGGGCCGGGTTCCTTCCCGAGGAGCGGCGGGAGATCGAGCGGCGGCTGGCATCGGGAGAGCTCCTGGCCGTGGTTTCCACAAGCGCCCTTGAGCTTGGCATCGACATCGGCACCCTGGATCTGTGCATCCTTGTGGGATATCCCGGCACCATCATGTCCACCTGGCAGCGGGCGGGCAGGGTGGGCCGGAACGGTTCCGATTCCGCCATGGTGCTGGTGGCCCACGAGGACGCCCTGGATCATTATTTCATGAACCATCCCGAGATGCTCTTTGACATGCCGCCGGAGCAGGCGGTGATCAACCCCGCCAACCCGGTGATCATGGAGCGGCACCTGGAGTGCGCGGCCGCCGACCTGAGGCTTGCGGCCACGGAAGAGTTCATGTCGGATACCGGGGTGAAACAGGCCCTTGTCCGCCTTGAATCCGACGCCCGGCTGTTAAAGAGCCGGAGGGGAAATACGTGGTACGCCTCCCGGCGCAACCCCCACCGGAAGGTGAGCCTCCGGGGAACGGGCCGCAGCATTCCCATCTTCCTTGAAAACCAGAAAAAGAGCCTGGGGGATGTGGACTGGTTCAGGGCGTATTATGAAACCCATACCGGCGCCGTATACCTCCACCACGGCAACACCTATGTGGTGGCCGATTTTGACCATGAAAACGGCATTGTGGAGGTGGTCAGGGAAAATGTGCGCTACTTCACCCGGGCCCGGTCAAACAAGTCCACCGAGATTCTTTCGGTGATCGACACCAAAGAGGTGTGGAACACCCGGATCGGGTTCGGAAAACTGAAGGTCACGGACCAGGTTACGGGATTCGAGAAAAAGCTTACGGCCAACCAGCGCTCCCTGGGCGTATTTCCCCTGGACCTTCCCCCGGTCACCTTTGAGACTGAAGGGCTCTGGATCGAGTTCCCGGAATCGGTGAGGGAGGTGATCGAGGATCAAAAGCTTCATTTCATGGGGGGCATCCATGCGGTGGAGCATGCGGCCATCGGGATTTTACCTTTGCTGGTCATGACCGACCGGAACGATCTCGGCGGCATCTCCATTCCCTTCCACCCCCAGGTTGAAAAGGCGGCCGTGTTTGTCTATGACGGCACACCGGGGGGGATCGGCCTTGCCCGCCAGGCGTTCGACCGGGCCGTGACCATGCTGGAACGGACCTTGGCCACCATCAAAAACTGCCACTGCGACAATGGCTGTCCCGCCTGTGTCCATTCCCCCAAGTGCGGGTCCGGCAACCGGCCCATTGACAAGGGAACGGCCCTTGCGCTTCTTGAGATGCTGCAACTGAACAAGCACCCGGAACCCTCTGTCCCCATCCGTATCCGGGAGCCGGAACAGGGGGCGGCGGATGAGGAATCGGCTGATGTGCCGGCCAATGTGAAGCGGTATGGGGTGCTGGACATCGAGACCCGGCGTTCGGCCCAGGAGGTCGGGGGATGGGGACGGGCTGACCGCATGGGGGTCAGCTGCGCCGTGCTCTATGATTCCGGGATCGACGATTACCGGGTTTATCTCCAGGAGGATGTGGACGCCCTGGTGGAGGATTTGCAGCAGTTCGACCTTGTGATCGGCTTCAACATTGAACGGTTCGACTATAAGGTGCTCTCCGGTCTTTCCTCCTTTGACTTTTCCACGCTTCCGACCCTGGATCTTCTCCAGAAGGTCCACCAGCGGCTTGGCTACCGGCTCACCCTGGACTCCCTTGCCCGGCATACCCTGGGGGCTGCCAAGAGCGCGGACGGCCTCCTTGCCCTCAAGTGGTGGAAGGAGGGAAAACTTGATAAGATCATCAAATACTGCAAGCAGGATGTCAGGGTTACAAAGGATCTCTACCTGTTTGGACGGGAGCACGGGTTCCTGGTTTTTCAGAACAAGGCGGAAAAAGAGGTTCGCATTCCCATCTCCTGGTGAGTTTCAGTTTCTGAATGGGTGTGTCAACTTTTAGGTTGACACCATGGCGATATCCTTATAGAAAATACGTTTTGGAAAACGAAAAAAAACGAAAATAATGCTTTCACGGAGGGTTTTTTTTTAAGATGAAGCAGTCCATGGTTTGCACTTTTTGGTGTTGTATCTGTTTGATGTTTGCCGCGGGGAGCGCCCTTGCGGAAGAACGGGTCTATGTGGGTTCAAAGGCCTGTCAGGAGTGCCACGAAAAGGAGTATGCAAGCTACATGAAGTTTTCCAAGAAAGCCACCTCCTTTGAGAGCGTCCGGGTGATGCGGTCGAAGCTCACCGAATCCGAGTACAACGAATGCCTTGAGTGCCACTCCACGGGCTATGGCAAACCCGGCGGTTTCGTTTCCGAATACCAGACCCCGGATCTCAAGGATGCCGGGTGCGAGGTGTGCCACGGGCCCGGAAGTGTCCATGCGGAATCCGGGGACCCGGACGATATCGACGGTGCCCTCACCATTGAATCTTGCAACACCTGTCACAACAGCGAGCGTGTCAAGGCCTTTGACTTCAAGCCTCTTCTTTTTGGCGGGGCCCATTAATATTTCTTTTACCGAATCTTAAAATAAGAAAGAGTAACCCATGCTTTCATTTATCAAGAGTCGTCTTTGGCTTCACCTCATGGTGTGGATATCCGGGGTGGTTATGGTCGTGCTTGCCTCGGTCATCTTTTCGGACATCCTGTCACAAAAAAATCTTTCCACCCGTCAGATGGTGTCCCAGAACACCATGCTGGCCGGTGCCGTGGAGGGGGGCATGTTCGACGCCCTTGCAATAGGGGACAATGATGTCGTCAGGCTCCAGTTCAAACGCCTCCACGAAAAGCTTCCCGACCTCAAGGTCTTTGTCTATGATTTTAACGGGAAGATTTCCTTCAGCACGGAAAAAGAGACCGTGGGAGAGCCTGTCCGGTCGGTCCTCGATGATGAGGCCTCAGGCGCCGTTGAAACCATGATGGCCGAGAACCGCGATGACGACCGGATTATTCATTCCCGGTTCGGCAATGAACGGTTCGGGATCGCAAACCGGGTGATTCCCAATGAAGAACGGTGCTTTCACTGCCATGGCCGGTCAAGGGCGGTCCTGGGAGGCATATCCGTCTGCTCTTCGGAAGAGCGGATACTGGAGTCCATGGACGCCAGCCGGAACCGGAGCATTCTCATCGGACTTGCCGGAATCGTGGGCACCATCTTTCTGATCTGGTTTCTGTTCAACACCCTGGTGAACCGGAAGATTTCCCTCATGTTTAAGGCCACCAAAAAGCTTAGGGAAGGCGATTTTACCTGGCATATTGATGTGAGCGGCCAGGATGAGATTAGCCGTATCCTTTCACGGATCAATATCGTGAACCAGGAACTCAGCACCATCATCAGCCATGTGATCGATGAGAGTTCAAGCCTTTCCGAAGCCTCCGCCGGATTGAACTCCGTTTCCCAGGCGCTTCTGGAAAACAGCGGGGATACATCCGCAAAAGCCCACGCCGTGTCTGCGGCGGCCGAAGAGCTTTCCTCCACCCTCAATTCCATTGCAGCCTACGTGGAGCAGGCCGCCTCCAATGTCACCATCGTGGCCTCGGCATCCGAGGAGATGAACTCCACGGTGAACGAGATCTCGAAAAACGCAGGGGTTGCCAAATCGATCATTTCCAAGACCGTGGACGGGTTTGCCCAGGTGGGCGAGGTGGTGGATGAGCTTGGCGCCGCCGCAAGTGAAGTGGATATGGTCACCGACGAGATCAGGTCCATCGCCGACCAGGTGGCCCTCCTGGCTTTGAACGCAAAGATTGAGGCCGCAAGGGCGGGTGAGGCCGGCAAAGGGTTTGCCGTGGTCGCCCAGGAGATTACCGATCTTGCCGCCGCAGCCGGAGACTCAACCCTGAAGGTCGATGAAAAACTGCGATGGATGAAGGACAAGGCAGACAACACCGCCGTGGGGATCAAGACCCTGACAACCACGGTGAACGATTCGGACGAGGCTGTCACGGCCATTGCCGCCGCCGTTGAGGAGCAGGCCATCACCACCCATGAGATCTCGGAAAACATCGCCCAGGTGGCGGAAGGGTTTGCCAATGTGAACGACAACGTCTCCCAGGGCGCAGTCGCCGCCGAAGGGGTCGCAAAAGAGGTGGTTGCCATTGATGAGTCCGCAGGCACCATGGATGCCAACAGCCGTGAGGTGAACTCCAGCGCTTCCAACCTGAGCCGCATGGCGGACGAACTCCAGGAGATGATGAAAAAGTTTACCGTCTGATCCGGTTCCCGGGATCAATTCATTACCGAGTATCCCTTTACAGGCCTCATTCATGTTGGTATACACTCATTACCAGTGCTTTTAATTTGTTTTACGTATGTCATTCAAAATTGAATAATATGCGTAAAACAGATTAAAGCGCTGTTTTGTTATTGGGGGTCATGCATTGCTTATGCATCGGCCATGGAAACAGCGGGTCTTAAATTGGCCGTTTCATCGCAAGGGCCCCCATAACCAGTCCGTGGCTGATTAAGGAAGTTATGCGGTAAATCGAGTAAAGGGAATAAAATGGATTGTCTGGTAAGCGATATAAAAATTCATTACAAAGTTTTCGGAGAGGGGAAACCCATCATCTTCATACACGGTTTTGGCATTGATCATCATGCCATTACCGGATGTATGGAGCCGGTCTTTGAAAACCTGAGTGGATGGAAGCGAATCTATTTTGACCTGCCGGGCATGGGAAAGAGTGAATCAAAGCAGTGTATTTTCAATTGCGATATCATGCTGGATATAGTCTCTCAATTCATAGACCAGGTCATTCCCGATGAAAAATTCGTTCTTTTCGGACAATCCTATGGCGGTTATCTGGCAAGGGGGCTTGTTCGTGACAGACCCGACGCCATTGACGGGCTTTTTCTGCTCTGCCCGGTAATTGTTCCCGAGCATGGGAAAAGAACCGTGCCTGACCATACTCCCCTGGTCAGGGAGGAATCTTTCCTGTCGACCCTGGAAAAGGATGATAAAGAAGTCTTTGAAACCACATCCGTGGTTCTGACCCAACATGCATGGGAGCGGACCCAAAACGAAATCCAGGTGGGCTGTGATATTGCCGATCAGGCATTTCTGACAAAATTTTCAGCTGAAGGATATTCGTTCTCCTTTGATGTCGACTCCATGCCGACACCGTTTGAAGCGCCGACATTGATCGTGACAGGCCGCCAGGACGCTGTGGTCGGCAGCCAGGATGCCATGGCGATTCTCAAAAACTACCCACGGGTCACCTTTGCCATGCTGGATCGCGCGGGGCATAACCTGCAGATCGAGCAGGAAGCCCTGTTTGGCAGCCTCCTTACCGAATGGCTTGAGCGGGTAGAAGAAAGTGCTGCCCCATCCTCATAGACCGGCGCACAGAAAAATGATGCACCAACGGGTAAAAACGCCGCAACCATCCCATGCTACAACAGCCGGGGAGCATTTTATTAACCACCATGAAGAACATGAAGGACATGAAGGGGGGGATGCCGGTCCGCCGTTATTAATCGTAACTCATTAGTCCTTTATGGTGGGATCGGTTTCCCCCCGGTTGATGTGTTGAATAGTTAGAAACTTTAATCAGAACTCCTCTTCACATACCTCATCCAGAATCCGGGCCGCCGCCTCAACCATTTCTGCGCAGGGGCCGGTCTGCCGAAGGGTTTTCATCTGTTCGGGGTTGTTCATGTCAATGCCGTTCATGGCAAGCAGTTCACTGCAACGGGTCGCTCCGCAGCGCTCCGTGAACCGCTGGCTGAATTCCTGGACAAGCAGGTACACCCTGTCCCTGGAACAGGCATCCCCGACAGCGCCCGAACCCGCCGTAAGGCCCAGGACCATGAAGGCTCCGGTGACGGCTCCGCAGGTCTTGCCCTGGGCCATGCCGCCGCTGAATCCCGTTGCGATCTTGACGGCGGTTTCCAGGTCAAGGCCGAGTTTGGGGGCATAGGCGGCGGCAATCGCTTCGGAGCATGAGTATCCTTTGGTGAAATATTCCAGGGCAGGGTGGTTGTTTTCCATGGCTGTAGCAGTCCTTTTGTTTATGATATTTGTTTGGGTCACCAGTGGTGACATTTTGGATAAAAAAAATCAGTCGTCAAAAATGCCTTTTAAGAGAAGATCTATCCCTGTTTCCATCCGGTCCCATCCCTGGTTCGACGTGAGGTCGATTCCTCCCACCGTGGTATGAATCCGCGACTTGATGATCAGATAATTGACCGCCCCTGCCATGAGAACCACGATGGCGGACAGGTCAATGGTGTCCGGCAGGTTGTCGAAGCAGTCAAAATACTCGAGAATGGTTTTGATCCGGACCTGCTCAAGCTGCTTTGTCAGCTCGTTCCGTTCCAGCACCTCCCAGGCAAGGATTTCCTGGGTTTGGGGGCGTTTTCGAATGGCCCGGAGAAAACGCTTGAAGAATTCAGCCATCTGCCGGTCAAAGGGCATTTGCTTCAAGAGTTCAAGGTCTTCCCCGATGAGCTCCTCCTTGGTGGGCCAGAAATCCCCGGTTTGGCTGTAGGCCAGGACAAGCTGGGGCAATCCCCCGAAATAGCGGTAAACAAGCACCTTGTCCATGCCTGCTTCCCGTGCGACCTTGTTTACGCCAAGGCCCTTGAATCCTTCTTTGGATAGAATCCTTCCCACAGCGTCGATCAGCTTTTGTTTTGTGATCTCTTTCTTGTCCGTGGCTGACAGGCCTTTGTTCATGGTTCCTCCAAGGGTTTTTATGTTTTGTCACCAGTGGTGACTACTGTCGCAAATCTTCAACATCAATGTCAAGCACTTTTATCTCTTAAAACCTTAACGGTTTATTTCAGACAGGCAAGCTCCTCAAATAATAATGGAAAATAAATGTAAAAAAACTTGCTATCTTTTTAATCCTGCAGTATCAAAATACGAGATTTTGACATTAGTCATAATGTTAGGCGGTCTCATTGTAGCTTTCTGGCAGGCAAACATTGCAGTGAGAAACCAAAATGCTAATTGTCCGGTTAAGTTAATGTATAATCAGCGATTTCAAGGCGCCTCGTACCTTTGGCCATGATTCGCGGCGTTGGGGAATATGAGAAGATCATAAAATGTCACGTAAAAAAGAAAATAATCGAATTGTGATCAGAGATTCAACAAGAAGACGACCTTATGGCGCAAAACTTACACTTCTTCTTGAGGATAACAGAAAATTTAAAATTGATGCTGAATGTAGCTTGCTTGTTTCACCGGAAATAATAATAAGTATAAAGCCTTCAAGTGCACTTCCATACTTGGATGCGAATTGCTGGGATATTTGTGTTGACGGTTTTGCGACTGCTGGAGAAGCTGAACTTTATGGCTTAAAGGTTGCTTTTGGTTTTTTATGGGGTGCCGTTAGAAGTCAATATTCAGCGAGGTTAATATATCACACACCTCTTCCTTGTACAGTATATGATAGAAATAATTCAAGTGGGATAGGTATGAGTGCCTTTTGTACTGTGTCGATGGAATATGGCATAAAAAATGTTATTGAACCAGTAGATGAAATAATATCTTCTAAAAAGGAACTCGACCATAGGCTTTTAGTTGCCGTTGAAATATTTACATCGGCTAAGCTTGAGACTACAGAACGATCAAAATTTGTTGGTTTAATATCTGCTATCGAGCCACTTGCTTTTCAAGAAAGGTATAAAGACCGAGAGATAGATTCTTTAATCAAAAATTTTAAATCACAAATAGACTTATCATCATTAGATCAACCTTTGAAGGATTCAATGAAAGGTAGAATTGATCAATTGAAAGTTGAATCAGTATCTAAGGCAATTCGAAGGATGATCAAAGAAAAACTACCGGGCGATAATGATTCATTGCAAATCATTGAAGAAGCATACGGACTTAGAAGCAAAATTTTACATGAAGGAGCTACTGATGCCGATCTTCAGCAAAAAAGTCAAGAAGTAGAGAGTGTTATAAAAAAACTTATTGAAAAATATGTTCAAGATCTAATCAATTGATTCGCATGATGCTCAACCAGCATGTGAACCGGACGGCAAGGGTCTGTTTTTGATTAATCTGTTTTTGACACCCTTGTCGCCCGTTACCCAACCGATTCGGCGAACAATTGAAAAAAGGTAAACTGATATTTATGAAGTTGCATCACGAAACCACTTTCATTCGCACGCTTTCGAAGATGGCTGCATCATTGTTAAGTGAAACCGTGGATGCTTCCCGTCCACGTTGCGGCGTTGATCAGGAGATCTGGGCGCGGGCTGAATCCCAGGTGATAGGATTGGTACGGAATCAAACGGAATCAGTGGACGGATTCGCCCGGAATATGCATATAGGATGGCTTATTTTTAAGAAAAATGAAATTTGATGATAAAAAACTTGCTATCTTTTTCATCCTGCTGTATCGAAAATAAGTTGCAATTTTGAGGTAATGAAATGCATAAGCCTTCTGGATATCATACCCCAGGGACATGTTATTCAGAAAAAAAGGCTGCTGATCTTTGTTGAGTGGGATATCCGGGGGTGGGTTGGGCAACTTTTCAGCGGCAGTTCGGGTGAATCCTCCATCCACTTCCCCAAGCCAATCAACATACCATTACACGCGACAAGCAGTGAGTTAAATTAAAATCGGCATAGGATTTATTAATGAGTGACAGAAGTGCAACAGATACAATTAAAGGATATTTTTATCAGTTTGATTATTCAATTGAAAAAATATTATCCCTTTCTGGTGATAATGATGAAATTACAGTTGAAGGTGTTGAAGATATTGATATTGAAACATCAACAGAAAGAACAGCAATTCAATGTAAATATTATTCAAAGTCTGAGTATAATCATTCCGTGATTGCAAAACCAATCAGATTGATGTTAAGCCATTTTAAAGAGGTTAAAAACGGTGCTAAACCTCAAATTAAGTATCACTTATATGGTCATTATAAATCAGGACAAGATAAATTATCATTACCAGTAGATGTAAGTTTTCTTAAAGAAAAAATTCTTACATACACAAAAGCAAAAACTAAAATAGAAGAGCATAATATATTAGGTCTTTCAGACGAAGAATTACAAGAGTTTTTAGA
Organism: Desulfobacteraceae bacterium; assembly: GCA_024225635.1. Taxonomy (GTDB): domain Bacteria; phylum Desulfobacterota; class Desulfobacteria; order Desulfobacterales; family Desulfobacteraceae; genus Desulforapulum. The sequence goes on along the minus strand of JAAEMK010001255.1, from coordinate 33,384 downwards.
TTTATTATCTATAGATATTAATGCAAAAAACTACATTAACCAATTTGATAATATTTTAACATTATTTATGGGTATCTATTCTTGTGATAAATTTGAAGCAGAATATTATTATTACAATAATGCATTAAATGAAATTAGGAAAGTTGCAATTGAAAATGATGTCGAGAATAGGAAAATAAAAAAGTCTTACTTTTTGAATAAAATTAATAATAGGCAAGTTTTATTCAATAAATGGTTCTTAGAGCTTAAAGGAAGAAAACGATATCATAAAGAATTGAAAGACCAATATTTTAGGACGTTAAATAAATCACCATTTGAACGTTTTTTTCTAATTGATTTGCCGTCATCATATTCTTTTAGTGAACTCAAAGAATTAATATTTATTATCTCAAAACGATATTCTAACTTAAAAAGAAGAGAACCTCAAACATATTGTCCTTATATCTATTTCAATAATTTTGTAGATGCAGATTTAATAGAATTAAAAAAGCAACTTTATGCAGAGGGGTTTAACTTTATTGATGGTGTTCCTTTCTTGGGGTCAGACTTTTCGACAAAAGCAATTTCAATAAAAGCAGACTGTACCAATGGTATAAAAATAAAAATATTAAAAAACTCAATGGAAATAAGTAACACGCTTAATTCTATTAGTAAAACTAAGAAAATATATCAATTTTATTTTGGTAAGCCATTTTTTATAAATACCGACAATGGAATTGCAAATGTTCGTATTCAAATATCAAAGTTAGATAATATAAAGGAGATAATATGATGTCTGAAATAACTAATATTAATGCAGAAGTTATTTCCGTTTATCCAAACAAGGTAAAAATAGCAGTAGATGATGAATTTATTCAATCGGCAGCGGAGACACTTAAAATTGGGTCTTACATTCGCGTATCAGATGATGATGATATAGCTTTAATCGCAATGATTGATAATTTTTTAATAGAAGTTCCAGAAAATGGAGAAGCTAAACGAAAATATATCATAGAAGCTAATCCACTTGGTGTTGTCAAGGATGAAAAATTTCAACGGGGAGGAGACACAATAGCAATACCTCCCAAAAAAGTAGAACCTGCAAAAGAAAGCGAGATATTAAGTATCTATTCTCAATCAACAAAAGAAATAGAAAAATTCGTTTTTTCATCGTTATCTTCAAATCCTAAAATTAGGGTTCCCGTAAACGGTAATAATTTTTTTAACAAGCATGTTGCGGTTGTTGGTTCAACAGGTTCTGGAAAATCACACACTGTAACAAAAATTATTCAACGGGCGGTTGAAGAAAAAGACGGTGATTTTTCATTAAATAATTCTCATATTATCATTTTTGATATTCATTCTGAATATAAATCAGCATTCCCTGATGCCAACAATCTTGGTATTTCAGACTTGACGTTACCTTATTGGTTGTTAACGAGTGAAGAATTAGAAGAACTTTTTATTGATACGGAAGCTAACGACCATAATCAACGTAATGTTTTTAAAGAAGCTGTAATTAATGATAGGATTAACCAATTTACAGGTGCCGATTCTTATAAGTCTAAAATTCATTATGATTCACCATTATTGTTCGATATAAATGAAGTTTTAAACTTTGCAAAGAATAAGAATACTGAAATGATTGATGGAGCAAAAGCAGGCACTAAAAAACAAGGAACATTAAATGGTAAACTCACCAATTTTGTTAGTAGACTTGAAAATAAGTTAAACGATAAACGGCTAGAGTTTTTATTAGGGGAAAATAGCAAGACAATAACATTTGAAGAAACAATTAAGCAACTCCTTGGCCATAGTGCTGGTTCAAAAAGCAATGTTACAATATTAGATTTAAGTGGTGTCCCATTTGAAGTTCTAAGCATTACTGTTTCTTTAATTTCACGCATGATCTTTGAATATGGATATTATTATAAACGAATAAGAACCAAAAAAGACCCGAATGAAAAAATTAATAACGATACACCATTTTTACTTGTGTATGAAGAAGCTCATAAATATGTTCCCAAAAGCGATTTGGTTAAATTTAGAGCCTCTAAAAATTCAATTGAGAGAATAGCAAAAGAAGGGCGTAAATATGGAGTGACTCTTTTATTAGCAAGTCAGAGGCCATCAGAATTGTCAGAAACAATATTTTCACAATGCAATAATTTTATTGCTATGCGATTGACTAATCCTATTGATCAAAATTATGTGAAAAAATTGTTGCCAGACACCTTAGGCAGTTTAACAGAAAAGTTGCCATCATTACAAGCTGGAGAGTCATTGTTGATTGGGGAATCAGTTGTGTTACCTTCAATAGTTAAAATTGACAAATGTGAATTGCCACCGTCATCCAATGATATTCCTTATTGGGAGCTGTGGAAAAGAGAATGGAAGGAAGCTAATATTGATGAGATAAAAACAGAATGGTACTTATAGTGTTTTACATAGATACTAAAGACAGGAAACACGTATCAAAAAAGACGGACTGCTTTTTATACCGTTCTGTGTAAATAAAAAGAGTTTGGACAGTGGGTCTTTTGCCGAAAAAAGCGAATATCTATTATTGTTCTAAGATGATAGGCAATGCTATTGCTTTTTGCCACCTTTGTTTAGAAATCTCAATAATAGAAAGGAATGTATATTGATTTTCATGGATATTGTGTATTAAAACGAGGGTGTATCTATCAAGTTGAGTCTCTGTTTTTGGTCGAGATTTCAGCAGTTTTTGGGGGGCGTTTGTGATCTGATTATGACTACTGAATATTAATTGGGGGATTGCTGTAATCCATTGTTTCTATTCAGGTGAAGGAAATCATAGGGTGCGGAGAGATGAATGTTAGAAAAAATATGGCTAAAAATTCGAAGGTTTTTAATATAAATAATTAAGTCTTCGTTGAAGAAAAAAGTGCAGAAAGTGCCTGAAGTATTAAAAAAACGGTTGCAGGGGAATGTGAGTTAGAAAACCAATTGAAAGGTCTCTTCCAATACGTATCCGAAATGTGTATTTTTGAAATTTTTGGTGCCTGAGAGGGAGTGGTAATGGAGAAAACTATGACACCAGGTTTAATAGATAATGTTTGGAATGATATATGGCGAAGTGATAAATATTCGAATCCACATTCTAGATATGAGAAAGCATCCTACAAGATCAACCTGTTTCAACAATTAGGAGCGAACCTTAACGAAGTGGAAAGAATAGGGGATTGGGGTTGTGGAGGCGGATATTTTGCAAAAACATTAAGTGCTTTTGAGAAAGGGGATATCCTAGCGATGGATATTTCTCCGGTCGCTATTAATATTGCCAAAAATAAAAACAACAACCCAAGAATTGAATTTCGAGTTGCAGATGCAATTTTGTCATGGAAGTATCAAGAATATTTCGATGCTATCTTTCTTGTCGGTTTAATTGAGCATATAGAGAAACCAGAGAGTGTTCTCGAAAATGCATATAATGCACTTAAAACAGGTGGAAAAATGTTTATATGCTCATCAAACAAGCATTCAGTATTTCATCTGGAAAAATGCATCTTGGAACTATGTGGTCGATGGAGGTTGGGATATCAGAAAGATTTTCGATTAAATGAACTTCTGAAGTTCTTAACTGAGTATCAATTCAATATAAAAAGATATCATGTCTCAGGGTGTATTCGAAAAGCTAATCTACTAAGTTTAATTGATAGATTTTTATCACGTGTCATGGGGTGGGGGAGATATATATTCATTATTGCGGAAAAGGAGTAGTGTTCACAATGCAAGATTATACCCAGCTACCGATTATTGTAAATATTCTATGTGGTATAGTTGGCACTGCTATATTTAGCGGTGGTTCAATTATTATATACAAAATCAAAACAAAATTGCCATTTCAATCTTTGATTACATCTTTTAGGCAATTTTTAATACCTGGAGGATTGTTTTTTTATACTGAGCGCGAATATTTACAAGATACGCTCGGAAGCAAAATAAAATACATCTCAGAGGCATCTGATGAATTGGTCTATATTGGGGTTTGCTTCGGGAGCCTTTTAAAAAAAGATCATTATGAAGTCGGTGAACAACTAGTTCGTCTTGCCAACAAGGGTGTGAAGATACAAATTTACATTCTTTCGCCTAACACAAATCTCTTAGAGTTTTATGCTAAGCGAATGAATGAAAGTGACGATTGTCTGAGGGATAAAATTCTTAAATCAAAAAAGAGACTTGTGGAATTGCAGAAATCTGTAATTGAAATAAACCAAAAAAAATTTTCGATTTATTATCACGAAAGACTAATTACCTCAACTTGTTTTATGATTGATAGAAATGATGATAAAAAGGGTAAGATATTGGTCGATCACTCAATGATCCCGGAACACGAGAAAAGTCAGTCATATGGTTTTGAAATTCGTCGTCCGTCATTAGAGTTGTTCACGGGTGTAAAGAGTATGTTCAAAGACGTTGAAGCGACCGCTATTAATATTAATGGGGATGGGCACCATTAGTACGAGGTCTGAGTCTATGTGTTAACTAAGGGACGAAGATCTTATTAAAATTATTTTTTATTCGATTAATGGAATTGCTTCGTAATTCTATTTTGTAAGAAAATCCTCATAAATAATATTCATCGCATTTTTGAAGTCATCAGCTGCCTTTTTGTCTGTTTTGTATATGGCTTATAATAATGGAAGAAAAAACTTCAGATCCGTTTTTATTTTGCCAATCGGTTCTTTGAAAATGTAGTGTCTGGCATTTTTGCTCCCACCACAATCACATAAAGTTAAGATTGAGGTGGCATCTCGATAATTGAATCGCCGATTCATCTTGCCACCATTTAAAAATGCAATTCCATGCAATCGCTTGTACCATGACGATAACCAATAGAAATATATCCAAGATTTAATCCAACATGCATACAAGCCATGGGGTATGGCAATATCGCTGGCAAGAGAGCTAAAATCATGATCATGAATGTTGAGCTTCTCTTGTGTTAGAAGCCTGCCATCTCGAAAAAAATGACGATCAGTTCTTCTCGGGGTATCCATATTGATTGCGGGATTATCATTTTTACGGTATTCTTTTCCTATCTGTTCGATGTTTTTTTATTGTTCATTATTGTTCATTATTGTTTTTTGTTTGACCACTGGTATCGCTTTTAATAGCTTTGCGTCTCCGAAAAATTGGTATCTTCGTTTCCTTTTTGGAAATCTATCTCAAGCCATGATCGAGGATGATTATAAAGAGCTGTCGCCAAGGTATTTGAATCCGTCTCTACTTTCAGGTACTGTTAATATCGCATAACTGACAAGGCTTGCCAAGGTGCGGTTTATAGATAGCTTCCGTTTCAATACAACGTATGAATTTTTCACCAGATCTTTTTAACCTCAGGGTTGCGGTTACGCTATTTTTTTTAAAAAGGGTTGACGCGGGGGCTGTAAAGGAATATCATCTTCGCTTTTTTGAATCATGGGGGATGATATGACAACAACCTGCGGTCTTGATTTTGGGACGTCCAACTCCGCGCTTGCCATCAGCAACAACGGGCAGGTGGGCATGGTGGATGTGGATACGAAGAACAGCAACACCAAGTATTTGAAATCGGTTCTCTACTTTTACCGGGACGAGGAGGGGGAGAGCATCCACACGGGCGAGGAGGCGGTGCAGGAGTATGTCCTGAACGGTTCCGACGGCCGTTACATGCAGTCCATCAAGTCATTTCTGCCGGACTCCACCTTTACGGAGACCACCATCAACCGGAAGAGTTTTTCCATTGAGGAGCTGGTTGCCCTTATTCTGAAGGACCTGCGGACAAAGGGCGAGAATGCGGGCAACCCCGGGCTCGACTCGGTGGTGATGGGCCGTCCGGTTGTGTTTTCAGAAGATCCCAAAAAGGATCGGATGGCCGAGGAGCGGCTTCGGTCTGCTGCAAAGCTTGCCGGGTTCAAAAACATTGAGTTCCAGCTTGAACCCATTGCTGCGGCCCTTTCCTACGAACAGACCCTGGAAGAGGGCGAGGAGCAGCTGATCTTTGTCGGGGATTTTGGCGGCGGTACCTCGGATTTCACCATTATCCGGCTGAAGGGCGGGAACCGTAACGACTATGACCGGAACGATGATATTCTCTCCCTCGGCGGTATCTATATCGGCGGCAACACCTTTGATTCCGATCTCATGTGGGAAAAGGCGGCTCCATACCTTGGCAAGGACGTGAAGGTGAGCCTGCCCATGAGCACCAATCTTCTGGGGCTTTCATCCACCATCACCAGCAAGCTTCGGCTGTGGAACTGGATTCCCCAGCTCAAGGATCCCAAGTATGTCCGGTCGGTCAAGGAGTTTCACCAGTTCGCATCTTTTTGCGACAAGCGTCTGATCGAAAATCTCCAGACCCTGGTGGAACACAACCTGGGGCTCAACCTCTACCGGTCCATCGAGACAACCAAGTGCGCCCTCTCCGATTGTGACTGCGCCACCCTTGATTTCAACGAGCAGGGCATCGTTATCAGGGAAGCGGTTGAAAAAAAGTCGTTTGAAGAGATGATCACCGCCAATGTCGCCAGGATCCAGGGCTCCATCGAGGATACCCTGAACCGGGCGGGCCTGACCGAAGCGAACATCGACAAGGTGTTCCTGACGGGCGGCTCCTCCTACATACCCATGCTGCGCCGGGTGTTCAGGGAGAAGTTCGGCCAGGACAAAATCAAGCACGCAGACGCCTTTTTGAGCGTTGCTTACGGACTTGGGCTCTCTGCCGGGTACATGTTCGGCCGGGACAATTAGGCCTGGTTGTTCTTTCCCGGGCCTTCGGGCAGCTGGTCCAGGTACCACTCCATGGGGTCGATCAGGGTAAAGCCCATGTCCCTTAGTTTGGCCTTGACCCGGACCACGTTGTTGGTCAGAAGATAGGCGAACACGGCCCGCTTGCCCTCGTCCCAGTAGCGGGCCACAAGGACGCTGCCGAAGGAGATGTTCTCCTGGGTGACGATATCAACGATTTTCTTGAGCTGACCGACCTTTTCCTCCACGATGATGCCGATCAGTGTGCCGGGCTCTCCAATGCCCATGACGTTGATGAACGCCCGCAGCAGGTCCCGGACCGACAGGATGCCCTTGAGTACCCCATGGTCGTCCACAACGGGAAAGGCGCCCACCTTATCCTTTTGTATTTTCAGGAGGGCGTCCTGGATGGTGTCCATGGGGGAGATGGTCTTGGGGGTGGTGGTCATGATCTTCCCCACGGTGAGTGCTTGGAGTTTCTCCCGCTCTTCCTGATTGTCAGGCTCCTTCAGCAGCCGGTATGGCATGACGCTTCTGATATCCCTGTCCGTGATGATGCCGATGACCCGGTTGTCCGAATCAATGACGGGCAGGTGACGGATATTGTTGGCGGCCATGGTCTCCTGGGCGTCGAACACGGACCTGTCCTTATCAATGGTGATGACTTTTTTTACCATGGAGCTGCTGACAAACATAAAATCCTCCGAAATCGTTGGTGGCGTTGATGGAGCCTTCGGTCTTGCCGCTGTTTATCCCTTTAGCAGGATTGAGACATGGTTGGCGGCAAGCTCGGGCAGTCGCTTGAGGGAGTATCCCCCCTCCAGGATCGAAACAATCCTTCCTTGTGCATGGTCGTTGGCAAGGGCCATGACGGTCTCCATGATCCAGGAAAACCCTTCCGTGGTGAGGATGATGTCCGACATATCATCGTCAAAATGGGCGTCAAACCCCGCGGATACCAGGATCACCTCGGGCTTGAACTGCTCAAAGGCCGGCAGCAGTTCCTTGTTGATCAGGCTCTTGTAGTTGTCATCCCCCCGGCCCGGCAGCACGGGGCAGTTTTTGGTAAAGCCCTTTCCCTCGTATACCCCCTCGTCAAAGGCCCTGCCGGTGCCGGGATAGGCGAACGAGGGATGCTGGTGGATGGAGTAATAAAAGACGTCGGGGTCTTTTTCAAAAATGTGCTCGGTGCCGTTGCCGTGGTGGACATCGAAATCCACGATTCCCACCCTCTGGATGCCCCATTCCGCCTGTAGGTAGCGGGCGGCGATGGCAATGTTGTTGAAATAGCAGAACCCCATGGCCTTGTCCCTTTCGGCATGGTGGCCGGGGGGGCGCACGGCGCAAAAGGCGTTGTCTATCTTTTTCTCCATCATCATTTTCACGGCGTCAAGGACGCCGCCCGCGGCCAGAAAGGCGGTTTCATAGCTCTCCACGCAGATTTGGTTGTCGGGATCGTCAAAGAACCGGTTGCCCGACAGGCACACCTCTTCGAACCGCCTGACATAGGCATGGTCATGGACGGCAAGGATTTGCTTTATGTCGGCCCTGGATGCCGGGATTACGGTGAGCCGGTCCAGGAGGCCTGCCTTGCTGATGCCGTCATGGATGGCGGTAAGACGGTCGGATGTTTCAGGGTGATAAATTCCCGTGTCATGGAGAAGGTATCTCTGGTCGTATACATAGCCGGTTTTTTTCATGGGCCTCCCCTGCGGATCTCTCCGGGCTGAAGGTTAGCGAACTAAGGCCTTTTTTCGTGCTCCGTAACAGGGCGCCGTCAACTGGAAAAATACGATTCATTTTTTTATTCCTATTACTGGAAATGGGCGGGTGTCAAGGAAAAAAATGAGAGTCGGGGGTTATCTTCGCAATTTTTGAAGGATTTTCCGGTTGAACCGGTTGATCTCCTCGATCCTGAACAGGGTGCCGGCCAGGGTGAACATCACCACAAAGAGAATGCCCGTGATAATGCAGACCAGAAGCGCGCCCGTCAGGGTGGAAGGATCGATGACGTTCTTCAGGAGGGCCGCGAATTTCCAGAGTAAAAATCCGATGCCCGCGCTGAGAACCACCATGGAGAGTAGAAACCGGTAGACCGATCTTCCGGCGCGGTTTCGGCTCCTTCTGTTCCACAGCTCGAACAGGATCAGGGTCTGGGCCGTTGCGGCCAGGGACAGGGCAAGGGCAACCCCCCTTGCGTCCATGACGGTCATGAGAACGTAGAACAGCGGCAGGGTGAGGATCACGGAAATCGTGCCCACCAGGGCCGGGAACCAGGTGTTCTGGGTGGCGTAATAGCCTCTCACCACAACGGTCTGGGCGGCAAAGGCAAAGGTGCCGCAAAGCAGGAACGGCAGGACCTGGGAGGTGAGCCGGGTTGCCTCGAGGTCGAAGCGCCCCCTTTGGAAGAGGATGAGGACGATTTCATGCCTCAGCACCATGAAGAGTACGGAGACCGGGATCACCAGCAGCAGGAATTTCATGGTGGTGTTGAGCAGGTTGTTGAGTTCATCGGTCTTTCCCTGGGCGGCGAGCTTTGCCATGAAGGGATAGGAGGCCACCCCCACGGCCTGGCCGAACAGCCCCACAAGGATGAACATGATCCTCAACCCGTAGTTGAGGGCGGCGATGCTTCCTTCGGCCAGGTAGGAACCAAAGTATTTGAGCAGGATCTCCGTGGAAAAGGTCATGGTCAGCCCCACCATCAGGGGCAGGGTGAGCAGGAGATAGCGGATGAACTCGGGATGGGTGATCCCGAGGATGAATTTAAGGTCCATGCCGATCTTTTTGGCCCCGTAGTACTGGAGCAGGAAATTTCCCGCAAAGGCCCCGCCAAGGACCCCCCAGGCAAACCCCTCCATGCCGAGCCAGGGGCCCAGGGCAATGCCGCCGATGATGATGCCGAGGTTGTAGATCAGCGGCGCCAGGGCCGGAATCATGAAGCGCTGTTTTGTGAACTGGACCGCCATGAAAAGCCCGCCTGAAAAAAAGAAAAGCTGGGCCGGGATGATGATCCGGGTCATGGTCACGGCCTGCTGAAAAAGCGCGGGGTCCTCGAATCCCGGGGCGAGCAGGGCCACAAGTTCGGGGGCGAGCCAGAGGGCGAGGATGGTCACCGTGAGGAGCAGTGCGCCAAAGGTGTTGTATACGATGGAGAAGATCCTCCACCCCTCGGCCTCATCGTCCTTTGCAAGATAGGCGGAAAATATGGGTATGAAGGTAACCGAGAGAAACCCGCTTGCCACGATGTGGTTGAGGATCTCCGGGATGATAAAGGCGACCTGGTAGGCGTCCACCTCTCCGCCGGCACCCCCGGAAAAGGCAATGGCCATCTCCCGGGCAAGGCCGATGATCCGGCTTGCAAAGACCGATGCCATCATGATGATCGAGGCGAATCCCACCTGTTTGAATGTTGAGCTTTTCTTTGTCATAATTTGGTGGCGCAAGGCTTACCACAAAGAAGCGCCAAAGAAAAGCAAAAAGCCCTGGAAAGGGTTTGACTTGGGGGCCGTGGGCGGAATATAAAGGGAAGATGAAACCAATTTTTCGTTTGCTTGTAAAATCGATGGTAGTGCTGCTGGTCCTGGTATGGATGGTTACCCCGGCAACGTCCCTGGCCAATGCTCCCCATAACGATACCCGGGACGATTCCGTTGAACAGGTGGTCATGTATCACCTGGAGAGCGAGGCCATTCCCCGCTCGATTCAATATCTGTCATGGACCCCGGTGCGGCGTCTTGATAACGGTCATTATAAAGTCACGGTCCGGTTCCGGGTCAAGAACCGGTATAAGAGGAGCGTGCTTAAAAAACAGATCGTGATCATGGACGAAGGGGGGGCAATACTAAAAGTCATGGATTGCAGGTGAAACTATGAATACATCTACATTGACAGGACTGGCCCTGGGTGCGGGCGGCGCGGGTGTTTTTGGATATCAGGCGCTGTCATCGCTCATGGACAAAGAAAATGCCTGGCAGGATCTCACCCTTGCCACGGTCACAAACGACCGTGTCGCGGGTATTGTCGAAGCCATGCCCTCCGGGTTCATGGAAAAGGGGCTTCACTACCTGGCCTATGACCTTCCCCTATATCAACTGCTTCTGGCCGCAGGTGTTGTTTTCATTTTGTTTGGCGCTGTTTTTCGAAAGTAGCCGCGCGGTGACAATATGGCCGTGAAAGAGAATTAGAATCCATAAGGAAATTTGTATGAAACCCGATACCAAGATGACCCGCCGTCAGTTTGTCCACGGTTCCCTGCTTGCGGGGGCAGGCCTTGCCCTGGCCGGATGCGCCGTCAACCCCGTGACGGGGGAGAAACAGCTGATGATGATTTCCGAAGCCCAGGAGATCTCCATGGACAAGTCCCAGTCTCCCCACCAGTTTTCCGCGGATTACGGTGCTGTCCGGGATTCAGGGCTCAACAGCTATGTGACCGAGGTCGGCAGGAAGCTTGCCGGACGCACCCACAGGCCCCACATGCCCTACTCGTTCCGGTGCGTCAATGCGACCTATATCAATGCCTACGCCTTTCCCGGGGGCAGCATTGCCGTTACCCGGGGTATCCTGTTGAAGATCTCCAACGAGGCCGAGCTTGCGGCCCTGCTGGGGCATGAGCTGGGCCATGTCAATGCCCGGCACTCGGCCCAGCAGATCTCCAAATCGACCCTGTCGTCCATCTTCGTGAGCGGGGTGGCCGCCGCCATCGGCACCCAGAACCAGGGCCTCGGGGAGGCCGCCCAAAAGCTGGGCATGCTGGGCCAGGGCGTTTTGCTTGCCCGGTACAGCCGGGACAACGAGCGGGAGGCCGATGCCCTGGGGAACCGTTACATGGTAGAAGCAGGGTATTCGTCAAAGGGCTTTGTGGGGCTCATGTCCATCCTGAACAATCTGAACAAAACAAGGGCCTCGGCCGCCGATATGCTGTTCGCCACCCATCCCATGAGTGACGAGCGGTATGACACCTCCGTGGCCAAGAGCCATGATCCCTATGGGTATTCAGCCAAGTACCCGCTGCACCGGGAGCGGTACATGGACCGGATCGCATCCCTCAGGGCCATCAGGGGCTCCATCGAGGCGCTCCAGGAGGGCGACCGCTACATGGCAAAGAAGCAGTTTGGTACGGCGGAGACCCACTATGGAAAGGCCATAAAGCTCGCAAAAGAGGATTATGCGGCCCATGTGATGATGGCAAAATGCCTGCTTGCAAGCGACAAGTTCAAACGGGCCGCCAGCTATGCGGACCTTGCCGTAAGCCTCTATCCCAAGGAGGCCCAGGGCCATCATGTGGCGGGCTTTGCCCATATAAAACTCAAACGGTTCAACCGGGCCTATGAGCGGTTCAACACCTATGGACGGCTGCTTCCGGGCAATCCCGGCACCCTGTTTTTCAAGGGGTATTGCCAGGAGGGGATGCACAGAACCGAGACAGCCGCTCAATTCTACAAACAGTATCTGGGAAAGGTGCAGCAGGGCGATTATGCCGGCCATGCCTACAAACGCTTGAAGGAGTGGGGCTATCTCTGATCGGAATCTTGACCGGCCGGGCAGGGAACTTGTTCCCGGTGCAAAAAAGCTTGTTTCTGATGCAAGAAAGCTTGCCGTGGATGCCAGGGTGATGACCCTGGCAACCGGGGATTCCCGGGGGTGCTGGTCGGCTCCGGTCTATTATCTCTACAAAAATCAAGGGTTCTATTTCTTTTCATCTTCTGACTCCCGTCACATCCGGGATGCCATAGGCCGGGAAGGCGGGTGCGCGGCATCGGTGTTCCACGATTCGGACGAGGTGAAGGAGCTTCGGGGCCTGCAGATGCAGGGACGGATAGAGCCTGTTGCCATGAATGTCGAAGCCCTTGCCGCGGCAGGGGCCTATGTGAAGAAATATAAAATCAGGATCAATGCTCAAAACGCCTTGGCGGCACTCACAAAACAGTACAGGGCAAGCTTTTACCGGTTTGTTCCTGAAGAAATATATTATATGGACAACCGTTTCGGGTTTGGTTCCAGGAAGAGGGTGGAAATATGAGTTTTTCAAGTCTTGGCCGGTGTATCGATTTTCTTTCCAGAGAGCATGAGCTCGTCAGGATCAAACAGGAGGTGGATCCCGATCTTGAGATGGCCGAGATCCATCGCAGGGTGTTTGAGGCCAACGGACCCGCCATCCTGTTCGAGCGGGTCAAGGGATCAAAGTTTCCCGCCGTGTCAAACCTTTTTGGCACATATGAACGGGCCGTAAAGATCCTGGGAAGGGAGCTTGAGACGGTCAAGACCCTGGTAAAGCTTCAATCCGAGCCGGGGGAGGCCCTCAAGTCGCCCCTGAAGGCGTTCCAGGCCTTGCCGGGCCTTGTCCATGCCTTGCCCCGGAAAAGGCCGACGGGTTCCGTGCTGGATAACAGGGCGGGGATAGAAGATCTGCCCATGGTCCGGTGCTGGCCAAAGGATGGCGGCGCGTTCATCCTTCTTCCCCAGGTCTGTTCCCAGAATCCGGGAAGGCCGGGGATTTTCCACTCCAATGTGGGCATGTACCGGGTGCAGCTCTCCGGAAACGAGTATGCCCCGGGCCGGGAGATCGGCCTGCACTACCAGATTCACCGGGGCATCGGCAACCACCACGCAAAGGCCCTTGAGCAGGGGAAAAAGCTCAAGGTGAGCATCTTTGTGGGGGGACCTCCGGCCCACACCCTTGCCGCCGTCATGCCACTGCCCGAGCATCTTCCCGAGCCCTGTTTCGCGGGCGCCCTTGCGGGCAGGCGGTTCCGCTACACCATCAAGGACGGGTACGTGATCTCCCTGGACGCTGATTTCTGCATCACCGGCACCATTGCCATGGGCACAAAACCCGAGGGGCCCTTTGGGGACCACCTGGGCTACTATTCCCTCTGCCACCAGTTTCCCTATCTCAAGGTGGACACGGTCTACCACCGCAACGATGCCGTATGGCCCTTTACCGTGGTGGGACGGCCTCCCCAGGAGGACTCGGTGTTCGGGCGGCTCATCCACGAGATGACCGAACCCGCCGTTCCCGTCACCATTCCAGGAGTTACGGCGGTCCACGCAGTTGATGCCGCCGGGGTCCATCCCCTTCTCCTTGCCAAGGCCCGGGAGCGGTATACCCCCTATGAGCCCAAACAGCCCAGGGAGCTTTTGACCCATGCCTGCGCCATCCTCGGCTCCGGGCAGCTGTCCCTTGCCAAGTATCTTTTCATCGCGGCCCACGAAGACAACCCCGGCCTCGACATCTCCAACGAGATGGATTTCTTTGTCCACTGCCTGGAGCGGGTGGATTTCACAAGGGATCTCCATTTCCACACCTCAACCACCATTGACACCCTGGACTATTCCTCAGAGGGGCTGAACACGGGGTCCAAGGTGGTGATTGCGGCGGCAGGGGAGAAACGGCGAACCCTTCTGACAGCCTATCCCTCCTCCGGGGCGGATCTTCCCGCACCTTTTTCCAGTCCAAGGCTTGCCGCTCCCGGCATGGTGGTTGTCAAGGGACCCGGCTTTACCGATTACGACCAGGCCCATAAGGAGATTTCCCTGCTTGCCGAAATGCTCGCCGCGATCGACTCCATGAAGGGGCTTCCCCTGTTTGTGATCGCGGATGACCCGGATTTTGCGGCCGGGGATTTTGCCGCTTTTTTGTGGACCACCTTTTCAAGGTCCAACCCCTCCCACGATATCCACGGCGCGGGAAGCTTCACCCGCCACAAGCACTGGGGGTGCCGGGGCCCGTTGATCATTGACGCAAGGACAAAGCCCTTTCATGCGCCACCCCTTGTCAATGACCCCGAAGTTGAAAAGAGGGTGGACCGCCTTGGAAAAAAGGGGCAGGAACTTTACGGGATCATTTAATGTGTCTGGCCGGGCTGCCTGAAGGACGTCTGATGGTGACCGTTGCATCCTTGAGCCCGGTCCCGTCAGGCACTACCTGGCTAAATCACCTGCTGCTTTTACTTTCAGTCTTGTAGCATTGCCGGGGTGATAGGCCAGTGGAACATCTTCCACCTCTACAATTTCAATCGTTTCAGGATCGGCGCCTGCTTTTATGGCAATATTGATGGCTTCATCCTTTGCATTTTGTATAGCTTCATCTCGAGTTACCCCATCAAGGGTATAAAGCTTTTCAAAGGTGCCGCTAACCTGGGAAATGGCTGAACCGATTGCATTGGCAACAGGGAAATTATCAGGTTTGATCACTTCTGATACCCCTTTAAATTTGTCTTTGACAATGATCCCTCCTCCGCCGACCAATACAACAGGAAAAGGTTCAGATGATAGTTTTATTTTATCGATGCCTTCCTCGATCATTTCCATCATCTTGTTTAAAGCTTTTTCCGCAAAGGATCGATCCATATGAGCCACCTTTGAGGGATCACCAATATGAGCCATACCCAGTCTGACAGCAATATCCGTAGCCGTTAAAGTATCCCCGCCGAAAACCAGTGCTTTTTCAGTAAGCTTGTAACCTACACTGTCCGGACCTATTTTTATCCAATCATCTTCTTGTCTGATAATGGTTCCGCCACCGAGTCCAATGGCGATAATATCCGGCATTCTGAAGTTTGTTCTTGCTCCGCCTACATCCGCTGCAAGGGAGGATTCCCTCGGAAATGAATTGACTATGACGCCTATGTCCGTTGTAGTACCCCCAATATCTATAACAATGGCACTTTCCATTTTGCTTAAGAAGGAGGCGCCTCTTATACTGTTCGCAGGACCGCAGGCTGCTGTTAATATAGGAAGTCTTTTCGCGTGGTTCACGTTCATGAGAGTACCGTCGTTTTGACATAAATATATTTCTGCATTGTTAACGCCTTCTTTTTCCAGTCCGTCTCTGAATCCTTCAACCACCATGTCCGCCACTTCCATAAGGGCGGCATTCAGTATGGTGGCATTTTCTCTTTCTAAAAGTCCCATGCCTGCCACTTCATGGGACATGGAAACAGGGATATCACCTAATTCTTCCCGGATGATTTTTGCTGCCATGGTTTCATGATCTGCTTTGACTGGAGAAAAAACGCAGGATATGGCGATAGATTCAACTTTTCCTTTCATTCTTTTAGCGGCGTTTCTAATTTCATTTTCATCAAAAGGAGATATTTCCCGGCCATCAAACTCATATCCACCTTTAACAATATAATAATTCTCACTTACTGTTTGCTTCAAGTCTTCAGGCCAGTCTGCCATGGGTTCGATTGAATGGGTGGCAGGAGACCCTATCCTTATGATTCCTGTTCTGCATAATTTTTTCCTTTCAACGATAGCGTTGGTGCATTGGGTCGTTCCGAGCATGGCATATCTGATTTTATCCTTGTCTATTCCTGATTTTTCAAGAACGCCATGAATGGCTTTAAAAATTCCCGAGCTGATATCTTCCGTGGTAGGGACCTTTATCCAATCAACGAGTTTCAAATGTTCATCTAATAATACAGCGTCCGTATTGGTGCCTCCAACGTCTACACCCAATTTATAAATCATATGAATCAACTCCTTTCATGCGTTTTTCTATAGGAATATAATCCATGTCATAACCGAAATGTCTTGGCCCTACTGTTTCAATTCCTTTTTTTGTTCTCCATTGGTCATCACATTTTAGTCCGATGACAAGAACCCGTCTTCCGTATTTTAATGAATCCGTAGTGATGGGCGTTATGTTCTCTAAATCAACCAGGCAAATCAGATCCGGTGTAGTCGCAAGAATTTTTTCTCCTTTCTTTGCCACTAAATTTTCATTTTGGAAGTTTACCTCACAATTTTCTCCTCTATAGTCTTTTAAACCGTCTATTTTCAGGGTTCCTGAGTTGAAACCACCCTTTGTTTCTCTTAATACATCTGAAATTTTACCTTTGAACAGCTCAAATCCATTAATCTTGTTCAAAAGCTGTTTGACAGGAGGGATATCATATTTATTCGAATCTCTTATGGCCCTTCCTATCTCTTCCGAATAGCTCATGATCCTTCTGATCCCGCATTGTTTGATGTCTTTGCCGGTCATAGGGTAAATGCAGACCATGACGGAGCCTCCTTGTGCTACTGTCATGGCTCTGGCAATCTTCTCTGACCAATTGTTGCTTATGGTGTCCAGGACCGCCACATTCCCTTTTTCATCCGTAACCACCATGGGGGATGAGGGAATGCCATGTAAATGGCACGTAACCATCTGAATCTCCGGAAAAGCCCTGCCCATGCCATCCACGTCAATAACAGGTACTTTCATTTGGGCTGCAACAGCTAAGGGAATCATGGAATTCACACCGCCTGCTTCAATGGGCATGGTGGCATATATTTTTTTCCCAAAATATTTTTCCATGGCTTCGAAAGCCCTTTTGCATTCCGAACCGTTTGATAACTTTTCGATAAGCACTGTTGGAGCCCCCATCAATGCCGTAGGGACAATAAAGGCATCGTCCGGAACTTCATCCACATCAATCATGGTAACAGGTCCGTACTTTTTTATTGCCTGAAGGGCCATCAGCTTCCCTATATAAGGATCTCCGCCGCCGCCGGAACCAAGTAAGGCAGCCCCTGATGCAATATCTTCTATTGTTTGTTTGTCTAACGTTCTCATACCAAATCTTCTTTGTAACTTTGTCAGCTAATAAATACGATCCGGAATGAATTGTGCATCCAACACTGATATTTTTTCAGCCTTTGTAAAAAATATCCAGAATTATTTGAGTCGGCTTCATGGTTAAACCTCTCCCTCTTAAATTCATCATCAATGGTTGACATCGCAAGTTCATCGTAATATCCTTTTCTGGATCTTACCTCTGATATTCAACAATAATAAATTGAGAACGCCTTGTCTTCACGAAAGGGAGAGCCATGATTGGCTCACTAACTCATCCCCTGAAAGGAATGGAGGCTGTTATGACCATCAAACACCTGAAGCACTACGGAAACATCGCGTTTAAGAACGAAACCCGTCCCGGTCCGGTGCCCCGGGATTTTACCGTCAACTCCCCGGTGGGGATCTGTCTGGATAACTTCCGGAACCTGTGGCTCTGCGACACCGGCAACAACAGGATCCTTATCCTTGATTCCGACCTGTCAACCATTCTTCATATCATCAACTCAGCCCCCATGGGTGAGGAGGAAGTTCACCTGCTGCTTCCTTTTCACCTCTGTCACCATCCGAAAAAGCAGCAGATGATCCTCACGGACATGGGAAACGGTCGGGCGATCTTCTTTGACTACGCCAAGTCCGGTGACGGTTACAGGATGAAGAAAATTCGATCCTTCGGCTATCATGGCGACGGCTTGACCGATTATGGAAGCGAAGGGGACTCCGACAGCAAACTTCCTTCCCCCCTGGGCGACCCCAACGGCATAACCATGGTCAGGGAGGAAGATGGATTATTATATATCTATATCAATGATGAATTCCAGTACTCCCCGGAGGACCCCAAACAGCTCAACCGATGCGTCAGATTCACTGAGGATGGGAAATATGACTGTCATTTCAGGCAGGTGAAGGACCCCGGTGAAAAGGATGTCCACGATTTGATCTGGCCCCAGGGACTTGCCTCCGACGATCAGGGCAATCTCTATATCGCCAACACAGGGTGCTACGAAATCATCCGCTGTAACTTGAAAGGTGAAAACGTCGAGGGCTCCATCCTGCTCCATAGCTTTGGCGATCCCGATGGGATGGGGTCCCTCAACATCCTCAGGTCGGTGAGCGTCATCGACGGCAAGGTCTTTGTACCGGATCAAAAGGCCAACACCATCACCGTATATGACCCTGCAACCAATAAGCAGTTTTTTGTCACCGGTCTTTTGCCGGGCTGGGACCACGACCAGGACAACCCGGACAGCCTGACGGATTTCATGTTCGTTTTATTGGAAAATTCATCCCTGTCAAGTCCCTACCAGATCTGCAAGGGGGATGAACCCGGAACCTATTTCATCACGGAGCCTTTTATTTCAAGGGTGGTTAAAGTCAAAATTCCAACCCTTGAAAGAGACTGCCGGGCGTCTCTTGTCACGGCGCTCGGAGACCGGAGGGATCTTGAAAATAAGGACAAAAGCGCATCCCAGTTCAACAGTGTCACATCGGTTCTCGGACTGACCGAAAAGGTCCCCTCAACAAAAAACGATTGGGAGCTTCTGCCGGATTATCTCCGGTACAATCCCTTTTATCTCTGGTTCCTTGGCGCAAGCAACCTTGGCATGGGAATCTACGAAACCTGGTACGACACTTTTTTCAAGCCATTCTTCAAGGAGGAACTTGACGAGATACAGGACAACGCCTACTGTGTGGACGCAGGGAACTGGATCATCAAGTCCTACGATCAGATCCTTGGGCAATATAAGCAGGAGCGAGGGACCCTCAAGGGATTCTATATCCCCGGCAACGTGGGGATAGCGGCCTTTCATCCGGAAAAGCCGCCGGCCGGCCAGCTCTGCCCCGGCACCCCCATCCTCTTTGTCACCAACTTCACCCTGAGCCTCGTCACCATGTATCAGTTCACTCCCATGGGGAAAATAATCAACTACGGTGTTCCCTTTGGATTCCGGGGGGACGGTGACTTCGGCGCCATGATGGGGCCCCAGGGACTCGCCATCGACGGAGACGGAAAAATCTTCATTGCGGACAGCCTGAACCACCGGATTTCCCAATGGCAGCTTCTTCCAACGGGCCAAGTCGTTTTTATCAAAAACATCTACGGGGAAACACCGGAGGAAAGCCCCGGGGAAACAGGTTTTTATCCCACGGATGTGGCCATTGATCAGGGCGGCAGGCTGTTTGTCTCCGATCAGTTCAACAACCGGATCAGGGTGTTCGACGGGGACGGCAATCCCCTCTGGAGCTATGGGAAGCGCGGGTATTGCAACGAAAAGAATATCGACACCCACTACGACAACTTTATCCTGCCGGCAAGTCTCTGCATAGACGGGGATCATCTCATTGTCAACGATCTGGTAAACAGATACCTGAAAGTATTTAAAATCAAGGAAAAAACCCTGGAGTTTGTTGACGGGAAGGCTCTCTTCAAGGATATCCCGGAAAATGGCGGCCTCTGGATGCCCTATCTCATGTATGCCCATAACCGGCACATCCATGTTCCGGATGCAACCTACAATGTGGTCAACGTGTATGAGTATTAGCCAACGGGGAGAGGCTCTTTGCCTCTCCCATAAACATTGACCGGAGTCGTTCCTATTCCGGGTATTTCCTTTCTAATCACATTCCTGTGAAATTATTTCCACATTTTTAGATAATTTTTTACTGATGATGTAATTCATATACTATACATCATTGCTGTCTCAAAAGTTAAAACCCTGTAAGGAAAGGCGTTTTGAGTAGACATTGCTTTATGGCATGCTCCATGCTTGAAAAAATGTTTACACTATTTTTTTTACATTTATGTTCCTTTTGTAGAAAAAGAGACGATCCGGGCAGATTCGTTCCTATTTAACCATTTGAGATGATGACCCCTGTTAAATGCGCGATTAAATAAAGAAAGGAGGTGATACATAACATTCAGGACGACTTTTGAGTATTATTATTATTTTGTTTTATGAAGGAGGCGGCTAAAATGAAAAGATTTTTAATTGTAATTAGTCTGGTACTATTGATCGTCGGCATGGCAGGGAGTGCAAGTGCTGTTATGTTCAATGGCCACGATTATCAGGTCATATCCTATTTGCACCAAAGCTGGGATAATGCCACGGCAGATATGATAGCTGACTTAGGTAGTGATTATCATCTGGCAACTATTACCTCTGCGGCAGAACAAGCTTTCATTGTTTCTCTCATTTCCGGTGGAGAGTACTGGCTTGGCGGATACCAAATGCCAATTTCCGAACCAATGCCAGAAGCTGGTTGGTGGTGGGTAAATGGTGAAGGCCAGTTTTGGAATAATGGCAGTACGGGTATGTATACAAATTGGAACGGCGGAGAACCCAATGATGCGTACGGAGCCGGATCCGAGCAGCATCTTGCCATGTGGGGCTCCAACTGGAAATGGAACGACGAAGGAAACCTCAACAATATTACCGGCTATATTGCAGAAAAAGATTCCATTCCCGAACCGGCCGGACTGATTTTTTTAGGCATCGGCATAGCCGGTTTTGCAAGATTTGGAAGAAAGAGGTTCAATAACAGATAGGAAGTCGCTTTTTGTCAAGTTAATCCAATGGAACGGGGGCAGTGATCTCGGACTTAGTGGCATCGGCACTATGGGACCTCTCTCGTTCCTGTCTTTTACGGATGCATCGCATGAGGAGGGGCTTAGAGGTTGATTGAGGCCAGGAGGCTTGCCATTTGGGGCTATAAAAGCGTTAAACGACGCCCTTGACCACGAGCACTTCGGCCACCTCCGCAAGGGCCTTGTAGTCCAGCCGGTTTTTACACGCCACGGACTGAATGACCAATCCGTCCAGCATTGCCACCCAAATGCGTGCGATCCCCTTGGGTAACGGTTCTTTCCTTCCCATTCTGCAATACATCTCTTCAATGAGGTGAAACCAATTATCATAGGTGGCTTCAAGCCTGTCCCTCAAGGCCTGTCCACCCGAAAGGGATTCATGGATAAGGTAAAGGTGGAGCCGGCTTCGGGTCTTTGATCCCAGGAGCCGTTCAAAAAGAGCCGCCAGAATCTCCTTCCAGGAAGGGGCAGGGCGGCCATCCTCCAGCATGGCGAACAGCTTTTCGGTGATATCCAGCATGTGGATACCGGCAATATCAAATACAAGGTCATGCTTGGTGGGAAAGTAGTAATAGAGGGTCCCTTTGCTGATGCCGGCCCGCTTGGCCACATCGGTAAGGGTGGTTTTGTCCACCGATTTTTCGCTGAAGCACTGTTGTGCCGAGGCGATTATCAGCTCTTTGCATTCGCCTTTTTTTAGACCCCGTTTCACATTCACCTGCCCCTGAATGCTTTGCAACCACCGTCGAAAGGCAAATGTGCCCCTCCGGAATTACAAGCTGTTAATATACTGTTTCAATTCAAGATCTCCCTGCATATTCGGCAAAGAGCATATAGAATTCGAAACGGTGTGTCCACAATCTTTTTGTTATGACGGGAAGGGTAGGATAAAGGCGCGGTGGTGGCGGAATACCCTCACACACTCCTTTCTCTCATAGCCCCCCCCTGCCGCCTATTTAAACAAGGCGCTTACACTGTCCCCGGTGTGGATCCGCTGTATGGCCTGGGCGAAAAGCGGTGCCACGGACAAAACCTTCAGCTGGGAAAACCGTTTGTCCTCAGGGATATCCACGGTGTTTGCCACCACAACTTCAGCAATGGATGAGGATGCCAGGTTTTCTGCTGCCTGGCCGCAGAGCACGGGGTGGGTGGCCCCCACATAAATCTTGTTTACCCCGGCCTTTTCCAGGGTCTTTACCGTGGACACCAGGGTACCGCCCGTGGAAATCTCATCGTCAAAGATAATGGCATCATACCCTTTCACATTACCCACAACCAGCCCCTGCTTAACGCTTGAATCGCTGATACGGCGCTTGTCGATAATGGCCATGGAGCTATCCAGCCGTTTGGCAAACCGTCCCGCCCTTTTAGCACCGCCGGCATCTGTGGCCACAACCACCACACGGGAGAGATCCAGCCGGTCTTCAAAATACTCACAGATGGTGGGGCCTGCCGTGAGGTGATCCACGGGAATGCTGAAAAAACCGTGAACTGAGTCTGCATGGAGATCCATGGTCAGTACCCGGTCCGCCCCGGCGATTTTCAGCAGATCGGCAATGAGCCGCCCGGCAATGGAAATACGGGGGGCGTCTTTCTTATCGGACCTGGCATAGGAATAATAGGGAATTACCACGGTGATCCGCCTGGCAGAGGCGCTGCGCAATGCATCCAGGGTGATCATCAATTCCATGATGTGGTCGCTCACCGGCTGGGTAAATGATTGCACCACGAATACATCCTTTTCCCGGACACTTTCCTTGATCTGGACAAAGAGGTTGTCGTTGGAAAACCGTGAGGTTTCAAGGGGGCTCAAGGGGATACCGATATGGTCGCATATTTCCTGGGCAAGGGCGGGATTTGATCCGCCGGAAAAGATTCTCAAATCATTTTTCATAACAAATCGTCCTGATGAGTTGGGGTTTATGCGAATTTTGTACCAGGTTCGGCAGGAAAAGGCCGGTCGATATTCGCCCGGCCTGCTCCCCCATGCATGAATAGCTGTGGTACTTCACCTGCTCGCGATGAGCGTGTCCACCACTGACGGATCGGCCAGTGTGGAGGTGTCGCCCATGTTCTCGACGTCGTTGGCGGCGATTCTTTTGAGGATGCGCCTCATGATCTTGCCGGAGCGCGTCTTGGGCAGCGAGTCGGCGTAGTGAATCTTGTCCGGCGTGGCGATGGGACCGATCTCCTTACGCACGTGCTTGACAAGTTCCTTCTTGAGTTCCTCGGTCTGCTCGACGCCCGTGTTCACGGTCACGTAGGCGTAGATGCCCTGGCCCTTGACCTCGTGGGGGAATCCGACCACGGCGGCTTCAGCGACGTTCGGGTGGGAAACGAGAGCGCTTTCCACTTCGGCGGTGCCCATGCGGTGGCCGGAGACGTTGATCACGTCATCCACGCGGCCCATGAGCCAGAAGTAACCGTCGTCATCGTAACGTGCGCCGTCACCGGTGAAGTAGTTGTCTTCAAACTGGGTGAAGTAGGTTTCGAAGAAGCGTTCGGGCTGGTTGTACACGCCGCGCATCTGGCCGGGCCACGGCTGGCGAATCACCAGGTAGCCGCCTTCGTTCACGTCGCATTCGCTGCCGTCTTCGCGGATAACTGCGGGCTTGACGCCGAAGAACGGAATCGTGGCGCTGCCGGGCTTGATGTCAGTCACGCCGGGAAGCGGGCTGATCAGGATGCCGCCGGTCTCTGTCTGCCACCAGGTGTCGACGATGGGGCAGTTGCCGCCGCCGACCAGGTCGTGGTACCAGGTCCAGGCATCGGGATTGATCGGCTCGCCGACTGTACCCAGAAGCTGCAGGCTGGAGAGGTCATGCTTCTTGACCCAGTCGTCGCCTTCCTTCGCAATGGCGCGAATGGCGGTGGGGGCGGTGTAGAAGATGTTGACCTTGTACTTTTCGCAGATCTGCCAGAAGCGGTCCGGTTCGGGATAGTTGGGCACGCCTTCGAACATGACGCTGGTGGCGCCATTGGCCAGCGGGCCGTAGACGATGTAGCTGTGGCCTGTTACCCAGCCGATGTCAGCGGTGCACCAGTAGATGTCGCCATCGTGATAATCAAAGACGTACTTGAAGGTCGTGGCGGTGTAGATCATGTAGCCGCCGACGGTGTGCATGACGCCCTTGGGCTTGCCGGTGGAACCGGAGGTGTAGAGTATGAACAGAGGATCTTCCGCGTCCATGATCTCTGCCGGGCAGTGGGCGCTCTTGCCGGCCATGGCATCGGACCACCAGATGTCGCGTCCGTCCTTCATGCTGATCTCCGCGCCGGTGCGCTTGTAGACGAGGCAGGAGTTGACCGGCTGGCCGGCTTTTTCACACATTTGCATGGCTGCGTCAGCGTTGCCCTTCAGGGGAACGGCCTTTTTGCCGCGCCATACGCCGTCGGTTGTAATCAGCACGGTGGAGGAAGAGTCCATGATGCGGTCGCGCAGGGCTTCTGCGGAGAAACCGCCGAAGACGATGCAGTGGACGGCGCCGATGCGGGCGCTGGCCAGCATAGCGATAGCCAGCTCGGGAACCATGGGCATGTAAATGGCGATGCGGTCGCCCTTCTTGACGCCCAGTTCTTTCAAAGCGTTGGCAGCGGTGCAGACTTCAGCGTGCAGCTCTTTGTAGGTGTAGGTCTTTTCTTCGCCGGGTTCGTTGCCTTCCCAGATGATGGCCTTCTGGTCACTGCGGGTCTCCAGGTGACGATCCAGGGCGTTCAGGGTGATGTTGGTCTTGCCGCCCTCGAACCAGCGAATGTAGGCTTTCTTGTAATCCCAGTCGCAGACTTTGTCCCATTTCTTTTCCCAGACGAATTCATCGGCGATTTTGCCCCAGAATCCTGCGGGGTCCTCCACGGACTCCTTCCACATTTTCTTGTACTCGTCCATGGATTTGAAGTATGCCTTTTTCCGGAAGGAATCAGGCACGGGGAAAACACGGTTTTCAAGGCTCACGGAAGTGATGGTCTTTTTGTCAGGCATGACACTCTCCCCAATTGGTTTTATTTGGAAGCCGGTCCTTTATGGGATTCGGCAAACTTGGAAAATCCAAAGTGCGCTCTCCATTTAGTTGACTGAACGCTTGCTCAGTTATACATGAGATCTTTTCCGGCGCACAATGTCAAGGGGAAAAGAGGATTGTATTTAAATAACAGTCTTTTTGTTCTCCCGGGAAAGGAAGGGGAAAGGCGCGGCGGTAAACCATTCTCCAGGCGGGTGGGATTCCCTTTGTCATCGTAAAGATGGGCCGGGGGGAGTATGGCACTTCTTATATCTTGGTTGTCGCCACATAAACGGCACCCTCTGACGATCCCCCCGTTATTGGATTTTCAAACTCAATGGTGTGGGACTCGGCCGTTGCAAATACCCGGGCCAGGTGGTTGGTAAAAGATTCCTCGGGAAAACCGTCGGCCCAGAGGGCAAATACTCCGCCAGGCTTTAAATGTTGGGCCAGTTCCCCAAGTCCCTCTTCACTATAGAAACGCGTGTTTGTCTGGTGTAAGACCCGGGTTGGGGTGTGGTCTATATCCAGAAGAATGGCGTCATGCTTTTTTTCCGGATCCGCCGGGTCAAAGCTTTTCGACACGTTTCGGGACAGGGCAAAAAAGTCGGCATGCACGAGTTGGCAACGGGGATCTTCGGTCAAAACCTTGCCCAGGGGTACAAGCCCGTTCCGGTGCCACTCAATGACCCCCTCTAAAAAATCCACGACCACAAGGGAGGATACCCGCTTATCTTCCAGTGCGGAAACAGCCGTGTAGCCAAGACCGAGACCGCCGACCACAACGTCGAGCGCTTCTTTTTCCAACATGCCGAGCCCAAGCTTGGCAAGCTGGGATTCTGCCTCATGGAACAGGCTTGACATGAGAAAATATTCGCCAAGCTTCACCTCATAGATTTCAAGGCCCCCGAGTTGGAGCAAACGGCGGCGCCGCAACATCAGATCTCCAAGAGGCGTCTGTCGAAAATCCAATTCCTCGTAGTTTAAACCCATTCTTCCCCCTTATAATAAAGTATCGCTACGGTCACCCCCCCTTGGAAACGATCCCTGGAACGGTTCACGGTGTGTTATGATTTAATTACAGTGCATGTTGTTTTACCACCACTTCCATTTTTTTCATAGCATAAAGCCCCCACGGGGCAATGCCTTAAGATACCGGGGGGCGGAGATATTTCCCGGAACCACCGCAAGGTTCAAGGCGGACTGCAAAATCTGCGGCACCACGATTCGGGACCGCCGGGAAGGGAAGGGAAGGGTAAAGGCGCGGTGGTAAATCCCCACACACGCCTTCCAGGGGGCAGGGGACCCCTATGCCGACACGGGCCGTGGTTCCAGGGCGATGGCATCGGCAGGGCATTCCGCCCCGCAGAGCCCGCACCCCAGGCAGCTTTTCATATCCGCCAGGAGGGGATACCCATTGGGATCTTTCCCATCCGGTTGTCCCAGGGCAAGGCAGCCCGTGGGGCATGCATCCAGGCAGATGACACAGGCCATGCAGGTTTTTTTGTCAAACACCGGGGCAAGCCAGGCTTTCTTTTTGATGCGTTCGGGCACAATGCCGAAGGAATCCCGGACCGCCCCGGCCGGGCAGACCCGGCCGCAACTGCCGCACTCAATGCAGAGCTCCGGCTTTACGGCATGGGGCTGCTTTTTCTCCCCGGTAATGGCGCCCGTGGGGCAAATCCTACGGCAGCCGCCGCACCCCGTACACGCTTGGGTTATGATATACGACATGATTTTTCCCCCTTACAACCCGGCTTCGAGCTCTTTGATGGTTTCTTCGGAGGGTTTTCCCGTGAGGGGATCCCACCCGAACTGCGTCCAGTAATCCTGCATCATCACCTCAATTTCCACACTTCGGCCCTTGTTGGCCCCCCTGCTTTGGGTTGGTCGCCCCAGGGCCCGTTCCGACAGCTTGAAATCCTTGGGTTCAATCCCGTGGCGCACATTAAAGGCCTGGCGCAGGTTTTGTACCTTGGCCCCGATCGCCATGTATTCATTTGGGGTAAGGGACCAGCCCGTGGCCGCATTGATCCAGTCGAACACCCGAATCCGCCGGGCCCCCAGAAAGGAGCCGAAAAGACAGACCCCGGTTCCGTTGACCACGTTCATGAACCGGCTGTTGGCGGCTCCCACCCTGGCTTTCTCTTCATCGGCTTTGTATTTGCTGCTTTTCATGTAGAAAGGGGGGACCTTGGGGAGGCCGTCCACCACCTGCCAAAGCTTGAACATCTCATAATAGAGACCGGACCCCACGGTATGCTTACCCGGGGAGGGCTCCACGCAGTAGTGGAGGGCAAACCCGGGGTCGTTCCGTGAGTCGTGCATGGCCGGCTCCTGGCCCCCTGCATGGACGGCAAAGGCCTCGGCCCCGTTGCCGATCCGGTGGGCCGCCTGCTTGACCCCATCGGCCAGAAGGTGGCCGATGCCTTCACGGGCTACCATCTTCTCGATGAGGGAGACAATGGCTTTGCTGTTGCCCCAGATCAGCTCAAGGCCGTCGGTATCCTCCCTGGTAAAGATCCCTTCATCATAGCATTCAATGGCAAAGGCCACGGCATGACCCGCGCTGATGGAGTCCATGCCCGCCCGGTTCAACAGCTCATTGAGGTAAAAGATGGCGTCCATATCCTTGTTTAAAAGCAGCCCTCCCAGGGAGAGAACCGTCTCGTATTCAGGCTTATGGGTTTCCCGGAACTTGCCCTTGGTGGAGCAGATTCCCCCGCATCCCAGGGGGCATGAATAACAGTGGTACTTCACCTGCTCGCATGAGGTGAACACATCCGGGTTGGAGCTGTGGGTTTTAAAGATCCCCCAATCCCTGTTTGTTCCCTTCCAGTTTTTGATGGGGGAGTCTCCCATCTCAACGGACATCTGGTTCATGGAGACCGTGCCCCATTTTTTCAGCATCATCTTGTAGAGAAGCCCGTCCTGGGCCATGACGCTTGGCAGCAGGCGCATCAAGACCCCGGTTCCGGCCATCATGGCCGCTGTCATAAAGGGGGGCTGGAACTGCACCCACTTGTTGCAGATGGCGCTGATGCGCTTCATCTCCTTGCGGTTGTGGGGCACGATCCGTTTGTTACCGGCCAGCACCACCGCTTTTAACCGCTTGGAGCCCATCACCGCGCCCAGGCCCGAGCGGGCAGCCATGCGGCCATTATCCGTGGCGACTCCTGAAATAAGAGAAACCTTCTCCCCGGCGGGGCCGATGCAGGCGATACCCAGATGGCGGCCCTGCCAGTTGGATCGAAAATGGGCTTCGGTCTCCACCGTGTCTTTGCCCCA
Source organism: Desulfobacteraceae bacterium (assembly GCA_024225635.1). GTDB lineage: Bacteria > Desulfobacterota > Desulfobacteria > Desulfobacterales > Desulfobacteraceae > Desulforapulum. The sequence goes on along the minus strand of JAAEMK010001255.1, from coordinate 5,213 downwards.
CACATCCGAGGCATCCCGCAATTCCGCCACCTGGTCGTCAATATAAAGGATCACCGGCGTTTTGCTGATCCCCCGCACAAAGATGCCGTCATACCCGCACCGCTTGATGGTGGGAGAGAAGGTGCCCCCGCAATTGGCATCCCCCCACCCGCCGGTGAGGGGCGATTTCCCCACAAGTGTCCACCGGCCGGTGAAGAGGCTCCCCGTTCCCGTGAGGAGCCCGGAGACAAACCCGAGCATGTTCTCCGGGCCCAGGGGATCGGCCCCCGGAGGAATATGTTTGTAGAGCATGTACGCCCCAAGCCCCATGCCCGAGAGGTACTGCTCATATATACGGTCCGGAATCTTTTCTTCGGTGATCTTCTTAGTGTCAAGGTCCACGATCAGGACCTTGCCCATGTATCCTTTTCCCATAATCACTCCTTCCATGCCGGGTCCCGGCCCCGGAGCCAACAGGGCCCGGGACGCCGTCATTTATGCGGTTTTTATAAGATCCCTGTCGAGGGGACGTCCTTCCCAGGCCGCTTCCATCACCATCAGGGCATCCTCAAAATCCAGCTCCTCGGGGTTGTAAAAGATGGTGCCGTCCCCCAGGGCGGTTTTGGCAATGTCAGCCAGGGCCTCCCGGGGAACCGCAGGGGAGCCGTCACGGGTTGTCACCTCTTTGAAACATCGGCTGTGCCCGCCCCCCGTGGCTTTATAAAGGGCTTCATTGAACTCCCGAAGCCGGGCCACGGTCTTCTCCGCCCGCAGTTCCCCGGGCGTGGCCGCATAAATGGTTGCCCCTGCAATGGGCAAAAGAAGCTCCCCGGTCCACCGGCCGTTTTTGTGCATGTTGTACTCCAACCCATAGGGCAAAAGAATGGACATGCAGGTTCCATGGGGCACATGGCACACCCCGCCCACGGAGTGTCCCAGGGTGTGCACCATCCCCACCATGGAGTTGGAAAATGCGACCCCGGCCAGGTTGGCCGCAACGGCAAGGGCCAAACGCCCCTCTTTGTCATCCGGCTGGTTCACCACAGGGAGGAGGTGTTTGGAGATAAGGGAGATGGCCTCCAGGGCAAAGGCGTCGCTCATGGGGTTTTTGGCGAGGCAGGTGTAGGCTTCAATGGCATGGGTCATGGCATCCATGGCCGTGGCCGCCGTCAGGTGGGGCGGAAGGGTCAGGGTCATGCGGGGGTCGAGAACGGCGATGTCGGGAAGCAGAAAGGGGGAGCTGAAGAGCAATTTACGGCTGATGGAAGGGTCATTGATCACAGCCGCCATGGTCACCTCGGAACCCGTTCCAGCCGTTGTGGGAACCGCCACCAGGGGCTTTAAGGGACGCTTGATGACATCGGTTCCCGAAAAATCGAGCAGGTTTTCGGCCTCTTCGGAGACCATAATATTGACCCCCTTGGCCGTGTCCATCACCGACCCTCCGCCCACGGCAATCAAGGCGTCACACCCCTTGTCTCTATATGCCCCGGCAATGCGGTGGACCGTCGCCACATCCGAGTCCACGGGCACATCATCCTCCACCGCCGCGACAGGCATGGCCGGGGAAATGGCCTCTTCCACAATGGCCACAAGCCCTGCGGCCACGACCCCTTTGTCCGCAATGATCATGGGCTTAGAAGCGCCAAGGTCCCGGAGCAGATCGGGGATGTGTTCCAGAGCTTCGTGGCTCGCAACGGTTTTCACTCCGCAAAAAAAATCATAGTAGCCTGGATTGTGCATTACACCACCTCCTGTATAACACCATTTTTCAACATTTCAGGGTGAACCCTGCGCCCTTTGTAGGCGGTCAAAAGCAGGGCCTCGATCTCGTGGGCATGCCATCCATCAATGGCTGATGCCACCCCCTGGGAACACTCCAAAAGACTTTCCCTTGGGATGCCCGCCTCTTTCAAGGTCCGGGGCAGGCGGGTTTCGGTTTCCAGCCAGATCCGGTTGATCTTCTTCTGTAAGAGGGCCAGGGCAGCCCCGGTGCACTGGGAATCCGGTGTGGCGCCCAGGGTTTCCAGCCCCCCCAGGGCCATGACCATGGACGAGAGATCCCGGCCCTTTTGATCGTGGACATGGTTCAGAACCCAAGGCAAAAGCACCGCAGCCAGCACCTCTGTCGAGACCCGGCTCAAAGGGACCAACGCATTTGCCAGTCCAAAGGTGAGGCTTTTATCCGCCTCGGGTTCAAGGGCCCCCGACACAGCCATGGCCGTCACATAGGCCACCTCCTCCTCCCGGCCTTCTTCCTTGCGGAACCACCTGAGAACACCTTTGGGGGGTATCTGCCGCTCCCGGGGCTGCAGCAAGGGGAGCAGTCCCGCCATGACCTGACGGACACTGAGCTGCACATAGGGGCGGATCAACCCATGGATCTCTCCCCCTTCATAGGGGCACAGGGCCGTGGCCAGGGCCCCCAGGCCCGCTTCAGCCACGGCGAGGGGGTCACGGGGTGAGAGCATGCGCGGATCGATGGCGATGATATTGGGAGCCAGGGCCTGGCCGTTAATCCGTTTTTCCCCAAGGCATGCCCGGGGAGCCGAATCCCCACATGTGGCATCCAGGGTGGGGACCCAGGCAAAGGGTGCTGTTCTTGAAACCGTGCCCCCTTCATGCAGCTTCTCGCGAAGGAGATCCGGTGTGTCGGCTCCTGCGACAGCAAGGCACTTGGCCACGTCCATCACCACTCCGCCCCCCACGGCAATGACGGCATCAAATCCCCCTTCGTGATAATGGGTCCATGCTTCCCGGACCGTTTCCATGGTGGGCGTGTCCTCCATGGCATACACCCCAAAGGTGAGGCCTGATCCCCGGAAGGCGTCTTCCAGGGGCGTCAGCTCCCCACCCGTATCAACGGATTCCAAACAAACCACCATGGGACGCACGGCCCCAAACCCGCTGAGGTCATAGGGCAGATGCTCCATGGCCCGGGTGCCCGCACCAATCTTTGATGGAAAAACAAACTGGGTAACACTTGTATTCATTGTGCACGCCTCCCTTTTAAATGCCTGTTACAGTTCTCAGGTAAATCGCGCTTCGCCCCAGGATATGACGCCGCCAGGACCAGGCCGGGTATCTCTTTACGGCCAGCTTCGCTATCACCTTCGGTAGCAGATAAACCTGGACAATATCCATTACCCGGACCACGGCACAGGCCTCGGGCACGCCGCCGTCCACAAAAAGCCGTGCCCGTGCGTTGGCGGTTGAGGTGCTCTCCTGGAACGAAAAGATCATGAAAAAAGCCTGGAGATGCTTGATTGTGAGATGCAAATCAATGGCCTCCCCTTTGCCTTGGTCCAGATACCGGACCTTGCCCCCGGCCTCTTTCCGAATCACCATGCGAGGCCCGGAAGGAAGTGAGCCCAATGAGAACGTGAACCCGTCCGGCAACGCATCAAATTCTTGTTTTACATCCTTGTCCGCCTTGGATGCGGCCACAATGGCCCGTCCCACAAACCAGAGCATGGAGGCGATATAGCACCTTTGCAGCACCCGGCGTCCCGACGTAACCTCACGAAAATGTCCCATGGTTGCTCCTTGATAACCTGGAATTTGTTTTTGCCATAGATCCCCGGCACAACATTCCATCTATGCATACAACAGGCAGCTACTCTCAAAATAGAGTGGATCGCCACGTTTTGCCGGCTTCTTGACAGTTTATCGGCCAGCTGGCCGATAAAAAACCATATAGCAAACAATTGGCTCTGTCAATAACGGAAAGGAGTCAGGCGGGGAGGGGAAAAAGGTGACGGTGTTTATTCGAGCACATGGATGTTGTTTTTCGCACAGATATCCTTGAGCTCCTTTGGCCATACGGATACGGTAACCTCCCCGATATGAGCCGTTCGCAAAAGATACATGAAGGTCCTTGACTGTCCGATGCCGCCTCCGATGCTGAGTGGAATTTGATCGTTCAGAATGGCCTGGTGATAGGGGAGATCAAGAAAATCCTCCTGGCCTGACATCCTGAGTTGAATTTTGAGCGTCTCTTTTGTGACCCGTATGCCCATGGATGACAGCTCATGGCGTCGTTTCGTCACTGGGTTCCAGACCAGGATATCGCCGTTTAACCCATGGTGGCACTGGGTTCTTATCATTCCAATCGGACTTTGTGATACTTTACTAATTCGGTCTTTTACTACTTCTAAACAGCCTTTTGCATCGATAGAATATCTTCGAGAGTAAAAGGTTCATTGACAATCCCCAAGGAAACCGCCGGAACCTCCTTGGTCGTCCAGTGGGGGCGAACAAAATTGTGTATCAGTTGTTGAACACCCAGGGTTAGTTGTAATCCTTTTTTTGTCTTGGCGTATGTGTTCGTTCTTCTTCTAAACGTGCTGTTACTCCTTCGGGTTGCAGCGTTTTGTCCCTCAGGGTGATTTGCATGTATTTCAGAGTCTGGTAAATTCTGATTTGTATCGGGATGTTCCCCTGAGGCGCTTGATATTTAGCACGTTTCCGACCTCTTTTGTGTTTCTGGTCTCCCTTGTTTTTGACGCGCTGTCAAACGCCTTTCGGAAGGACCTTGGCCGGACGGCCCCGTTTTCCTGTTTGCAATACCTCTGAGCATAAGTCAAAGAGCGTCTTTACCCGTCCGACAGAGAAGACAAATTCCCTGTTTGACGAACAAAATTACACGCGGTTTCCATAGCTGACTTGAATAATGCAGCGTCTTTTTTACCACAGCACTGACCTACGATGAAACGACTGGCCCGATCCATTACAACAGCAGTCCAGCCCTTGGACTCCAAGGGGGCAGTGCGCTTCCCTACAATGATGTAGAGCTCGTCCCCCTCAAAGGTAAGGGAAACGAACTTATGACAAAATGCATACAGCATCGTGTCCCTTCGGCAAGCTTGCGTGAAATTCCTCCATGGGCATGATAGACTATGCTCCAGAACAATATGAAAAGAGGATGCGTTTCCCCAGAACCTGTTGAAACAGCTGCACATGGGTACGCAACTCTGAGACAAGGTCTGGTCAGGATAGGAAAGATTGGTTGCTGTTGTCCTCCTCGGACCGGTTATTGAATCTGGTGTGGAGGGGAAAGGGTCAGATTGTTTATGCCTCCATGAGCATGGTAGCCTCATAGTTCCACGGCATCCAATTGGAGGGCGTGGTAAATACGCTGGCAGAATTTTTTTGAAGGGCTATGATATACTCCATGGCGTTGATGCTCATCAGGTTTCAGGTGTGAATCAAACTCATGAACATATCACAGATAT